>JBIIPZ010000038.1:0-25511 GCA_044342325.1 Terrimicrobiaceae bacterium
CGACGCCACCCTCGAAGCCCTATGCACCGAACTCAACGCCACAGAAATCTGCTATCCCGGCACCACCCTCCGCCTCGTCTACCGCCCAATCAGGTCATCCGTTTTCCCGAGAGGTCAGGATGTCTGATGTTGTCGTTCCATGCAAGTCTCCCCGCCGATTCATCGCCGGAGCTTGGCGACATGGATCGTTGCAAGGCTACACCTCCCGTGGCACCGGTGCATGCGGCGTTGCCGCGCGTTGGAATTGCCCGCCCGAGATAACCCTGCACACGCTGCGACGAGCCAAGGCGTAGAGGGGTTATGCGCGGAAGATCGCGCCGAGTTTTTTTCCGAGAATGAGACTGGCTCCGATGATCGTGACAGCCAGAAAGGCCATCGCCCATACCCCGAGAGCACTTGCGACGAAGCGTCCCTCGCCGAGCAGTTGATAAAGCTCGTAAATGGCCTTCGTGATCGGGAAATCCTGCTGCTTCTGGGCGAGAATGAGTGAATCGCTGACCTCGAGCATGGCGAAGGAAAATGCCAGCAATCCGCCTGCGAGAAGGTTCGCTGCGATGAGAGGAATAGTAATCCTTCGAAGCGTCCGTAGCGGTGGACATCCAAGGTTCTGCGCAGCTTCCTCGAGCGTGACACTGGTTTGCTGAAATCCTGCCGCCGCCGAGCGGACCACATACGGCAGCCGCCGCACCGAGTAGGCAATGACAAGAATGATCAGCGGGTCGATGGTGGGATTCAGAAAAGCAAAGGGCTTTCCCTCCTGCGTCATCGCCAGATATCCGAATGCCAAAACCAAGCCCGGCACGGCCAGAGGAAGCATGGCCATGGCGTCGAGAATTTGCCGCCCTGCGAGACGCGTCCGAACCACGACATAGGCGATGGCCACTCCGAGGATCAGGTCGAGAATGGTCGCCAGGCCGGCATATTTTAGGCTGTTTTGGATCGAAGGCAGCGTGAGATTGTGTCCCAATGCGGCCTCGAAATGCGATAGCGTCCACCCGCTCGGCAGGATCGTTTGATACCAATCCGTGGAAAAAGCCACGAGAATCACGCCGATGTGAGGCAGGACGGCAAGGAAAGTCACCAAGCCAAAGACCCCCGAGCAAAAGAGCCCCATGGCCAGTCCGGGTTGGCGGGGACCGCCTTGGCTCGTCGCCTTCGCCATCATGGCATGAGACTCGCGCCCGAAGAGCAACTTGCTGCCGGCATAGAGCAGAACCGTCGCGCAGAGCAGGACAACCACCAACGCGAAGGGGAAGGGATTTGCCCCGATGTCCTTGATGCCATAAAAAATCTGCACCGAGGTGACGCGGGTAAAGTCGAACATGAGCGGCACGCCGAGTTCGGTGAATGACCAGATGAAAACAATGGTCCCACCGGCGAAGATGCCCGGCATGATGAGAGGAAGGGTGATGCGGCGGAATTTACGGAACCCGGTGCATCCCAGATTCTCCGCAGCCTCCTCCATCGCAGGGTCCACATTTGCGAGGGCAGCAAGGACATTGAGATAGAGGATCGGATAGAGGTGGAGAGCGTTGAGAACAATGACGCCCCAGATCCTCCCCTCGCCCAGCCAATCCACGGGGTGCGATGGATCGAGCAGGCCGATGTCTTGCAGAAGCGCATTGAGCGCGCCTTGCTGGCCGAGGATTTGCTTGATACCGATCGCGCCAACAAACGGCGGCATGATCATGGGAACCAGCACCAGCGCACCAAGGAGGGATTTTCCGGGAAAAAGGAAACGGTCACTCATCCAAGCGAGCGGGATCGCAATGAGAGAGGCAAGCAGTGTGCTCCAAACCCCCATCTGGAGCGAGTTCCAGAGTCCCTCGACATAGAGCGGATTCCGGAAAACCTCGGCGATGTAGTCGACCGTGAATTTTCCATCCGATCCGATAAAAGCCCCATAGAGCGTCTCGCTGATCGGCCAGAGAAAGAACAACGCGAAGAAAACGGCGGTGACGAGGAAGACGAGTCTGGAGAATTGCTGACTCATTTTCCCTCCCGAGCCAACTTGGCGGTCTCCTGATATTGTTGGCGGAATTGGTCCGCGAGTTCCTTGGCGAGCCGCACTTCGTCGAGGCGGTTTTTAGAAGTGAGAGCTTCTTTGAGTGTTGTCTTGGAAGCGATGTAATCGACCGCCGTGAGGTCGGTGAATTTTTTATAAGCTTCGCGGGGGAATCCTGCCTTCACAAGCGCCTGCCAGGCCTCCGACTGCTCATGGTGGAGGTCGAGACAGATGACCCGGATGATAAACGCCATGACTCGAAAAACGGGTGCTGTCCAAGCGGCGGTGTAGGTGAAAAGCCGGGCCTCCTCGTAGGGTTGAACTTCAGGATCAGAGCGCAGCGCTGCGTATTCCGGCGAGTAAAGTTCCTTGCGGATCGGTAGGCGGCGGAGGGCGTATTTCGTTGGCCCACCCGGTGCGCCCACTTTGAAGTTCCAGAGTTTTTGGCCCTCGAGGGAGAGAACAAAGGCTATGAACTCCTCGGCGGCAGCGCGGTTCGGAGCTCCACGCAAGAGGGCTATCGGGTCGACGCCCACGGAGGATCCGCCAGCTGGTGTGAAGTATTGAAGGCGCGATGGCGCATCGCCGATTTTTACCGCCTCACTTTGGAAGCGGCCGTAAAAATCAATGCACATCCCGATCGCCGCATCGCCGAGAGACACATCGAGCGGTATTTTCGGTGCGGAGTCTGTGAAGTAACGGGCATTCGCTGAGGCGGCTTGGATGATCTCCAATCCGCGCTTCCATCCGAGCGCAAGGATATCCTCATCGCTGCGACCGGTCGCCCTGACGAGTTCCTGCATTTGCTGTTGGATGACCATTTCAAAAGCCCGCGCGGCCGATCCGCTCTTGGTGGGATCCGCGAGGGCGACCTGACGGTAGAACACAGGATTTGTGAGGTCTTTCCAAGATGAGGGCATATCCCGAACTCCGAGGCGCTGGAGGGAATCGGTGTTGTAGCAGATGCCGAAGGAAGAAAGGCACGCGCCGATCCACAGTGCGCCGGGGTCGTAGAACTGCTCCCCGGAAACGCTCTGGGGAATCGAATCCTCGGCGAACCATTTCGGGTGGCTTTTGATCACATCCGTTGCAACAAGGCGTCCGGCTTTAGCCTGCTGCTCGAAATCATAAGACCCACCGCCGAAGAAGATATCGATGCCGATGCCGGTGCTGGAGTTCAGAAAAGACCGTCGCACCGCCTGCTCGGGCGTGTCAGCTACGGAATCATCCGGGAGTTTGACTCTTGGATTGTCGAACGCAGCGGCGAGTTCCGGCACCCAGGTTTTGCCTTGGGAGGTCCATGCGTATTCAAAGGCAGCCAGGTATTCCCCGGCGAGGAATCGAGAAATCTCGCTTGTTCCACCCGGCAGACGCCAGTCGATGCGGATCGAGCGGCCGGTTTTGTTTTTATAGTGCCGCGCAAAGGCGACGCTGAACTCGTGCCGGACCGCCTCATTGTGGGGGGAGATGATTACAATCGTCTCGTCAGCGCTCGCGAGGAGATTTTGGCGAGGTTTGAGCAGGAAAGGCACTGCCAGCACAAGGACGAGAGCCGCGAGCACCAGAAGGATTCGTGGGCTCATGGCAGCTCAGGGTTTGAGAACCACGACATCATCCACACTCGCAACGGCAAAAAATTCCTGTCCCTGACCACGGGCGGAGATGTGTGGATTCAATTCAAAAACCTTCAAGTCGTGCGCAGAGCCCCGAAGCCGGTATTGGGCCACCTCGCCGAGATAGACGGACTCGCCGATGCGACCCTTCACGGAATTCATCGCGGTAGGAGCCGAGCGAAGCGACCAACTTTCGGGCCGGATGCTGAGCGAGACAGCATCTCCCGCAGAGGGCTTCCACTCGGGATCGCCGAGGAATCCTTCGAAAAGCCCCTCGCTTGTCTCAACTAGAGCTTTAGCGCCATCGAGGGTTTGGATTTTGCCGTTGAGGAAATTTGTTTCGCCGATGAAGTCCGCCACGACGCGCGTTTTGGGGCGGCGATAAACCTGCTCCGGCGTCCCGATCTGAGCAATCCGCCCACCTTCAAGCACGGCCATGCGATCGGAAATCGAGAGGGCCTCCTTTTGGTCATGGGTGACATAAATCGCCGTGAGTCCGTTCTCCTTGCAGACACGACGAATCTCAGAGCGCATCTCCAAGCGGAGCCGGGCGTCGAGGTTGGAAAGCGGTTCGTCGAGAAGCACACAACGGGGACGGATCACCAAAGCCCGGGCAAGTGCCACGCGTTGCTGCTGTCCGCCGGAGAGTTGAGCGATTTTTCGTTCCGCATACGGACCCATCTGCACGGATTCCAGCGCAGCTTGGACACGCTGGCGGATTTCCGCCTTGGGAACGCGCCGTTCTTCAAGGCCGAAGGCGACATTTTTGGCCACCGTCATGTGCGGCCAGAGGGCGTAACTCTGAAACATCATCCCCGTGTTGCGCTTGTGGGGAGGGAGGTTCGTCACATCCTCGTCGCCGAAAAGGATACGGCCCTCGTCGGGAATGTAGAAGCCGGCGATATTGCGAAGGAGCGTCGTTTTTCCACATCCGCTGGGGCCGAGGAGAAAGAACAACTCGCCCGGCTCGATGCGGAGGGAGATGCCATTCAACGCCACCGCGTCACCGAATTTTTTTACGAGTTTGTCGATGGTGATCGCGATCATGGCCTAGTGGGATTTCAACTACGGCAGGGCGGCAGCCCAAGCAGATCCCGCCCGCTATTGTTGCGGAGCAGCAGGGGCCTCTCCGCCAAGGCGGGAGAGTTGGCCAGCGGACATACGGGCGGCGGGTGATGCCGGAAACTGGGTTACGACCATGTTGAAACCACGGCGGGCCTCTTCGATCTGGAATCCACGAAGGAGGATTTCGGCCTCGGTATAGGCGGCAAAGGGAGCTGCGTAGCTTTGCGGGAATTGTGTGACGACCTGCTGGCAAGTAGCCATGGCTGATTGGACATCACCTGCTGCGTCTTGATTCATCGCGACTCCGAGAAGAGCCCCGCCTGCCAGAGGATGCTTGGGGAAGCGGTTCAGGAAGTCACGGAAGGCCATGGTGGATTTTTCCATGTTTCCGGCCTCGCGTTCCGCTGAGGCGATCTGCATGAGCGCATCGGCAGCAGGCATGGTTTTCGGAAATTTCTCCACTACCGCTTGGAGGTCCGAGATTCCCTTCGCCTCGGCGAGGAGTTTTTGCGCAGATGCATTTTGATTCGAAGAGTAGGCGAACCATGCGGCCACGCCCACGCCTCCGATGACGATCACGGCAAGGAGTCCAAGGATGAGGGATTTGTTTTTCTCCCAGAAAAGATCCCACTCCAGCGAGGAGTCATCAAGGACAGGGCCTTGAAGAACGGGTTGTTGTGCGGGTTCCATCAGGCTCCCACCTCCGCGCGGGCTTCGTCGGCAAGGGCGGTGCTGAGGTAGCGTTCGCCGGTTGAGCAGCCGATGGTGACGATGAGTTTACCGGCATTTTCCGGGCGCTTGGCGACTTGGATAGCCGCGTGGACATTAGCGCCGGTGCTGATGCCACCGAGAATGCCCTCCTCTTTGGCAAGGCGACGAGCCATGGCAAAAGCCTCATCGTTGGTGACCTGAATGCACTCGACAATTTGGGATTCTCCAGCGGAATTTTTCAAGTGGAGGTTGTTGGGAACAAATCCGGCGCCAGTGCCTTGGATTTTGTGCGGGCCGGGTTTGAGAGGTTCGCCCGCGAGGGTCTGGGAAATGACAGGCGAATCCTTAGGCTCGACGGCGATGGCTTGAAGAGAGGCTTTGCGGGGCTTGAGGGCTTCCACGCAGCCAGTGATCGTGCCGCCGGTTCCGACCGCTGCGACAATGATGTCCACTTTGCCATCCGTATCGCTCCAGATTTCCTCTGCAGTGGTTTTGATATGAATGGCGGGGTTTGCGGGGTTGTTGAATTGCTGGGGCATCCAAGAATTGGGAGTCTCTTGAACGAGCGCCTCGGCTTTTGCGATCGCTCCGCGCATCCCCTCGGACCCGGGAGTGAGGACAAGTTTTGCGCCAAGCATGGCAAGGAGGGTGCGGCGCTCGAGGCTCATCGTCTCAGGCATGGTGAGGATCATTTTATATCCCTTGGCGGCCGCCACGAAGGCCAAGGCGATGCCGGTGTTTCCGCTGGTGGGCTCGATGATGACCGTGCCGGGCTTGAGAATGCCACGCTGCTCGGCGTCTTCGATCATTGCCATGCCGATGCGGTCTTTCACGCTTCCGAGGGGATTGAAAAATTCACACTTGAGCGCAATCGTGGCGGGAAGCCCGGCAGTGACGCGGTTGAGCTTTACAAGAGGTGTGCGGCCGACTGTTTCGACGATGTTGTTGTAGATGTTGCCCATGAATCTTGGATTGAAACGCAAACCCTACACAGGCGGCAGCGGGCGGTGAAGTTTTTAGTTTGACCTACCCGGTGGTGCGAAGGCCGCTGGCAATGGCATTGATGCTCAGAAGAACTTCGGGAAGAAGGCGGTTTTTTGCCGCAGGCTCCGCAGCGCGCCACTCGGCGAGAAGCTTCGTCTGGTGAACATGGAGCGCACGAAGACCAGAGTCGCGCAAGGCGAGAGTTTTCAGCATGCGCGGGCGGCGTTTTTCCAGAGCACCGCCAAAGACGAGGGACATCATTTCGCGGGTGGAATCAAATTCTGTCAGAATGATGTTCAGAATCTCCTTCCGCACCTTCGTATCGCCGACCAATCCGGCGTAGATGGCGATGATCTCGCGATCCGCACTGGCGAGATTCGTTTCCACATTGGTCAGCACATAGTAGAGGAATGGCGACTTTTTGAGGTTGGCGCGCAGATTTTGAAAAAGTTTGGGACGCTCGGCTTGGAGGCTTTGCAGAGCGGATCCGACACCGAACCAGCCGGGAAGATAATGGCGGCTTTGGTTCCAGCTGAAGACCCAAGGGATCGCGCGAAGGTCGGCGAGCGTGCGCTGGCCTGTGCGCCGCGAGGGGCGCGACCCAATGCGACTCGTCTCAAGGGCATCAATCGGCGTGGCCTCCGAGAAGTAGGACATGAAATTCGGATGACTGATGAGTGCGGTGTAGGCATCCCGGCTGGCTGCCGAGAGAAATTCGCAGGCCTCGCTGAATTTGCCATCGATGGGAGCAGGCTGGTCGTGGAAGGAAACAGCCGCAACGCCAGCTTGTAGGAGTTCGAGGTTGTAAACGGAAGAGGAGATGGTGCCGTATTTTTGGGAAATGGTCTCGCCTTGCTCGGTGACGCGCAGGTCCCCGCGCGCGGAGCCCTGCGGCAGCGCGGACAGAAAACGGTGGGTCGGCCCCGCGCCTCGGCTGATTGTGCCGCCGCGTCCGTGGAAGAAGCGGATTTTGACACCCGCATCGCGCCCGACTTGGGCCAAGGCGCTTTGAGATTGGTGGAGTGCCCACTGACTGGCGAAGATGCCGCAATCCTTGTTGCTGTCGCTGTAGCCGATCATGACCTGCTGCACAGGGAGGCTGCGCTGTTTGGAAGATTTTTCATTCGCGCTTTTGCGGTGAAAATCAAGGCTCCGCATCGTGACCGGATGTTTCAGGAATTGCCTTACGATGCCTGGTCCTTGCTCCAAGTCGTCGAGGGTCTCGAAAAGCGGGACGACCGGCAGGTCGCACACTAGCCCATCCTCCGTCCACCTCGCCAAGCCAGCCTCTCGCGCGAGCAAATATACGGCAAGCAGATCGGAAAGACGGCGGGTCATACTAACGATCAGGGATCCGATTCCATCGATTCCGTGTTTGGCGATGTGGTTGCGCAGGACATTATAGCAAGCAAGGACATCATCCGACTCTCGACCCGCAGGAGTTCCCGCGCTCAGAAACGGGCGCGGCGAGCGGAGTTCTTCTTCCAAAAACGCGAGGCGTCGATCCTCGCTCCACTCCGAGAACTTGTGATCCTCCGCACCTCCTGCCTCGAGGAGTCCATCAATAGCCAGATCGTGAAAGCGACTGTTCTGACGGATATCCAGATTCGCCAGGTGAAAACCAAAAGTGTCGAGCGCACGACGCACGGGATTCACGGCAAAATCCGCAAGGCGTCCGGCACCGCCGGCGTGGAGTGCCTCGGAAAGTTGTTTCAGATGCGCTTCGAGTTCGGATGGATGTCGAAAACGAACGCCGCTCTCCAGAATTTTCGCGTCTTCGATTTCCCCGGTCGAAACCGGCAGACGGTTCTGAAGGTGAAGAACAAATTGCCTCCATGGCTCGTCGGAATACGACTGCGACAATGTTTGAGCGAGAGCAGGCGTTTCACGACGGAACTTGTCGAGTGCGCTTTGGAGATCCTCCGGAAATTCCTGAAAATTGCTTGAGAGTGGAAGGTTGGCCGCCAAATCCTCCAACTCGCGGTGCAGAACAATCAAGGCGCTGAGGCGAAGGTCGCAGAGCGTGGTCTCGGTGACGGCAGCTGTCACAAGCGGATGCCCATCCCGATCGCCTCCAACCCATGTGCCGAAGCGGATTTTGGGCATTCCCAAGGGATCGGCAATCAGAGAGGGATCAAAGCCTGCGCCTCGCCAAGCTTCGCGGAGACGATGATCGAGGCGCGCCAAGGCGGGAGGGAAAACCTCGCGCAAATAATAAATGACGCCGCGCCGTTCCGTGGCGACATCCGGCTTTTCGAGCAGAATTTCGCCGGTCCTCCACAGGCGTTCTAAAATGACTTTGAATTCCTCGCGCAAGGCCTGCTGCTGGTTCGCCGAGAGGGATTGACCTTCGCGGGATATCAAAAGGCGATAGAGAGAACGGTGTTGCTCGAGGACGGCCGCGCGTTTCGCCTCGGTCGGATGAGCGGTCAGAACAGGTTCGATGCAGAGCGTCGGAAGAAGAGCAGCGATTTCTGAAGGCGACATTCCCGAAGCGGACAACTCGGCGAGCCGACTTCTCCAAAGTCCCGGCTCCGCTTCCCCGCCGGATTCGATTTCACGAAGCTGGCGCGTGCGTGCAGCCGTGTTCTCCTCGACCATGTTGAGCAATTGAAACGCGATCGATGTGGCCTGCTCAAATCCCTCGCAGCCCGCCTCCTTGGAACCTACCCATGGCAGGCGGTCGGCCACTGCGTTTTCCCCCAACTCCCTGAGAACCTCCTCCAGGCAACCCATGAGAAAATCGAGGTCGTTGGATATTTTTTCGAAACCCTGTGCGATATAATGCGTCGTCTTTTTCACCCTGACGCAGGACTCTTACGATTTTCTAAAAAATATCAATCGCAGGTTTTTATCCAACGGGCGGTTGTTGGGAGCGGATGCCATCATCCGTCCACTCGCGGATCAGGATTTTTTCCCAATGGCAAAGCCGAGCATCAGCATGGCCACGCCACTGAAGATCGACTGGATACCATAGAGCACGCCGATGACCCATTCCGAATCAAGCGGCCAGCGGGCGTAGATCATCCCTCCAAGAACTAATGCGACCACGCCATTCAGAAAGAGCCAAATCCAAGCTGAGTTCGCGCGAAGGCGAAAAGAAGTGCCTATGCAGACAAGGCCTTCAGCAAAAAAAACTGCTCCGAGAATGAGCGTAAGCGTCTCCATGCCCGACTGCGTAAAAACGAAAAGCGCGCAACCAGCCGCAAGGCGAATTACAGCCGACAATGCGGTAAGAATGCGGTGCGGCACATCTTTTGCAAAGAGGGATTGAAAAAATCCAATAAAGCCGCTTACCAGACAGAGCGCGCCGATGAAGGCGGTAATGACATACGAGAACAATGCTGGCGCACTGATGGCAAAGAATCCGACAAGGATGGAAAGGATGCCTCCGAGGATCATCCAAGTCTTGCCGGGTGATTGAGTAGTGGTGGTATTCATAGATGTTTACTCACCATAAACGCCCTTGGCACCATAGGAACCGTAGTATTTACCCGAATAGTAGTAGGCATAATATCCCCCACGCCCACTCGGCAGGAAGTTCAGGATCAAGCCTGCGGGTTGGGTTTTTATTTCTTCGAGGGACTTGATGGCGCGGGCCACCATCTTACGCGGCGTGCCAAAAGCGCGGACAACCAGCGTGCAGAGGTCAACATGCGGAGCGACGAGCAAAGTGTCGCTCACCGCGAGGAGTGGTGCGGAGTCAACGACAACGCGGTCATATTTTGAAAGGGCCTCACTCATGACGCGCTCTAGATTTTCGAAGGTCAGCAACTCCGAGGGGTTCGGCGCGCGACCACCGGCTGTGAGAACACTGAGGCCATCGATATGCGACGACATGATTGCATTTTTCATCGTGCAGGAACGCATGAGCAACTCGGAGAGGCCAGGCTTGCGGTTCTCGCCGTAGAACACAATCGAGCCACCCGGCTTGCGAAGGTCGGCGTCGATGAAGAGCGTGTTGAATCCCTGCTGCGCAAGCGTCACAGCAAAATTGGAGCTACAGAATGTTTTGCCCTCACTTGGCATGGAGCTGGTGAAAAGAAAGGTGCGTGCGTTTTCGTTGAGACGGTGCATCGTGAGCGACGCTCGAAGCGATCGAAACGACTCTGCCACAATGCCGGAGCGCTCTTCGTTGGTTACCAGAACACTGGCTCGAGTCGAAAGACTCAGCTTGGGAATGGCAGCAATGACATTCACACCGGTGAACTGCTCCACCTGATCGACCGTCTTGATGCTCGTATCCAACATGAAAAGCGCGATGGCGAGGCCGATACCGGCAGCCAGACCACCCAAGAGACTCTGCATCCAAGTTTTCGTTGCGCTGGGCCGAATAGGCGCTGCGCCTACGGCTGGCTCATGAATACGCACAGGGGACTCCGTGAGCTGCTTGGTAATGTCCACTTCCTTCAATCGCGAAAGAACCGAGTTATAAAGCGCCTGATCGGTCTCCTGCTCGCGCTTGATGTCATTATACTCGATAGATTTGGAAGTGACCTCCAGAAGTCGTCCCTCAGCTTTCTCGCGAGCGATTTTTGTTTCATTTGCCTGGACTTCGAGTCGGTTGCGGGCCGTTTCAAGAAGATTGACGGCATCATTGAGAACGCGACGCAGGTCGGCCTTTGTGAGGTCGATCTGGGTTTTGACGGAGATGTAAGCGGGGTGCTTTGCACGATAGCGCTGGGAGAGGAGGGTCAACTCGCGCTGGCGGGCGTTCAGGGACTCTGAATATTGGGCAACCTTCGGCTCGGCAGCGACACTTGGAAGGAAGAGCAACTCTTCGACCGCACCTTTATTAGCCCTCACGACAGCCAAGTCACTGTCAATCTGCTGAATGCGTTTCTGAATTTCAGCCTGAACATTCGAAATTTCGGAGACCTGGGCCTGAGCCGAGCTGAGCATGGTTTCGATCGAAGCGGCGCGCTCCCGCTCGCGGAAGCTCTGCATGGCCTCCTCGGATACGCGCATTTTTTTTCTGAGACGGTCTGCCTCCTCGAGAAGGAACTGCGTGGCCGATTTGGAGGCGTCCGAACGCCTCTCGAAAACATAGCGGATATACTCGTCGCAGTAGGCGTTCGCGAGCTTCACCGAAAGATTCGGGTCTGCAGAGGTGATCATCAAATCGATGAGACGGGTATTGGTGCGATAAACCGCCGCCGACATGGAACTCAATGCCGCCGCTACACGGTCAGGCGATGCGTCGCGGGCTGAAATTCCTGCAGCTGCGAGAAAGCGGGGGTCCTGATCGAGCTTCAACCGCGCGGAAACACGCTGCGCGAAGGGGTAACTGCGAAGCAGGTCAACCACCGTATTGATCATGTCGATACTACGAATCTGCTCATCACGCACCTGCTCCATTTTGGAATCAAGAATGCGGGCCTTGTCTTGCTCGATGAAAAGCACCGCACGAGCACGGTATTTTGTTTCGACTTTGGAAAGATTGACTCCCGCATAGATGCCTCCCAGCACAACACAGAGAATGACGATCCAAAGCCTGTCTACAACGGCATGAAAATACTCGCGCCAATCAATAGCCTCCTGAATCGGAGCGGGACTGGGAGTGTGTGGTGTTTTGGTGTCTATTTCCTTGCTCATCCGAAATAATTTTCCAGTTCGTGCTGCGTGGGGTTAATACCAACTCTCGCCGACTGTTAAAATGTCGCCGGGTAAAACTTGAAAACTACCGCCCTCCGGCGACTCCAGGCGCTTGGTGTTGACTTTAATGGTCTCCACTTTCTCGCCGGTGCGGCGTTTCACGACGACATTTTTTGTATCGGCGATTCGAGTGAAACCTCCTGCCATGCCGATGGCCTCTAAAATACCGAGTGATTCGTTGCCTTGAAGTTCGTAACTACCAGGCCGTGAGACTTGACCGATCACAGTGATCTTTCGCTGGGTGTAGGAGGCAATGTTTAGATAAATCTGCGGGTCAACGAGATAATCGGCATCGTAGAGTTTCCGTATATGCTCCTGTGCATCACGCACACTCATTCCAGCGACCTTGACCTCGCCGAGGAGCGGCAACTGCACCCGACCATCCCGGGCAATTTTCGACCTCATTCCCAGATCGGGTTCGCGATACACCATGAGATCCAAGGTATCGCCAGAGGCCAAAATATAGTCACCCTCGCCTGCCATGAGAGAGGGAATAGGAGCGTCCACGCCCATCGCGCGATCGGAGCCAACTGCTCGGGGAGCAGATGCGGGAGATTCCTGCCGGAACGCAGCGGGAGTAGCTGAAGTCGGATCGGATTGGGTTTGAGGCGCCGGAAGAACAGGCGGGGCTGCCAGAACAACCTGACTCATCGTTAGTCCCGCGATTGCGGAAACAACCAAAGAACGCGGCCGAAGGGAGAAAGATGCTAACATTCGAAAGAGAAACTAAACGACAGAGATCAGAAGGTCAAATTCAAGCTGGTATTGAATGTCGTCTGCATTTGGTCACTGGTTCCTTGGCCGCTGGAAAGCTGGAATGTATTCTGCCAGCCGATCCAGTCGCGGAGACGCCAGTAGAGAGAGGCATTCGTTAGCCAGTATGAAGCTGGACCTTCCACTGGATTATTCAATTTTTCGCTCGTGAGGCTGACATATTCCGATTGCTCGTAACCTGCCGAGAGAGAGAGGCTGATTCCTTTGATCAACCGCTGCGCGACTGTGCCTAGGATACCTCGTGTGATGTTATACTGGTCAGGCGACAGGCTGGAGAAGCCTTGGTTCTGATAAACAGACAGAGAAAGCCTCGTCTTCTCCCGCATATCCCAGCCAGCCACGAGACTGAAATTCGGTTTTACATCAGCACCCTGCATTCCGAATTTAGCTTTAAGGTAAGTCTTCTCGGTAGGGGTGTAGTTGATTCCCAAATTATAAACTGGCCTCAATCCGGTATACTCGGGATCTGGGATATTTTGATCCAACACATAACCTGCACCTCCACCAGCATCGACCGATAGTTTGGGAGCGATTTGATAAGTCAGCATAATCATCGCGTCAAAAAAACGGCGCCCCTCCGAAACGCCTCCCTCAAAATCCTGCAAATCTTGCCCCGCACTCAAAACAAAGCGCAGGTTGGTTTTGGGAGTCACCATATAGTCGGTAAAAAAACTCGCACCGGCACTCAGGCTATTGCTGTTCGGTTGGGCCGTCTCGCCAGGCGCCACCTGCGCATCAGCGGTGTTCGAATATGTCCCAGAGATCGCACCGCCTGTGCTGAGTTCATCGCTGATGATATACCGAATCGACAAACCGCCGGATGTTGTCGTCTGCCAGTTGTTCGCTCCGGCGACGGGGTCATAGCCCGTTCCGGAGGACGCACTGGCATTGAGATTCATGGAGAGCCGACTCGTATTGTAACCGAGGTCGATACCGCCTGTCATCGAGAGAGGGTTTCTCTGGTTGTCGGTTCCAGCAGCCGTGTATTCGGGGTTGTAATAATAGCGATAGCCGGCCCCATAGCGGGCCGAGACATTCCAGACACCGACCTCGCGTTCATAAAGAATCCCAAGCGTGGGAGCGGAGAAGAAACTGTTTGAATTATTAAAATCCGTGCCGCCTCCAAAAGAATTCTGCGAGGAATATTCCCAGCCATTCGACAGGCCCAACTGAAAATCCAGCGGACCAAATCGCAGACCGCTTTGAATTTTTTCCGCCATGTTATCGAGAGACTCCTCGAATCCAGGTTCCGCCTCCGCTAATTCGTCTTTTTTCGATTTCGCAGACTCATCGTCCAATCCCCCACCCGGTTCAAAATACTGGGGAGTGGACACCCGATCCTCTTGCGGCCCGGACCAACGATTCCGGAACTCGGCCTCGCGAAGGGTAAGCACACTTTGCTGAGCCGATGCGGGGTCTACTGACAAAAGGGCAAAGCAGGCCGCTAAAAAATGGAGGATTCCCCGACAGGAACCTACAACAGATCGCCTTGATCTGTTTGATTGAAGAAAAACTATTCCATGGGGGTGCACGAGCAGGCTTGATAACACCCGAGTGCGTTTTGTCAAATCACAAAAAGATGGCGTTATACCATGGTGTAATTTGAGACACTTCAGACAAAATCAAACGAAGTGGAGCGGGTGACGAGACTCGAACTCGCGACATCAACCTTGGCAAGGTTGCACTCTACCAACTGAGTTACACCCGCAGAGTGGAGGAGTCTTCTACGACGAGTAGGAAGGGACGTCAACGATTTTTTTAAAAAAACAGGACGCAACCCCGATTAGCTCAGGCCGCCGGAATCACGGGCGTGATTCCATCCTGAAGAAACCATCCGCGCTGGCCACCTGGGAGTTCGACATGGAACCAGCGCCCACGGGCGGAGAGAATTTTGACAGTGGAACCTTGGTTGAGTGTGGTGATTTTTTCAGAGGCATCCTCAGAAGGCACTTTGTAAAGGGAAACGCCGGTGAGGCTCGTCACCATAGCCTGCCGAGCTTCTACAATCCGTGGATCGGTGAGTGCAGCGAGTAGGCAAAAAGCCAGTCCGCCTAGGAGCAGCGCGGCGGCAGCGGAAAAAAGTAAAGCGCGCTTTTTTGAAAGTGCGAAAGCAGCAAGCAGAAGAAAGGCCCCAATCCAGAAAGTGACGGCGCCAATGAACACCGACGCATCAGAGGGTATTTTTTCAGCCCAGCGCGCCTGCCAACCGGAGGCCGATGGAGAAACCCCAAGCCGGGCATTGGCCTCTCGAAGGGCTTCAGCAGCGGGAGCAAAGCGGGGATCGAGAAGAAGAGAGCGCCGATAAGCCAAGGCCGCCTCGGCTTCCTTCTCGGATTTCTGAAGAGCCTGACCGAGCTCGTAGTATGCAGCTGAGGATGGCGGTGCAGACAAAAGGTGTTTTTCAAAATATGTGGCGGCGGACTCGTATTCTCCATGCGCGAGGCGGTCACGAGCCTGCTGAAGATCATCTCCCCGCATGGGTAGAACTGTGCAGGCAAGACAAAGAAGAGCAAAGAAGGCTATGGAACTTGAATTTCTCATGCGGGGATTTTTTTCAGTGCCGAAAGAATTTTTGCCCGGGTGTCACGATCCGGAGCCTTGGTTCCGCCAACGGAGTATTTTAACTCTTCGTCGCGGGAGAGAAGGTTCGCCAGTTGGGCCTTGGTTTGGTCATCCACCGCCAGACCGACCACAAGAGCACCGGCCTCGAGCGGATTGGACTCCGTGTCGAGCGCCGTGAGAAGGCAAGCCACAGCGCGGGAGGTGAATTCATTTTCCGGGCAGGATTCCAAGCGGGCAAGGTCGGCCTTGAGCCTTTGGATTTTTTTCCGTCGGAGGCCTGCAGGAGAAGCGGCCTGACGCCGGAACACGATCACCAAGAGTGCAAGAATCCAAATCACGCCGAGGGCGGCATTCGCCATCAAGAAAGCGGGGTGGACGAGAATCGAAGTCCAACTTGAAGCGCCACCCGCCTTGCCTGCCGGAGCAGGGTTCGGAGTTGAAGCAGATTCTGGCGCGTCGGTTTTTTTCTGGTCTGGCGCAGCCTCTGTGGTTTGCGCAGCAGGTTGGCCTGCACGTGCCTGCACCGGGAGCGGATTCTGCGTGAGAATTTCGTATTTGCCAGTATCGGGGTCGAGGTAGCTGAACCTGATGCCGGGCGTCTGCTGCTGGTCTGTGCGTGCCACGAGGAGAAACTCATAGGCTTTCTCGCCTGAATAGCTGATGGAGTCCGATGGCTGGAACTTCTCGCTCGGGGGGTAGGAGCGCCATTCCTCATCGCCGACAAGAACCGGTGCGCCCATAGCCTCGAAATTCCCCTGTCCTGAAATGACAACTCGCAGGGTCACGGGATCTCCAGGGCCCGCTTTTTTGGGACTCACACTCGCCTCCATTTTGAATTTCCCAATCGCCCCAGAGAAGTCATCTGGGCGCCCCTGCTTGGGCAAAGGAGAGATCTCCAGAGCTGTCGGAGCGGTCTCGATGCCGACCTCCTGCATGTTCGTGAACATGCCGGGCGGGGCTATGCCGCCAAACTGCCGGAAAAAATCATCAAAGCCAGCCGGGGCGCTGCCTGGAAGCTGTAAACGGGCCTCGAGCTTCGCGGGCGGAATTTCAAGAGGCCCGGATTTTGCGGGTGTGATTGCCGTCTGGAAGGCAAAAACGATGTAGTTCTCGCCGTTCACGATCTGCTCACGCTTCGGGACATTGGCGAGTTTTTGGACAGTGAAGCCCTCGCCGACGAGATTCGGGCGGTCGCCGACTTCCCCACCGATCGAGGAATTGAAGTAATAACGAAATTCGGCCGGAATAACCTCGCCGACGAAGGCTTTTTTCTTGGAAAGCACGAGTTCGCCGAAATACGGCAATCCGTTACTGCGAGGCACCTGCCCGCCTGCAGAGGGCATTTGCGGCGAAGGGGCGTTGGGCAAACCTTGCGGTGGCTGCATGGCGGACGCATCAGCGACACTGATTCGAAGGGGATTTGTTTTTAGAGTCTTGTCTCCCACGCGGACTTCGACGGCAGGGATATCAAACTCACCCGCTTGCTGAGGGAGGACAGAGTAAGTGTAGGTGAGCGACGAGGTGATTTTGAAATTATTCATCTCGAAGCGCGTGGATCGTCCAAGGAGCTCGATGCGCAGACCGGGCACATTGAGGCTTTGAGGAACTTCAGCGGAGCGCGCGTCGCGAACGGTCACCACAATCTCCACCGGGCGGCCAACAACTGTGGCCGGGCTGCTGAGCCCGGCTGTGGCCTCCTGGGCAAAAAGAGAAATGCCGCAAAGGAAAAAAGCGAATGCGGCGATAAAAATGATGGAAAGCCTGTGCATTGGAAATTTCTTACCAGTCGCGGAGGACATCTTGCGAGGATTGCTGTTGTTCGATGAGATTCACCTTCTCCTCCTCACCACGCAGAGAGTTGAGAAGCGCGCGAGCCTGACTCGGGCTGATCTGCCCCTCTTTTTCCTCCTCGGCGGCATCTGCTGGCTGGGGCTGCTGACCGGGTTGAGGAGTAGGCTGAGGTTGTTGCTGTTCGTTTGCGCTCTTGAGCTCGCCTTCCTTCTTCTCACCCGGCGTGGGTGAAGGAGCTGGGGTGGGCTGGTTTTTTTGGTCAGATGGGTTTGGCTGCTTGGATTGATCGGACTGGTCGGCCGAGTCTTTTTTCTCGGAGTCCTTCTTTTGCTGCTCGTCCTTCTTTTGTTGATCGTCCTGCTGCTCCTTTGAGTCTTGCTTTTGTTGGTCTTTATTTTCCTCGTTCTTTGAGTCTTTCTGGTCGTTTTTCTGGTCCTGCTTTTGCTGGTCTTTTTGATCCTGCTGCTGCTTGTCCTGTTTATCTTGCTTGTCCTGTTTTTGGTCTTTTTGGTCTTTTTGATCCTGATTTTTCTGATCCTGCTGCTTTTGCTGTTGCTCCTGCTTCTCAAGGTCTTCGAGGAGCTTTTTGGTGATGTCGCGATTTTGAGAAGCTAGTTTGTTGTCCGGGTTCAATCGGAGGGTTTCCTCGTAATGTTCCAGAGCGTTTTTCCAATTCGTCTTCTTGGCCTCGTTTTCCTTGGCGGCCTCGCCTTTTCGCACAAGGGAATTGGCAAGGTTGTAGGATGCATCCTCGCGCAGCTTTTGGTCCTCCGCGAGGAGGGCATCTGTGAAGTGCGCGATGGCTTTTTCAAAGTCGCCGGTTTTGTAGGCGGCAGCACCCGAGTTGAATTGGAGAGCCTTGGATGCGGGCTGATTCTTAAGCTGCTCTTGGAAGGCGGTTCCGGCCTTCTCGAAGTCGCCGTTCTTATACTCATCCAAACCCGATTGGGCCTGGGCGCAGGGAGCGAAACTTAAGAAAAGGGCCACCATCACGGAAGATCGACGGCGGCGATCACCTGGCAAAAGGGAGAGCGCGAGGCAGGCCGTGGCTGCAGCAAGAGGCCATTGGTAACGCTCGATCGGTTGCCGGGAGCTGAAGACTCCCGTTTCGCTAAGCTCCATCGGCTCGATCCCTTTTTGAAAAATCTCCCGGGCAGCATCAGGGCCTATGAGCGTAAAAAAACCTCCCGTGGCTGAAGCGATTTCCTTCAACCGAGAATCGTCGAGTTTGGAGGTGACCGGCTTGCCTGCGCTGTCTCGAACGAAATCCTGGCGTCCGTCATCAAGCCGGATCGGGATCAAAGAGCCTTCGGGCGACCCGATGCCGACGGTAAAAATACGAATCCCCTCACCTGCAGCCTGCTTGGCGGCGGCAATGCCATCCGCTCCAAGTTCCTCGCCATCGGTTAAAATGATCAGCGCGCGGGTTTGTCCCTCGGCTTTGCCAAACGCCTCGCGGGCCGCGGTGACGGCAGCCGCGATATTGGTGCCACCTTTGGGAATAACTGTCGTATCCAGTTCGTCGAGGGCATTGGTGACCGCATTGTAATCCAGCGTGAGCGGAGCCTGCAAAAATGCGGAACCGGCGAAGGCGACAAGCCCAATTCGGTCGCCCTGAAGAAGCCTGACCAAATCCTGCGTGAAAAGTTTCGCGCGGGCGAGGCGGGTGGGCACCATGTCCGTCGCGAGCATGCTGCGCGAAGTGTCGATGGCCACAATCACATCGCGCCCTTTTTGCTTGGTTTCTTTTTCAATGAATCCGTAGCGAGGCTCTGCGAGCGCCACGATGGCGAACGCGAAGGACGCGACAAGAAGCGAGGCGCGCAAGATACGGCGCAGGGGGCTCACAGATCCAGACAGTTGCTCGCGAAGGCGCACAGCGACGATTTTTGCAACAAGAGCCTGAGCTCGCTTATGAGACCATAAAAACAGTCCCGCGATGAGCGGCAAAACCAGAAGGGCCCAGAGCCAGTGCGGGGCGCCAAATGTCAGGGCAGTCGTCTCCATACGGTTTGGGAAAGCAGGATTTCAAGAGCGAGGCAAGCGATGCCGGGGATGAGGAACCACATGAAGAGGTCGCGGTATTGAGCGGTCTTTTCGACCTCGACCTTGGATTTTTCCAGCTTGTCGATCTCTCCAAAAATCGAGCGCAGCGAGTTGGTATCGGTGGCGCGGAAATACTGACCACTCGTCATGGCGGCGATTTCCTGAAGGGTCTTTTCATCGAATTTGACCAAAACATTGCGATAGACGGTTCGTCCAAATTGATTAGTGAGCGGAAACGGCGCCTCGCCTTCAGTGCCCGCTCCGATTGTATAAATACGGATACCAAGCGCCTTGGCAGCCTCGGCTGCAGTGAGGGGCTGCACCTTGCCGGCGTTGTTGTCGCCATCCGTGAGAACCACGATGAGCTTCGTCTTCGCCTCCTTGTCCTTGAGTCGGTTTGCAGCAGATGCAATGGCCGAACCGATCGCTGTGCCGTCCTCAACCAACCCAATGCGCAGACGCTCGAGATTCCGGATCAGCCAATCGTGATCGAGGGTGAGCGGACTGACGAGATAGGGGCGTCCGGCAAAGGCGACCAGGCCTATGCGGTCATTCGGACGCTCGCGGATGAATTGTTCGGTGACTAGCTTCACCGCGTCGATGCGATTGGCGCGGCGACTACCGATGGTGAAATCCTCCGCCAGCATCGAGCGTGAGACATCCAGCACGAGCATGATATCGACCCCCGTGGCCTGCACGCGTGTGGTCACGCGGCCAAGCTGCGGGCGGGCCAGCGCCACGATGAAGAGTGCCAGCGCCAGATAGGTCAGTGCGGCCAAAAACGCCCCCGCCCGGCTGCGTCGGCGGTTGCCGATTTTTGCGAGCATCGCGGTATTCGAAAAGGTCACGCCCGCTGTGCCTCCGAATTTACCTTTCAGCCAAGCAAGAAGCGGTATGGTAAGAAGCAGGAGCAGAACCCAGGGATGGGCAAATGCGAAGCCTGACAAAGCACTCATGCCGAACCTCCCGATTTGTCAGACTGCGCCTCGCCTCGAACCAACCGAGCAGCGATGTCGAGGAGGTCCAGCATTTCTCGCTCGCCAGCCTCAGCTCTTGCAAATTTCAGAAGATCGGTTTTTTCCAGAAACACCGTGAGACCAGCTTTCTCGTTATCGGTAAAAAGTGGATTGCACCGAATGGCATTGAGAAACTCCAATGAAGTCTGCGTGGTCGCCCCCAATCGATGCTCGGCGCGGATGTAGCTGCGAATCGAATCGGAAACCGTCACTCCAAATGCATAAGGCTCGGCTCCTGCGATCCCGCTGCGAAGGGCCTCCAGCGCAGCGAGGGCCTTCTGACGATTCGTCAGGGGCGTGGGCTTGCGAGTGAGAAGTTTTTTAAGCAGCCACACGATCCCGGCAAGGATCAGAAGCAGAGCAACCCCAGCGACAATCGTCATCCACAGGGGATACGGCCAAAACCAGACAGGCCCGACGATGTCATTCAGCGGGGCGGGAGTGGGACTTGATGCAGCGGGATTCATGCGGCGAGTCGGCGTTCGCGTTGATCAAAAAACGCCCGGAGCGGTATCAGATAATCCTCGGCCGTAGAAAGGTGCACGACATCCACGCGACGGCTTCGCAGCAACCTATCCAGCGTCCTCATGCGCTCTTCGTTAAGTTCAAACAACCCCCGCCGGACGGCTCGACTCGAGGTATTCACATCGATCTGCGCGCCGGTTTCCGCATCTTCCAGTGTGACGATACCGACATCGGGCAACTCGCTCTCGCCGGGATCCGTGACCGGCATGGCAACCAAATCATGACGCCTGCTTGTAACCGTGAGCGCCTTCGTAAAGTCAGGCGCCATGAAATCCGAGATCATGAAAACCACAGCGCGACGCGAGATGACGCGATTCATGTAATCCAGCGCTCCGGCGAGGTTGGTTCCCCTCCCCTTGGGCTCGAAATAGAGCATTTCGCGAATCAAGCGCAGCGTGTGCAAACGGCCTTTCTTCGGCGGGATGAACAACTCGACCTCGTTGGTGAAAAGCAGCAACCCGACCTTGTCGTTGTTGTTGATGGCGCTGAAGGCGAGGATCGAGGCCACCTCGGCGGCCAGTTCACGCTTGCTGAGTTCGATGCTGCCAAAGAGACCCGAGGCGCTCACATCCACGAGGAGCATGACCGTGAGTTCACGCTCTTCGGTGAATTTCTTGATATAGGGCACATTCATCCGCGCCGTGACATTCCAGTCGATGGAACGAATTTCATCGCCAGGAGCGTATTCCCGCACCTCCTCGAAATTCATGCCCCGGCCCTTGAACACGCTGTGGTATTGGCCGGCGAAGATCGAGTTCACCAGCCTGCGGGTGCGCAACTCGATGCGGCGGATTTTTTTGAGAATTTCCTTGGGATCTCGCGTCATGGCTTGCTTGGGAAACAGCCCTCCCGCTCGCGCGGGAAGGCATCGGTTTTATCCAAACTCAAGGCACCGGCACTCCGG
Organism: Terrimicrobiaceae bacterium; assembly: GCA_044342325.1. Classification (GTDB taxonomy): domain Bacteria; phylum Verrucomicrobiota; class Verrucomicrobiia; order Chthoniobacterales; family Terrimicrobiaceae; genus UBA967. The sequence continues at coordinate 21,652 of JBIIPZ010000038.1, forward strand.
CGAAGATTTGCTCGATGACCATCTCGGTGGTCACCGATTCCGCCTCCGCCTCGTAGCTCACGCCAATACGATGGCGGAGCACATCGAGACCCACGCTTTTCACATCCTGCGGGGTCACATAGCCGCGACCAGCGATGAAGGCGTTCGCTTTTGCCGCCAGCGTGAGAAAGATGGTCGCACGCGGAGAAGCTCCGTAACGCAGCATGCCGTCGAGCTTGAGCTTTGCCGCTGCGGGATCGCGAGTCGCCCACACGATGTTGACAATGTAGTCCTTCACCCGGTCGTCCACATAGATGTCGTTCACCACTCCACGGGCTCGAATGATCTCCTCCGGGCCGACCACCGCGTCCACTCCAAGGCGCGGAGACGAAGTGGCCATGGCATCAAGGATCGAGCGCTCCTCTTCACGGGTCGGATACCCCACATGCACCTTGAGCATGAAACGGTCGAGCTGCGCTTCAGGCAGTTGATATGTGCCCTCCTGTTCGATCGGATTCTGCGTGGCCAGAACGAGGAAGGGATCCGGCAATTTGAAGGTCTGCTCGCCAATCGTGACTTGTCGCTCCTGCATGGCCTCAAGCAAGGCGCTCTGCACCTTTGCCGGAGCGCGGTTGATTTCATCCGCAAGGATCAGATTTGAAAAAATCGGCCCCAGCTTTGTGCTGAACTCGCCATCGCGCGGATTGTAAATCAGCGTGCCGATGAGATCCGCCGGAAGGAGGTCCGGCGTGAACTGCAAACGCTGAAAGCCCGTGCGAATCGAGTTCGCCAGCGTGCGGACGGTGAGCGTCTTGGCCAAGCCAGGCACACCCTCGAGGAGGACATGGCCATTTGAGAGAAGTCCGATGAGGAGGCGGTGGACGAGGACTTTTTGTCCCACCACGACGCGGGAGACTTCATTGACGAGGGGTTCGACCCATTGGCGGTTTTCTTGAACTTGCTGGGTTAATTCGGAGGTATTGATACTCATTGAAAAAATCGAAGGCGGGATTTTTGCGGTTGCGGAGGAATCTGACAAGCGGCCTCTCTCATTCGTTCAAAAACAAAGAACGAAACGGCTACGCCGCTAACGCACGAGGTAGGGGCCGACATCAAAATTGTCCCCCACCTTCACGGCATCGTAGCGCGCCTTGTCATTCAACCAAACCGTGTAGGGTTTCTTCGTCCCGTCCTTTTGAAGAACCTCGACCGTGATGATGTAGTCCCCATCCACCTTGTCGCTTCTCACATCTCCGCCCTTGTGAATCGTGATTTGCTTCTCCGGCTCAGCCATCGGCTTGAAATCCTTGGCCACAACCGTCCCAGTCATCTTGGCATCCGCAATGCCCGAGCCCATTTGCCAGACTGCAAAAAGAATGAACGAAAAAACCAGCACACCTAAGGCAAGAGCTTTGATCCATATCGAGGCTGGCGTCTTGGGATTGAAAACAGGCGGTGTCGCTTTTTTCACACCGCAAACTTAGCACAGCATCCATCCCGGCCAATAGGAGTTTTTTTACCCCACCACGCAATTTTCAATCGATAAAACCTTGCGTCCGGACATTCACCATCATACTTTCAACTCCCTCCCACGGCTGGATAGCTCAGTTGGTAGAGCAGAGGACTGAAAATCCTCGTGTCCCCGGTTCGATTCCGGGTCCAGCCACTTTTCTTTTGAATCAACAACTTAATCCCATTGAGGGTTGAAATGTTACAAATTTTTCCGAGATCGCGAAAATGAATGGGAAAGCGATCTTAGTCTCATACGGACGATCCCAGAAGCCTCCGCGACGTTCACCTTGCCCTTGCGTTCACCCCTTCACCGATCGCCGGTAGGCCAGCGGGGAGCAGCCGAGGATTTTCTGGAAGATGCGGGAAAAGTAATATGGGTCGTCGTAGCCGAGTTTGGCCGCGACTTCTTTCACGCTCAGCGCCGTGGTGTCCAGATGATGGCATGCGGCCTGCATCCGGAGGCGGATGTGGTGATCGACAGGAGAGGATCCTGTCTGCTCGCGGAAGATCGCTGAGAAGCGGGTCGGCGAGAGTCCGGTGTGCCGTGAGAGTTCCTGAAGAGTCAGTGAGCGCGCGACATTGGCGCGCATGAATTCGATGCTCTTAGTCAAATCGTGTGCGATGGCGCGCGAACCACCTCTCAGGCTCCTTCCAGTCTGGAAAAACAAACGCCCCAGCACATACCTCAGGGTGTGGGACACAAGCAGCACAGTGCGCTCGGTAAGGCCGGTGGATGCCAACCGGTATGATTCCCGAAACAATCGTGCGATTTCATTGGCATCAGCGGACGGGATCGAGAGCACATATTCATGGGTTGGCAGCAGACTCGCGTAGGAGGCCGCAGCCGTCCCCGCGAAGTGGGCCCAATGGATCGACCAGGGCGCGTGATCATCGGCACCGTAAGCGTGCGGTTTGTTAGCCGGGATGAAAATCACATCTCCGGCCGCAATGGTGAAGCGGCGTCCATCGATCTCGGTCCAGCCTTTACCTTTGGTGCAAAAAATCAAAATACATTCATCAAGACCGCGAGACCTCTCGATCGAATGCCGACGCGCTTTAGGATACCATCCGAGGCATTTGATGTGAAGGCCGACTCCAAGCGGGTGGCGGGCCACCTGGCAGAGCAAATTGGCGGGCAAGAAATGAATAATCTGCCCTGGAAACCACTGGGTCTTTGCTTTCATAGACGATAAGATAGTCCATCTTTTTAGGAAGTTCGTCCATTTTCATTTTTCTGAACAACGGCGAGTCTGATCTTCCTATGAGCACCACATACTCACCGTCACCCACACTTCCCACATCCGTTGATTTGGATGAAATGAAAGCCTCATTCAAACAGCATGGCTACGCCGTAGCCCGCGGCCTCTTTTCTCAGGCTGAGGTCGAGGAAATCAAAATCAACTTCGCCCGCATCGCTGAGAACGGCCCGATTCCCGGACACTTTGACAAAGTCCCCAAAGAAGAATCCGGCGGCGATCCTTTGAAGGAATTCCCACGAGTCATGCACCCTCACAGATTTGACGCCTTATCGCGAAAGAATCTTGTCCATCCGGGAGTGCTTACCTGCCTGCGGGAACTCATGCAGGAAGATGTTCTCGCTGCACAGAGCATGTTTTACTACAAGCCACCGGGATCGCGTGGTCAGGCGATGCACCAAGACAATTTCTATCTCCTGGTGGAGCCGCAAACCTGCGTGGCCGCATGGACCGCGATCGACGACGCCGACCCCGAAAATGGCGGCATGTATCTCGTCGCCGACACGGCTGAAGAGGAAATCGCCTGCCCCGAGGCAGCCAACGCCGCCGAATCCTTCACCACGCACTTCGTCCCCACGCCGAAAGGCAAAAAGGCCGTTCCCTGCAAGATGAAGGCGGGAGACACCCTCTTCTTCAATGGCAGTTCCATCCATGGATCCGGCCCCAATCGCTCCAAGGACCGCTTCCGCCGTTCATTCATCTGCCACTATGTTCCGAAATCCACGCAGCGCATCAGCAGGCATTATCTCCCCCTGCTAACCCCCGAGGGGCAGGATGTCATTATAGAAGCCAACACCGGAGGGGGAGCCTGCGGCAAGCCCTGGGAGGCTGTCGCATATTGGGAAGGCGGCACGCATTGATTGGTCGCGGAAATTCAACCAAGAAAAAAGCATGAGCAAACCGACTCTCAAGCATTTCGCCAGCCTCTGGACACTTATGGATTATCCCAATAGTTCGTCGTCCGGCGAGTGCTCGATGGAGAAGAAAGTCGCGGCGATCAAAGAAGCAAGCTTTGACGGCTTCCAGTAGGCCGCCCTTCCCGAGTTGAAGGATTTGGCTGAAAAATACGACTTTGCCTTTCTCGGAGGCTGGCAAGCGAATGCAGGGAACTAT
>JBIIPZ010000039.1:0-25369 GCA_044342325.1 Terrimicrobiaceae bacterium
TCCGCCGGCATCGAACAATCCGACGGCTTTCACAAAGCTCTCCTGCGCTACTGCTGCTACGACCAGCGAAAACGCCCAAACTTTTCTGAAAAATGGTCCAACCTTGCTTAACTTGACGCGCATGCCCCCCCGGCGCTCATAGAGACGCCGCTACAACAATCGCGCGGTAGCGCGCTATTCGTGAAAAATCTCCACAGCGGCGATGTTCTGCGACAGGCCCCAGTGCGGGACGACCAAGCGTGGGTATTGACGCTGCCGTGCGGCGAGGATGGTGTTCCAGGCGGAGGATGCCGTGAAGCCATCATGGCGCGGGCCTTGGCTGAGTGAAATTACTTGGCGTTCGCTCAAAAGGGATGCTGCTGGTTTAGCTATCCAGCTCGTTGCTGTATAGACTATGGGAATTTCCGTGTTGAATCCAGCGAGGCACTCGCGCCCGGCAGCACTCGCTTGGTCTCGGGTGCGAAAGGTGTAGCCATCCCCGATGCGCGTTATGTCCGCAATGGCCCCTGGCGTTTTTCTGCCGATGAGAATTGCTCCCGCGCCCTCGGCGATGCGGAAGGGATTCTCCGCCGTAAACCAGCGAAGGGAGTGGAATGCATCGAGCAGGTGTGTTTCGAACTCCTCGGCTCCGGCGACAATGACATGGTCGATGTCACCGTTTTCGATCCAGAGACACGCCGTTCGCAGCGCGGAAACCCAGCAGGATGTGTCGCCGACTTGTGAGTAAACAGGGCCGCCGATTCCGAGTTCCGCCACCACATGGCTGAGCGGCGTGTTTACCACGGTCTCGGGAAACAAAATCGGACTCGCGAAGCGGCGTCCATCGGTGCTGAGGCCTTTGTAAAACCTCACCGAGTATTCCAAACACCCAAAGAAAAACGCGCCGACCACGCCGACTCGCGCAGGCTCGATATCAGGCCGTGCTTCCAGCGTTTGTGCGATGGCCTCGATGAGGTGATGCGAGAGCGGGCTGGCTCGGCGGAGCCTCGGTTTCATGCGCCAGCGGTTCACCGGTTCCGCTGAGAGATTGATGCGGGCTACTTCACGATGTCTGCATCCGCCGACCTCGGATATGTATTCCGCCGGCCATTTTGAAAAGTCCTCCAGCGCCTCGGCTGAGGTGCCGCCCGGACAGGAAATGCCGAATGAGAGAATGGAGACGGGATTTTTCATGCGGCGGTGAAGACGAGTGCGGCATTGGATCCGCCGAATCCTAAATTGACACTTAGCACGGCGGGCTTCGTCAATTTATCCCCCGGCTTTGCAAGCCTCGCGGCGAGTTCCGGGATGGGATGCGTGGTGTTGATTTGAGGAGGGATGTCGCCCGTGCGGAGGCATTCGAGCGCAAAAACGGCTTCCAGTGAGCCTGCGGCTCCGAGCGTGTGGCCGATCGCTGCCTTTGTGGAGCCGATCCGCAAACCGGTGTTGTCTTCGGCAAAGATCCGCGCAAAAGCGGCTGTTTCTGCGCCGTCGTTGAAAACCGTCGCTGTCCCATGGGCATTCAGGTAGCCGATATCAGAAGGGTTCAGGCCCGCCTGCTGAAGTGCGCGCAGAATCGCTCCCTCAAGCGGGGCGCCTGTCGGATCGGGTTGGGTGATGTGGTGTGTATCTGTCTTATGCCCGTAGCCGGTTAGGCGACCTTTTACCTGCGCGCAGCGTTTCTCAGCGTGCCCCGCGGTTTCCAAGACAAGAAAAGCCGCGCCCTCGCCGAGCATGAGACCACGGCGGTAGAGGTCAAATGGCTTGCACACATCCGGGTCGAGTGCCTGCAGCGAGTCGAATCCACAAAACACCAGCTCGCAGAGCGCCTCATAGCCTCCCGCCAGCACGATGTCGGCAAAGCCCGCCCGAATCAGGTCCGCCGCGTGGCCGATTGCGTTTGCGCCGCTCGCACAGGCGTTCGAAACAATCATGGACGGGCCGGAGATGCCCAAGTGCTGCTGCAGGTCGCCAATCTGTTGGTGCGCGGGATACCGTGAAATTTTTGAAGCCAGATGCCGTCGACTTGCAGACCAGATGTCGCGCAGAAAGCCTTCGCCGTGCTCCATGCCACAAGCGGTCGTGCTGATGCTCAGTTCAAGTCGGGAAAAAATACTGCGCCCATTTTGATCCAGTAGCCCAGAATCCGCCATCGCCTGCCTCGCGGCGGGAATAGCCAAGCGCGAGGCCCGGCTGAGTCGGGAAATTTCCTTTTTCGAGACTCCTGCCAACTCTGGCAGTCGCGCTTCGGCACCCTTCGTGACGCGGCATCCCTCGACTGGGATGCATGCGATTTCGCCTCGAGCGGAATCTCCCCGCAGAAGAGAGGTCCAAGTCGTCGCCGCATCTCCGCCGAGCGGCGAGACGCATCCCCAACCAGTAATGACAACATCCTCGTGCGAATTCACTCCGCCAAAATAGCCGTCACGAGGCGCAACTGGAAATGTGAAATTCGCACAGACATGAGCAGAAAATCCGGCACGCTGGAGAATGGTCCGCGAAAGAAAGGCCACAGCCACCCAGTGGGAGAGCCATCCTCCGGCATGGCTCAAATATCCCCTCTGAATGCGCGGAACTACCTTCAGACACCACCCCGCCCTCAGACGCCGCTTCTCTCCGACCCGTAGGTCTACGAGACAGAGGGCAGCTGAAAAATGGGTTATGCGAGACGAGGCCCCTCCCATAAAATACCTTGCCTCAACCTTTCGATTGAGCCCTCCGGCGCGCAAATTCGAAGAGTGGGGCTGTCATGAGTGTTGTTACCACTGCCATGACAACCATCATGGTAAAAAATCGGGGAGTTATGATTCCAGCCTGCAGGCCGATGTTTAGCAGGATTAGCTCCATTAGTCCTCGGGCGTTCATAAGGGAAGCCACTGTGAGCGCGTCGCCATGGGGTTCCCCGCACCACCTTGCCGCGAGGTAGCAGGCGCCCATCTTTCCTGCCACCGCCGCAAGCACGACCGCGCCGGCCATTGCCCAATCTGATACGGAATTCAGAAGATCGAGGCGGGTGTTCAATCCCGAGTAGGTGAAAAAAACAGGTAGCAAAAGCAGTGTCGTGAGCGGTCCGATCTTGCGAATCGCATGATCCGCGAGAGGTCCGCGAGGCACGCACACGCCAAGGATGAATGCCCCGAATACCGCGTAGAGCTGAATCTTGTCGGTGAACCATGAGCCCAGCACGAGCAGGATCAACAACAGGGACATCCCACGCGAGAAGTCCGCTTCGTTTTCCATCGCCTTGGAAAAAAAGCGCGGCACTACGAAACGGCAGAACACCACATAGGCTACCGCTCCGCCAATCGTCCAAAGCACGAGCAGGAAATTTCCGCTTACGGTGGCGATCACTCCGGCCAGAAGAATCCATGCGGCCACATCGTCTATGCTACCGCTCGCAAGTGCCAGCGTTCCGGCCGTTGTTCCTGCCAATCCCCGTTCCTTGATGATCCGCGCCAGCATCGGGAAGGCGGTCACACACATCGCTGCGCCAGTGAAAACCATGCCCAACCCCGGCGAAATACCTTCACCGTAGAATCCGCCCTCCGCTCCGATCCACAGCGAAAGAAGCGCACCCAGAGCAAACGGCGCCGCCATGCCCGCAAAGGAAATCGAGGCCGCTGAGCGCAGGCGCGAACGCAGGAGATCGCCACGGAATTCCAAGCCAACGACAAACATGTAGAGCGACAGCCCGAGCTGTGCGACATCGAAGAGAATGGGCTTCGAAGCCGCCGGAAAAAGAAATCCCGACACGCCCGGCGCCAGCGCTCCAAGAAGCGAGGGGCCCAGCACAATGCCCGCGATCATTTCCCCGATGATCGCCGGTTGGCCTACTTTGCGCATCGCCATCGAGCAAACTCGGCACGCCAGCAGGATCACGCCGAGTTGGAGAAAAAAGTGGCCGAGCGGCAAACCATGGACGATGGACATGGTTGCGCACGATGCACAGCGACAGTTGCCATGGCAACATCGCGATCCCGAAAAAAACAGAAAATTGTCATTGCATCCAAAATCGCGCCTGCTAATTTCTTCCCCCTTTTCCAATGCCAAAAGCAATAGCACGCAGCAAAACGCGCAAATCCGTGGCCAAGCGCTTCAAGATCACCGGGACCGGCAAGGTTGTTCGCAACCACGCTTCCCGGCGGCACCTGTTGGCGAGTAAAAACGCCAACAAGAAACGCCACATGGCGAAATCCGCAGTGGTCGATGAGACCGATGTGGATCGCATCAAGGCCTGCCTGCCTTTCAGCCACTAAAGCGCGCTGAACCAAAATCCCTTCGACTGCCTCGGGGTTTGCCTGAGGATCACGGAGCCGGTGAGTCGGGGGATTTCAACTAAACAAACAACCGCTCCAAGGAGGCTCCGCGCCAAACGCGGAGTTTTATGACATGCCAAGAGCCACAAACGCTCCAGCCAGCCGGGCGCGCCGCAAGCGCGTCGTAGCAGCCTCGAAAGGATATCGCGGCCGCCGATCCAAACTCTTCCGCTACGCAAAAGATGCGCAGATGAAGGGAAAATATTGGGCCTACCGTGACCGTAAGACCCGCAAGCGCAACTTCCGCGCCCTGTGGATCACCCGTCTCAGCGCCGCAGTCCGCGCCGAAGGGATCACTTACAGCCGTTTCATCGAAGGCCTCAAATTCGCCAATATCGAGCTCGACCGCAAAGTCCTGTCCGACATCGCGATCAACGACGAGCCGACCTTCAAGGCGATCGTGGACAAAGTCCGCACCGCCCTCGATAACAAAAAAGCAGCCTGATTCGTCAAAACCCGCCCGTCGGGATTGACCACAGAGCGAACAGAGAACACAGAGGTCGGGGCGAATTGCTCCGATTCCTCTGTGATATATCTTGAGGGTTTAATAGAGTTATCTTGTGCAATGCTCGAAGATTGCTCTTATTACATAAAATAAGTCTTTCTTAGGCTGCGATTTGGGTGAGAAAATCAGAGGCGGGCGCAGCGAATCAAGGCCCTAGCCAGCCCGCGCTTCTTCCAAGCAGGTTCGCTTATTTGGTAAATTCTGTAATTCTGTCGAAAAAATCGTATCAGGCCCAACACCCAATGACACCGTCACCCGCTTTTTCCTCCTCCGTGCTCTCTGTGTCCTTTGACTCGCTCGCTCCCGCTCGGCTCGCCCTTCGGGCCAACCTTCGGTTGCTCCATCTCAAAGGCCCCTCCTTTTCGATTGTGGTTAAACCTCTTTCCCATGCAACAGCAAGTTGACGCCCTTCGCACCGAAGCTCTTGAGCTTATCGCTTCGGCCCATGATGCCGCTTCCCTCGAGGCGGCCCGTTTAAAATACCTTGGCAAGTCCGGTGCCATCACCGCGCTCAGCGAGGGCATGCGCAACGTGCCTAAGGAGGAGCGGCCTGTCATCGGGAAACTTCTCAACGATCTGCGCGCTGCGGTCACGACTGCTTTAGAGGACTCCCAAAAGCGCCTCCTTGAAGCCTCCGACCTCGCCGCCTTTGCTTCGCTTGATCTCTCCCTGCCTGGCACATTTCCTTCGCCCGGCACCTTGCATCCGCTCACGCAACTCATGGATCGGGCTGTGCGGTGTTTCCGCCGCATGGGGTTTGCGATTGCCGATGGCCCTGACATCGAGACTGAGTGGCATTGCTTCGATGCGCTCAACACGCCGCCGGACCATCCTGCGCGCAACGAGCAGGACACTTTTTATCTCCCTGATGGCCGCCTCCTGCGCTCGCACACATCGAGCGTGCAGATTCGCGTCATGGAAACAACGCCACCACCGGTGCGCATCATTGCTCCCGGTTCCGCCTACCGCCGCGATGAAGTGGATGCTACGCACCTCGCCCAGTTCACGCAAATGGAGGGTCTCTATGTGGCCGAAAAAGTCAGCCTCGCCGATCTCAAGGGGACGCTGGAGTTTTTCTTCCGCGAGCTTTTCGGGGCGGGCACGGACATTCAATTCCGTCCGCATTTTTTCCCATTCACCGAGCCGAGCTACGAAATCGACATCCGCACCGAGGCTCTTGGCGGCGACTGGATGGAACTCGCCGGCTGCGGCATGGTGGATCCCGCCGTATTCGAGGCCATCTGCGAGCGCCGTGGCGACCGGGTTTATGATCCCGAAAAAGTCAGTGGCTTTGCCTTCGGCTTCGGCCTCGAGCGCCTTGCCATGAACCTCTCGCGCATTCCCGACATCCGTATGCTTGTCGAAAACGATCTGCGCTTTCTGAAACAATTCTAATCCTGTCGTGAAAATTTCCATCAACTGGCTGCGTGACTATGTGGATTGCCAACTTCCGGCGTCCGAATTGGAAAACCTCCTGCGCCGCGCGGGTCTTGAAGTGGCGGGCATCGACCAACGCGGTGCCGCGATCGACCATGTCGTCGCCGCCGAGATTCTTGAGTCCACCCAACACCCGAATGCCGACCGCCTGAGCGTTTGCAAAGTGAACGACGGCTCGCCCGAACCCCGCCAGATCGTCTGCGGTGCCAAAAATTACAAAGTCGGCGACAAGGTCCCACTAGCACTTCCGGGTGCTGTTCTTCCGGGGGATTTCAAAATCAAGACCGGCAAGCTGCGGGGAGTTGAGAGCGAGGGCATGATGTGCAGCGCGAAGGAACTCCGCCTCGCGGAAGACTCCGAGGGCCTTCTCATCCTGCCGCCTGAGACCACCCCAGGCACGCCTATCAAAGACCTCTTTCCCGCCGAGACCATTTTGGAACTCGAGATCACGCCGAATCGCTCCGACTGGCTCAGTCACCTCGGTGTCGCGCGCGAGATCGGAGTTTTCACCGGTTTGCCCGTCAAAGCGCCGGAGCCCACCCTGCCGCCCACAGCCAATGCCGACGGGCAGGTGCGCCTCGAAGGTGAGGGATGTGGCTTCTACACTCTGCGCCGCATCTCCGGGGTGAAAGTCGGCCCCAGCCCGCAATGGCTGCGCGACCGCTTGGCGGCCGTGGGGCTTCGCTCTGTGAACAATGTGGTCGATGTCACAAACTATGTTCTCTTTGAGCTCGGCCAACCGCTGCATTCCTTCGATGCCGCAAAAATTTCCGGCCCGTTGAAAGTGCGCCCCGCATCCGAAGGTGAAGCCTTCCGCGCCCTTGATGGCCGTGAATACCAGCTGCCGGCCGGTTCGCTGGTCATCGCTGATGACAACGGCCCCGCCGCCTTGGCAGGTGTCATGGGCGGGGAGGGGAGTGGTGTGAGCGAGTCCACCACCGATATTCTTTTGGAAAGCGCCGTCTTCGAGCCTTCGGGTGTTCGCCGCGCCTCGCGTGCGCTGGGGCTTTTCAGCGATTCCAGCTACCGCTTCGAGCGGGGTGTGAATCCCGAGGGTGTCGCAATTGCATCAGCCCGCGCTGTCGAGTTGATCCTGCAGGTCGCCGGCGGCACAGCCGAGCCCACTCTCCTCGTTGCAGGTAAATGCCCCGAACGCGGCAAGGTGTCCCTGCGGCACAGTCGTGTGCGCGATTTGCTCGGCATCTCACTCTCGAATTCCGAGATCGAATCCAGCCTCGCCCGTGTCGGTTTGGAAAAACTCGCTGCCGGTGACGAAACCCGCTGGAGCATTCCCGGATACCGCCGCGAACTCCGCCGCGAAGCCGATCTCATCGAGGAAATCGCCCGCGTTGTGGGAATCGAAAAAATCCCATCTCTCGCGCAAGGCCCCTTCGCCGCAAGCTCGGATGCCGATGCCGCCTACGATTTCGCGATGAACCTCCGCCGCAGTCTAGCCGGAATGGGCTTCCATGAGGCCCGCACCAGCACGCTCGTTTCCGCTGCCGATGTCTCGCATTTCGGCGAAGCCGTGGCTCTCAAAAATCCTTTTGGCGATGACCAGTCGCAACTCCGCAACAGCATTGTTCCAGGATTACTTTCGGCCCTCCGGCGCAACCTCGATCAAGGTGCGAAATCCATTCCCCTCTTCGAGTGTGGTCGTGTGTTCCAACCCGGTGGCGAGGGACAACGCCTCGCCATTGTGCTCACTGGCGAACGCCACGAATCCAGCTGGCGCGGCGGGACGGAACGCTCGTGGGATGTCTTTGACCTCACCGGTGCCGTGCGCCAACTAGCTTGCCTGCGCGAACAGGACATCGTTCCCACACCTTCTCCTGTGGCCCCGTTTGGAGCCTGCGCGGATGTTTTTCTGAATGGCAAAAAAATCGGCATCGTTGGTCAACTGACTCCTGCCGTGGCCCGCGAAATAGGAACTTCCACTCCGCTTCTCTGTGCCGAGTTCGACCTCGACCTCTGGCGTGCGGTAGCCACCACGAAGACCCAAGTCGCCGCCCTCGCGAAGTTTCCTGGATCCGCCCGCGACATCGCCTTCGTGGCACCGCTGGCATTGCCTTACGGCGAGGTGAGGTCGCTCATCGAGACCCTCAAGGAACCCCTCCTCGAATCCACCCGCCTCTTCGATCTTTTCACCGATCCCAAGGGCGAAAAAATTCCGTCCGACAAAAAATCGATGGCCATTTCCTTGACTTTCCGCAGCCCCGAGAGAACCCTCACCACAGAGGAAATTCAAGCTGCAGCTGACCGAATCAAGGTCTCCCTGCGAGAGAAGCTGGGCGTGGATTTTCGAGAATAGATCTTTCCACAAAACAGGAAAATTTTCGCGGCTCTGCCGCAACGAATTTGCCCTTCTGTGTTCGCGATTAAACGGAGCGAAGTCCCGGACCTATGTTGAATAAAATCCCGGAGGCTTGGCGCCCGGCGAGATGACAGGCCTTCATTGGACGTCTGATTGCCGGTAACGCGGTCATCCACCCTATCATTAGGGAACGGGAACTGCTCCGGAACGGCACGAGGAGGGCAATTTTTTTGCTCATCATATTTGAGACGACTGCATCCAGTTCTCTGTTGCCCCATTTTTCAGCCGCGGAGCGGCGTGGTTCGAGCGATTTTGAGCAGGAAGGTGTCCCTGAGCGGTTCGACGCCTTACGTGTTTGATATTTGGGCCATGCGGGACGATGGCCCTCCGCTTTCAGGCTTGTCCGTAGGTCGCAGTGGGGCCGTGTTTTCGGAGGAAGTGTCGCTCGGAGAGTGCCAAGGATGGCGGCTTCGTAGAGGGATCGAGTGTGAGGGCGTGGAAGGCCATGTCGGCGACGATTTCGAGGGCGAGGGCGTTCTCGGCAGCTTTGGCGCCTGATGGACCCCATGCAAACGGGCCGTGGTTGCGCACCAGAACGGCCGGGATTTCCATGGGATCGAGTCCCTCAAAGCGCTCGACGATGACATTTCCGGTTTCCCATTCGTAGGCATCGGAAATCTCAGAGGCCGTCAGGGCGCGGGTCACAGGAACCTCGCCGCGAAAGTAGTCGGCATGGGTGGTGCCAAGCAACGGAATGCCGCGCGCTGCTTGGGCAAAGGCGACCGCCTTGCGCGAGTGCGTGTGCACGACTGAGCGGATGCCGGGAAAGCCGAGAAAGAGCCTGCGGTGTGTGGGAGTGTCCGACGAGGGGTTGAGTGTTCCCTCGACCACGCGCCCGTCCAAATCCACGATGACCATGTCCTCAGCCTTCAAAGCCGAGTAGGAAACGCCGCTGGGCTTGACGGCGAAAACTCCTGCCTCGCGGTCGCAGACGCTCACATTGCCGAAGGTCAGATCGACAAGACCTGAAGCGGGCAGCGCGGCATTGGCAGCACGGCATTCCTCGCGGATCGCCTCGTAACGGCTCACGCGACGAATCCTCCAGCGATGTGGTGATAGACTTCGTTGGCGCGGAGTTCCTGGCGGAAAGCTCCGGCCTCGGTTTTGTCTCCAATGACGACGCACTCGATACCGGCGATGGTGGCGAAGTCCTCCAAATGTTCGCGGGTCACAGTGTAGCTGAAGCCTGTGTGGTGAGCGCCTCCCGCATGAATCCAAGATTCGCAGGCGGTGGCAAAATCTGGCCGGCACTTCCAGACCGCGCGGGCGACGGGGAGTTTTGGCAAGGCGTGCGGTGGTTGGATGGCATTGACTTCGTTGACCAAAAGCCGGAAGCGGTTGCCGAGATCGATGAGCGAGGCATTCAACGCAGCTCCAGCAGGAGCATCGAATACGAGGCGCACGGGATCCTCCTTGCCACCGATACCCAGCGGGTGAATCTCGCACGATGGCTTGGACTGCGCGATGGATGGGCAAATTTCCAACATGTGGGAGCCTAGGACGAGATGGTTGTTGGGTTCCAGATGATAGGTGTAATCCTCCATAAACGATGTTTTGCCACCGAGGTCGCTGGCAATAACTTTCATCGCGCGGAGAAGGGCGGCTGTCTTCCAATCCCCCTCGGCACCGAAGCCGTAGCCCTCGGCCATGAGGCGCTGGACGGCGATTCCGGGTAGTTGCTTGAGTCCATGCAAATCCTCAAAGGTGGTAGTGAATCCCTTAAATCCCCCTTGCTTCAGAAACGCCCGCAAGGCGGCCTCGATGCGGGCGGCTTCACGCAAGGATTCATGGCGCTCGCCGCCCTTGGCAAGCGCAGGAGCGAGTTGATAGCTCGCGGCGTATTCCTCGCAGAGCGCATTGATTTCTGAGTCGGCAATGCCCGATTGGATCGCCACAAGGTCGCCGATTCCGTAGCCGTTCACCGAGAAGCCGAATTTCATTTCGGCCGAAACCTTGTCACCTTCCGTGACGGCGACCTGACGCATGTTGTCACCGAGGCGGGCGAACTTCGCACCCTGCCAATCGTGCCATGCGCGGGCGGCGCGAACCCATGCGCCGATGCGGGAAACTACTGATTCGCTTTGCCAGTGCCCTGCGACGACTTTTCGCGCGAGACGCATTCGCGTGTGGAGGAACCCCGCCTCGCGGTCGCCGTGGGCGGCTTGGTTGAGGTTCATGAAGTCCATGTCGATCTCCCCCCAGGGCAGATCGCGGTTGAACTGGGTGTGCAGATGCAGGAATGGCTTCCGCAGCGAGGATAGCCCACCGATCCACATTTTTGCGGGAGAAAATGTATGCATCCACAGAATCAACCCTGCGCAATCGGGATTGGCATTAGCCTCGAGAATCGTCGCGCGGATGGCGTCAGGTGTGGTTAGGACAGGCTTGAAGACAACAGGCAGCGGGAGTTTTTCGCCGAGGCCGCCAGCGATCGCCTGCGAATTGGCGGCGACTTGCTTGAGGGTTTCGGGACCGTAGAGGTGTTGGCTGCCTGTGAGGAACCAGATTTCGGGTGTTTTCATTTTTGGGATTGGGATTTGATTGCGAGGAGCTGTTTCATGACGCCCGAGAGATCGGCTTGGCGGTTCACGCCTCCGAATGCGTCGTGGAGCGTTTTGTAGACAGCGAAGAGGCGGTCATAGGTCTTGCGAGCCGCCGCGCGGGGCTTGTATTCGATGTTCTTGAGCGAGGTCATTGCTTTCTGGGCAGCCGGGAAATTCTTGAAAACTCCCGCCAGCACAGCAGCTGAGACCGCCGAACCCAAGGCGCAGGCCTGCGAGGAGCCCGCGACCAACATCGTGCGACCGGTGACATCGGCGTAGATTTGCATAAGGAGCGGATTTTTTTCCGCAATGCCGCCGGCGCAAACGATGCGCTTCACGGGCACGCCGTATTCCTCGATCCGTTCGATGATCGTTCGTGCGCCGAATGCCGTGGCCTCGATGAGCGCACGGTAGATTTCCGCCTTGGTGGTGTGCAGCGTTGTTCCCAAAAGCAAACCGCTGAGCATCGGATCGACCAGAACCGTGCGGTTGCCATTGTTCCAATCAAGCGCCAGGAGACCGCTGCCGCCGGGTTGGAGGGTGGAGGCCTCCTTGGCCAGGCTTGCATAGAGGGCGGCGTCGCCTTCGCAGACCGATTCGATCCACCATTTGAAAATATCGCCCACGGCGGACTGGCCCGCCTCGATGCCGAAAAAGCCGGGCAGGATGGCACCCCTCACGATGCCGCAGATGCCGGGGATATCTTTGACCTTCTTGGTTGCGGGAACAACGGCGCAATCGCAGGTTGATGTGCCGATCACCTTCACCAGCGTGCCTTCGCTAACGCCGCTGCCGATGGCTCCGTAGTGCACATCCATTTCGCCGATGGCCACTGGAATCCCAGCGGGCAGTCCAAGCTTGTCCGCCCATGCCGGCGAGAGCGTGCCGGCGGCGGTATTGGCATCATGGGCCTTGTCGTAGAGACGATCCCGAAGCTCCGCGAGTTTGGGACTGAGCAAGGACAGGAACTTTTTATCGGGCAATCCACCCCACTCATCGCAGTAAAGCGCCTTGTGGCCAGCGGCGCAGATGCCGCGCTTGATTTGCTTGGGATCCTCGACTCCGCAGAGCACCGAGGGAATCCAGTCGCACATCTCAACCCATGAGTAAGCCGCCTGGAAAACATCGGGCGCCGTTTTCAGACAGTGCCAGATTTTGCTCCAAAACCACTCGGAGGAATATGTGTTTCCACACTTGGCGATGTATTCCGGACGGTGTTTCGCGGCAAGTTCCGTTATGCGAGCGGCCTCCTGCCAAGAAGTATGGTCCTTCCAAAGCCAGCATTGCGCGGCGGGATTTTTTTTCCACTTCGGCAAAGATGCGAGGGCGCGGTTGGCGGAATCCACCGGAATCGGACTCGAACCGGTCGTGTCCACACCGAGGCCAACGATCGTCGCAGGTTTGAAGGCCTTGTTTTTCTTCGCGGCGGCGGCCAGAGCGCCTTTCACACAAAGCTCAAGCCCCACGAGATAATCTGGGGGATGCTGCCTCGCGAGGTGGTGGTCTTTGGGGTCAATGAGCACCCCGTCTTTTCCTGAGGGATAACCGGCCACGAAGCTGCCGAGTTCCTCACCATTGTCACAACGCACGACGAGCGCGCGAACCGAATTTGTGCCGTAGTCTATGCCAAGGGAACATTTCATGGATTCCATGCAAACAAGGGCGCTGGGATTGTAAACGCAGAATTTACATGACAGTAATGTCGCCGACATGAAACCAGTTTCCATGCAAGATGTGGCGAAGGCTTGCGGGGTTTCCAAGAACACTGTCTCTCAGGCCCTGCGAAACAGCCCGCAGATTTCCGAAAGCATGCGGGAACGCATTGCGGATGCTGCCACACGCATGGGCTACAAAAAAAACGCGGTCGTCGCCGAGTTGATGGCAAGGCTGCACGCCGGAGGAACACGGCGCTTCCGCTGCGCTCTTGCTTTGATCAATGCAAACCAGGACCGAAAGGCCTTCGAGCGACATCCCACGATTCCAGTTTATGTGCAAGGATGCCGGGCCCGCGCCGCCGAGTTGGGATATGAACTGGACGAGTTCTGGATTCATGAACCCAAAATAAACGGCGAAAGACTCTGCCAGATATTTCGCACGCGGGGCATTCCGGGTGGCATTTTGGTGGGCCTGATGGATGAGAATCATCTGCCCGCACACTTCGAGCCGGTCTTAAAGGAATTCCCATTGGTCGTCACAGGCGTGCGCACACGCGAACCAAGCCTGTCATTTGCCTGTGTGGATCATCACATGGTCGCCCTGCGGGCCTTTGAGAAAGTGCTCGAACTCGGTTATAAGCGCCCAGGCCTTGTGCTCGACGCGCGGATCGACGCCTTGGTCGAGCACCGCTTCAGCGCAGGCTACGAGGTAGGGCAGCGGCTCCTGCCTGTGTCGCGGCGATTGAAGCCTTTCTTTGAGGTGTCCGAGGCTCGAACGGACAAATTCCTTTTCCACCGCTGGCTGAAGCAAGAGCGCCCGGATGCGATCTTCAGCCTCTACCATGAGATCGGAGATTGGGTGGAGGAGCATGGCCTGAGCGTGCCAGAAGATGTTCTCATGGTTCAATACGAGTGGCGCTCTGGCAGCCCACATTGGCCAGGCATGAATCAACGCAACGAACTGGCAGGCCAGGCAGCGGTGGACATGCTCATCGGAATGCTCCATCGCAGCGAAAAAGGCCCGCCGCCATTTCCCCAAGCGACGCTCATCGATCCTGCATGGACAGTTGGAAAGGGCTCTAAATGAGCGAAGATGCCCGACCCGTGCCGACGAGGACGTCGGCGCGACGGTGCATTGGGACGCCAAGGGCTTGGCGTGCCCTACCTTGGGGTTACTAAGCCCGCTGCCGCGCTTTAAGGGGAATTAACCGCAATTCCATCGATTGAAAAAGGTTTGGACGGAATTAACCGAACTACTTTTTCTTCGCTTTTTTGGCTGAGCTGGTGGATGTCTTTTTTACGGCAGGCTTAGCCTTGCCTTTTTTCACCGGCTTGGCATTGACTTTTTTCGCCGGCTTGGCATTGACTTTTTTCGCTGGGGCGACAGGCAGCGGTGTGGGAGGGGTGGACGGTGGAGCAGACGGTGGAGTGTAAGGAGGGGTTGGAGAAGGCGCCGCAGCCAGCATCATAATTTTTTCTGCTTGCCCTGTGGCTTCGGCTCCATCTGAAGTAGCGAGAGATGAAATAAACTCCCGGCTATTGGTTAAGGTGATGCCAGTTGTTTGGTGGATGACGAGCCCACGGCCAGAGTCCAGCTCACCGACCGTCTCAAATCCCACCCCGAGATCGAGATCGTGGGTGAAGCGAAGGATGTCACCTCGGCAAACGATCTGGTGCAAACGCTCAAGCCGGACGTGATTTTTCTCGATATCCAGATGCCCAAAAAGAATGGCTTCGCCCTTCTCCCGAAGCTCGAGAATCTCACCCCGCAGCCAGCGGTTGTCTTTGTCACAGCCTACGACGAGTATGCCATCCGAGCCTTCGAGGCCAATGCCTTAGACTATCTCACCAAGCCAGTCAGCGCAGCGAGGCTCGCCAAGACGATCCTCCGCCTGTCCAAGCCGCCAGTTTCTGAAACGGGCGAGCCCCACCCGGTGGCCAAAGCTGGAGAAAGGCTTGCAGCAGAGGACCTCGTATTACTACGGGATAAATCTCTTTCCATGATGGTGAAAGTCGGGGAAATCACCGCCATTGAGGCTCATGGCGACTACACCCGGATCCTCCTCAACGAAGGCAAAAACCTCATGATGAAACAGACACTCTCCCTCTGGGAGAGCCAACTGCCGGCGGGTCTCTTTGTCAAAGTCAGTCGCAGACTGCTCGTGAACAGTCAATCCGTTGCCAAGATCGTGAGAAAAAATCTCCTCAGCTGGGAGCTCCAGCTTCAGGGCGCCAAGGAGCCGATTAAACTCAGCAATCTGGAGAGCAAGCGCCTCCGAGCCGCGCTGTAAAAAGCAGAATTAACCACAAGCGAGCGCCGTGGCAGGCGGGATTATACCAAAAGCTGAATACTTTTGGACTCTACTGTAGCGGCGGTCTATGACCGCCGATGGTTAACGACTCCGGCGCTCATAGAGACGCCGCTACAAGTTAAAACGTCGCGCTAAAGTTCAAAACCTAATAGATATTGGTATTACTCTTTGCGGATGGTTCTGAACACTGGTTGCTGGATGGGGTTGGGGTGTTCTTGGATTGTGGTGCCGATTATTTCGCCCTTTTCGTTATAGAGGGGCACCGCCGTGCGAATCGGTGATCCGTAGTCGATAAAACCCTCGATCTCTGTTTGTTCGAATCCAGCGCCATCGATCGTCAGTCCGGTTTGTCGTGTCTCGAAGGCTGTTGGTGTTGCAGGTTGCACGATATAGCCACCATCAGCCTGAGGAGTGATGCGAGGAGCAGCGTATTGTGTGGCTACGGGAATTTCGCGGCCAATGAATATTCTCGTTTGAGCGGGAGCACTTGCTCTCGCGGGTTCTCCGAGAAACTGATGGTTTCTGCGGATTTCCTGCTCCTCCTCTTCGTCGGCAGTAGGAGTGGGTGAAGCCGCTGTGGCGTTTCCTTTGGCGATTTCTTGGATGGGTTGCGCGACATCCGCTTCGGGAGCCGCGAAAGCAGTGGTGAGGAAGGAAAAAAATGGGAACAAAATCCAGCGCAGCGTGGTTTGGAAATTCATGACAACTGACATGGTTCAAACTCCGCCGTTCCCGACCTCTTTGCAACTCACCGGAACTCCCGCGTTCGGTATCCGAGGCTTATTTGGCGTATTTGATCGAGCAGCCGTAGGCCTCGGTTTCTGGTGTGCTCACGGGCTTGCCTGCGAGGGTTTCCTCAATAGCTGCGGCGACGAGGTTTTTCGCTGTTGCGATATCTGCAGGATCGACGGATTTTTTGTCATCAATCGCCCCTTTGTAAACGAGGATGCCGTCGGAGTTGATCACATACATCTCGGGTGTGCGTTTGGCTCCGTAGGCGCGGCCGGTCGCGCCCGACTCGTCGATGAGATAGGCGGTGGCGGCGGAGTTTTTTTCCGTGCAGGCCTTGAGTGCGTCGGCGGGCGTTGCGTGGCCTTGCTGGTTGGGAGCCGACGAGCAGATCGAAAGCCACACGACACCTTTCGCGGCGGCATCCGCTTGGAGTTTCTGCATGTTGCCGGAGCCGTAGTGCTTCACCACGAAGGGGCAGCTGTAGTTGGTCCACTCGAGCACGACGACTTTGCCTTTGAAGTCGGAGAGGGACACGGACTTGGATTCACAGGTCGGGAGAGTGAATGCTGGAGCGGGTTTGCCGATTTCGGCGTCAGCGTGGACCCATGTGGCGAGTGCGAGAAGGAGGAGAAGTGATCTTTTCATAGAGCCTCAAAATACATCCCCAAGGCTAGATGGCAATCTACTGGGTTCACCCGAATGAGGAGCGTAATTTTTTAAGCAGTATTCGGAGGCCTTGGGAAATATTCCGCAGAAGGCGTGGCAGAAAAATGAGAATGGCGGTGCAGACAATCACTGCAAGGAGCAGGGCGACGAAAGGGCTCCAGGCCAAGAGGCCCAAGCCGCCGAGCACGATCCCGTCCTCCATCAGGCTGAGGGCGATGTTTGTGAATGGCTCGGGCGAGGTGTTCGCCGCCAGGCGGGTTCCGGCTTTCGCAGTGTGGGAGGAAAACGCCATGCCGCCGGCGAGCAGGGCGGCCACGACTTCAAAGGCAGGATGCGCATCGCCCATGGCGGCCACGGCAAGCGCGGCGGCGCCGATAGGACGGATGAGCGTGTGTATGGCATCCCACGCCGTATCGACCCAAGGAATTTTGTCGGCGCAGAACTCGATCGCATAGAGCGCCCCGGCGATGCAGAGGATCGTGGGATGTCCAAGCACCTCCAGACCGGCAAGCTGAGAGGGAAGTATGACCCAATGGAAATGCAAAGCCAGACCCGTCACCAGCACGGTGAGGTAGAGATTCACACCCGCCAGCGTTCCCAAGCTCAGGGCGACGGCGAGGGTTTTGAGGACTTCCATGGGAACCTCAGGTCAGGCCGCTGGCAATTTCAGGCCGCTGAGTTTTTCGTAGGCTTCGATGTATTTTTCGGAGGTTCTGCGGACGACATCCTCAGGCAGGCTGGGGGCCGGTGGTGTTTTGTCCCAATCGAGGGTCTCCAGATAATCCCGCACGAATTGCTTGTCGTAGCTGGGCGGATTGGTGCCGGGTTTCCATGCGTCCGCGGGCCAGAAGCGGGAGGAGTCGGGTGTGAGGCATTCGTCGATGAGGATGAGTTCGCCATCGGCGATGCCGAATTCGAATTTCGTGTCGGCGATGAGCAAACCTGCCTTGGCGGCGTGGGCACAGCCGTGTTCGTAGAGTTCGATCGTGTGGTGCCGCACTTGGAGGGCGAGTTCGTCGCCGAGGACCGAACGGCATTGGCTCCAGGTGATGTTTTCATCATGCCCGGTGTCGGCTTTGGTGGCGGGTGTGAAGAGAGTTTCTGGCAGGCGCGAGGACTGCAGGAGGCCAGCGGGAAGGTCGAATCCGCAGGCCTTGCCGGTCGCGGTGTATTCTTTCCATGCGGAGCCGGAGATGTAGCCGCGTGCCACGCATTCCACCGGTAGCGGGCTGGCTTTTCGCACGATCATAGACCGGCCGCGCAGTTGCTCTTCGAAGGGTTGTAAAATCTCCGGATAGGCTTCGAAGCGGGCTGTGATGAAATGGTTCGGCACGAAGTCCAGCACGCCATACCAGAAGAGGGTCATCTGCGTGAGCACCTCGCCCTTGCGGGGAATGCCGGTGGGCAGGATGCAGTCAAAGGCGGAGATGCGATCCGTGGCGACAACGAGGAGGTTTTCGCCGAGATCAAAAACCTCGCGGACCTTGCCGCTGCGTAGTTTTTTGATTCCGGGAAGTTGGCATTCGAGAAGGGTGGGCATGTGCGGGATTAGGGTTCGGGATTGGCTTGGATGAAGTTTCGGAACCACCTTCCGGCGGGTTCCAGAGTGAGCTTCATATCTTTTTTATTGAAACTGGTGAGGCCAAAATTTGCGGCATAGCCCTCGGCCCACTCGTAGTTGTCGGTGAGAGTCCAGGGGAAGTAGCCGCGTATGTCCGCGCCGTCCTCCATCGCGCGGCGCATCTGGTTCACATGCTCGCGGAAATAGCGGATTTTTTTCTGCTCGCTCTGGGTGCCGATGCCATTTTCGGAGATAACGATCGGTTTGCCGTAGCGTTTGGAAACGTTCATGAGGACGGCGTGGAGGCCTTCTGGATCGATGAGCCAGCCGTTTTGCGTATAGTTGGAGCTTTGCTCGCCCTTTGGTCGAATGATGAATCGACGGGCGGATGCGACTTGCGAGTAGTAGTAGTTCACGCCGATCAAATCCATGGTGTCGGCCACGCGGTCGAGGTGGTCGAAATTCTGGTGCTGCATCATGTTGTAAACAGCTCTGGTCGGATCCTGACCGAATGCGCGCGTCCAGTTCGGAAGCGAGTAAATGCCCATGACTAGGGCCTTCGGGTTTTGTTTTTTGATGATGCCTGAGGCCTCTCGGAACATCGCCACGGAAACATTTGTGGCTTTTTTGAGGGAACCTGGCGTGGCGAGGAGTCCGGGCGGCCAATGCCCACCAAAATAGCCGATGTAGAGCGCGCCATTCGGCTCGTTCTGCGGCACCCACACATTCACAGAAGGCGAGAGCGCCGTGACTATGCGAGTCACATATTCCTTCCAGCGGGACTCCACATCGGGATGGAGAAAGCCGGATTGGGATTTTTTCTTCGAGTCGTAAAGCCAATCGGGGAAGGTGAAATGCCAGAGGGTGACTACTGGCTCGATGCCTGCGGCCTTGAGTTTGCGGGCCATGGCAGCGTATTGGCGGATGGCGGCCTCGTTGAAGACTCCCGGTTGCGGCTCCACACGACCCCACTCGATGCCGAAGCGGTAGTGGTTCACGCCGAGCTTTTGCAGGGCGGCGAGGTCTTTGTCGAACCGAGTCCAGGAGAAGGTTGCCTCCTCACCACGAAGTGGAATGTTGCCCTCCTCGGCGAAGATGTCCCAGTCTGTCTTGAAATAGAAAGGCGAGTCCGGTGACAGCCCACGATCCTCGTTTTGGAAGCTTGCTGTCGAGGTCCCCCACCAGAAGGCACCGGTCTTGACGGAGGGCGAACTGGCGGTGGCGGCAGGTTTTTTGTAGGGCTTCGGGGGCATCACACAACCCGCGAGCGCCAGGCACGGGAGGAGCGCGAACAGGGCGCGAATCGTATTGAGTGTCATTGGCGCAGGCTTATAGTTTGCGACCATGTTGTCATCAACTTTGAAATGGAGTGCAGTTTTCCTTCTTTCCATTGCGCCGGTCTTTTTGCATGGGCAGAACGAAGGCTATGCGCAGCCGGATTCCGTTCTTCTCAAGGATGGCTCAACCCAAAGCGGAGTGATTGTGAAGAACACGGCTGAGGCGGTTTTTCTGCAGCAGCGCTATCGGATTTCTGAATTTCCCAAATCTCAGATCGTCCGCATTTTCGACGGGGTCGATGTGGGTATGGAGTTCACCGAGGTCGATAAAAAGGGCGACCTGCCTTCGTGGCGCGTCATGGTTAATGACATCCGCAATAACGATGCGATCAAGAGCCTCGCGCAAATTCCGGCGACACTCATCGACAACGGCTACCTGAAAAATGTTCCCTACCTCTCGTTTCGCATCAACGACTTCATCGAAATGAATGTTTACGGGGATCCGGATGAGCCCGCCGCCATTGAGTTTGGAGTCTATGGGAAACTTTCTTCGAGTGATGAACTTCGCCGCACACTTCGCAGTTTTATGGCGGGATTTTTGTCTTCGAGGCAGGAGGTCGCCGCCATTTATTCCATCCCTTTCAGCGGGGGTGAAAAAAGTGCAGGTCACTTCCGCATCCGCATCACGCCTGCCTCTGCGCCCGATGCTTACCGCGCTTGGTGGATTTGTTTGTATAATCCCAAGACTCTCGAGTCTGCCCGTGTCGGTGATGCGGCATACGCCAAGGTCACGATGCCTCCCGAGCAGGTTGTCGGCAGCTCGGGTAAGGTGAAGGCCGGTGTCTGGAACGATGAGTTTTCGAAGCGATCCCTTCGCGCCCATGATGGAGGTGACAGTGCCTCGCATTTTACTCTGGGATTTTTGCGTGAACCTGGCGGATGGCTCCGCATCTTTGCCCCGGGTGGCGAAAAAAAACCGCAGTAAAAAATCTGGAGTTTCCTCCAATTGCAGGCTATTGCTGGCCGCACTCGTATGCCTGCTGATTACTCCTCAAAAGATCAAAGCCCGTATTTGAATTTAACCAGCGACGAGGATGGCGAGCTCGGCGACAAAGTGCAGCAGGTCAGGGCCGAACTCGAAAGCCTCAAGCAGAAACAGGAGGAGATCGAACGCGAGAAAGCCCGCTTGGAGGAACTTAAGAGACGTCAAGACAGCTTGGAGCAAGGCCGCTCCGACATGCTCGACAAGCTCACCCGCGCGCTGGTCGTCGTTCAGCGCGAGACCGAGGAGTCGCAAAAGCGCGTTGAGCAGATGCACTCCATTTACGCTTCTTTCAGTCAGCACCTCCGCCAACTGGAGGACATCAATGCCCGCGCATGGAATCCGCAGGATTTGCCGCGCGAGTTGAGTAAGGCCCTCAGCTCCGTCGAGGATGCCCGTGCGGAATACATCAAGTCCCAAGCCAAGCTCGCGGTTGATACCTCATCCGAGATCACTCCCTCGTCCATGATGGAAGGCGATTATCCGGTCGAGGAGGAGCGATCCTTTAGCTACTGGTTGCGTAGCGGATTTGCTTTCACGCTCCCGATCCAAGTCATCGCGGTTGTTTTCCTTCTCCTTTACATCTGGTCTGCCACCTCCGCGAAGTAAGCCATGCCACTTAGAAAGCCCAGCGTTTCAACAAAACTCACAGCTGAGGAGCAACGCCTCTCGAAAGAACAGCAGGCCACGCTGCGCCGTATGGAGGAGTTGGAAAAGGAACTGAAAGCCTATCCCAAGCAGATCGAGGAAAAGAAGGCCCGCAACCGGGAGCGTATCAAAATGCAAGCCGAGATGGCTGCACCAGCCCTCTCCTTCGGTGGGGCCCGCTTGGCGCGAGGAAACTATCAACCGGCTCGCAAGCTCAAGAAACTTCCCGCCCGCGAATTTAACAGCGCCCGCATCAAGTTTCTCGGTCTTTGCCTCATTCTCGCCACGATCATTTTCATGCTCTGGCGCTCGATTCCGTCTTAATCGGGCTATTTGCTTTCGTTGGCCCTCTGGAGAACCGGAGTCGATCCTCGAAAATAAATCCACTCCGCGCCGAGTTCGGCTGCGGTATCCAGCCAATCACTTTCCCGGCGCAGCACAGAGCGGAGTTTAGCAAGGGGCTCCTGATAGCGCAGCCCATGGCTCCAAAGATGGCCATCATAGCCGCACACCACGGGATACCCTAGGAGGATCACTGGGTGGTTGAACTGGGGTTCCACCGCGATGCGCGTTCCCGGGGGCACATCACGCAAAGCCATGCGCGCACTGGCGAGTTCCGATCTCTTGGCCAATTCATATCCGTGTCTTCCATCAAGGCCCGCCACCAGCGAGATGGCGCCTGAGAAAAAAAGTGCCACGCAGACTGAGAACCTGACCATGGGTGCCAGGGGCTCAATGACACGCGACCAGAGGAAGGGAGCAGCAACCAGCCAAGCCCAGATCAGGAGCTTTGTGTTGTCCCACTCCCAAGGGGCAAAGGCTATGAGGAAGCACAGGATGAAAACCCCGATCGCCACCGAGCAGAAGGCGCGGGATTCCGCACTCCCTCGCAGAACGCCCTTCCAGACGAGCCAGATCAAAAGTGGAAGACTGATCCCGAAATTCATGACCCAGAATTTCCATCCGCCGTCAGCCTGCATCCATCCTGGCAACCAGCGCATGCCGGATGCCGCCGAGAAACCGCCAGTGACAAACCAGACCGCTGCCGTCGCCGGAACGAGAGCCAGAGCCACAAAGACAAGCAAAGCCAGGCGTGATTTGCGTGCGAAAAGAAAAATCGTCGCCAGCGCAAGGCTCAGGAACAGGAACGCATGGACGCTGAAGAAAGGCATCGTCGCGTAGAGGAAAAACTGGACGCTGCGGGGCAGTCCCGAGCCCTCACGAAAAAAGTCATCCCTCCAAGCGTGGAGAAGAAGGAGTCCGCAGGGCAGGGCGTAAAGGAGTCCGCGTTGCGTCACGAGCATCGTGAGGAAAAAGTTTTTCCAAGCGAGGTCGGACTGGAAGTCCTGGAGTTGTCCGGTGTGAAGAATCGCAAAGCCAGCGAGGCCTCCGTTGAAAAGAAACGCCGCGATGGCAAATGCACCGCCCCAGCGCCAAAGCGCCCAAGCCGTGAGTCCCGCGCCAGCAAGGCCGGTCCAGATCAGCCCTCGCTCCACGGGGATGCCAACGAGGAGAAGCAGGCTGTTCCACAAATCCGCGCCCAGCGGGTAGCTCAAGGGAACACCGGTGAGAATCGGGCTCGCCGGCCAGAAATCCACGCCGCCCGCGAAGTAGCGGATGAATTGAATGTGAAGCGAAATGTCACCGAGGTTGTAGGGCGAGAGAATCCGCCACTCGTCACCGACTGGATAAATCAACCACAGGAAAGCCCTCAGCGACGCGATGGTGAAAATCACCAGCATCAAAACATCCCATGCGCCGGGATGGCATCGCGTGTTCGAGCGGGTTTGACAGAAAGCCCAGACTCCTCCGGCCAAGCCTGTCGTCAATGCGACCACTGCCATGTTGAAATTTAAGCCGCCAAATGCAAACCCGAGACAAATAGCAGTGATCACACTTGCTCCAGTGGCGGTGAGCATTCCCGCAGCCAGCCTGTCACCGCTCACGGAGTGGCTCCGGTTGATGCCTTGATCTCGGGCTCTCCACCGAGAAGGTCTGAGAATTTCCGCGCTGAAAGATAGGCCACGCATTCCTCCTGCCCGCTGCGAAGTCGAAACGGGAATTTGTAGTAGGAATCCCTAAAGTTTTCCTCCGCCTGCGAAGCATTGGCGGCCTCGACAACGACAAAGTCCGCATCCCATCGCGCCGGCGGGGAATCTTTTTTGAAATACCCGACGCGGGTAAAGTCTCCAAAAATCCAGGGGAGGGGATAGTAGCTGTCGAGCATGATGATCCCCTCGAGTTGAAAACCATCCGGCTCGCTTCTCGCCAAGGCCAGGACGGGTTCGGTGAGGCGCTCGATATCCTTGTAGGTTTGGACATAGACATACGGCTCGCTGTCATCGGTGAAGCGGAAAAAATTTAGCTGGATCGTCATGTAGACCGATGCGGCAAGCAAAGGCGCGGCAACCAGCCACACGCGGTCTCTCGCCACCCGCCCCGCCCACTCGCGCACCACACCGCCGAGTGTCAAATAGAACGGCCAAAGAATCGAAATTACACACCACGGGGTTTTGTAGGGGATGATCGAATAGGCCAGTAGCGTTCCGCCCGCCATGATGGCCGTATAGCGGTAGCGCCCATCCGAGGGGAAAATATATCGCAGACAGGCGAGCAGTCCGGCCAGTGCGGGCCATTCGTAGCGGGCCATGAGATAGACCCAATACCAATTCAGCGGCCCGGCCAGATCGTAGGCGCTCTTTTCATGGCCGCCAGATTCCACGCCGGTCGAGACCCATGCGTGGAAGGTTTCATAGAGCCCGCTCAACGAACGGAAGTCCCGGAATGTGCCCGAATAGAAAAAAACAATCACCAGCGCTGCAACCCCGCCGGCGAGAACCGCATCGTCGCGTGTCCACTGCTGGCGCGCCACAGGCCACACCGGGCGCGATGGCACGATCATTTGATAAATCCAAAGACACAGCGCGGCGATCGCCATGCAGCCGATGTGCAGCACATAGGTTTCCTTCGTCAGAATCATCCCCGCAACTCCTGTCGCCACGGTGAACAGATGCCGCCGCGTGCCCGTTTGCCAGAGGCCCAACACGCCGTGGAGGAGCAGGATTGAAAAAAGAACCTGCCACGACTCGTGAATCGAATACCTCCCATAGAAAATAAAAGCCGGCGAGACGGCCATCGCCAGGGCTGCAAGGCGCGACACCCCCAGACCAAAAAAGTCGCGGAAACGCAGCATCGCCCACACGGCCAGAATGCTCGCAATGATTGCCGGTAGACGCAGCGCCCAGACTTCCCGGCCGAAGAGGGTTTGCGAAAGAAACACGGCGTAAAAATGCAGCGGACCGTGATAGTTCGTCGGATCGTAGCTATAGTAGCCGTTCGTCGTCATCTGATCCGCAAACCATCCATTGATGCCTTCATCAAAATGCGGCGGCTTGATTTCAATCAGCCAGCAGCGGAGGAAAATCGCCACGACAAGAATAGCGATTTCAGGCAAATGGGCTTTGAGGGAGCGTGCGGACATCCGAATGGCATAACTCCGGCGCTGCCGCCGTATCAAGCCCCGTGCGCCAGGCTGATATTCTTTCTTGAAAAGCAACCGCCGGCGAATCAGATTATGGTCTTCAAATCGGGCCGTGGCTCAGCTTGGTAGAGCGCTTGAATGGGGTTCAAGAGGTCGAGAGTTCAAATCTCTCCGGCCCGATTTTTTTTTGGAAAAGTCTATCAAGCCACGAAAAACGCCCCGGCTCCTCCAGAAAATAACTTTTAGCCCCCGCTTTGTCTCCAAGCCGCCCTGAGAGCATTCTTCCATGCAGGCGACACAAGAGGGCCAATCAAATTATATCTCAAAAATCCTATTGATTCGAGAGGCCGCTTGGTCGATAGAATCCGCATATAAAGTTTGGCGGCCGGAAGGTTCAAGCTCCCGGCCGCCGTTACTAACACTGGGCCGTCAACCGCAAGGAAGACGGCCCTCTCTTTTACTGCGCCTCGGGATCCGCAGAATCTTTAGCCGTCTTTCGTTGGCCTTGATTCTTGAATCTCTTGGCGAGTTTGTTGTGGCTTTCGACAATGCCTGACACTTTCTTACGCTTGCTGAGCAAGTAGGCGGTGCTGGCGATTTCGTAGGCCTCCGATTTGGCCACCATGGCTGTGTGAGCCAGCTTCTCCAAGAGCCCGTTCAGGACAGCAGTCACCACATCGAGGTTTCGGATCAGTTGGAGCTTTTCCTTCACCTCGTCGGGGTTCATGTTGGCCGTGAGCAAGTCGAGGTTGCGACTGGCGAGTTCCAAGCCATCCGTGACGAATGAGGCCGATGCAGGACCGGCTTTCGACAAGCGGCTGACTTCCGATAGGCTGAGAGT
>JBIIPZ010000011.1:0-76252 GCA_044342325.1 Terrimicrobiaceae bacterium
GACTGCTATGATTTCGCGATTGTAGGTTCCACTTGTGATTTGAAATGCGTTTGCAATGAAGCTGCTTTGCTCGATGCCGCTATAGAAGTGGATTTGTTGCAGTTGAGAGGTGCTGAGAGCGGTGGTGGTTGCGTTTCCGATGACCACCTGATCCAAGCCACCGCCGGGGTTGCCGCTGTATTCCGTGTTGCCGGTCCAGTTGTAGATGGAGAGGAGCGCGTTAGGATTGTTCCAGTTGATGTTTGTGAAGCGGAGGAGCACGCCATTGCTGCTTGTGCCGAGGTCGATGGTTGAATTGGCGCTGAGGGTGAGCGCTCCCACGTGGCCGTCGTATCCTGCCGCGCCGAAGGCCAGGGTTCCGCCGTTGAGCTCGATGTCGGTATTGGTTCCGATGGCGTCATCCGCCGTGACCAAGAAAGAGCCGCCGCTGTTCATGACGACTTGAGAGGTGTTGGCGAGTGCGCCAGTGGCGGCGGCTTGGAGGGTGCCGCTATTGACCGTTGTGGTGCCGTTGAATGTTGTCGCTCCGGCGAGTGTTTGAGTGCCGCTGCCGTTTTTCACGAGGTTGCCAGTGCCGGAAATACCGCCGCTATAGGTAGTGGTTGAGCTTCCGTTGATCGTGAGCGTATTGGCGTTGAGGTTTACCGAGGCTGCGCTTGTGCCGCTGAGGGATGCGATGGATTGGTTGGCGCCGAGAGCGAGCGTGGAGCCTGTGCCGTTAATTGTCACGGCGCTGAGCGTGCTGGTTGGCAGGGCTCCCGCGACGCTGGCGTTCAGGGTGGCTCCATTGATGATAAATGTTGGGCCGTTGTATGAATTCGCGCTGGCGAGCGTTGTAGTGCCACCATCGATGACGAGGTCGGAGTTGTTGGCGGAGCCGCTGATGACTCCGCTCACCGTGATGCCGTTGCTGCCGCCTGCGAGGGTGAGTGTGGTGCCATTTTTGCTGAGGGCACCGGAGAGGGTGAGTGCGCCGCCAGTGTTGCGGATTGTGCCTGTGCCGCTCGTGACGGTGATGTTGGCTCCCAGGGAGGCAGGGCCGCCTGTGTAGAGGAGCGCGGTGGCGTTGGCGAGGTTGATGCCGGAGGTGGAGCCGACGGCGGTTGTGGCGTTGATCGAGAGGTTGCCGGCACTGATCGTCGTGAGGCCGGTGTATGAGTTGGTGCCACCAAGGAACAGCGTGCCGCTACCGGCCTGAGTGAGGTTTCCCGTGCCGCTGATGCTGTTGGCGAAGTTTGTGCCTTGAGTTATTGTTCCAGAGCGGTTGAAGACCAGCGTGCCGTTGTTTGTGATGGTGCTGCTAATGGAGAGGTTGCCGCTTGTGCCTCCTGCACCGATTTGGAGTGTGCCTGCATTGACAACCGTGGTGCCATTGTAGCCGTTGTTTCCTGTAAGAACAAGTGTGCCTGCGCCTGCTTGGGTCAGGTTGCCAATTCCAGATATGGCATTGGAAACAGTGAGGCTATCCGAGCGGTTGAAGACGAGATTGGCATTATTGGTGATCGAAGTGGAGGATGAAAGGCTGCCACTTGTCCCTCCCGCACCGATTTGCAGGGTGCCGGCGTTGATGATCGTTGCTCCGGTGTAGGTGTTGTTTCCAGATAGTATTACTATAGGCTTTCCGGAGCCTGCGGTGCTCAAAGTTACAGCTCCCGATGCCCCGCTGATAACCCCCGATATATTGGTGGTGCCATTGCCTTGAAGGAGCGTGGTGTAGCCGGCCGTGCTAATGTTGCCGCTGATCGTCAGCAAGCTTTCTGCATCGGCTTGGATGCGGGTATTATTGGCTTGGGTGGTAATGTCACCCGTCCAAGTGTTATTGCCGCTTATGTTGCGAAGTGCGCCGTCATTGTTAAAGCCGCCCCCTGTAAGCGAGAGAGTTTCACCAGTGATCGTGATGTTTCCTTGAAGTTGGAGAGCGGCTCCGCTGGCAACGGTCGTGCCGCCAACGGCGGTTCCAAGGGCATTGTTGTGCCGGATGTTCAGAACACCGGCGTTGATGGTGGTGACGCCGTCGTAACTGTTGCTGCCAGTAAGAGTCAGTGTGCTGGAGCCGTTTTTGGTCAGGGCACCACCACCTGAGACTATGCCTGCGAAGGTGCCGGTTGCTGTTTGGTTCACCGTGAGAGCCTGAGAAGCGGCGATACTGATATCGCCGCCGTTTGAGCCGCCACCGCTGAGGGTGCCGATTGTTTCGCTGGCGGCAACATGAAGATTCGCACCCGTGGCGTTTCCAAGCGTGACCACTCCGCTGTCCGAGATTGCCGATCCGCCAGAGATGGTGAGGTTGCCGGCGCTGATGGTCGTGGTGCCGGTGTAAGAGTTCGCGCCGGAAAGAACGAGCGTGCCAGCGCCATCTTTTGTCAGCGTGCCAGTAGTGGTGGCGATTGCGTTGCTCACGGTTGTATTGCCAGCGCCGCCGATGGTGAGGTTTTGAGTGCCACTGATGCCTCCCGAGAGGGTGAGCAGGTCGGCATCGGAGTTGATGCGGGTGGCGCCGGCGAGGGTGATCGCCCCGCCGTAGGTGTTGCTGCCGGAGATGTTTCGCAGGGCGCCATCGGTGCTCACACCGTTGCCTGTGAGGGAGAGGGCTTCGGCGCCCACTGTGATGCCACCTTGCAGTTGCAGGGCCGCCCCGGAAGAGACAGTGGTGCCATTGGCCGTGGTGCCAAGCCCATTGGCGTGCTGGATATTTATAACACCTGCGCTGACTGCCGTGGAACCGGAGTAGGTATTGTTACCGGAAAGAGTCAGTGTGCCGGTGTCGCTTTTCGCGAGCGCGCCGTTGCCAGAAATGATGCCGGAGAGGGTTTGGGCAGCGGTGGTATTCAGCGTGAATGTGCCGCTATTCGAAATGTTGCCCGAGTAGGCTCCGCCGCCTAGCAACCCACTGCCACCGAGAGCCAATGTGCCGGCGCTGATCATGGTATCGCCTGAGTAGGTATTGCTGCCAGTGAGCGTGAGGGTGTTGTTGCCAAGTTTCGTGAGGGCTCGGGAGGCCGTGAGGGCGATGGATTGCGTAAAGTTGCCGGCGGTTGTGTCGAGAGCGACCCCTGAGGCGGCGTTAAGCGTAAATGTGCCATTGCCATTATTATTAAAAATATCCGCCACATTGTTGCTGTAATCTATAGAGGCGTTTCCCACACCAAGGCCTAAAGTGCCTGCAGCCGCTACTGTAACAGCCGTGTTTGCGCTTCTGGCGGAGGTCTTCTGGAAAACCAAGGTGCCATTGTTAATGCTCGTGGCGCCGCTGTAGGTATTAGCACCAGAGAGCACCCAGGTGCCGGCGTCAGCCTTGATAAGGCCGACAAGACCGGTGGAGGCCGTGTTATCTACGATAGCACCTTGAATAGTGTTGAGGTCGGTATTGGTGCCCCCAAGAGTGAGAGTGCGGTTTGCGGTCGTGCTAGCGGTTGCTTGGTTGAATGTCCCACTACTGAATACCAGGGCGCCGCTGCCATCGTTTCGAATGATGGCGTTGCCGGTATCGGTCACGGCATTCGCGACTCGTATCCTGCGGTCGGTTGTGACTCCGGCGCCGGTGTATTGCAGGGTGGCATTGGTAGTGGCAGCTCCTAAGTATATTTGCGCAGTGTTATTGCCAAAGACACCACTCGTGCTTTGGTTGTTCATCGAGCTCACGGAAAGCGTGCCGGCACTGACCAATGTGCCACCAGCATAGGCATTGTTTCCAGACAAGGTAAGCACGCCCGACATCCCAGCACCCATGGTGAAATTTTGTGCACCGCTGACGACACCGGTGATGCTGATATTCCCTGCACCCTGAAAGATCGGAGCTGAAGTCATCGTGATATTGCCACCGATGGTCAGCAGGCCAGCAGCACTTTCAATACGGCTGTTCCCTGCCCCAACGGTGATATCACCGTTCCAAGTATTGTTGCCGCTGACACTGCGGAGGAAGCCGGCGGTTCCGCCATTGTGAGTGAGAACCTCTGCACCGACATTGATATCGCCCTGCAGATTCAGGGATGCCCCCGATGCGATAGTGGTCCCGCCCACCGTGCTGCCGAGCGAGGTGTTGTTGCTGATTGTTAGAGTGCCGGCGTTGATGGTGGTGGCACCGTCGTAGGTGTTGGCTCCCGAAAGGGCGAGCACGCCCGTGCCATTTTTGGAAATGCCAAAGGTCGAGGGTCCATCGGAGATCGCACTGGACACATTGAGGGTGGCGGTGCCTGTGTTATTGGTGACAGACCAGGTTTGGTTGCCGCCAAGGATGAGATTGTTCTCGCTGATCGTGTGCGTGCGGGCCGTGGTATTGGGGAGAGTGACCGTGATGCCGCCCGTGCCGACAGTCAGGTTCCCGCCGCCGTCTGCAATCGTAAAGTTTGCGTCACGGTTAATCCCAAGGCCCAAGGCATTGACATTCGTATTGATCGTCGCCGTGCTGCCGCCGGTGCCGAAGGTGAGGGTCTGCGTGCCGTCGGTGAGTGAAGAGGGAAGTGCGTTGAAATCCCAGTTGTCTGCGGTGTTGATGTTGGTGTTTCCACCACCGCCATCCCAAGTCGTGCCGGCATGAGCGACCGGCGATGCGAGCGGAATGCAGAAAACCAGAAAGGCGCTCCAGCAAAGGAGGCGCGCGGTTTGCTTGGTAAGAAAGTGACCCGGGGATTTTGCGAATGACTGGGGAAACATGAATGAAATTTTCGCTTACCTCAGAAATCGATCCAGTGAATTGAGTTTAAAGAAACGGACATCTGTTTAAAAAAATGGACATTTTTTGGAAAAACGGAAAAGCGGGGCTGTGTTATTCGAGGAGTTAGGACTCTGAAAACGCATCTGCGAGCGGCTGGGAGGTTCGACAGAATGATGGATGGCAGAATTATCTTTTGGGGGGGTGAGTGGCGCGCTGTCGCGCGATTGCTGTGGCGGCGTCTCTGTGAGCGACGCGGGATGGTCGTCCGATTCGGCAGTCATAGACAGCCGCTACAGAGGCGTCATTCAAGGTCCTCTTCAATGATTCTGACATCCATGATTCTGCCCGCCCTACCCCCGGCGCTCATAGAGACGACGCTACCGTGCTGCGCGGCAGGACGCCTCTTAAAACTCCCCTTCGTGGCGTGATGGGGTGTTTGCGGACAACTCCCAAGGCAACAATCTGCCGATAGCCCACAGGGCGTAGAGTGGAAGGTTGAGAATTTTGCCGTCCCTGCGGAGGTTCAACAGAGTGCTGCGCAGCAGTTGATCGGGACCGAATTTTTCATCGTAGGTTCGCAGGCTTTTGCTTTTGGAATTGATGCCGGCTTTGACCTCGAGCGGCAGGATGTCTCCAGGGGCAGACTGCCAGAGAAAGTCGACCTCGGCCGTGGCGGATTCATTTTTCCAGTAGTAAAGGCCGCCGCTTGCGATCGTGCGCAGTGTTTGAGCGGCATAATTTTCAATGAAGGCACCCTTGAATTCCTGAAAGAGGTCATGACCGCGCACCAGAATGTCGGGCAAAATGTTGGCCATCGCTCCAAGGAGTCCGATATCCAAGGCATATACCTTGAACGCACTCCGGTCCGCATAGGCCGAGAGCGGCTGCCCCGGCTTAGTGACAAGGAAGCACCTCAATATGAGCCCGGCGTTTTCAAGCCAGAGAATGGCATTTTCATAATCCCGGGCCCGTGCGGTTTTTTTGAGTGCGGTAAACTGGAATTTCCGGTTCTCGCGCGCCAACTGCGCAGGAATGGAATCCCATACTTGCATGAGCTTAGGGATGTCGGTCGTCGGCGCATGCTTGGCAAAATCGAGCACATAGGCGTTCAGGATTTCTTTTTGAATCACCCGGACTTCGGAAAAGTCGCGAGATCTCGCGTAGCAAGCCACCGCTTCCGGCATTCCTCCCACAAAATAGTAGCGCTTCAACAAATCAACCAGATCCTCGTGGAAGGGCTGTGCAAAAGGCTCTGCATCCTTTTTTTCCTCCACGAGTTTCCGGTAGCGCGACTCGCCAACCGCATCCAAAAACTCGGGAAACGACATCGGCCTCAGGTCCAAAAAATTCACTTTGCCCACTGGAAACGACATAGGTTGCGATAGTTTGACCCCAAGCAGGGAACCCGCAGCGGCGATGTGAAATTCGTTGACCTGCTCCTGAAAATACTTCAGCGAGTTTAATGCCTCGTTGCAGGCTTGGATTTCATCAAAAATAATCAGGTCGCTTCCCGGCTTGATTGCTTCTTTGCGGTAAATGCCCAAGGCCTCGATCAGATCGGCCGGTTTCAGTCTGCCTTGGAAAAAATCTTTCAGCCCCGGGTCCTCCTCAAAATTGAAATACGCGACACCCTCGTATTCGTTCGCCCCAAACTCGCGGAGCAAATGGGTCTTACCCGCCTGCCTTGCCCCGCGTATTATCAAAGGTTTGCGACGCTCTGCGGTTTTCCATTCACACAATTCCCGATAAAGATCGCGTTTCATGACAGAAATTGTTGCGATTCGTGATGCAATGTCAATTATTCATTTGAATAATGTGAAAAATTACACAATTTTTAAATTTATCAAGCAACGAAAAACTGAAAATGCAGTGCTTCTGCCCAGTCATACAAGCCGAGGATTCCCCGACTACCGAGGTCCGGTAATCGCCACAACGGGAAACACCTTAGCGAAACACTCTAGAGTTTTTTTGTGAGCGCCTAAGAAACATCTGGCAAATTTCTTACAATCTGACGATGAGTTCCTCAATCTGTAACTTTATGCAAAGGGATGCGTTTGGAATGATTGAACAGAATAAGAGCAGAGGCGTGGTTCAGACGGGTTTGTGTCGGTGGTTTCTTGAGAATGGTTCTGTGTAATGAATGGGAGATATTTGAGCTACGCGAGCCGATGACCTTACAGGGGACACAGGGCGTCACAGGGCAGAAGATATCACCGATACCACACCGCAGCATTGGTAACTGGCCCGGAAACCGATCCGTCAAAAAAAAGCCAGAGACGCTTTCCGCGAAGAGAGCCTTTTGCAGGAAGCAAGCTCATTGCAGCACTGCCACTGTTCCAAGATGCTTGATCTGCCATGGTGATAATCGCTGCGCGACGAGCCGAGTTCCACACTGTAGCCTCTGAAAGTGATTGAAGCCTCTTGGGGCGGACAGCAGCTGCCGCAGAGGCTTGCATTGTGGTGCCACCGGACAAATCCCCCCAAATTCTATAATCTGGGGCTGTAGATGGCATTTCACATCTGATGAACTGCGCAGCGTTGGATGTAGTCTGGGCTTTCGAGGACAATGTCGGATTTTGCAGAACCTTCACAAAACCTGCTTTCCCGTTTGCTGGAGCGCCAAGGTAGGGAGCAAGAAACTGACCAAGATGCGGCAAGTCATTTGAAGCAACGGGATTTCTCGCATATCCAAAAATCGCAACTGTCGAGGGACCTGGTAATTGACCATCATTCTCCCCCGCATAGAGCTGGATCGCCGCGCCGATCTGCTTTAGCGAACTCGTCGCCTTCGCTTGATTACCGCTCATGATTGCCGATGAGATTGCCGGAATCGCCAATGCGGCAAGAACGGCAATGATTGCTACAACCACCAACAATTCGACTAATGTGAAGGCTTGTTTATTGGTTTTAAACATTATGCCGCTCCATTTCATATAACTATTTTCCGCTCGAGAGGATGTCGGAGCAAATGTCTTGGCCGGTGAATCGGTATTTATTCTCACCGATGGCTACTGTTTTTCCATTACTGGATGTGAGCGGCATGGGGGCGGTGGTGGTGATGACCGCCTGGCTTTCGCCTGGGCCGACTCCGGCGATGAGGAGGCGGACATTGCCCTCCGCGTCGCGGAACTCGCAGGCTACGACCTCACCTTTCTCGACTTCCAATTTCACCTCGGGAGCGGGCTTGTCGGCGAGGAGGAATGGCTCCAATCCGCGAAGGACACCGCCTACGCGAGAAAGCTCGGCCCAGCGGCGAGCGAAGTCGGCTTCATTCTGCGGAGCGGGGGCGTCTTTGATGCGGTTGCGATTGGGAGCGTAGAAGACCTCTTCGGTCATGGCGAGCAGGTTACCCGCATAGAAGATGAAGCCCTTGGCGCCACGGGCGGCCATGTAGAGCGACATGCTCAGCATCTGGTCTTCGGTGGGGTCAAGGAAGCGCTTGGCATCCTCGGCGTCCTTGG
Source organism: Terrimicrobiaceae bacterium (assembly GCA_044342325.1). Lineage (GTDB taxonomy): Bacteria > Verrucomicrobiota > Verrucomicrobiia > Chthoniobacterales > Terrimicrobiaceae > UBA967. Next base: position 8,116 of record JBIIPZ010000011.1, read on the forward strand.
CTTCGAATGTGCCCATATTGTGGGCCTGTGGAACCACCCAAGTGGGCAGGCCAGTGAGGTCCACGGCATTCATTTGCTTGGCAACAATCTTCATCTGCACATTATCGGCAAACTTCACGGGGTAATTGTCCACGCCGATGACATCCTGGCCACCGCCATAGAATGGCAGGTCGTCATTTTGATAAAAAACAGACCAGGTGGGATGGAAGGGGTCAAGGCGGTTGACAAGAGCGCGGCGTTTTTCCAACCGATCCTTCATGCTCACGGGCAACTCATCGCAGAGATACCAAGCGAGCAATGCGGGGTGGTCTTTAAAGGTCTCCACCACCTTTGTGATCACAGCCGTATCGCCTTGGGCACCCATCCAGTATGTTAATGCATTTCTGATGCCTTCGTGCGCCCATTGGGTTCCAAAGAGAACCTTGAGACCCTTTTCATTGCTGTAATCGAGGCACTCGCGGATCGACTCGATCGTCGGTTGTTGAGTTTTATCAAAACGACCGACCATCACATGGTAAGGCATGATGCAATTGAACGGGCTTGCGCCGATACGATCGAGATCGTCTTTGATAAAGTTGTCGATGTAGAGACCAACTGGCAGGTAGGGCTTGCCGTTTACGATAGCACGGCCCTGGGCGTCGATGAGACAGGCATTGGCAGGAACAGGGCGATCGGCAGGCACCACAGTGAGCGGAACGGTTTTTTCCGAGAGGGTATGATTGTTTTTTGGATCAAGAAGCGTGAGCCTCACCTCGGCTTCACCAAGCGGAAGACCAGAAAGATCGGCCTCAGCTCGCAGGGCGCTCACAGGAGATGTAACCGTCTTGAGCGTATTGCCACCCGAGACGACTTCTGCGCGAAGGGTGAGTTCATCCGAGCGCTTCCGGAGAGCCGAGTCTTCACAATAGACATTGAAACGCACGAGACCACTCTCCGGAGTGATGGTAGAAATCGCGGGCGAGATCAGGTTAAGCTGAATCACTGGTTCGTCCAATTTGAGTTCGACATCCTCGAACCAAGCCTCGCCGATTTGCTCCTTGCGAATCATCAGCACAAAGCGGGCGGATGTCGCATTATCGGGAACCACTGCGCTGCCTTCGACTTTTGTCCAATCCTGGGCCGAGATGAGACCCGGAGGGTAAGTGGCTTTGATAAATTTGCCGGTCTCGTCATAGAACTCCATACCCAGCGTGGCACCCTTGGAGTCTCCTTCGGGACGGACATATCGCATCCAGGCGCTAAACTTGTATTTGGCACCGGGGACGACATTGATTTTTTGATAAGTGAAAGCCTTGTCCGCCTTGTCCGTGCGCTCGAAAAACAGGGCGCGGGTGCTGCTGCGCCCCCCACCCTGCTCGATCACATAGCCCTTGCCCAATTTCCAACCCTCTTCACCCAGCTCAAAGTTGCCGTTTTTCAGCAAAGGAGCAGAGGTTATGTCTTGGGCACGGATTCCAGGCGAGGCGAGAAAGAAGGAACCAAGAAGGCAGGTGACTATGAATCGAGACATGGCAGGTCGTTTTCTAATGGAATTTCTGATTAATCACCTGAGAGCGGATGCCTCAATTCGCTGCCGGGGCCACCGTGGCAGAAATATTGTCAATCCATCCCGAGCCTTCCGAGTCTTGCTCGCCCGTGCGAACGAAGACCTCATCCCAAGTCGTGGGGTCGGTGGCAAAGAAGCCGGCGAGATTGCGGGCGGTTCCCTCTTTGCCAATGAAGAGCGGCTGGAACTCGGTGTCGCTGATTTTAGAATCCCCTTGGCTCAAATCTTTCGCTGACACGCCAACGAGTTCTTTTGTGGCAAGATTAATGTCCACTTTGATTCGATACCAGTTTGTGGCAGTGGCGAAGAAACCCGCATTTGGAGCAGTAAAAATCCAATGCGTCGCGCCGTAGTCCTCCAAGCGGAGAAAGAACGCGCCTTTGTTGATTCCAACATGGGCCGCGCCTTTGGAGGCGGATGCGCCAAATCCCACAGCGGCGGTGCAGGAACTACCAGTATCGCGCTGGGTATCGAACTCGTAGGAGAAAATGCCAGATGCCGGAAGTTTAAAAGGGTCCCTCTTGAGCTCGGCGGCCGTTGCGTCTTTGGTGGCTAAGAGATTCTTCGCCACGGCAGGAGTGGTGTTGATGCCTTTGGGGAGCGTGGAAATAGAAGGAGAATTCGGAACTCCCGCGCGGGCCCAACCCTCCTGACCGATTAAATTGGCATCGGTATTGTAAGAGTTGAAGTCTTCGGAGTAGACCGGAGTGGACGCCATGACCTGCGAGGCAACAGCAATTGTTGCCACTGCAGCAAGGGCACAAACGGGGAGTATATTGGGGCTGTATGTGATCATATTGTATAGAGGTTTTTTTGATTTTGTTGAAAGCGGCGATGAGCGCCACAGTGAAAGAGATTCAATACCCGCGCCCGTGCAAACAAGGGTGAACTGTTTAAAAAAACGGACATCTGTTAAATAAAATGGACATTTCACGAGAAGAAGTGCGGATTGCGGAATTTCGACAAAATCACGGATAGCAAAATCATTTTTTAGATGGAGTGGAGCGCTGCCGCGCGATCCGGGATCCGGGGAGGGTTCATCGTCCTCGTATGACCCATTTTTCAGCCGCAATGCGGCGTCCAGGGGGACATGGCCATCATGGCTGCGCAGGCGCAAGGCGAGGTTTGATCATCGGCGGGGGTGCCACGCGGGTGTCTTTCACGGTCGGCGCCTCCAGCTCGTAGAGCCTGCGGGTCGGAGAGACGACCGTGCTCCCCTCTGGAGAGTAATGAAGTTTCGTTTATTTTAAAAAACGATTTATTGCTATATTGTTTACCTTGGGAAACAATATACTCATGTCTGAAGCTGCCAAAGCGATCGTTGGGGAATGGTTGGAGCAGTTTTCCTTGCCGGAACTGGTGATCCGGGATGCCGAGCATCCCGACATCTCGAAGTTATCAGAAATCCTTGCTGTGGTCGGCCCCAGGCGCTCAGGAAAGACGTTTTTCTTTTTCCAACTGATTCGCGAACTGACCGAAAAACAAGGCATCCCGAGGGATCGGATTTTGTTTGTGGATTTTGAGGACTACCGGATGGCGTATTTGGGCGAGGATCCCGCCGGTGAGTTACTTTCGGCCTTTGAGCAACTGACAGGGCATGGGCCAGAGTATCTTTTTTTGGATGAGGTGCAGCAATTGCCGAATTGGAGCCGTGTGGTCCGCACGCTTCACAATCGGCGGGCCTTTAAAATCCTGATCAGCGGCAGCAATTCGGAGTTGCTGAGTCGCGAAGTTTCCACCGAGTTGCGCGGTCGCTGTTTTGAGGTGGCGATGTTTCCGTTTTCCTTTTCGGAATTTCTACGCTTCAGAGAGATCGAGGTGAACCCAAGCATGATCCACACATCCGCCAAGGGTCGTATTCTCGGGGCCTTCGAGGACTACCTGAGCAGAGGCGGATTTCCCGGCGTGGCGGCGTGCGATTCCGCGATGGAGCGGCGGCGAATGCTGCAGGTATATTACCAGACGACCTACTACAAAGACATCTTGGAGCGCTATGATATTCGGGCCAAGGAGACGCTCTCCGCAATGATGCGCCATGCGGTGGATCAGGCCGGCGAGATGTTTTCCATCTCGGCTTTCACAAAGACACTCACGCAGCGCGGCATCGAGTGCAGCAAGCGCACGGTCGCGAATTACCTGACTTATCTGGAGGAGGCGTTTTTTGTGATCCTGACGGAAAAGTTCGCCTACTCGCAGCGCCAGCGGACGGCGAATCAAGTGAAGTGCTATCTCTTCGACACAGGCTTCAAACAACTGGCGGTGAATTTCTCGCCCAACAAAGGGAAGTTGCTCGAGAACCTTATCGCTATCGAACTGAGACGGCGGGGGAAGGAGTTTTTTTACTTTCGAGGCCGGGGAGAGTGCGACTTCATCGTCATGAACGGCGAGCGCCCGGACTCAGCAATTCAGGTGTGTTGGGAAATCCACGAGAGGAACCGCCAAAGGGAAGCGGGAGGTTTGCGCGAGGCCCTGAAAGAATTGAATTTGAGTGAGGGGTTGATCCTGAGCCATGAGGGAGGGAACGAGGTCGATGGAATCCCGCAGGCACCCGTGTGGCGCTGGCTGTTGGGATTTGAGTGAGGGTTCGGGGAAGTGTCGTTGAGTTTGGGACAGAGCGGCAGCAGGAGGTGATGTGATGTTTTGTGAGCTCCAGCATGATTTCTACAGTCACCAAGTTAGTCCGAGATCAACCCTACGAGGTCAGCTTTTTCAAATCTTGATACAACCACCAGAGGAAGAAGAGCGCGATGGCCGACCAGATGATGCTCAGGATTTTTTCTGACCGTAGGTGGCGGTGGCGCCGTGCTTGCGTAGGAAATGTTTTTCCGAAAGGGCAAGTGCGGGCGGGGCGGCATCGGGGGCCAGCGTCAGGGCGTGGAATGCCATGTCGGCGACGATTTCGAGGGCGAGCGCGTTTTCAACGGCCTTTGCGGCCGAAGGTCCCCAAGCGAAAGGGCCGTGGTTGCGGACCAGCACGGCCGGGATGTCGTTTGGGTTGCTGTTTGCGAAGCGTTCGACAATCACCTTGCCGGTTTCCCATTCATAGGCCGAAGCGATTTCCTCGGGTGTGAGGGCTCGGGTGAGCGGGACGGGTCCCCGGAAATAATCCGCATGCGTCGTGCCGAGCAAAGGAATCTCCCGCGCCGCCTGCGCGAAGGCCACAGCCTTGCGCGAGTGGGTGTGCACGACCGAGCGGATGTCGGAAAATGCCAAAAACAAACACCGGTGCGTGGGAGTGTCGGAGGAAGGGTTGAGTGTGCCTTCCACGACCTTGCCGTCAAAGTCAACGATCACCATGTCATCCGGCGTGAGAGCGGAGTAATCAACCCCGCTGGGTTTGATGGCCAGCACGCCGGTCTGCCTGTCGCAGACGCTCACATTGCCGAAGGTGAGGTCGACAAGGCCGCTTGTCGGCAGGCTTTTGTTGGCGGCGCAGCATTCTTCGCGGATGTCTGAAAATCGTTGCATGGAGTTTGATTTTACAGGCCCAGCAAGCGCACGGCGTTTTGATGGAGGATCTTGGCGGCGATGTCCTCGGGCAGGCCGAGACCGTGGATTTCAAATGGCGCGATGATGCGTTTGAAGGGCGGCGATGTTTGGATTTTCGACGAGGTGATGAAATCGATGTTGGAGATGTTGAATGCTGCGGTCGTCTCGATGTAGCGCTCCCTCGGGTCGGCGCCATTGAGCGGAATTTCGCCCGGTTGATAGAGAATCTGAGCCTGCTGGCCGGTCGGGACATTGGTGTCGTCAAAGATCACATCGGTGCCGAAAAAAATGCGGTCGGCGTAGGTCGTGAAAAACTCGCGCGTGTGGGCGGCGCGGCGGGCGCTGCGGGCGAGTTCCGGGACGCGTGCCGAGAAATCATAGACGATGTTCGGGTGCGCATCGAGGTCCTCGGCGGCGCAGTCAAGGGAGTAGGCTTTTTCGGCGCAATGCGGGAAAATGAAGGTCGTGCTGCGATGGCGCGCCACCATTGCAATGCGGTCGCCGAGCAACTCGTTGGCTGAAGGCTGACCCGTGTTGTAATAGGTCCACCAGGCGTATTCGCCGTAGAGGACGCCATTCCAGAAATTGAATTCATTCACCGGTTCCCAAAAGTTTGGCGGGTCGGCGCTGTGGATGAGCACCGGGATTCCCAATTCCCCGGCTTTCGCCCAGATGGGATCGAGTTCCGAATCGCTTGGGCGCCAGTAGCGGCCATCGGGGCGGCGGTAGCCGAGGCCAAGAGCCTTGAAAACCTTCAGCCCGCGCATGCCTGCGGCATAATCGCGTTCCATCTGCGCTGCGGCGGTCTTGCCGAAATCTGGCTCATTGATGCGGCTGAAGTCGACATTGCCAAAGGTGATGAAGCGCCCCGGGTATTTTGCAAAAGCATCGATGTGGCGTTGCAGTCCCTCACCGAAGCCATCATGCCACGCCAGCACGACGGAGAGTTCGATCCCGCTGCGGTCCATCGCCGCGACGGCGAGGTCGGCATAGTGCGGGAACACATGGGTGTGAATGTCGATGACGCGTGGCATGGATTCAGTAGTTGAGGTTTTCGTAGAACTCGATTTTGACGGATTTGAAAAATTCCGACTGTTTGGCGAAGAGTTCCTCGTGCGTGTCGTCGGCGGCAAAGGCATCGAGCGCCTTGCGGGCCTCGTCGAGGCTGGCGAACTCGCCTTGCCACACGAGCGTGTTGCAGGGCTCGCTGCTGGAGATAGGCTTCATGCGTTTACCTTGCGGAAGGTCGGGGCGGGAATGTTCGAGGGCGGCGAAGCGGCGTTCGAGTTCAAGGAATTCCTTTTCCTTACGGACATCGAACTGCTGGAGGATGCGCATGGTGACAGACATGGTGGTGTGTTGGGTTTATTGGAGAAATTGTTGAACGGCGGCAGGCACGCTGAGGCCGTGGCTGGCAGCAAAGTCGCGCAACGCGTGGCGATCGATATCCGGGTGGATCGTGTGGGCGCTGGTGACCGACATGGCTCCGGCGAGAATGCCGATCCATTGCGCATCGGCGAGGGCAAGTCCTGCGGCGAGACCCGCGAGAATGCCGGAGAAGTGAGCGTCGCCCGCGCCAGCGGCACTTTGGACCTCGACCTTCGGCGTGGTGATGAAATGGAGGGCACAACCATCGAAAGTCCAACTGCCCGTTGCTCCGGCGGTGATCGAGAGTTTCAGTTGCGGGAATTGAGGCCCGAGACGGGAGGCGATTTTTTCAACGATGGTCGCAGGATCCCCTTAGGCACTGGTTTGCGCGAGGCTGGCGGCTTCATCGAGATTGATGGCCAGGAGGTCCACCCGCGAGAGCAGCGAGGACTCGCGCACCGTCGACATTTCTTCGGAGGAAAACGACGACGCCCGCAGGAAGCCATGTTGATGCGCGAGGTCGAGAAGTTCCAGACGCGCGGCGAGCGGAACCTCCGGCACTGCCAGCGCGATGCCTCGCCCGGCGTATTGGGCAAAGTGCGGCGCGGCTTTTTGAATATCCGCCGGAGTCACGCGTCCGCTGGCGGAGTCGGTGACGGTGAGATTCCCGCCCGAGCCATCGGGATAGAGGAGGCAAATGCAATCGAGCGTTTGCTCGCCGGGCATGATGGCGGCGTGCGAGACATCGAGGCCCTCGGCGCGCATTTCCTCCACCAGCCTGCGTCCGGCGGCATCATCCCCTACTCTGCCCACCGGCAGGGTTTTGAAATCCCCGCCCACCAGGCGTTGCACATAATGGCTGATGATATGCAGCTTGCAGTAGTCGCGGCGGTCGAGAAATTGCCCTCCCCGACTCTCCTCGCGGCCGAGCGTGTGGTTTCCACTCAACGCGAAAAATGTTCCGGTGCCGATACCTCCGGTGCCGATCATGGCATCGTATTTTCGAGTTGGGTTCATGGTGCCCGTATCGATTAAAGTCCCAAGTCCCACTCGGGATGGATGCTCACGGGATGTGTGGCGGTTTCCAAAGTGGCCGTGACGAGGGCGTCGGGATGCTCTTGCAACAGGGTCATCGGATACTCCGGCGTCGGTTCACTGAAGAGGGCCACGCGCAGCGCGGTTTGTTTCCAAGCCCCGGTGTCGCTGAAGAGACGCACTTTTTTTGCCGAGAGGCATTCCTTGAGGCCAAGGGTCACGCTCATCGGCGGCACAAACTGGTAGGCGCAGCCGAAGGTGCGCTGGGCGAGCGCGATGATAGTATCGAGGTTATTGTCCTGAACACGCACGCTGCAATTGCGAAGGTCGTCGAGCGAAAGCGAACTGAAGGGATGACGCCGCGCCTGGTTGTAGGCGATGTGGCCGTCCTGCCCCCAACCGCCGTAGGTGATGTCGATCGGCGCACGGGCGATCTCATCGGCGATTTGCTGAAAGTTCGTCGCATTCGGCCACCAGCGGTTTTCCTCGGGCGTGAGCAAGGCGGGCTGGATCGGCCCGTAGAACTCGCGCTCCATGAATCCGCGAAAACTGTAGGGATGATTGCGCGGCAACTCGCGGCCCTGCCAGTCGAGGCATTCGTCCATGTGGAACACCGTGACATTGCGCAGGCTGATCTGCTCGCGGTTCACGACTTCGGCAAAAGGCTTATACCAGCAGGCCGGACCACAGGGAATGATCGCGCGGGTCGGCAGGTTTTTTGCGTTGTTGCCCGCGATGAGGTCCGCAAGCTCGCGGGCCATGAGGGCACCCATCGCCGCCGAATCGGCAGCAATGCGGAAAGGCACTTTGCGGGCCGCATGTTTTTCAAGTTCGCTGGCTGGAATGCGGCACCAGCCGTGGAGTTGTTTGGCAGTGACGGTGTTCATTAATAACGAGGTTTTTTAGACAGAATTTATAGAATTAACGGGAACGGACGCGGCACCTGTGAAGAATCTTGCGATTATCATCCTTGACGAAAATCGGGGCCTGAAATTCTTGCCGAGCGCCAGTCGATTTCCGAGAGCTTGGCAAACCAGCTCGCGGCCAGACGGCGGGTGCCCGCCTCGGTGAGGTGGACGCCATCCTCGACATGCGTGTCCGGCGTTTGACCGGCAGGAGTGTGATCGGCATACGCACAAGCGAAGCCCTCCGCTGCCCGGCGGGTAGCGGCTTCGCGGAGGAGCGCATTGTAGGCATTCACCCGATCCGTGATGTCATCCGGAACCAAAGTTCCCCAGGGCTTCAAACCTGGCAGAATCGGCATGATGCCACCGACCAACAAGGCAGGCTTCGTCGCGGATTGAAGGATGAGGTCCATCAGTTCCTCGGTGAGTGTTGCACAAGCCGAAGGATCGCCCAGATACATGTCATTGGTGCCGATGAGCAACAAGACAAGGTCCGGACGATGACGCTCGAGCGTTTCCGGCAAAGGGCTGTTTTCGGAGTTCTCCGTTTTGGCTCCATCGCGGATCATTTGAATTCGGAATCCGGAGTGCCCTTCGTGAAACGGTTGCTGCATGCCCTCGGAATTGAGCTGCGAACCACCGACAAACAAAAACTCCCAACCCGCATCGCGCAGATGCGCCTGCAGCGGCCTGCGATAACCACCGGGGAAGCCCCCTCCATTGGTGATCGAGTCGCCGATGCAGAGGATGCGCACGGGAGCTTGGTCGGGTGTGGCGGATGCGGACATGAGATGAGATGCAGACATGAATAACGGGTTTTTGGACAGAATTTACAGGATTAACGGCAACGGACGCGGGAACAGCAAGCGATCTCGCGCTTGTCATCCTTGCCGCCGAGCAGTGAGTTAAAGTTTATGGAAATAGACTATCAACCCTTCGGGTAATTCACGGGATTGAGTGGCGGGCGGCCTTGCAGGACTTCGGCGACATTGCGGGCGCAGGTTAGGCGCGCTTGCTTGCGGCTTTCGACCGTGCCGCCGCCGATGTGCGGACTGAAGACGACATTTTTTTGTGCAAGGAGACCGGGATGAATTTGCGGCTCGTTCTCGGCGACATCCATGCCGGCGCCGCCGAGATGGCCGCTGGCCAGGGCCGCAGCGAGCGCGTTTTCATCGATCACCGGACCGCGTGCCATGTTGAGCACGAACGCTCCGCGTTTCATAAGAGCGATGCTTTGCGCATTGAGAAGGTGACGCGTTGCGGGCACCAAGGGGCAATTCAGGCTCACCACATCGGATTCGGCGAGCAAGGCCTCGAGCGTGCGATAGCGGGGATCATTTTGTCCGCTGGTGTTGTGGAAAATGACGCGCATGCCGAAAGCTTCGGCGCGCTTGGCCACTCCACGGCCGATTTGGCCGAAGCCAACGATGCCGATGGTTTTGCCGCCGAGAAGCATGCCATCCCACGGACCGGGTTGGAATCCATCCTTGGCCCATTGGCCTGAGCGCACATAGGCATCGGCTTCGGGCACACGGCGGGCGACTGCGAGCAGCAGCGCGATGGTATGATCGGCTGCTGGCTCGCTGAAGGGATCGGGGCAGTTGCTGGCCCAAACCCCCGCTTCATCGAGTGCGGCGATGTCGAGGTTGTTGTAGCCGATGGCCACATTCGCAACGATGCGCAGCTTCGGTGCTGCAGCGAGGAGTTCCCGGTTCACCGCGAGTTCGTGCTGGTTGATGATGCCGACAAGCTCGGGCGCGAGGGCGAGAACCTCCTCGCGAGTGCACATCGGCCCACCGGAGGGGCCTTTGATGATTTCCGCCAACCCGAGCAACGGCTCCAGATGGTCGTCGGGGACATGGTTTGTGATGAGAACCTTTGGTTTCATGGCTGGATGAGAAATCAGGCGCGTTGTTCGAGGATTTTTCGCTGCCCACGCACGGCAAGGATTGCAGCTTCATGATCCGAGATGATGTGGCTTCGTGCATCAAGACCCAGCGCGCGGAAGGCGATTCGATAAGGATTGGCGATCGCACCGGCGGCAGCCAAGACCAGAGGAACATCTTTCGGCAGCGCCGAGAGTTCGGAACCTATGAGCAGACCGCTGAGAAATGAGCTATTCGACTCCGGGCATTTTCCATGGAGCAGGGCGCGGGTGCGCACCTTGAAAAGCGAAGAGGTCAGCGAGCCATGAGTTGACTCATTGATGCCCTCTAGAAAAGCCGCCTCGTCCCAACCGGGAGCCATCGATTGACGAAGAATCCCATGCGCGCTGAGGAGGGCGTGGAGTTCGCCGCTCATGAATGTGCGAAAGGCGACCATAGCGCCGTTTTTCAAAACACAGTGCTTGGAATGCGTGCCGGGAAGAATCACCACCGCATCCTCCCGCCCGACCTCCAGGCCAAGAAGTTCGGTCTCCTCGCCACGCATGACATCGTCCTCCGAACGGACGCCTGAGATTAAAAAAATGCCCGACTCGATCTCGTCCACTACGGCAGCGCTTCCATCCAAGAGGAACGGGAGACGCGCATACGGCAATTCCTTCCAACCGATGCTTGAGCCGGCCATGCCGGAAATCACGACCGGGCCAGTGGCTCCGAGGGAATCCATCGCCGCGCCAAGAGCCATACGAAATTCCTGCGGGGATTTCAGGGTGCCGGCTCCTTGAGGCGTGCGAACTTCCTTCACGACGGAATCGCCACGGACTATTCGGACACGCAGATTTGTCGTGCCCCAATCGCAACTGGTGAAGTCAGGCGTCATACAGCAACCTTCACCACGATTTTCGTGAAAGGCTGGCCTTCGTTGGCTGTGGGAGCATGGACATCAGTGGGGAAAAAGACCGTGAATTGTCCCTGTCGAACATTCAGCCAACAGGCCGGGCGGTCCTTGTAAAACTCCACCTCCTTTTTTTCATCGTAGCCGAGTGGAGCGCGGCTCTCGGCGAGCGGCATCCAGCCCATGAGGTCCTCGCCTTCGACGATGTATTGAATGTCGATGTAGCGGCGATGCGTCTCCATGCGGGCATCCTCTCTCGGTTTGCCGAGACCTTTCATCACGACGGCAAAAAGAGACTCGCCCTGGATTTCAATTTTCCTTTCGGGCAATTCGCTGCGCGCCGCCAACTCGCGCAGATGCGAAAAGGCGACTGGGAAAAGCGGGTGCAGGCCCTCGTAGGCTGCGGAATGATTGAGTGAATCGAGAATCATAGTTTTTGAGTGGTTGATTAGATCACCATTCCGTCACGGATCCATCCTTACGAGTGAATTGTGGCGTCTCCCAGAGACCGTCGAAGACAAGTTTCGCAAGCTTCTCCTCGTCGATCTCGACTCCGAGTCCGGGTTTGTCGGGGATCAAGGCGTAGCCGTTCTCGACTTGGATCGGTTCCTTGAGAATCCCCTCGCCCAGCGTGAGGTGCTCCTGGCAGAGGAAATTCGGTGTGCAGGCATCGAGTTGCAGGCATGAGGCCAAAGCCACTGGTCCAAGCGGGCAATGCGGCGCGATCACGATGTCGTGAATCTCCGCCATCGCAGCAATTTTGCGCGCCTCGAAGATGCCGCCGACATGCGAGAGGTCAGGCTGAATGATCGACACCGATTGGCTGTGCAGCAGATCGCTGAAGTCCCAGCGCGTGAACAGACGCTCGCCGGCAGCAATCGGAATGGTCGTGCTCTCCTTGATTTCCCGCATCGCCCGAGGATTGATCGGTAGCACGGGTTCCTCGATGAACATCGGGCGAAACGGCTCAAGCGCGCGGCAAAGCTGCTTTGCCACCGCCGGAGTGCAGCGTCCGTGAAAATCGAGCGCCATGTCGATGTCATTGCCCAGCGTCTTGCGAAGATTCGCCACAGTCTCGACAACCTCGTCGATGAAACGCGGTGTCTCGATCGGCTCGCAGGCAGACACGGGCACGAATTTGTAGGCCGTAAAATCCCGGTCGCCCACAGCTTTGGCCACCTCGGAAACATAGTCACCAGTGCCCGCGATGTTGAGCCAGCCGTAGAGGCGAATCCTGTCGCGCACGCAACCACCAAGCATCTCGTGCACAGGCAATCCCGCCGCCTTGCCCTTGATGTCCCAAAGCGCCTGCTCGATGCCCGAAAGAGCCGATGTCATGATCGGCCCGCCGCGATAAAAACCACCTCGATAGCATCGCTGCCAAAGGTGCTCGATGCGCGTCGGATCCTCGCCGATGAGGATACGGCCAAGTTCGTGCACCGCCGTCTCCACAGTGAGAGCTCGTCCCTCAAGCACCGGCTCACCCCAGCCGACTATGCCGGCATCGGTGTGAATTTTCAGAAACAACCAACGCGGCCGGATGTGGAAGGTCTCGAACTTGGTGATTTTCATCGCACATTCAAGCGATCGAGATTGGCACGGAGGCGTTGCAAGGCTCCTACATATTTCTGTGGGATAAGGCCATGCTTGTCGGGGCCGACATCGAGGAGGAGGTTCGTGCCGCGGCTAATGCACAGCAGATACATTCCAAGGAGTTCTTCGTCGCTGCGGGGCTGATCTTCCTCGGTGAAGAACCACTCGCGGCCGATGGGATCGCAGACCTCGCCTGGCATGTAATACTTTTTGCCCTCGATCTCGCGCCATTTAACATGGCCGGTGTGGCTGTTGGGAAGGAAGCGTTCGATAGCGATGATATCTGCCGGCCATGCGTCAAAGCCGACACAAGGCACCCCGTATTGGTTGATCACGGGATAGTTTGAGCCATCGCCGATGCCATTGTTGTTCATGACAACCGTTTCGGGCTGCCATGTGGTGATATTGCGGTAAAGCTCCTCGCGATAGCAGCGCGGCAGCATGCCGGGAATATCGATCCACACCTCGGCGACTTTACCGTAACCGGTAAGCAGTTCCTCGAGCTGCGCGGTCTGAAAATCCTGATACGCGCGGGTGGTGAAGGCGTGCAAATTTCCGGGCTTCTTGTCTGCCGTCATGTCCGAATAAGTGCGGGAGCCGAAGCGGTTGTGATTGTCCCACGAGCAGTAATAGAAGCCGGGCAGCACGCCGCGTTTTTCGCAGGCATTCACAAATGCCTCGACGACATCGGTTTTGTTGCTGCTGGTTCCGACATGGTAGTCATTGTGCTTGGTCGGCCAGAGGCAGTGACCGGCGACATGCTTGGTGGTGAGCACGGCATACTTCATTCCGGCGTCGCGCGCCACGGAGACCCACTGGTCCACATCGAGCTTGTCGGGCGCGTAGAGAGTGGAGGGATGGCTGCCATCGGGCAGTTCCGATCCAGTGTAGGTGCTCATGCCGTAGTGGATGAACATGCCGTATTTGAGGGCTTCCCATTCCTGGAGTTGCTCGAGGCTCAGGCGCTGGGCTCCGCGTTCGTTGGTCGTGGTTCCCATGAGATCCCTATTGCTCCCGGCTCTCCAATGCCTTTGGGTATTCCTGACAGAGGTAGAATTCTCGAGGCTCATCCTCGACGATCTGAGGAAAACGAATCGCCCATTCCTCGAAGAAGACATTGTCATTCCAATCGTCGCAGACGCTCGAGATTTCGCTGCTCAACGAGTAGCGACCGCCTTCGAATTCCCATCCGGTTCCCTCCTCCGCCCAGAACTGGTGAATTGTTCCCGGCGGGATGGTCAGGCTCTCGCCGGGCGTGAGGCGCACGATCTCGCGGGGTCCGAGGATTCGCATGCAGGCGTTGACTTGGATTGCAAATTTCTCATCCGACCATCCTCCTTCGGGCGTGGCCTTGGTGAGTTGAACAAGAATGTTACCGCCATGGCGGCAGATGATGTCCTCGCGCTTCGAGCGGTGGAAGTGTGCCGGAGCGCGCTGGTTCTCGGGATCGATGAGAAGCTTCTCGGCGTAAGCCTTAGGATAGCGAGGATCGTTGGAGCGACCGTTGCGAAGCGTAAAAAGAACGCGGCCGATGTTTTCAAAATCCCCGCTGCCAAAGTCGGTGACATCCCAACCGAGCATGCAGTCGCGAACCTCATTGTGCTCTGCGCCTGCCTTCTTCCATTGATCAAGCGACCAATGGCCATAAGTCGGTAGGGCGAAGTGGAAGTGTTCCGCAACCTTGATGGCTGTGCGGAGGCTTTTGTTAATGGTGGAGCGTTTGAGTGGCATGGATTGGTGTTAGTTTTATTTTTTAAGGGAGAGGGGTTATGGCGTCTGTTAAACTACTGCGGAGTTTTTACTCGCACACGCGTTCACGAGCAGGGCGCGGGTGTGAATCGCGACTTCGCTCACGCATGCCGACACAGCGGCTTCCGAAGCGCCATTGATGTCACGCAGGGCCGGATTGTAGCGCCCCCAACCGAACTGGCGCTCGTCGCCGCCGTCGCAGAGCACTCCATTGATCACAAACAGAATCAACTTCGGTCCACCGTCGATGATCACGCTGACATGATTCGTCTCGACGGGGTCGAGAGAATCGGAGTCACTCGCCCATGAGCTAACAGTGCGTCCATCCGAGAGCATGACTTCGATCCGGCCGTTTGATATGGCCCGCAAGAAAATCCCCGAGCCCTCTGCATTGCGGCTGTCGAAAAGGACTTCCCCTTCATCAGGAAGTCCGTCGATGGAGAACTCCAAGGTGACACCGGCACGGGGGTCTTTTGTTCCGCAAGTGAAAGACTGAATATCACGCTCAAGTAGGTTGGGCACCGGATTGAGAGGCATGTGCCAGGCGTCGTTCGCATGGCGCGAGGCATGCTGCGCCGGCTCAGATTTGCGGGCGGCAACACCATCGAACTGACTGAAAATCTGTTCCAGGAAATCCGGATCCAGAGCATGGATGCGGGCATTCATTTTATCCGTCTCGGTAAACCACACCTTTCCGTCCTGTTCGAGAAGGTCCGGATAACTCATGCGAACCATGTGATCGTCGTCGTAGAGCAGGATTTCTGGTTGCGTCCATTCGAGCTCCTTGCCATTTGGCCCGTCGATTTCGCGGCCAGCGCTGATCCAAACCGGATTGCGGTCGTCGTAGGGCGAGCGACCATTTACTGGCGAGAGGCCATTCGGGAGGGAGGAATGACCACCCAAAGCACGAATGAAGGCCCCACCGTGATTGTGAAACCAGTAAAGGTAGCGACCACCCGAAAGCTTCCAGACAAAGTTGGCGGCGCGGGGATTTTTCATGCGGCGACCGCCGGGAGTGTAGGTCTTGTATTGTGGCGGCTCCCATGTGCGCCCGCCATCGCGGCTGTGCGTGTGGACCGGCCAACCATCCACGCTGCGGTAAACAGAATAAAGCGAACCATCGCTCAACTCGACCACACTGTGTTCCTCGGCAATTCGCCCACCTCCCGGCGGCGTGGTCAATCCGTGATCGCCATCCGGCAGCGTCTCGAAGCGGATTTTTTCGGGATCGGATTCTGTAAGGATGTTCGACGAGCAAATAAATGCCCCCTCGCTTTGAGCGAAGAAGCCGGCCCCCATCGCACCGACCTTGTGCAGTGGGATGACAACTTCGCCATTCGCTCGAACACAGGGACGGCCGACATTCCAAAAAAACCGGACTTTGCCACCGTAAACATTGTTGCGGTCGCAAGCGAACTCGCGCACGGGAATCGTATGGCGCTTGGCCGACCAAGTCAGGCCGCCATCATCCGAGTATCGGAACACATAGTCGCCGAGCGAATCCACTCGCTGGAAGGCATCGCCATCCTCGGTCTGCACCTCGCGCACATTGTCCGTGTTGAAATTGTAGAAACAATAAACCCGCCCGCCCGGCGTCACGAGTGCCACGGCGAAGGAGTTCTCAGGCGACCTGGCCGACTCCAACTTCACCGGCGCACTCCAGGTTTCCCCCTGATCCGACGAGCGCATGGCAAAAACGCCCTGCGAGGAATCCCCCTCATGCCCATCCGCGCTTGTCACCACGCACAACCAAGATCCATCTTTGAGGATAACAACATAAGGCTGGTCCGCATAACCAGGCTGGAGTGGCAATCGGACTCCCTGCGCAGCATGACGGCTATCGATATTTTTGAGACGTAAGGAAACTTTCACAGGGCCTATTTTCTTAGGCCCAATTCCTCAAACAAAGCCCAACCCGTTTAAGAAAATGGACATCTGTTTAAGAAAATGGACATTTCAGCCAAGAATGGCGGAATGCGGAATTTTGCGAGTGTGTGCAGAGGCGTCTGGCAGCGGTTTCACGCTTTTCTTGACGAAATTTGGACCATGCGAGGACGATGGCGCTCCAAGGGGCGAAGCGCCCCGAACTGAAAACTTAAGACTTACAAACTTAAAACTCCCCTAACCCGCTTCTATTTTGTAAAGCCCAGAGCAAAGGCAGTCGGTGTGATCTGAAACTCTTTTTTAAAGGCCATGGTGAGATGCGAGGAGGCGGAGAATCCGGATTCAATGGCTATGCTTTTTATGGAGCGGCCAGGATTTTCGACGATGAGGCGTTTGGAGTGCTCTAACCGGAGGCGCAAGATATGCCGGTGCGGGGTCTCTCCACAGTGTTGGAGAAAAAGACGCGTGAGATGCCGAAAGGTCACGCCAGCCAAGGATTCCAACTCACCAGCATCCAACTCGTGGACGAGGTTGTTTTGAATGAATGACTGCACACGCTCGAAGACCACGCGTCCTCGAAGCTGCAAATTTTCCTCGGTGTTCATTCCTTGGGGAAAGTTGCAGACAGGATCCAGCACACCAGTGACGAGCGCAGTGAGCAATGCGGTTGTGTGCGTCTGCGCGAAACCAAGATTCCGTGCGGATACTGCAATGTCGATAAGTTGGCGGGCTAACCAGGAGATCGTCTCGGACCGTGCAACGAGCGGTTTTTTTTGAACGCAGAAAGGCAGAGGCGTTTCCTCACCCTGTTCGTTGGTGACGCTCACATGGATGCCCAGCATGAATCCGCCAGTGGGACTCCGCCAACTGTGCGGAACCAGGGCGGGAATCACAAGCGCTTGGCCAGACTTGAGAGTAGTCTTTGTTTTTTCGAACCCAAACTGAAAGCTTCCGAGCAACGGGATTTCGATTTGAATCTCGGCATGTTTGTGCGAACCAAATCCAGCACCCTTGCGGTAAAGCCCGCTTGCAATGTGGCATTGGGAGCAGCGCAGATGCAGTTCACCAACCTTGAACTCCCTCGCATTGAGAAAAGAGGACATGAGCATTCCATTCGTCCGCGCGACCCCAGCAGTCTTCCACAAGACGGCGTGCTTCCGTTTTGAAATAATGTCCATCGGCATTTGGTGCATGAGAGGAGAAAAAATTACCGCTACAAGGAAAAATCAGAGGATTCACGATGTTTTTTGGAAACTTCTTCCTTCCGAGCTGAAAATCAGGCCATTTGACTCAACGAAGACCCTCTTTTGTAGGCCTAAAGAAGTTGCCCCATTCTGAAAGGGAATCAAAAAAGTAGCCTTAATGTTAAACCCTTCATCATGAATTACCTCTACACTTTTAACATCACTCATTTCTTTGTTTTAAAAACAGCTATCCCGATTTACATGACAGATGTTCATTTAAAGCAAACACGTGTAGCAATTTTCAAAACCGCTGTTCCCTCGGAGACAACTCCATTCCTCGCATGACCCATTTTCAACCACGAATTGCTGGCAAATTTTACGAATAGGGAGCGGCTTCGCAGCAGATTCTCCGTGTCGGTATTATTCGTGTTCAGTCGGGCTATTCGTGGTTCAAGGACATCCGGGCAGGATGAGCGGCAGGCGTGGTTTGGTTATCGAGGAGCTGGGAACGCGTGGCGTGGTAGCCGAGCGGTTCAGTCTTGGGTCAAGCCGGAGGTTGACCCTCCAAGGGTTTGTGCGCCGCCGCTCGGGTCGTGAAATTCGGGAGGGGCATCGTCCTCGCATGACCCATTTTCAACCACGAATTGCTGGCAAATTTTACGAATAGGGAGCGGCTTCGCCAAAAATTCTCCGTGTCGGTATTATTCGTGTTTATTCGGGCTATTCGTGGTTCAAGGACATCCGGGCGTCAACGGGAGGAATGGTTTGGTTATCGAGGAGCTGGAGGGGCGCTCCAGACTTTGAGGACCGGGGTTTCATGTTCGTAGCCTAGGAGGCTCCATCGACCGGTTTCGAGATTGAAGAAGCGGGCGGACTCGGGATTGAGGCCAAGCCAACGGGCGGTGAGCACGCGGAGGCAGTGGGCGTGGGCGACGAGGAGGGTGTCGCCACCGAATTCATGAACTTGCGCGATGACGCGGTCCACGCGCGCGGCGACATCCTGAGCGGTTTCCCCGCCGGGGCAAGGTTGTGTGAAAACAGTCCACCCCGGCACGGATTGGCGAATTTCCGCAGTGGTGAGGCCTTCGTATTTTCCGTAATTCCACTCACAGAGTTCGTCGGTCTGGATGGCTGCCCCACCCCAGCCGACAAGATCGCAAGTCCGACGGGCTCGAAGGCGGGGACTGCATAGGACGAGTCCGAAGTTCCAATTTTTCAGAAATGGGGCGAGGGCGGCGGCGCTGCGCTCGCCTTCGGGCGTGAGAGGGAGATCCGTGACCGAGGTGTGACGACCAGTGAGGCTCCACTCCGTTTCGCCATGGCGGATGAGCATGATGCGCTGACTGGTTTTTTTGGGAAATGATTCGGACATGGAAGGATTCAGGAGGTTTGAAGAGCGGTGAGGTCGCCGTCGATCCAGCGCGAGACAGCTGCGGTGATATCATCCGGCGATTCCATGGGAGCAAATGCCGATGCTTCGGGCAAAATCTCCATGCTCGCGCGTGGAAGATGGCGGCAGAGGTTCACAGCATCACTCGGGTGGAATCCAGCAGCCCTTGCGGGCCAGAGGATATGCACCGGTGCGAGAACGGATGAAAGGTGGCTGGACACATCAAAGCCGTGGCGTTTTTTGAAGAAATGAAAGATAGCGTGTTCGGCGCCATATTGTTGCGCACAGTTGACGAGAACGCTGAGGGTTTCGGGGGTTATTTTATCAGGATTGGCAAATCCGTAGGATTCCAGCCATGAGCGTATGAATGGCGCTTGGGCGATATGGCGACGGTAGATGAGCTGACTAACCCCAGGGACGCGGCTTCTGCGAACGAGCCCCATAGTGCGACACTTCTTTGAGTCACGGAGGTCGGTGGGGAGAAAGAGAACCATTCTGGAGACCAACTCGGGATGTCGTGCGGCGAGAAGAAGCGAAAGATTGGCACTCACGCCGCTGGCAATGAGAACCGCAGGTCTTTGAGGCACGACTTCTCGCAAAAACTCTGCGAGATACTCCACATGATCGGCGGCATCGACAGGCTTGGAAGGCCGCTCGGATTCTCCAAATCCGATGAGGTCGGGAGCAATGACTTCATGGTTGATGGCAGCTCTGGAGTAAACTTTCGACCACTCGTAGGAGGATGCTCCCAGAAAAAAACCATGAAGGAAGACAAGCGGCTCACCAGACCCGCTGACATGATAGACGAGCTCGCCTTGGGAAGTGGAAACGGACCGCGTCGCAAAGATTGCGGGGGAGATTTCATCTGGTATGACGCCGCGCGCCGTGCGCTGGCGGTGCTTCAAGGCGAGTGCCAAAGCCCCGAGAACGCCCATTCCGATTCCGAAACCGACAAAGGGGTTTCTCTTCCAGAGTGGGGACATGGAACCGGAGTAGGTTGCCCGCCCGCGCTGCCGGGAGTGGCAGCGGGCGGACTAGGAAACTACCAACTCGATTTCGTTACGCCGGGGATGAGACCGGAGGAAGCGAGTTCGCGGAAAGTGATACGAGAAATCTGAAACCGGCGAAGGAACGCGCGGCGGCGTCCGGAGATGCGGCAGCGGTTGACGAGCCGTGTTGGGCTTGCGTCGCGAGGAAGCTGAGTGAGAGAAGCGTAGTCTTTTTTAGCCTTCAATTCCGCGCGGAGAGCCGCATATTTTTCAACTGTTTTCTGTTTGCGCTTATTGCGCTCGAGCCATGCTGTTTTTGCCATAAAGGACGCGAAGAATATGATAAGATCGGAGCATTGCAAGTTTTTAAGCGGCAAATTTGCAAAAAATAAAAAATCGGCATCCAGGGACTTCGCGCATGCATCCGCCACTGGCGATCTCTCAGAAAACGAGGCAGGGCTTGGCAAACGCGTGACGGTTGTTAGCCTACCACGATGAAAAACCGCGCACTTTCCGAAGCCACATGGATTCTGGGGGCACTGGCAGCTGGATGGCTGATTTCGCTGGCCCTGCTGCCAGTGTTGTCGATCCTTTTTGCGGGATTGCTTTTGTTCACATTGTATTTTTTCCGCGACCCGGAGCGCGTGCCTGCGGGGGATGAGAATACGGCGGTGTCTGCAGCGGATGGAGTTGTCACGACGATTGACGAAGTGGAGGAGGGGGAATTCCTGAAAACCAAAGTGCGCCGCATCGGCATTTTTCTTTCGGTATTTGATGTGCATGTGAATCGGACTCCCATCGCTGGCGAAATCACGCACTCGGAGCCGAAGCCCGGCGGGTTTCTTGATGCACGCGATCCGCAGTCCTCGATTCTCAACCAGAGCCGCTCGTGGGTTATTTCAGGCCCGGCGGGCAAAGTCATGGTCAAGCAGATCACTGGCGCCATCGCGCGGCGCATCTGCCCGTGGGCTGTGGTCGGCGACAAATTGCAACGCGGCGAGAGATTCGGCATGATTCGTTTCGGGTCGCGAACCGAGATTTTCCTGCCAATGAACGCAGAGGTGTTGGTAAAGATCGGCGATCGTGTGCGCGGGGGAGAGACGCCTGTTGCGAGACTCCAAGCGCAAAGCTGAAGCCATCCCATGCCATCTCCGAACGAGCCTAAAATCTACCTCTTGCCGAATCTCATGACGGCGGGAAACCTGTTCTGCGGGTTTGCGGCGACATTGCGCATCATCGAGGCGGCGACTCTGGTAGCCAACGGGCACTCGGCCGGAACTCTCTACCACGAGGCCATTGCCTTCATTTTGGGGGCCTGTGTCTTTGACCTGCTCGATGGACGCCTCGCCCGACTCGGCGGGCATGAAAGCCCATTCGGACGCGAGTTCGACTCGCTTGCCGACACGATTTCCTTCGGCATCGCTCCCGCGCTTCTTGTTTATCAGATCGTGCTGCGTGATTTTCAGCGGACAGGTTGGCTCATTGCTTTTTTCTTCCTGCTCTGCGGCACACTGCGCTTGGCGCGCTTCAATTGTGTCGCCGCAGCAAACGCCGATAAACCCGAGAAGGATTTCAGCGGCTTCCCTATACCAGCCGCGGCAGGCCTCATTGCATCTCTCACCCTTTTCATGCTCTGGCTGCAGGCGGATGATCGCACCATCGGACCGTGGAAAAACGCGCTGCCACCCTTGTTGATTTTTCTCTCCTTCATGATGTTCAGCCATGTGAAGTATCCGAGTTTCAAAAGTGTGAACTGGCGCACCCAGCGCTCGATCCCCGCCTTTCTGGGGCTCATTTTTCTGTTGGCATTCACCGCGATGAATTACCAGTGGATGCCGGCCGTTCTCTTTGTTTCGTTCCTCATTTACGGCTTCGTGCGTCCATTCATCTCGAAAGCCATTCGCAAGGAAATCGAAGAGGACGGAGCCGACGAACCAGAGACTCCCATCGTTTGAAGTTTTCCTCTCTTTTAAGGAAAGTTTCCCCGCTTGGTCTCGCGGAGATAGGCATCCATCGCAGACCACGCTGCAGCGGCATCCCCCGCTTGGAGAGCGAGGATGCATCGCAACCTCAGGCCTTCCGGTTGGTTTGATTGAGCCGATTCCGCGACTTCCCGGCGCGCGGTCACAGTGTTTCCCCTGGCGACGAAATAAGCGACACGGGCAGCGAGATCGAGTGGGGGCTGGTCCGATTGAAGGACCTCCGAAGAGAGGACAGGCAGCGAGAGATCGATCTTGTAGCGAGCCGCTACGGCGGCGATGGCAGCGGAGTATTCCTTCTGCGCCACCATGCGACGCACACGAACAGGCCAGGCAGCGTCCTCCCAATCCGGATTCGCACGCAGGAACTCCTCCAATTCAGACTTCGCACCGCGATTGAACCAGGAAATCAAAAATTCCCTGCGCTGCTCTGGAGTGAGCATTTTTAAAAATGTGGGATCTTTAATGGCGTCCTCCATGCGGGCGTTTGGTGAACTCGCCATCCAGACGATCTGCAAGTCTGGCGAAAGAGTCGCATACTGGCCGAGGGCCTCAAAAAGCGGCGGATGCGACCGTGATTGGGAAAGAAGGGTGCGGTAGTATTCGACAAGATTGGCATATCCCCCGCCCTGCTCGATGCGGGCGTGCTTCTTCAAGGCCTCGCGCCAGAGAGGCGCTGTGCGAGCGGGGTCGTTGCGGATCCAGAGG
Organism: Terrimicrobiaceae bacterium; assembly: GCA_044342325.1. Classification (GTDB taxonomy): domain Bacteria; phylum Verrucomicrobiota; class Verrucomicrobiia; order Chthoniobacterales; family Terrimicrobiaceae; genus UBA967. Next base: position 30,713 of record JBIIPZ010000011.1, read on the forward strand.
ATTCCTTGGTCGTAGGGAATCTTGGCGCTGACAGGATTCAGTGCCCGCTCGGCTGCGAAAGCGGCATCGACGACTTGGGGGTCGCCATTGCCCGTGATTTCGCTGTAGCCGAGTTCCCTGTAGAGACCGCGCTCCATCGGGCTGAGGCTAAGCTCCGAGTGACCCAGCGCGGCTGCCTCCTGAAAGCGTCCCTCCGCATTCAGTTTTCGAATTTCCCCCACGACAATCTTGCCCCGGTAGGGCGGGAAGGGATGTTCGTGGAACCACTGGGAGCGGATGAGGATCGACCCGCCAGCGAGAAGAACCGCACCGCCGATGCCGAAAACCAAACGCTGCACAAGCCATGCACTACTTTTCTCGGTCTGAGTCGGCGAGGGATTTCCAAACGCCAACCCTGCCAGCACAAGAACCCACCATCCCAGCTCAATACGGTGAAGGGGGACATCCACAAAACCATGCAACATCGCCGCCAGCGCAGCGGCGACGACCCCCCAACGCAAAGGCCAGGAACCACCTTCTCGCAGGCGAAAAATATCCCTGATCAACAAAGCCAGCAGTGCCAGGGCAAAGAGGAGCGCGGGAATTCCCGCCTCGGCAGCCAACATGAGCCAGTCGCTCTCAGGATGAATCGGCATAGCCTCGTCGATGCTCGCCTGCATATAGAAAGGAAACACATAGCCAAATGTCCCAAGCCCAGTTCCTGTCAGCGGGTAGTCCCGAATGATATGCAGGGTATCCAGAAAAATTTTGGACCGCAGATCACCCGCGAAAAGCCCCGCTTTGGTGCTGTCCTCCAAGCCCAAGAATTCCAGAGTGCGATTGCGCGCCTGGCCCTCGGATATTAGAAAAATCCACACCAGCGTGCCGGCGATGGCCAATGACGAAACCAAGAGTGGAAGCGATCTGTGGGTCCTACCAAGAGCCACCAACCACAATAGAACGCCAATCACTAAAAAAATAACCCCGCCCCGCGAGATGGAGTAGAACAGGAGCGAATAAACGCACAGCCCCAGCGAACCCACCGCCAAGAGGAAGACGACTGGACGGCGACTGGACCAGGCCTCGCGAATGATCCCCAGTGCCAGCACGCTCCCTGTCACCAGCAATGCCGCCGTGTGGTTTCGATTGGGGAAAAAGCCAAATTCCGGCGGCGACCATCCACGCTTGTCGAAAAACGGATACTCCCAACCCGTCGTCTTGGCGTAGATGGCAAGAGCGGCATATCCCGCGCAGGCCAGCAAGCCCAGGAGAGCGACATACACCTTCACGCCGGAGCGGACAGGATGCCCCAGCGAAAACAAGCCTGTGAGCAACGCCCCAAGCAGAAGCGCCATCCAGTAAATCGTCTCACGCGGGGCCAAGCTGATCCACGGCAAGGACGGAAAAGCCTGATACTGCAACAAGGCAAGCCTCCACTCCGGCGTTGGAAACCAAGACTGCGGCAGCAGGCTTAACGCCGAAGCTCCAAGGATCCCCGCGCAAAGCATCCAATACCGCAAAGGAACAATGCGGTTCGGCGCGAAGACAATCATGGCCAATCCCGAGCACACGAAAAAAATCCCCGTCGCGCCCTGTCTGGCACTCCCCGCCAGAAAAACGGCCGCCATCGCTCCCAGCACGAGCAACACCTGAACCAGCGCCGAGCGAAAGGGAGGATAGGGTGTGTTTTTTTGTCCGCTGGCCATGAAATGCGGTCAGACCGCTGAGTTGCGCATACATCACACCCGCAGGGGCATTTGCTCAAGCGGGAAAAAATGTGAATAACTTGGGAAAAACTCACCCCCTCCCCACAGGGTTGTTCACATCCTCTTTGTGAATGAACGGGAAAAAGGTTATCAAGGCGCCATGACATTGAGCGACATCCAGCGATTGCTTGCGGAATTGGAAACCCACCCCACCCGCAGCCTTGGTCAGAACTTTCTGCACGACCAGAATCTGGCCCGCTCGACCGTCGCCCTTCTCGACATTCAGCCCGGCGATCACATCGTGGAAATCGGTCCCGGACTTGGCGCGCTCACGGAGTTTCTCGTGACTCCCGAAACACGCCTCACACTCATCGAAAAAGACAGCCGCCTGATCTCGCATCTGAAGGCGAAATTCGAGCATGGAACAAACCGGGTGTTCCACGCCGATGCGTTGGAATTCGACCTTCGAGAACTCTGGGGCCACGGCCCGGTGAAGATCATCGGCAACCTGCCCTACTACATTTCCACACCCCTCATTGCAAAATACGCATCCGCCCTCTCACCCGCATCAGCACTTGTTCTCACGCTCCAGCTCGAGTTGGCACAACGACTCGGTGCGGCACACGATACGAGTGATTACGGCGCCATGACACTCTGCACAGGGCGCCGCTGGGATATCCGACTCGAACGCAAACTCCCGGCATCCGTTTTCTTTCCAAGGCCCAAAGTGGACTCTGCCGTCATCACCCTCCGCCGCAAGCCGAGAGCGAGGGTCCGCGCTATCGATGATTCGATTTTTGAAACCCTCGTGAGACGCGGATTTTCCGAACGCCGCAAGCAACTCCGCAACCTGCTTCCTGAGTTCAAAAACGACTGGGAAAAAATCACAGCCGCACTTGGCATGCCGCCCACCGTTCGCGCCGAGCAACTCAGCCCCGCTCAATGGGAGTCCCTCGCCTTCACCGCCGCACCCGCCACCGCCCAGCACGGTAACGAGTGGTTCGATGTCGTGGATGAGCAGGACCGCGTGCTGCGATCCGAGTTCCGTGATGTCATTCATGTGAATAACTTGCTGCACCGCGCCGTCCACATGCTCCTTTTCAACGCCTCCGGAGAGCTTTACCTCCAAAAACGCTCCATCTGGAAAGACCGCAACCCCGGGCTCTGGGACTCCTCCGCCGCCGGACATGTCGATTCCGGCGAGGACTACCTCACCGCTGCCCGCCGCGAACTCCAAGAAGAACTCGGCATCGAAGCCCCTGCCCTGACTCCCCTCACCCGCCTCACGCCGAATGAATCCAACGGCTGGGAATTCATCCAAGCCTACCAAGGCCACCACGAAGGCCCTTTTGAACCGGCACCAATGGAAGTCGAAACCGGTGCCTTCTTCCCAATGGAAAAAATCCGCGACTGGGCCCAAAAAAGCCAAACCGACTTCAGCCCAGTCTTTCTCGAAATCCTAAAAACCCTGTCCCCTCGCTGAACCCAAACGACCAAAAATTTGGACGATCGTCCAAATTTTTGGTCGCTATTTAGAACCAACACAGTTGCGTTTTTTTTCGTTTAAATAGGACTGGAAAAGCAGACCCAGACTAGTTTGCATGGTTTTTAGACACACAGCCCGAAACTTTCAGCTGCGCCAGCAGATTTGATTTTTTCACCTTGAGCCCAAAGCGGGTGAACCAAAAATTTGGACGATCGTCCAAATTTTTGGTTCGCATAATGCGACGGCGGGGATGTGGGGGTTTTAGGATCTGGCGGCGAAGCTGAGGGCGTTGCCGAGGCGGGCGCGCCAGGAGAGGGGGGTGTGGCCGGCGCCGGGGATGCGTTGGATTTGGAATTCGCGGCCTTCGACCAGGCCTTTGGAGCGGAGCGAGGAGGCGAGGAGACTGTGGTAGCCTTCGTAGCATTCGTCGATCTCCTGGTCGCCGTAGTCGAAGTGCATGCGGAGGTTTCTATCGAGGGTCGGCGTTTCTTCGAGTAGACGCAGGGCGGCGCAGTTGGACGGCAGGGCTTGTGAGATGTCCTCGAAGGAGGTGGAGAGGCAGGCGAGGCCTCCGAAAATGCCGGGATGGCGCAGTGCCGTGTGAAAGGCATGGAGCGCGCCGAGCCCCACCCCGCCAAGGATACGGGATGAGGGCGAGGCGATTGTGCGGTAGTGTTGATCCATGTGGGCAACCAGTTCTTGCGCGATGAATCGGGCATAGCCCTCGCCTCCAAGCTCAGGGGAGAGTTCGTAATCCCTGAGCGTGATGTCTTCGGGGGAAAACCCCTCGGGATGCCTCACGCCAACAATGATGGACTCCGGCATCATGCCCCGACGGGAGAGCATGGAAACCCACTCGTCGGCCGCCAGATCGATGCCTGAGGGCTGGCTGAGGGCGGGATCGAAGATGGCGTCGCCATCGTGGAGAATGATGAGCGGGAAGCGGTGCCCGGAATCGCGCGAATAGGCAGGGGGCAGCCAGATGAGGAGTTCACGGTCTTGAGCCAGAAGCCGCGACCCCATGACATCACGCGTCAGCCTGCCGCTGAAGCGGTCCTTCCAGTCTGCGACCGTGTGTTGAAGCGTGGCGTCGAGCCATACCTCGTGAGAAGAATTGCCGGGCACATTGCCGTGGGCATCCACCGCCTCGCGCTCCCAGGATCCGCGTGTGATTTTATATTCGAAGTGTGAGCCTGTTGGCGCCTCGATTTCCCCGGTGTGGAAAGGTGACTGCCACGACAGGCGTAGCGCACGGGCGGGATCCCAGCATCCCAGCGCCTCGCTGCTGCCGGAAATGAAAACGCCCTCGGAGGAACGGTCGACCGGGGGAACAATGCGAAAGCGAATCCTGCTCATAGAAGAAACAATAACCGTCTGCTTGCACATGGCAAAGGGCCTGTTTGATCGAGATTGGAATTGATCAAAAAACGCATGGACGCGGGGCATGGATTTGGCCGAGAGTGCTTAGATGTCGAGTTCAGCATCCATCGAAGCGGCTGATGTCGCCGAGACGCCGGAGATGCCCATCGCCAAGGCGGGCGGCATGCGGAGTTACTACCGCGTGGCGGAAGACGCCGGCACTGTCGTGCGCTGTGAACCCCAGGATGCGCAGATCATTGTCTTCAACAGCCCGACCATCGAGGACGAGGCCGATTTGCTGGAATTCTACAATATCGATTACCACACGCTCCACTCGTCCCTGGACCCTGATGAGCTTTCGCGTCTGGAATTTGAAACCGACCACGCGGCGATCATCTTCAAACGCCCGAAGAGCTTCTCGGCCGATGACAATTTTTTGCTCAAGCTCACCTCGACTGGTGTGTTCGTCTACGAGGACCGCATCGTGGTGGTCATGCCCGACGATGCCCCGCTTTTCGAGGGCCGCGCCCCGCTGCGGATTTTCTCGGTCCAGGATGTGATCCTCCGTCTTCTCTACCAAAGCATCAGCCATTTCGAGGGGCACCTGAAGGCTATCAACATGCTCTCCGACTCGCTCGAGCGGCGCATCATCAGCTCGATGGAGACGCGGTATTTGCTGAACATGTTCGCGCTGGAAAAAAGCCTCGTTTACATCCTGAACGCGATACACTCGAACGCCGCGCTGTTCGACAAAATGAAGGCATCCAGCCGCCTCGGGCTTGACCACGAACAGATGCGGATTCTTGAGGACATCATTATTGAAAACCAGCAGTGTCTGCGTCGCTCGGAAATTTACTCAGAAGTTATCGCCGGCCTCATGGACGCCCGAGCCTCCATCGTGAGCCACAATCTCAACATCCTCATCAAGCAATTCACCATCTGGACGATCGCGATCATGCTCGCCAACTTGGTAATAGGAATTTTTTCGATGAATGTGAAACTGCCTTTGCCCATGGACGAGGCCATGTGGCCATTTTTTGTCATTAATTTCCTGGCGGTGGCATCAGGGGTTGCGATTTTCTGGATTTCAAAGATTCGAAAATGGTGACACGCCTCCCCCTCTTTGCCGTGCTGGCACTCCTTCACTTCACGACCTCTCTTTTCGCGGCCCAACAAAATTTACGCGTCGGAGTCGCTGGGCAACCGCCGTTTATCAATGCGGAAAGCACTCCAACTGGAGCAGCGGTGGATATCTGGGAGAAGATCGCGGCGGCAAATGGCTGGGGCTTCGACTACACCCGCTTCGATAGTATAGAAAGTGGACTCCAAGCTATTACGGACGGATCGGTCGATATTCTTGTCGGAAATGCTCCAATCAACAAGGACAACCTCGCCCGCGTTGAGTTTTCCCAGCCCTTCTTCCACTCCGGCCTTCAAATCCTCACCACCGACAACCAGAAAACCATTCAATCCCGGCTATTTAGCGACATCAAAGACCTGATGAAGCTGGAAATCTTCTGGGTGATTCTGGGCGGCATAATCATACTTACAACGGCTGTTTTTTTCTTTGAACGAAAACATAATGCAGATTTTCCAAAGGGACGCAAGGAAGGGATTGCGGAGGCTTTTTACTATGTCATGACCTTGGCTTTGACGGGAAAATCGGTTTACAAGGGATTCCCAGGTGTTTTGGGCAGGATGGTGCTGCTGCTGTGGGTTTTGCTCGGAATCATCTCGGTCGCCTATGTCACATCCAGCATCACCAGCGCTATGACGGTCGAGAAGTTATCAAACACGATCGAGAACCCGCGCGACCTCCAGCGCAAGACTGTGGCTGTGTTAGCCGATTCGCCGGCGGAAGTTTTTGTCAAAAATGCGGGTATCGATGAAATTCCAGTAAATAATATCCAGGACGCTGTAAAAGAGTTACTTGCAAAGCATGCGAACGCAGTCGTGGCGGATGCCGCCGTGCTGCAATCCTTCGACTTCAATAACCCAAGACTTCCTCTGCGCGTTGTGGGCCGGGTTTTCCAAGTCGAGAACTACGGCTTCGCCATGCCGATCGGTAGCCCGCTGAGAATGCCGCTGAATCGTGAACTGGCAAAGATGCAGGAATCCCAACAAATTCATACGATCCTCGCCGGATACTTCGGCGAGGCCAATGTGCAATAACATTGCCCCCAGACGGAGCAGTCTCTCAGAGGATTCCGAGCTTCATTTTACCCGCTTCACTGATCATGGACTGGTTCCATGCGGGATCCCAAACGAGCTCGACATCGGCCTCGTCGATTCCTTCAAGGGCGAGGATTTTGCTGCGCGCATCGGCTGCGATCGTCGGGCCCATGCCGCAACCTGGAGCAGTGAGAGTCATTTTCACAAGAACGGATGTGGTTCCATTTTCTTGCGTCCGGACATCGCAATCGTAGATGAGGCCGAGGTCCACGACATTGACGGGAATCTCGGGATCGAAAACCAATTTGAGCTGATTCCAAACCGCCTCTTGCTTGCTGCCTTCCACCTTCACCTTTTCGATACCCTTGGCTGGATCCAGCCCGAGCGCATCGGCATCCTTTAGATCAATACGGGCCAAGCCACCGGGAGTCGCCACAGTGAATGTGCCGCCCAGAGATTGAGTGATGACCACCTCCATGCCCGCAGGCAGAACGATGGGATGACCGCTTGGAATTTGCACCGCGTCGCAATCGCGGCTGAGTGTGATTTCGCCTTGTGTGTCCATTGCCGATGACTCGTATTTGCCCGCGAAGCCCGTGTCGAGGGGATTTTCCGCTTGATCACGCGGCTTGTGGCACCGATGATTCAGGCTCTGCGCACCGCTCGGGTGGCGAAATTGGCAGACGCGCCAGACTTAGGATCTGGTTCCGCAAGGAATGTGGGTTCGAGTCCCACCCCGAGCACTCCCCGCCCCCTTCCATTGGCGAGTCCGATGGATTCAGCGTTCGCGGGTGGGTCAAGATTTTATTTGTGACAGATGAAACTTTTTTCCACCTTCAAAGGTGACTTTTTTCTTGAGGGGGGTGGGATGGAATTTTATTCTCAGGCCGCTGGCAAGGACAACAACTGCCAGTCTGTGTATAACTTGTGAATAACTCGACCTCGTCTATGGAAACCCTTGAGCGCTATCCAGCGTGCGCTGATGCAGGGGCATCGGGGAGGTTTGTGGCCGGAAAAATTCACATTATCGCAAGTTGCCTTTACTCAGTATTTAATTCTTCAGAAAAACGGACTCTCTCTACCTCCAATAACGAATGGTCGAGCCGATTGACCAGATTTTTTGCAACCTTCAGCCCAGCTATTGCCAATTTTGCCTTTGGCGAATAAGACACCCATGATGACATTAGATTCCACCCTCTGGACACGGATTTCCAAGCGGATCAGGGAGCGCGTGAGCGCCGATGGATTTGAGCGCTGGTTCTCCGGCATTCAAATTGCCTCTTTCGCCGACAATGTCCTGACGCTTTCGGTTCCGAATCCGATCCACCAATTTTTTATCGAGAGCAATTATCTCCCGATTGTAAAAGAGGCAGTGCTTGAAGAAATGCCCGGGATGACTTCGATACAGCTCCAAAGCGCGGGAGAGGCCGAGATGCCCGCCCGCCCAGCACCTGCTGCCGCAAAGCCCGCCAAGGAAAAGCCCGCTGGAGCGCAGTTGCAGGGCCTGAACCCTCGCAACCGGTTCGATTCTTTTGTCGTCGGCACGAACAACGAGTTCGCGCACTCGGCCGCCCTCGCGGTAGCCAATTCTCCGGCCATTACCTATAATCCGCTCTTCGTTTACGGCGTGAGCGGTCTGGGAAAAACCCACCTCCTGCACGCCATCGGCCACCATGTGCTCGCCAAGGGCAAGGCGTCGAAGATCGTTTATCTCTCGAGCGAGCAGTTCACGAACGAGTTCATCGATGCGATTCAGCACGGGACGCTGGTGAAATTCCGCAAAAAATACCGTCAGGCGGATGTTCTATTGATCGACGACATTCAATTTTTTGCCGGCAAAGAACGCAGCCAGGAGGAATTTTTCCATACCTTCAACGCGCTTCACGACGCCCACAAACAAATCGTCCTCTCGAGCGACCGCCCGGCCAGCGAAATCGAAAAGCTCGAGCAACGCCTTGTTTCCCGCTTCGAGTGGGGCATGACGGCGGAAATCCAGCCGCCTGACACCGAGACACGTATCGCGATCCTTCGCAGCAAGGCGGCAAGCCTGAACCTCACCCTCGAGCCATGGATCATGGAATTTCTGGCCGACAAGATTCGTAACAATGTGCGGCGCCTCGAAGGAGCCCTCATGCGCGTAGCATCCTACAAATCATTGAGCGATCGAGAGATCACGCGCGACGTCATCGAGAATCTTCTGCGCGATATTTTCCAAGAGCAGGCCAAGAAAGCGGTCACGATCGACCAAATCCAGCGCTGTGTGGCCGAGCATTTCGATGTGCGCATTGCGGACATGAGCAGCAAACGCCGCCCCGCCAACATCGCTCTGGCCCGTCAATATGCCATGTATCTGAGCCGCCAGCACACCAGCATGCCGCTCACGGACATCGGAGATGCCTTCGGCGGCCGGGATCACGGCACCGTCATTCATGCCTGCAAATTGATCAAGCAGCGCATGGAGGACGATGAAAAGACACGTCAGATCGTCAGCCTGCTAGACAGCAAGCTGCAGCGCTGATTTGCGCCCATCGGAGCTGGATTTTCCAAGCAGACCCAAGGCCTGAAACATCGCATGGATATTGTTTATTTCGACCTTGAGACCCAGCGGACGGCGAACGATGTCGGGGGCTGGGATAAAAAGCACGAAATGGGGATGTCACTCGGCGTGACCTACAGCTCGCGGGACAATTGCTACGAGATTTTCGGCGAGGACCGCGCCGAGCATCTGGTAAAGCGCCTGCAGAGGGCAGACCTCGTCGTGGGCTTCAACCATGTGCGCTTTGATTACGATGTGCTCATGGCCTACACGATCCTCGACCTGCGGGAGAACCTTGTTTCCTTCGACATCCTGCAAGATGTTGAGCGCATCGCAGGCCACCGCCTCAAGCTTGAAGACATCGCCCAAGCCACACTCGGCGTCGGGAAGACAGCCGACGGCCTCGACGCGATCCGCTGGTGGCGCGAAGGCAAGATTCTCGAGATCGCGAAATACTGCTGCTTCGATGTGAAGGTGACCCGCCTTGTCCATGAATACGGGGCCGCGAACAAAAAAATCTTTTTCAACGACCGCTTCGGCCGCAAGAACTGCCTCGAGGTGGATTGGAGCCTATGATCCAGGCCCTCAAAACACCGCGCAACACCTGGCATCTGCACTGGCTGGATCTCGAAGAGCCCGTTCCAAGCGGAGCAGACTGGTTTTTGCCCACGCTGGTTGTCATCTGCGACCGCACCGGGGCACCGATCGCACCGCCTGAGCTGATGGAGGAACTCGACCAGGCGCGCATTGAAAATCTTCTTTATCGAATTCTAGATAAAACTCCCCCACCCGATCAGCTCCTGATTCCGCAGAACCCGGATTGGGAGGAGGAGGACTGGCGAGCCTTCTCGGCGGAGTCGAAAATCAACATCCGCTTCACGCCGGCGACGAAGGCTATTTCGGAAGAACTCCAAGCCGTCACCAGCCTGCTCGTGCTGCGAAACGGCCGCCCGGAACAAGCCCTGCCCGCGCCGCGCGATGTCGCTGCAGGCCTCGTCCGCACCGCCCTGCGCCTGCGTTCCCAGTCAAAGAAGCAAGCGCTCCTGCGCCTCGCCTTGGAGCGGGATCCAGACTGCTCCCCAGCGCGCATCGAGTTGGCGGATGTGGAATTCAGCGCCGGAAACTGGAAGGCTTGCGGCGATGCCTACGACGAGATCATCCGACGCGATGCAGACCTCCGAAACCATCCGAAGACAATCTGGTGGAAAGACCACGCGACCCGTCCCTACTTGCGCGCCATCTATGGCCGGGCCATGACGAACTGGCATCTCGGTCATTTCACCGAAGCCAGCGCCGGGCTCGAGGATCTCCTGGCTTGCAATCCCGCCGACAACCAAGGCACCCGGTTTTTTATCCCCATGCTCCACCTGCTGGCAGAAGCTCCAGACAAAGCGGCGAAATTTTTTGCACGCTACGAGCAGGACTATCCGTCCGACTTCAAGGAACCGTCTTTCATTTTCGGGTGGGCACTCAGTTGCTCGCTGGAGAGCCGCGAGAGCGAGGCGAGAGAGAAATACATTGAGGCCATGCTGCGAAACATCTACATCGCCCCGATGCTGCTCGAAACTCCGGAGCCGCCGAAAAACTTGTGGTTCGCCAACGACCGTGCCGAACCCACCTATGCTGCCGATTTTATCCAGAGCTACGCCGTGCTCTGGGACCGTGAACCCGGAGCACTCCGTCTCCTGCGCGAGGTCTGGCAGGAAATTCAGCCGCGCATCGAAAAAATCATTCGCCAACGCGAGAACATGCTCGACCTACAAGACCAGCGCTACGATCCGGATTTCAAAACCAAATGGCAGAACCTCGCCAACGACGAGGAGAAGCTCACGACGCCGTGATCACGGCGGGAGCCTTCCTGCGCGACCTCCAGAACGAACTGGGCGGCTCAATCCCCTTTGAGCGCTTCATGCAAGCGGCACTCTACCATCCCGCCTTCGGCTACTACTCCGCGCGCATACACACCGTAGGACGGCGGGGAGACTTCTCGACCATGGCCACGCTCGACCGCTCGCTGGCGCAGGGAATCGCCTCGTGGATTGAAAAACACAGCGCCCGCGATGTCATTGAAATCGGTGCCGGCAGTGGGCAACTCGCCCACGACATCCTAACCTCCCTCGGGTGGTGGAAACGCCTCCGCCTCCGCTACCACATTGTCGAAGTTTCCACACCGCTCCGCGAGGCACAGAAAAAATTCCTGCGAGGCCGGCGTGTCACATGGCACGAGAGTCTTCCGACCGCTCTGGATCAACTCGGCGGGTGCGCCCACATTTTTTCCAATGAACTTGTGGACGCTTTTCCCTGCCGGGTTTTCGAGCGCACCGAGACGGACTGGCAGGAACTCCATGTGCGCATCGAGGGCGGGAGGTGCAACGAAATCCTACGCCCCTGCACAATCCCGGAGTCCACGGTTTTCCATCAACCCTTCCAAGCTGGCCAGCGTGTGGAGGTGCATGAGTCCTACCGCGACTGGCTTCGGGACTGGGCCCCGAAATGGAAATCCGGCGCCATGCTCACAATCGACTACGGAGACACCATGCCGGCGCTCTATCACAGACGACCGGCAGGCAGCCTGCGCGGCTACGCGGCCCATCAAGTCCTCACAGGCACAGACATCTACCAAGCGCCCGGTCGTTGCGATCTCACGGCAGATGTGAATTTTTCCGACCTCGAAACCCGGGGCGATCAACAGGGGTGGCACCGCCTCTCGCATTCGACTCTTGCCGATTTCCTCGCACCGAACCTCCCCACCCGCTTCCAAGCTGCGGCAGAGGCATTCCGCGTGCTCGAGCAGTCGCTCGGCCGTGCCTGACTGAAAAAAATCAGCGCACACGCCTCTTTTGGGTTGCCTCGTTTCGAGCGTCTGATAGAACAACCGCTCTTCGAAATCGGGAAGGCGCACTGCCGAGTGATCGGTCCCGCCATCGCACTCCTGAATTCGAAGCCGACTTGCTCGAAGAACCATGCCGTTTTCTACTATTTTAGCAGCCGCAATCACACTTGATGCACCGACAATTTTCCCGTCATCGCAGGGAGAACCATTCATTGAGTGGCTGTCGAATTCCATTTTCGTTAGTGCCGTCGTAGCGACCTTCATCATCTGGTTCGCACGCAAAGCAACCAAAAATATGACCGTCGTTCCGGGGCCGACGCAGAATTTTTTTGAAGGGGTCGTTCAGGGTCTCTACGACCTCATCGAAAGCATCGTGGGCGGGCATATGGTGGCGCGGGTTTTTTCCCTGCTGGCAACATTGTTCATCTTCATCATTGTCTCAAACTGGTTCGCGCTCATGCCTGGAGTGGGCTCCATAGGCTGGGGCCAACCAAGTAACTATGGCTTCGAGGTTACAGCACCTCTTCTGCGGCCGACGACTGCGGATATGAACATGACTTTGGCCATGGCAGTCGTATTCATGTTTTTCTGGCTCTACTGGTCCATTGGTGAAGTCGGGTTAAAAGGTTTTCTCAGCCACATCTTCGGCGTCAAAGGAGGCCTCACTGGATTCATGGCTATTGCTTTGATTCCGATTTTCCTCTTCGTCGGCCTGATAGAAGTTGTGTCCATGGCCTTTCGCCCCGTCTCGCTTTCGTTGCGACTGTTCGGAAACGTCTTTGCGGGCGAAAACCTGCTGACGACCATGATCACTCTTGGCAAGAGCCTAGGCTTGCCGGAGTGGATGGCCTACGTCAGCTCGATAACGGTTCCCATTCCGTTTTATTTCTTGGAAATTTTGATTGGGCTCTTACAGGCGACAGTCTTTATGCTCCTCTGCTCCGTTTACATCCAACTTTCCACTTCGCATGACGAAGAGGAGGGGCACTGATTTTTAACACTTTTTCCACCGGGACCGTGGCAAAGACTGCGGGCGGCGGAGAAAAAACCAATAGGAAACAATAAAATGATACCACAACTCATCGCAGAAGCGGCTGCTACAGCCGGAGGAATCACAGGCAGCTTCACCCTCGCCATCGCTGGCTCGGCAGCAGCCATCGGCATCGGAATGATCGGCTCCAAAGCCGTTGAAGCCGTCGGACGCAACCCAAATGCTTCCGGAAAAGTTCTGACTCTGAGCATTATCGGAATGGCTCTCGCAGAGGCCATCGCGATTTACGCTCTCATCCTCGCCTTCCAAGGCCGCTAATGTTTCACCCGGAACCGTCCGTCAGTCGGGCGGTTCCGGAAAACCATTTTTAAACCAAAAACCAGCCCTTTTTTTAATGGATCAGCTCCTCACTCAGTTCGGTATTGCTTGGCCTAAGTTCCTCGCGCAAGTCATTTTGTTTTTGATTGTGTATGCGATCCTCAGGAAGTTCGCCTTCGGACCGATCATCGCCATTTTCGAGCAGCGCCGCCGCACGATCGAAGAGGGACAGTCGAACGCCGAGAAAATCAAGAAACAACTCGCCGAATCCGAAATCCGCTGCCAGGAAATCCTCCGCAAAGCGAACAGCGACGCCCAGCGCATCATCGACGAAGCCCGTGCATCGAGCGAAGCCTCGACTCAGAAACACATCCAGCAAGCTGTCAAAGACGCCGAGAATATCATCGTCAAAGCCAACGAGAGCGTTTCTCTGGAGCGCGCCCGCATGGTAGCCGAGGTCAAATCAGAAATGGTTCATCTCGTTGTAGACACCACAGCCAAAGTCGTCGGTAAAGTCCTGACCGAAGCCGACCAAGAGCGCCTCGCCAGCGAGACCTCGAAACAACTCGCCGCCTGATCCTCTCGCCATGAAACTCAGCCGGGAAGCACGCCGCCAATCCAAGGAACTTTTCGACCTGTCCATCGTGGACGGCCGACTCGATGAAAACCGCTTGCGCACGATCGCCACGGAAATCGTCGAGAAAAAGCCTCGCCACTATGTGCAGATGCTGAAATTCATAACCCACCTCACCCGCCTGGAAGTCGCACGCCACCATGCTGTTGTTGAGAGCGCAACACAACTCTCGGATGAAAAACGCAGCGAGATTTCATCCAATCTCGCCACTAAATTCGGCAAAATCACAACAGAGTTCCGCCACGCACCCAGCCTAATCGGCGGCCTTCGCGTGAAACTCGGTAGCAATGTCTGGGATGGCAGCATCCAATCCCGCCTCGAAACACTTAAACAATCCTGATCCAACCACTCACATGAGCAACATCGTCCTCGAACTCGAAGAAAAAATCAGCGCGGTCAAAAGCAATGCCGCCCGCCAAACAAACGTGGGAACCGTCCGTGAAATCGGCGACGGTATCGCCCGCGTCGAAGGCCTCAGCGCAGTTAAACTCAATGAAATGGTTGAGTTTCCGAATGGAATCACAGGAATTGCCCTGAACCTCGAGGAAACAGAAGTCGGCGTCATCGTGCTCGGCGACTACACAAAGGTCAGCGAAGGTGCCGAAGTCAAGACCACCGGCAAGCTCCTCTCCGTTCCCGTAGGAAAAGGCCTCCTCGGCCGCGTGGTGGACGCCCTCGGACGCCCGATCGACGGCAAGGGCCCGATCCCGCACGACACCTCCTACCCTGTTGAAAAAATCGCCCCGGGCATCATCAAACGCCGCTCGGTCAGCCAACCCGTGCAAACAGGCATCATGAGCGTTGACGCTATGATTCCCGTCGGTCGCGGTCAGCGCGAACTCATCATCGGCGATCGCGCCACCGGAAAAACGACGATTGCGATTGATACAATTATCAATCAGGCAAAAATCAACCGCGCCGCCGAAGAAAGCGGTGACCCGAATTTCCGCCCTCTCTATTCCATCTATGTTGGAATCGGACAGAAAAATGCGAATATCGCCCGTGTTGTCAGCACATTAGAAGCGAACGACGCGTTGAAATACACCATCATCGTCGCTGCTACTGCATCTGACCCAGCTGCCGACCTCTACATCGCTCCGTTCTCAGGCGCAGCCATGGGTGAGTGGTTCATGGACAATGGCATGGACGCTCTCATTGTTTTTGACGACCTCACAAAGCACGCGAACGCCTACCGTCAGATCTCCCTTCTCCTCAAACGCCCATCCGGCCGCGAAGCCTATCCCGGCGATGTGTTCTATCTCCACAGCCGTCTGCTCGAGCGCTCGGCTCGTCTTTCCGAGGAGGCCGGCGATGGATCCCTCACTGCTCTTCCGATCATCGAGACCCAAGCAGGTGACGTTTCGGCCTACATTCCGACGAACGTCATTTCGATCACGGACGGTCAGATTTACCTCGAGACCGACCTTTTCTATCAAGGCATCCGCCCAGCCATCTCAGTCGGTCTCTCGGTGTCCCGCGTGGGATCCGCAGCACAGATCAAGGCGATGAAGCAAGTTGCCGGTAAGATTAAGGGTGACCTCGCCCAATATCGTGAACTCGCCGCTTTTGCGCAGTTCGGATCCGATTTGGACGCTAAAACAAAGTCCACCCTCGAGCGTGGCGCCCGCATCGTCGAATTGTTCAAGCAGTCGCAATACAATCCGATCTCCGTTGAAATGCAGGCCATCATCCTCTGGTCCATGCAGAAAGGACTCTTCGACCCCGTTGCCGTCGATAAAGTCAAAGCCACGCAGAACAAGTTTGTCGAGTTCATCGAAACACGCAAAGCGTCTCTTCTTGAGAAAGTTGGCAAGAAGCGCATGTTCGACGAAGAGGTCGAGAAGGAACTCAAGGCCGCCCTTGAGGAATTCAAGTCCTTCAACACCCTGTAAAAAACCATGGCCAACCTTCGCGACATCCGCCGACGCATCAAGTCGGTCAAAAACACCGCGCAGATCACCAAGGCCATGCAGATGGTCGCGGCATCCAAGATGCGCAAAGCTCAGCAAGCCGCGCTCAGTGGCCGCGACTACGCCCAACTCCTCAACCGAGTCATCGTATCAGTCCGCGACGCTGTAGAGCATTCCCTGCACCCGCTCCTTCAAAAAAGAGATGGCAACAAGGAACTTGTCATTCTCATGACCACGGACAAAGGCCTCTGCGGAGCCCTGAATACAAACGTTCTCCGTGAAGCCATGGCATTTGATCCCGCTGTGACACAGTTCGTGAGCATTGGTCGAAAAGGCACGCAATTCCTCGCCCGCACCAAGCGCAACATGGTCGCCGACTTTCCCCTCGCCGAGCGCCCAACCTTCGCCCAATGCAAACAAATCTCGAAATTCTGCATCGAGAAGTTTCTCGACGGCACGGTGGACAAAGTGACGATTCTTTACCCGCGCTTCGTCAATACCCTCTCGCAGGTTCCGACGGCGCTGCCCATTCTGCCGATCACCAGCCTCGATGAAGCGGGCCTGAAGAGCACCTACGAACCCCTTCCGGCAATCGAGGGCGGCATGACATTCGAGCCAGACGCCACGTCGGTCCTCAATGCCATCCTGCCAGCTTACATTCACTTCATCGTTTACCAAACGCAACTCGGCACCCGCGCCTCAGAGCAGAGCGCCCGCATGGTCGCCATGAAAAGCGCCACCGACAACGCCAAGAGCCTCGTCAAGGATCTCACCCTCGAATACAACAAAGCCCGTCAGGCCAGTATCACGAACGAGATTCTCGAAATCGCCACGGCCCAGTTGGCTCTCGGGTAAAAATCCATCAAACAGAGGCTGCCCGTTCTCTTACAGGAATCGGCAGCCTCTTTTTTTACACCGCTCCGGTAGTGGCATTGCAGTTCAGCGACCCACAGGGACAGGACGTTTGCGCCCTCTTATCCGAGTCGTTTTTCCAGTGCCGTATAGCGTCTCACAGCGCTCACATTACGAACGGCAGTTTGCAGGGCTTTTTTTTGACCTACGAGCACGACGAGACGGCGACCGCGAGTGATTCCCGTGTAAACTAGGTTGCGCTGAAGCAGGAGGTATTGCTGCATCGCAAGCGGCATGACGACGACGGGAAACTCCGAGCCCTGGCTTTTGTGGATCGTGATGGCGTAGGCCAGCGAGACTTCATCGAGTTCATTGAAGTCGTAAACGACCTCGCGGCCATCGAAGGTGATAAGGACTTCGCGCTCGAAGTCGTCAATCTTCAGGATTTCACCGATGTCCCCATTGAACACCTCCTTGTCGTAGTTATTCCGCGTTTGAATGACCTTGTCGCGAACTCGGAATTCCCAGCCGAATTTCTCCACCGAAGGATCGCCAATCCGCTTGGGGTTGAGACGTTCCTGCAGTGTGCGGTTCATCTGGGCGGTGCCGAGTGAACCTCTATTCATCGGGCAGAGCACCTGGATGTCGCGGCGAGGGTCGAGCTTCCATTTTTTCGGAATACGCTCAGCGACGAGTTCGAGAATGGTTGCAGGAACGGACTCTGGTTCTTCGCGCTCGATGAAGAAAAAGTCGGAGTCTTTTTCCGATTCCGGCATGGCCCCGCTATTGATGCGGTGGGCATTGACGATGATGCGACTGCTCGAAGCCTGACGGAAAATTTCCGTGAGCCGCACAACTGGCACAGCGCCGCTGCGGATAATGTCGCCCAAGACAGCGCCGGGGCCGACACTCGGCAATTGATCCACATCGCCCACCAAAACCAAATGCGCGCGGGCCGGCAGGGCTTGGAGGAGCTTGGACATCAACTGCACATCCATCATGGATGTTTCGTCCGCCACCAAGAGATCGCAATCGAGCGGGTTCGAGGCATTCCTGGAAAAACCGGAATTCTGGTATTCGAGAAGGCGGTGGATGGTTTTGGCCTCGAGACCAGTGCTTTCGGAGAGGCGCTTCGCCGCGCGGCCCGTTGGGGCGCAGAGGAGGCACTTGACCTGTTTGGCACGAAGCAGAGTGAGGATGGAATTCACCAAAGTCGTTTTGCCGACGCCCGGGCCGCCTGTGATCACCAAGACGCGCGAGCAAAGAGCCCGGCGCAGAGCCTCGGCTTGGCTGGGAGCCAGATCGATGGATTTTTTCTCCTTCAACCAAGCGATGGCCTTGTCGGCATCGATCTCGGGATATTCCGCATTGCCGCGCGCCAATCGGGCGAGGCGGGATGCGACCTCGACTTCGGCACGCCGGATCGGCGGGAGAAAAATCAAATCCTCACCGGTTATGCCATCTTCCTCCAATTCGCCCTCGGCAAGCATCTCCGACAAGGCGCGCTGTAAAATGAGGGGATCCATCGCCAAGAGGTCTGACGCATTTTTGAGGAGAACATCCTTTGGCAGCGCACAGTGGCCGTTACCCCCGGCCTCCGAGAGCGTGTGGGACAGGCCCGCTCGGGCCCGCAGGATCGAGTCTTCGGGAATGCCGAGCTTGCGGGCGATGTCATCGGCGGTCTTGAAGCCGATGCCGGAAATATCACGCGCAAGGAGATAGGGATTGGCGCGCACTTTCTCTACCGCCTCGTCGCCGTAGGTCTTGTAAATCCTCACAGCGCGGCTGGTGCTGACGCCATTTGAGTGGAGGAAAACCATGATCTCCCGCACGATTTTTTGTTCGGCCCAAGCTGTGCGGATCGTGCGCCGTCTCTCAGCACCGATTCCCCTCACCTGCTCCAACCGCACGGATTCGCGGTCGATGATGTCGAACACACCCTCGCCGAATTTCTCGACTAGCTTCTTGGCATAGACGGGCCCGATGCCTTTGATGAGACCACTTGCGAGGTATTTTTCGATTCCCTCCCGCGAGGTAGGCGCGCTCGTTTGGAGAAGGTCTGCCTTGAGCTGCGTGCCATGGTCGCGATCCTGAATCCAAGCCCCCTCGGCGGTGAGCCATTCCCCCGCATTGATGCTCGAGGCGCGGCCGACGACAGTGACCAGGTCGCGGTGTCCATCGACTTTCACCCTCACAACGCAAAATCCCGTTTCCTCGTTGTGAAAAGTGACCCGCTCGATCAATCCGGTCACGCTGCTCATGGGGCGCGGCGTTTTTTGAGATACCCGCGCCAGATGTAGAGCAGGACACCAAGCGGCATGAGAGCCACCACCGGCCACCATGTGAGCATGGGTGGAAGGGCGCGATCGACTGCAAGCTCGAAGGACACAATATCCGTCTTGCCCCCGCGTGAAATGGAGACGCCCAATTCCCAGAGGCCCGGTTCGGGAATTCCAAGCATCGCGGAATACAGAAGCCCATTGCCGGCATGCCCCTTACTCGCAGGAACAGCCTGCCCAGGCGTCACGCAACCGGCTCCCTTCCACGCCAATTCGGGAGTGGGACGACTGAGCTTGTTGAGGCGGAAACTGACGATGGCATCAAGGACAGGCCCGCTCTTTTCCGCCTGCTCGAGGAACAGGCTCAAATCCACCAGCCCAGCACGCAGCGGCGAGGGATTCCCAAACAGAACCACGCGATAGACGCCCGCCTGCTTTTCAGCAAGCACACGCCCGCCATCAGCATGCATGACGCCTGCACAGAGGAGCCAAATGGCCACACAAAGGAGGCTCTGACGGAGTTTGGTGGCGGACGATGAGATCACCTCGCCAGTTTAAGATGCAGGCGCGTCGGTTAAAGCCCCGAAATGCAGGGCTGCATTGAATATTGTGAAAAACTCCACCGGCGGCATATTGGCAGCCATTCCATTCTCACATGCGAGTCGCCCGCTGGTTCATTTACGGATTTCCTATTTTTCTTCTGCTGCTCATCGCTGTGTCGTTCTGGAATTCCGCGAGCCTGACCTCGGACAAGAAAAACGAGATGTCGCTTGGCGTTCTTGGGGAGCCATCGACACTCAACCCGATCCAGCAAGCCGACGGCGCCGCGTCGCAAGTGGCGGGATCCATTTTCAACGGCCTCCTGAAATACAACCAGGATCTCGAAATCATCGGAGACCTAGCCGAATCATGGTCACTCGACCAGACCACGACTCTGGTTTTCCGAAACGAAGACTCCGCCATTGCGGCGAAAAGCCAGCTCGAGTCGCTCCGTGCGGAGTGGAGCGGCTGGACACTGGATGCCGTGAAACAAAGCGGGCGCGAGCTCCTTCTGCATTTCACCGAACCCGGCCTGGAATCCTCTGAAAAAATCGTCTCCCTCCTGCCTGCGAATGCCTTGGCACCACTGGCCACGCTGCGCGTGGAGGTGAAGGAAAACGCCGCCGACACACTGCAGCGCCTCAGCAAGGCCCTGCCAGACGGATCACTGCTCCGCGTGTGGGTGGAAAGCGGCGCGGAGTTTGAAATCAGCGCCGACCCGGCGCTCAAGGCGAATATCGAAAAATGGCTCACAGCCAACGAAGGCGGGACGGTTCAAATCGGCGATCCGATTTCCTTTTTCGCCGAACCTCAGGTGGTCTTCAAACTGCGACAAAATGTCCGCTGGCACGACGGGGCACCGTTCACCTCGCGCGATGCTGCCTTCACCTACCGGGCGATCATGGACGATGCCACCGCCTCTCCGCGCAAGCCGGACTTTGATTTGATCCTGAAAGTTGAAACGCCGGACGAGCACACCTTCCGCGTGACCTACCGCAAGCCCTACTCGCCTGCGCTGGAGAGTTGGATGATCTCACTCCTCCCCGCACATTTACTGGAGGGAAAGCCCACGACCTGGTGGACGCAGAATTTCAATCGCACACCGGTGGGAACCGGCGCCTTTCGTTTCGCCGAGTGGAAGACGAATGAATTCATTCGCGTGGAACGGAATCCCGATTACTTCGACGCCCCTGGGCCTTGGCTCGATGGAATCGTCTATCGCTTTATGCCTGACCAACTCACCCTGCGTCTCGCATTTGAGACACGGCAGGTGGATTTCTGGGGCGCGGAGCCATGGACGGTTAACGCCTTTGTGAATGACCCGCGCTTCCAAGTCTTCACAAGCCCGACGAGCAGCTACACCTACATCGGCTGGAATCTCAAACGCCCGCTCTTCCAGGATCCGCTCGTGCGCCGCGCACTCGCGCATGCGGTCGATGTGCCATCCATGGTTCGCTTCATCCTCTATGGCCACGGCCTCCAGAGCACGGGACTCTTCACCCCGCAGATGTGGTTTTTTAACCCGGATATCAAACCCTTCGCCTATGACCCGGAGAAGGCCCGTGCGCTCCTCGCCGAGGCGGGATGGAAGCCGGGGCCGGATGGAATCCTTCAAAAGAATGGCGAGAGGTTTTCCTTCACCCTCATCACGAACAATGGAAATGAAGTCCGCCGCGACATCGCCACACTCACGCAGGATGGCCTCAAGCAGCTGGGCATTGAAGTGAAGGTGGAACTCTACGAGTGGGCTGTGTTTTTAAAAAACCACATCAACAAAGGCGACTTTGACGCCATGGTGCTCGGATGGTCGCTCGGCAATGGCTACGACCAATTCCAGATCTGGCATTCCTCACAGGCAAATCCCGAGCAGCTCAATGTCGTGGGCTACAAAAGCGAAAAGGCCGACCGCCTCCTCGATGACATCCGGCAGGAATACAACCGCGAGAAAATCATCCGCATGGCGGGCGACCTGCAGCGGACCATCTATGAGGACCAACCCTACCTCTTCCTCTATGTTCCGGAAGGCACCAGCGTGATGTGGAAGGACGCCTACCGCATCCGCCGTCCGGATGGCAAGGGCGGCTGGATCGATTCCCCTGTCGAAATGACCAAGGCGGGTTGGGCTTACTGGTCCGAGTGGTTCTACAGGCCGGAATTCGCAGATCGCCTTCCCCCTACTCCACAACCTTAAAAAGGGTGGTGAAGAAATACAAGTAGGCGAAAACAAGCAGGCCTAGAATCACGGCCAAGGGAAAAAGAAGGGAGATCCAGCGCATTTCTTTTCCCTCGACTTCGAGGCTGCGCAGTTCACTCGTGCGAGCAGCGGAGGGGTTTGCCAACGCTTCATTGGCCTTGCTCAAGGCAAAGCGCAGGTGCTCGATCAATTCGTCGTAGGATTGATAACGCTTCGAAGGCATTTTTGACATCATGCGATTGACGACATACGCCGTCTCATTGCACACATCGGGAGCGAAGGCTTGGAGGCTCACCGGGCGGCTTTTGAGTTGTTTCAGTGCGACGAGGGATGCGTTATCGGCCTCATAGGGTGGACGGCCTGCCATGGCATGAAACAGCGTGCCGCCGAGGCTGTAGATATCGCTTCGAAAATCCTCCGGCAGTTCATCAAGCTTCTCCGGCGCGACATAGTAGGGAGTTCCCCATATTTCCGTCGGAGATGTCGCTGTATCACTCGCGACCACGGCCAATCCAAAGTCCACGATCTTCACCGTGCCACGATCTGCGAAGAGAATATTCGCCGGCTTGATATCGCGGTGGATGAGACCGATTTCCATCGCCGCCTTGAGGCCCTGCGCGACCTGGATTCCAGCCTCAAGCGCGATGATTTCGGGAACCACGCCCCGCTCCTGCATGAGATCGTCGAGAGAACCACCACCAATCAACTCCATGGCGATGTAAAATTGGGAGCGACATTCCCCGAAATCAATAATCCGAACGACATTGGGATGGTTGATTTGAGCGGTCGTGCGGGCCTCATCGGCCAATTTTTTCGACTCTTCCTGAATGCCAGTAGCCTGCATTTTCAGAACCTTCAAAGCGACCTCGCGTCCGAGAGAGACATCAATCGCACGATAAGCTGAGCCCATCCCGCCCTCTCCAAGGAGGGAGGTGATCTGAAATTGGTTGAAAATCGTGCATGCCTTGAAGAAATGTCCGCAAGTTGGACAGTTGGCGTCGGAAAAAGCAGGCCAACCCGTCATATCGAGAGGGGCCTGACAATGAGGGCAAGTCTCGATGCAAGAGGGAGAGATTTCGACGATTTGTTCTGTGCTATTCATGGGAACGAGCAGGAGGCTGAACTTGTAGAAAAATAGCGCTTATTTCAAGCCACGCGCAAACTGAAACTCAAAGCAGTGCGAGGCGAAATCAGAGTTGCCGCACCTCGCGCCGAGGATTTAGCTTCTCACACCTATGGGAAGACAATGGCTCCACGCCAAGCGAGAAGTCGCAAATCTGAAAAAAGGCCAAGTCGTTGGCAAACTGGTGAAAGAAATGATGGTCGCCGCGAAACTCGGCGGTCCTGACATCGAGGGCAATGCCCGCCTTTATGCCGCCGTCGAAAAGGCCCGCAAAGCCTCTGTGACGCGCGATGCCATCGAACGCGCCATCAAGAAAGGCGCTGGAATTGGCGATGAGAAGCTCACCTTGGAGCACCTCGTCTTCGAGGGTTATGCCCCGCACAAAGTGCCGGTAATCGTGGAGGCTCTCACAGACAATGTGAACCGCACGGCTCCCGAAATGCGCGTGCTTTTCAAAAAAGGACAACTCGGCACGGCAGGCAGCAACAAATTTCTCTTCGATAATGTCGGCATCGTGGAAGCCCACCATGCGGATTTGTCGATCGACCCCGAGGAGGCTGCCATCGAAGCCGGAGCGAATGATTTTGTCGCGTTGGAGGAAGGCGAGAATGACGACATTCCCACTGGCACCAAAGGCGTGAAATTTTTGACCGAACGCACAGCCACAGGCGCCGTCTCGAAATGGCTCGCCGAGCACGGATGGTCGGTTGTCACCAGTGAACTCGGCTACATTGCCAAGCAGTTCCCCACCCTCAGCGATGAACAACGCAACGAAGTCGGCGAGTTTTTACAGGCCCTCGAAGACAATGATGATGTCCACCGTGTCTGGGCGGCTTTGAAGTAATCCACGATGGAAGCCACTGCCACGCGCCTGGTCGAGCGCTTGAGAGCGGCCGGGCACGAGGCGTTCTTCGCCGGTGGCTGCGTTCGCGACATGCTTCTCGGCAAGGAAGCTCACGACATCGACATCGCCACCAGTGCCAAGCCCGAGGAGGTGCAACGCCTCTTCCCCCGCACAGTGGCGGTGGGGGCCGCATTCGGCGTGATTGTCGTGCTTGAGGACGACTTCGAATTTCAAGTAGCCACCTTCCGCTCGGACGGCGCTTACAAGGACGGCCGACACCCAGAGTCGGTTTCCTTCACAACAGCCGAAGGCGATGCCAAGCGGCGCGACTTCACAGTCAACGGCCTTTTCTACGATCCCATAGAAAAAAGGATCATCGACCATGTTGGTGGCGAAGCAGATTTGAAGGCAGGCATCCTCCGCAGCATCGGGAACGCGGAGGAGCGTTTTTCCGAAGACAAACTGCGCCTCATCCGCTGCGTTCGCTTCGGCGCATCCCTCGGTTTCCAGATCGAAGAGGAAACTTGGAAGGCCGTCTGCCACATGGCGCCACAAATCACCGTCGTCAGCGCGGAACGCCTTCGCGACGAACTGGTGAAAATTTTCACCCATCCCTCGCGCGTCAGGGGATTTGATTTGCTCGACGCCTGCGGCCTGCTGGAAATTTTGCTGCCCGAGGTGACGCGCATGAAAGGCTGCGAACAACCGCCGGACTTTCACCCCGAAGGGGATGTATTCGTCCACACCCGCCTCATGCTATCGCTCCTGCCGCCCGAGGTGTCCGTTCCTCTTGTCTTCTCCGTCCTTCTCCACGACACAGGAAAACCCGGCACATTCCGGCGCGATGAGACCGGGCGAATTCGCTTCAATGGACATGAGAGCGTGAGCGCGGAGATCACCACGGCCATCTTCGAGCGGCTCCGGTTTTCAAATGCCGAGACAGATGCGACGGTCGTCGGCGTGAAAAACCACATGTCCTTCAAGGATGTGAAAAACATGCGCGTGGCAACCCTCAAGCGATTTCTGGCGCGTCCTACCATCGAGGACGAAATGGAGCTTCACCGCGTGGACTGCCTGGGCTCTCACGGTCTGCTCGACAACCATGAGTTCCTGCGCACCAAGCAGGTGGAGTTTTCCAACGCACCGCTCATTCCGCCACCGCTCATCACCGGCCGGAACCTTATTGCCAGCGGATACAAGCCCAGCCCTCTCTTTAAAAAAATCCTCGATGCCATAGAGGCCATGCAACTCGAGGGGACGATAACTACACCCGAGGAGGCTCTGGCGTGGGTGAAGGCTCAGAGCGAATTCCAAGCCTCATAAACCGCACGACAAACCATGCGGTCAGGAAAGCCAAAGTGATGGAGACCGCCACATCCGAGGGATGGTGAGCTCCGATGGCAATGCTCGACCAAGCCACGCCAACTGCACCGATGAGGGCCAGCAAACCCCAAGCGGGGGCTGCAAAAACAACCGCTGCGGCGAATCCAAACGCCGTGGCCGTGTGACCAGAGGGAAAGGAGTTGTAGGCCGGCACGCCGACAAGAATCCTCCCATTGTGGTATGGGCCATAGAAACCATGCTCTATCTTCGGAATCTCACGAGGACGCGGACGGCCTGTGGTGAGCCGCGAGGCATTTGCAATGATCCCGGCTAGAGTCGAAGCAATCATGGCCGCTAAAATAATGCGGCTCCAACGCCGGTTCCCACGCGCTTTGAAGATGAGAAAGCCGATGGCCGCCGCGACCATGATTGGTGGCCAGTCACCCCAGACTCGAATCTTGCCGTAAATTTTTGCCTCCGTGGTTTTTTGCCATTTTGGCCCCTGCGCCGCGACCAGATCTTGCCGGATCGGAAGATCCCACTTGAAGGCCAGGACGGAAAAAAAACCTCCCACCAAAAGGATGATCAAGGGAGTTCGATAGACCCGGAGAAAATTCATCGCATTTCAGCAGCCACCTCCGCTGCGAAGTAAGTGAGAATCATATCCGCGCCAGCCCGCTTGATGGCCACGAGCGACTCGTCCCGGGTGCGCTTGTAGTCGAGCCAACCCAGGCGTGCCGCCGCATGAATTTGAGAAAATTCTCCACTCACTTGGTAAGCGGCGATCGGCGCGTCGCAGCTTTCCCGAACAGAGCGGATGATGTCCAGATACGCTCCGGCTGGTTTGACCATGACGATGTCGGCTCCCTCCTCCAGATCAAGACGAACCTCGCGGAGGGCTTCCCGGGAGTTGGCCGGATCCATCTGGTAGGTCGATTTGCTGATCGCATCCTTGCCGATCTTGCTGCCCACAGCGTCGCGAAATGGCCCGTAGTAGGCCGAGGCATACTTGGCGGCGTAGGACATGATGCCGGTCTGCGAAAAGCCTGCGGCATCCAGCGCACGGCGCACTGCGGCGATGCGGCCGTCCATCATATCCGAGGGAGCCACAATATCGGCACCAGCCTGCGCTTCCATGACGGCCAAGCGGCAGAGCACCTCTACCGTGCTGTCGTTTTCAACGGATGAGCCATCCACCGAGAGCAGGCCGTCATGGCCATGATCAGTGTAGGGATCAAGCGCCACATCAGTGATGACAACCAGATTGGGAAACCTCTTTTTAACCTCTGAAACCGAGCGATAGAGAAGGTTCGCAGCATCGAAGGCATGCGAGCCGACATCATTTTTCAGCGAGGGATTAATGCTTGGAAAAATAGCCACCGCAGGAATGCGCAACTCCAGCGCGCGCTCGCAAGCGTGCAGCAGCGAGTCCTCACCAAGCCGCGAAACCCCAGGCATGGACTCGATCGCCAAGTCATCCTTCGATTCATGAATGAAAAGCGGCCAGATCAAATCCTCCGGACGCAGGATCGTCTCACGGACAAGCCGACGAATGTTTTCAGAGCGCCTGTTGCGTCGGGGACGCTGGAGAATTTCAAGTGGCATGCGCGGAGGGTGCAACTCCGCCGGTGGATCGTCAAGACGACTGCTTGCGGGCTGAAATCCCTTCCCTCCCCTGCGTCGAAGGTTCATCCTCGCGGCATGGACGAGCATTTTCCGAAGGACACCATCGAGTCGCTCTGGGCACCGTGGCGGGTTGAATATTTCCAGGCCGAACACCGCAGCGGGGTTGATTTCCTTTCCGAAGCTGCTGCCGCGAGTGATGACGCTGCGCACCTCGTGGTGGCGAGGCGCCCCACCGCTTTTCTGGTGATGAACAAATACCCCTACTCTGCCGGGCATCTCATGGCCGTTCCGTGCCGGAAGGTCTGCAAAATGTCGGAGGTCACCGAGGATGAAATCCTCGATCTCTGGCGATTGAGTGTCCACGCGCAGAGGTTGCTTGAGATCGCGGTGAAGGCCCAA
The DNA here is from genome assembly GCA_044342325.1 of Terrimicrobiaceae bacterium. GTDB lineage: Bacteria > Verrucomicrobiota > Verrucomicrobiia > Chthoniobacterales > Terrimicrobiaceae > UBA967. The sequence continues at coordinate 57,817 of JBIIPZ010000011.1, forward strand.
GGATTCAATGTCGGCTGGAATCTCGGCAAGGTCTCTGGAGCTGGCGTGGAAGACCACCTGCACATCCATATCGTTCCCCGCTGGGTGGGCGACTCGAATTTCATCGCCGTGGTCGGCGGAACACGCATCATCCCGGAAGGCCTGATGCCACTTTACGAGCGACTGGTAGCCATCGACAAAGAACTCAACATTTCATGAAACCAACCACACTCGGTCCTGTCACAGAAGGGATTCCTAAAAAACTGCGCCGCGTCAGCGAACCAGCCATCTCGAAGGTCGCCGTCCGTCGGAAGCCAGCGCCCTCGCAGGATTTTTCCTTCAGCCTGAAACCGGCAGATATCGCCCGGCATCTGAACCGCTTTGTCATTGGCCAAAACGAGGCCAAGAAAGTCCTCGGAGTTGCTCTCTGCGATCACTTCCAGCATGTGCGCCTTACGCTGGAGGGTCAGGAAGCTCCCTTTTATCAAAAGCAGAATGTCCTCCTGCTAGGCCCCACCGGAGTTGGAAAAACCCACCTCATCCGCTCGGCGGCTGATCTTATCGGAGTTCCCTTCGTAAAAGCAGATGCCACCAAGTTCAGCGAAACCGGCTATGTAGGCGGCGATGTGGACGACCTCGTGCGCGACCTCATCCGCCGCGCTGGTGGTGATATCAAACGCGCCTCCCACGGCATTATCTACCTCGATGAAGTGGACAAGCTCGCTGGGTCAACTGAGGGCGGTGGACGCGATGTCTCTGGGCGCGGCGTTCAAACAAACCTTCTCAAACTCATGGAGGACGGCGATGTGCCGGTGCTGTCGCCAAATGATGTGACCGGCCAACTCCAGTCCGCCATGAGTGCCGCCCGTGGCAACACGCCAGGAATGCCCGACACCATCTCGACCCGCCACATCCTCTTTATCGCCAGTGGAGCCTTTGTCGGCCTGGATGGAATTATCCGCTCCCGCCTCGGTCAAAACTCGATGTCACCCGCGAAGGCTCTGGCTCAGGCTGGCACGAGCGACTTCATTCGCTTTGGGCTCGAACCGGAATTCATCGGGCGCCTCCCCGTGCGTGTCGCCTGCCATGCGCTCGACGAGGACGACCTTTTCAAGGTTTTGGAAAAAAGCGAAAGCAGCTTGATCCACCAATACAAACGATCTTTCGCCGCCTACGGCATCAATCTCCGCTTCGAGCCTTGCGCGCTGCGCAAGCTCGCCGCGCTGGCCCGCACCGAGGAAACCGGTGCCCGAGGTCTCATGACCGTTCTCGAGCGCACCTTCCGAGACCTCAAGTTCCGCCTGCCCTCAACCCGCCTGCGCGCGCTGACTATTACCGAGCAAACGGTGGAAAATCCCGCCGCCGCGCTGGCGAAGCTCTTGAAAAAATGACGCGTCCGCTGGTCGTCTTCGACGGTGCCTGCGGATTCTGCCGGCAGTGGATCGAACGCTGGCGGGAAATGACGGGAGACGCCGTGGACTACCGCCCCTCCTCGGAGGCAGTAGCGGATTATCCAGAGATCCCGCAGGAGGAATTCGACCGGGCGGTGCAGTTGATTCGCCCGGATAGAACCCGCTCGTCCGGCGCCGCAGCCGTATTGGAACTCACCGCCCCCCACAGCACCGCCGCGAGGGCAGGATTTTTCCTTAACAACCGGCTTCCGGTTTTTGCGCAGATGCTCGAGTCCGCCTATGGATTCGTGGCGGCAAACCGGGTTGTTTTTTCAAAGCTCACAAAACTCCTCTGGGGCTCATCCGCCCGACGTCCGACCTTTGCGATCGCCAACGCCGTCTTCCTTCGAGCGCTGGCGCTGATTTTTCTCATGGCACTGGTTTCGTATTGGCATCAGGCCGCCGGCTTGAATGCGATCCTTCCGGTCGCACCGTTTTTCGAAGCTGCCCGCAATCAACTCGGCGCAGAGGCGTATTGGGCACTGCCATCACTCGCCTGGCTATCACCCGGACTGGAGATTTTAAACACTCTCGTCGGAATCGGTTTTGCCGCTTCAATACTGGCTTTGCTGGGAGTCTTGCAGCCGCTCTGCTTTCTGACCCTCTGGGCCGTCATGCTGTCCCTCTGTGTCGCCGGGCGGGATTTCTACAGCTTCCAGTGGGACGCGCTACTCATCGAGGTCGGCTTCCTCACGGTATTTCTCTCGCCATGGCGATTGCGCCCGAATCTCTCTGCGTGCGAGCCTCCCCGACTGGCGCGGTTTCTGGCTGTGGCGCTTTTATTCCGCCTCATGTTCAGCTCCGGGGTGGTGAAGCTCACCAGCGGCGATCCGAGTTGGCGCAGCCTCACAGCGCTCGAGTTCCATTTTTTCACCCAGCCCCTGCCAAACCCGCTCGCCTGGTTCGCCCAGCAGCTTCCAGCGGAAATTCTCGTGGCCAGTTGCGCGCTCATGTTTATCATCGAACTCCTCCTTCCCTTCGCTTTTTTCCTACCGAGGAATCCCAGACTGCTTGCCGCATGGTCCACCATCGCGCTGCAGGCAGGAATCGCGCTCACAGGCAATTTCGCCTTCTTCAACTTCCTCTCCACCGCCTTGTGCCTTTTCCTTCTCGATGACCGCTGCTGGCCTGCATTTCTTCAGAAAAAACCGGCGCCCGCCGTGTTTGTGACGCGATGGATGCGAATCCCGGTTCTCGCTTCAATCCTTTTGCTCTCACTCATCCCCCTCGCCTCGGCGTTCCGAGCGATTCCAAGTTTTCTCGCGCCTCTCGCCGGAGTCCATTCGCTCCTTGCGCCGTTTCGAACCATCAACGGCTACGGACTTTTCGCCGTCATGACCACGCAGCGTCGCGAAATCATCGTCCAAGGCAGCAACGACGGCCACGAGTGGAAGACCTACGAATTCCGCTACAAGCCAGGGGCTCCCGACCACGCTCTCCCTGCCGTCGCCCCACACCAACCGCGACTCGACTGGCAAATGTGGTTCGCCGCGCTCGGCCTCGTGGAGACGACTCCGTGGTTTCAATCCTTCCTCGCCCGCCTGCTTGAAGGCTCCCCCGAAGTTCTGGCCCTGCTCGAAAACAACCCCTTCCCCGAGGAACCTCCCAAATACATCCGCGCCGTTCTCGACAACTACACCTTCACACCCCCCGAAGAACGCGAGCACAGCGGTGCAGTCTGGAATCGGGAACCCCTCGCGATCTACTGCCCTCCAGCATCCCTGCGCTAATTCAGAACCGCCCGATAGTCCGACGGCCCGGAGACATTGCTTCACCGCTCGAGGGGTGTATATTCCTTGTATGACTTTGAGCCTGCCAGATATTCCGAGCACAGCTCGGATGGACGAGTTCGAGTTGCGTCTTGAACTCGCCTGCGCTTTGTATGCGCGGGGAAGAATCTCTGCAGTTGCCGGCTCGCACTTGGCAGGAATCGATCTCGTCACCTTTCAGGGAGCCTTGGCAGATCGCGACATTCCACGGAGCTATTCTGTCAGTGACCTACACAGCGATCTCGCAGCCATGGATCGCATACTCGGCGTGTGATTGTTGTCGCAGACACCTCTGTCATTCTCAATCTCGCGCTGGTCGGACACGAGAATCTGCTCGATACCATTTTTCATGAGGTTGTGGTTCCTCCCGCCGTTCAGGCCGAGTTTGTCCGTCTTGCAGCCTCCTCTGGACGCTTCGCCGGTCTGACTCTTCCCAATTGGATTCGGGTTCAAGCGCCAAAAACCATCCCAACTTTAATCGCAGGCGATGCGGATCTCGATCCTGGTGAATCCCAGGCTCTCGCCCTCGCTCTGGAAATCTGCGCTGACGGAGTTCTCATCGATGAGGCGCATGGACGCTTCATTGCTATTGAGCTTGGTCTCACCCCGATCGGTGTCTTGGGCATTCTTGTTCGCGCAAAGCGCGATGGACTTCTACCAACCATGGCACCTGTCATAAAGGCCCTCTTGGCGAAGGCCCGTTTCCGAGTCTCCGATGCTCTCATCCTCGAAGCGCTTCGACTTGCAGGCGAATAAAACAGCATTAGGAACGCCTTTTACCAAAGTCACTTTGCTTTTGGACTTTGAAATGTAGCGCGTGCCTCCTCACAAAATCCAAAAAAATGATTTTGCTGTCCATGATTTTGCCAATTTTCCCCCAACCGCAGTAGCGAGGAACACGCGATTAGCTTGTCAAAACGCGATTGAGATGCGATCTCAATAAGGATGCGCGTGGCTTCTTTTTTCAAAACATTTCTCTCGTTGGCATTTGTGCTGTTTGCCGTGATCTCGCCAGCCTTTTCAGAGGAATTGGCACCCGAGGTCGTGGTAGCTTTGAAGCCCGACAAGGATCCGGACAGAATGTTTTCCGAGCGCACGGCCCTCGCAGAAGCTCTTGGAGCAGCCATCGGGCGTCCGGTGAAAGTGATTATCCCCCTCTCCTCGGCGGTGATTGTCGAGGGCCTTTCAAACGGGTCCATCGACCTTGGCTACCTGAGCGCGACAGACATGGTGAACGCCCGCAAAACCAATGCCGCCGATGTCCTTCTGGTGGGCGAAATCGACGGTGAGCGTCATTACGAGAGCCTGTGGATTGCCCTTGCCGACAAGCCCTACAAATCGATTGCCGATCTGCGGGGCAAGCCGATCGCCTTCGCCAGCCGCACGAGCACATCCGGATACCTCATTCCACTTCTGGATTTGAAAAATGCCGGTCTCATTTCGACAAAACCCGAGGATTTATTCGGACAAGGGAATGTCTGGTATGGAACAGGATACATGAGCGCCATCGAGCGGGTTCTGGCCGGCGAGGCCGAGGCGGCGGCTGTGAGTGATTATGTGTTTGAAAAAGACAAACACCTCACGCCAGATCAAAAAGCTCGGCTCAGAGTAGTCGATACGCAGGGACCGGTGCCCACGCATGTGCTCGCGATCTCGAAACGCCTTTCGCCAGATGCCCGCCAGCAGCTTCTCAAAGCCGTCCAGGATTTTTCAGACAAAAACCCGACCTTGAGAGATGCCGTGTTCACCTCCCGCTTGGTGGAGTGCGATGCGGATGCCCACCTGCTGCCAGTAGTGAACGCCTTGGACTTTGTGCACGGTCAACAGAACTGAGCGATGACCCGCAACGGAACGAATCAAATTCATATCGAAGATCTCACGGTCTCGCGCGGTGGTCGTCCCGTTCTGGAAAAACTCAATCTCTCCGTGCGGCGAGGCAGTTTTGTCTCGATCGAGGGCCACTCGGGCGTCGGGAAGAGCAGCCTCTTGAGCTGCCTCGCGGGCCTGCTGAAGCCATCCAGCGGCGCGATCACCTACCATTGCCGCAAAGGCTGCGCCCACACGCCAAACCAGTTCCAGGAACGCTTGGGTTTGGTTTTTCAACACCTGCGCCTGACGGCAAATGCCACTGCCGAGGTGAATGTGCTTTGCGGCCTGCTCGGAACGCGCCCGGGCTGGAGAACGCTTTTTGGCTTTCCAAGTTCCGACCGCTCCCAAGCCAACCGGCTTCTCGCTCAACTGGGGCTGAAATCCCTCGCCTACAAGCCTGTTTCGCAACTCTCGGGAGGTGAGCGCCAACGCGTTGCCGTGGCCCGAGCGCTTATTTCCGAGCCAGAGTGCCTTCTGGCCGACGAACCCGTTTCAAACCTCGATCCCGCGACCGCACGCAGCGTTCTCGGTCTCCTGAAATCCGAGTGCACAAGAAATGGCTGCACCGTTTTCTGCGCCCTGCACGACCGCGCGCTCGCAGAGGAATTTGCAGACGCCACCCTGCGTCTCAACGCGGGAAATTGGGAATTATCGGGGGGAGGCGCCTGTTGAGGCCCCGGCTTGATGCGCCCCGTGTGGCGTTTTTGCTTCTTCTTTTGGCTGTCCTCTTCTCCCTGCCAGTCATCGCCCCCTCCGGCCGCACGCTCGACTATGCGGCAAATCTCACGCGCTTTCTTTCACGATTCTGGCCGCCGGATTTTTCCATCCTACCCCAGATCCTGCCCTCGCTGTGGGAGACATTTCAAATGGCCGTTCTAGCGACAACAGCTGCCGCGATCCTCTCGATACCGGTGGCTGCCGCAGCCTCCAAAACCACCGCGCCGACGCCCGTCGTCGCGCTGATGCGATTTTTACTCAATGCCATCCGCGCCATTCCCGGACTCGTCTGGGCCCTCCTCACCGTTGCCGTCCTGGGAGCGAATCCCGGCGCCGGCGTTCTCGCCCTCTCGATCTACTCGATCGGCTACCTCGGGAAATTTTTCAGCGATGCCTTCGAAAGCGCCGACCCCGGAGTGAGCGAGGCCCTGCGAGCTACAGGCGCCGACCGTTTGCAGGCCTTCCAATACGGCATCTGGCCCCATGCGCGACCGATCGTCTGGAGCCATGTCCTGTGGATGCTGGAATACAACATTCGCTCTGCTGCCATCATCGGCTATGTGGGAGCCGGAGGCATTGGCACCTGGCTGCACACCTACCAGGAATTCTACCAGTGGAACAAATTCGCCGCCGTCCTCACATGCATCCTGGCGGCCGTGATCATCCTCGACTTCGCAGGCTCACGCATCCGGCGGGCACTGGCACCCTCGGCCCAGTAAATTTGAAACCCTCCTGATCTTCCTGCCCCACACCTGAATATTTTCAGCCGCCATTCGCAAAATCACAATCGACTCCCAATGCGCATAAAACGGCATGCGCGTCTACTTCCCCCATTCAACCCAAGCACGGCCAAGGTTGACGCGCGGCAGCGCGGGTCGTAACCAAGGGAGGGTTCATCGTCCTCGCATGACCCATTTTTCAGCCGCCCAGCGGCGTTTCTCTTTTCCCTCCACCAGATTTTGTCTTTCTGTCTGAGAGGCCGATTTTATCCGCTAATTCAGTAAATTGATTCGCTGTGCTCACCCTTCGGGCTGCCCAAGGCAGTCTTTCTCCGCTTTGCTTAGATTCTGTCTTGAAAGGCCTTCCGCGCTTAAAGTTTGGGCCATGCGGGACGATGGCCCTCCCGGAGTTTGGCTCGGCGGCGGAGGTATTGGACGACGACGCCGGCGAGGAGGGCTACGGCGTAGAAGTAGGTTTCGGTTTCGGGGACGGCTATGATCTCGGTTCCGCCGCCTGAGAATCCTCGTTCAAAGCCGCTTCCAATGGAGGTGGTGCCGGAGTCGCTGTAGAAGCTGATATTGGCGAGGTTGGAGGAGAGGGTGGAGTTGTTTGTAAAGACCAGGTTGCTGGAGTTCGGGTAAGTGCCGTAGTTTGTTCCGTATTCGGTTCTTCCGCTCCAGTTCCAGATGGCCAGGTTGGCTCCGGCTGCCCAAGAAGCGATACTGCCAAAGCGGAGGGTGCCGACGAAGCCGGAGAAATCGAGGGTGGAGTTGGCGCTGAGAGTGAGCGCACCTACGGTTTCGTTGAAGTTTCCGCTCATGGCCATGCGACCGCCATTGAGATGGATGGCAGCGTCGTCGTTGACGGTGTTCTCTGCTGTGACCAAGAAGGAACCGCCGTTGTTCAGGACGACTTGAGAGGTGTTGGCGAGTGCGTTGGCAGTGGAGGCTTGGAGGGTTCCGCTGTTGACCGTTGTGGTGCCGTTGAATGTTGTCGCTCCGGCGAGGGTTTGGGTGCCGCTGCCGTTTTTCACGAGGTTGCCAGTGCCGGAAATACCGCCGCTATAGGTAGTGGTTGCGCTTCCGTTGATCGTGAGAGTGTTGGCGTTGAGATTTACCGAGGAGCCGCTTGTGCCGCTGAGGGAGGCTACGGATTGGCTGGCACCGAGGGCGAGCGTGGAGCTGCCGTTGATTGTGACGGCGCTGAGCGTGCTGGTTGGCAGGGCGCCGGCGGTATTGGCGTTCAGGGTGCCGCTGTTGATGATGAATGTTGGGCCGTTGTAGGTATTGTTCGCGTTTGTGAGCGTGGTGGTGCCGCCGTCGATGACGAGGTCGGAGTTGGCGCTGGAGCCGCTGATGACGCCGCTTACCGTGATGCCGTTGGCTCCGCCTTGGAGGGTGAGTGTGGTGCTGTTTTTAGTGAGAGCGCCGGAGAGGGTGAGGAGTCCGGTGCCGCTGTTGCGGATTGTGCCGGTGCCGCTGGTGATGGTGATGGCTCGATCCAGTGAGCCGGATCCGCCTGTGTAGATGAGCGAAGTGGCGTTGGCCATGCTCAGGCTGCTGGAGTTAACGAGGGCTGCTGTGGTGCTGAATGAGATGTTGCCGGTGTTGAGTGTGGTGGCTCCGGTGTAGGAGTTGCTGCCGCCGAGAGTGAGGGTGCCGGTGCCGTTTTTGGTGAGGGTTCCTGTGCCGGTGGCGATGGCGTCGTTGATGGTGATGTTGCCCGCGCCGACGATGGTGAGGTTTGTGTTGGTCCCTGTGATGGAGCTGCCGCTGGAGAGGGTGAGGTTTCCGGCGTCACTGCCGATAGTCGTGGCTCCGGCGAGGGAGATCGCGCCGGCGTAGGCGTTGTTGCCGCTGATGTTTCGCAGTGCGCCGGTGCTGGATATGCCATTGCCCGTGAGGGAGAGGGTCTCGGCGCCGATCGAGATGCCACCTGAGAGTTCCAGTGCGGCGCCGCTGGAGACGGTTGTGCCGTTGCCTGTTGTGCCCAGGGCGTTTGCGTGACTGGCACGCAGGACGCCCGTGCTAACGGTTGTGGTTCCGGCATAAGTATTGTTGCCAGAGAGAATCAGTGTGCCAGTGCCAGCTTTGGTTAGGCCCGCAGTGTTGGTGACATTTCCTGAAAATGTTGTGTTGTTTGAAACCGTGATCGTTCTCGTTGTTGTGCCGAGATCCACTGCACCGCTAACGAGAAGATCGCTGGTATTTGTCGAACTTCCAAGGTTGCCATTGGCTCCAGAGAAACTCATTCCGCCTTTGATATCCACTCCGGTGACTGAAGCGGATATTGTTCCTCCCGAGGCGAAGTCCACTTTCATTGAACCTGGCGCAGCCGCATTCGCAAAAACGAGCTCACCGGCCCGCATATTGAGAGAGCCATTAGATATCGAGTTATTACCACTCAGAGTGAGAGTGCCAGTGCCATACTTGTTGAGAACGCTGTCGGATTTCACCATGCTGATAAGACCCGAAAAGGTTGAGGAGGCGTTGTCGTAGCCGATACTGAAGCGGTTGAGCTGAGCTGCGGTGCCGATAATCAGGGTGCCAGCGCCGTTCAGTGCTCCAAAGTTTGAGTAGGTAAATACTCCCGTCTGCGAGGCATTGAGTGTGGCTCCGCTTGCTATTGTAATGGCCGAACTGCTTGTTGTGGTGTTGCTGTAAGCATTATTGACAACAATGAGCGTTCCCGAGTTCACCGTCGTGGCACCGGTGTAACTGCTGGCGCTTCCATTGAGCGTCAGCGCACTGGTGCCGTTTTGAGTGAGGGCGCCTGAGCCGCTGATGGCGCCGGACAGGGTTTGGTTGGTGCTGGTGTTGAAGAAGAGCGTGCCATTGTTGGCGATGGTTCCGGCATAGGTTGCGTTACCAAGGGTGCCAGTGCCGTTCACGCGCAGGGTTCCGGCGTTGATCGTGGTGTTTCCGGTGAAGGTGTTCGCTCCCGAGAGGATGACTGTGTTGGTGTTCGACTTCACCAAGGCCCCGTTGCCGGAGAGAATGCCTGCGAGGGTTTGATCAGTGGTGGTGTTGAGGGAGAATGTCCCGCTGTTGGAGATGTTGCCGGAATAGCTGGCGCCTGTGCCGAGCGACCCACTACCCGTGATTTGAAGGCTTCCCGCGCCGATTGTGGTATCACCTGTATAGGTGTTTGTGGCACTCAGTGTGAGGGTGCCTGTGCCGTTCTGAGTGATGGCCCCGGCACCGGAAATTGCGCCGCTGACCGTCGTGCTGTTTGCTCCGCTGAAGGTGATGGTATTGCTGTTCGAGACAGGCCCTCCCAGATTGATGTTTCCAGCAGCGGCATTGATGGAGACGGGCGAAGCCGCAACTGCCAGAGCCAAGTTGACTGTGGTGGCATTGGCGGAATTGTTGGTGATGCCGCTGGTCAGGGTCATGGGTGTTGAGGCGTCCACTCCTGAGGCACCAGCAACTGCCGCAAGCGTGTAGCTTCCGGCAGTCGAATTGATGGTTATCGTGGTGAGCGAGGTGAGGTTGCCCGAGGCGATATTGTTCGTCGCTGTGCCACCTGCGGCGCCATCAAATACAATGGGAGAACCGGTGGTCGGCGTGCTGGAAAAACCAGTGGACCAGTTCCCGCTTGCGCCGCTCCAAGTCGAGGTTGAGGAGATAACCGTGTAGGTGAGGCCAATGAATTTGCTGGTGGAGTTATTTGTAAACGCCCAGGTGCCTGTTCCAGAAAGGCTGCTGGACAAGTTAAACACGGAGGCATCCCACGCATTGGCCAGCGATCCGTAATTAATGATGTTCCATGTCTGCGTGCTGGATGGCGCCCAGCCGGTCGGCGTGCCTGTGATGGCGACGGTGAACTTGCTACCGGAAGTGGCATTGATGGTCAGGGCATTGGTGACACTCAAGAGGTCCCAGTTTGTGCCTGCTGTGCCACTGGTATTACCGAAGTCCCAAGTGTAAGTGCCGCCGCCGTTGAGAGTGAGCGAGCCGAGCGTAAGCGTGCCGGGTGTGGCTGCGGCGTTGCCTGCGCCGATAAAGCCGCCACTGTTGACGGTCACCGATCCCAAAGAACCGGTTCCTATGAGCGTGGCGCCGGAGTTGACGGTCGTGGTGCTGGCTGTGCTTGATCCTGTGACGCTGAGAGTGCCGGCGTTGACCGTTGTGGCGCCGCCGAAGGTGTTGCCTGCATTGCTGAGCGTGAGCATGCCTGATCCGTTCTTGGTGAGCGTGCCGCCCGAGCTGGTGAGAGCGGAAGCGTAGGTGACATTGTTGGGGTTGGTATCAATGTTGTAGGCTTGGTTTGCAGCAGTGCTGAAGCGGCTGGAGAGGTCGGTCGTGATACCGCTGCCGTATTGCAGTGTGCCGCCGCCGAGGGTGATTGTGCCGCTGGTGCCGAGGGCGTTGGCATGGCCGATTTGCAGCGTGCCTGCCGAGAGCGTCGTGCCGCCGGAGTAGGTGTTGTTACCGGCCAAGGTTGCACTGCCACTGCTCAGCGTGAATGTCGCGCTGGAACCTGCGATCGTGCCTGCAGCGGTTTGATTGAAAGCGCCTCCATTCACCGTGACGCTTGAGTTGCTCAGGCCGCCGGAGAGCGTGAGCGTGCCGGCGCTGACGGTTGTGGCCCCGGTGTAGGTGTTTGAGGAGGAAATCGTCAGGTTGCCACTACCGGCTTGAGTTAGGTTGCCGGTGCCGCTGATATTATTCGAGAAATCCGTGCCTTGCGTGATGTTTCCAGTGCGGTTGAAGACCAGAGTGCCGTTATTTGTGATCGCACTGGAAGACGAGAGATTTCCGGTCGCACCGCCATTGCCGATTTGCAGAGTGCCGACATTGATTGTCGTCGCGCCGGTATAGGAGTTGGTGGCCGTCAAAGCCAATGTTCCGTTTCCGGTTTTTGTTAAACCACCACTCGCGCCAGACAATGCTCCGCTGAGAATCGCATCCACGCTGGCCGTTCCATCATTCACCTGAACCGTGCGAATCTGAGAACCAAAATTGATCGGATTCACAAAAGTGAGGGTCTTGTCGGCATCGGCGGCCCCAAGGATGAAGAGTCCATTTGTATTGCCCGAGTTGACATACAGGAAGTCGCCGCTACCCCATGACACAGAGGATCCGTCATTGTTAAAGTTAACCGAACGGTCTGCCCCATAAGCGGCGAAGCCGCCATTAAAAATTCTGACATTTGCACTCGTTGTGCCTCTCGCGCGCGTAAAATCACCAGCGCCAAGACCAAGAACTCCACCATCGATATAAAGATTGGAAGTGCCGCCGGTCGCCTCAATACCGCCGGGCAATGCTGTGGCACTATTTAAACGCAAGACACCGGCATTGATGGTCGTGGTGCCAGTGTAGGTGTTGCTTCCAGCCAGTGTGAGCGTGCCGGTGCCGTTTTTGGTGAGCGTGCCGGTGCCGGTGGCGATGGCGTCGTTGATGGTGATGTTGCCGGCGCCGACGAAGGTTAGGTTTGTATTGCTTCCTGTGATGGAGCTTCCGCTGGATAGCGTGAGGGTTCCGGCGTCACTGCCAATGGTGGTGGCTCCGGCGAGAGTAATGACGCCGCCGTAAGAGTTCGCTCCTGAAATATTCCGCAGGGCGCCGGTGCTGGAAATGCCACTCCCTGTCACAGAAAGCGCTTCCGCGCCGATCGAGATGCCACCCGTTAGTTCCAAAGCAGCATTGTTTGATACTATGGTGCCGTTACCTGTTGTGCCGAGGGCGTTGGCATGGCTCGCGCGCACGACGCCGGCAGTGACGCTTGTATTGCCGGTGTAGGTGTTGTTACCGGAGAGGATCAGCGTGCCTGTGCCGGCTTTGCTCAAGCCCGCAGTGTTTGTGACATTTCCTGAAAATGTCGTGTTGTTTGAAACCGTTATCGTTCTTGTTGTTGTGCCGAGATTTACAGCACCGCTGACCAAAATGTCATTGGTATTGGTTGCACTGCCCAGGTTGCCTGCAAAACTCGAGAAATCGAGTCCACCTCTAATTTGAACCCCCGAGACTGATGCGGAAAGGGTGCTGGCTCCACCAAACTGCACCGAGGCATTTCCGGCGGCACCCGCATTGGCCAAGACCGTTTCACCGCCACGAACATCCAAGATTCCTGCCGTCCATGTGGAAGTGTTGTTACCGCTCAAAGTCCATGTGCCGGTCCCCCGTTTATAGATGATCGAGCTGGAATTCGCCATACTGACAGCACCCGAAAAAGTGGTGTTAGTGTTGTCATAGCCTGTGTTGAAGCGGTTGAATTGACCTGAGGTCCCAATCTGTAGTGTTCCGCTACCAGCGACAGAGCCGATGGAGGAATAGACTGAACCACTGAAATTGGCATTCAAAGTGGCTCCAGCGGCAATCGTGAATGCGGAACTGTTGGCGGCGGTGTTGTTGTAAGCAGAGCCCGTGAGGTTGAGGATACCGGCATTCACTATTGCGGCGCCGGTAAAAGTGTTAGCTCCCGTAAGGTCGAGCGTTCCCGTCCCGTTTTTTGTCAGGCCTGCAGATCCAGCCAGCGTGCTGTTGATAGTTAATGTGCGGCTGGGGTTGACGGTGATGGAGGGAGCTGCCCCGGCCAGGGTGATTGTGCCGCTGTTTATCGCAAAACTTCCAGATGCGGCCGTGTAGCTGATGCCGTTGACAAAAACCGTCCCGCTGACAGTGGCACTGCCCGATGTAGCGGTGAAGTTCGCTGTGTTTGATGTGCCGTTTGTGGAATCCCACGGCGTTCCGGATACGCCGGTCCAGTTGGTGGCGGAGGTGTCCCATGTGCCGCTGGTGGCGCTCCATGTGCCATCAGCCCCTAGAGCGTTTTTTTTAAAAATCGAAGATAACAAAAAAACGCCGAGTAACAAAACCCGCGCGGCTTTTGTGGCGCCAAACTTGAGACTCTCCAGAGATTGAAGAGGATTTCCGTAGGGAGATTTCATTTCGTAGTGGGGTTTTTGCAGGGGTTACGAGTAAAAACAAATTTGTTTTTTTTGTTAGATTTGGTGCAAATAAATTAGACATGCTTTTGGTTCCGTCAATATTTTTTTGGAAACTTTTTGAGAAAATTACAGGGCTGGAATGCAAATCAAACGGAGGATCGAAAGCTATTAAGAATAGTTTTGCAAATTAATGAACTCCATACTCAAGATATGGCTTTCTAGGTTGAAAAAGTTTGTCATCACGGAGACCTTGGATAGAATATTTCTTGCCCGCATTGCTTGAGTTTGTAATAATTGTTATTTATGAGAAGGTATCGCTACCCCCTTTCGGCATTCACATTGGTTGAACTTTTGGTCGTCATAGCCATCATCGCCTTGCTAGCCGCACTGGCGATACCAGCGATCGGAGGGGGAATCAAACGCAGTAACGCCTCGAAGTGCATGGCGAATCTCAAGCAGATCGGCGTGGCGTATCGCAATTATGCGCAAGACAACAATAACCGCCTGATACCTTCAACGGCCTCTGGCGGAGGCCCCTCTTGGGGCCAAGCATTGATACAGAGCATCCAGAGTAGCCCTACAGGATGGGGCAGTAATGCTTTACTCAAATGCCCCAGTGACAGCAGACCAATCGAGGCATACTACAGGAGCTACGGACAGAATATCAGTTTATCGCCTAATACAACTGCCGAATCCGCTCCCGTCTTGAGCACTTTACCGGAGCAATCCAAGACATTTCTCGTTATGGACGTAGTTAAAAGCCCTGCTGCACATCCATCTTGGGGAGGCAATTACAACCCCACCAACCGTCATGGAACGAAATGCAATGTGCTGTTTGTGGACGGCCATGTGGAGGCGCTGACTGTGGCCACGATCACGAATGCTCTCATCACCCCCAACTCGCTTCCTACCCCTGAAACAACCACCAACGCCTACCGTTGGAAGTAGCAATATCGAAAAGTTAGCAGTCCACTTGCTTGAACAAGCGAGGGCGGCGCGTGCCCGCTAAGGAGCGACGGCGCTATAGAAGCGAGTATGGCCATGAATCGGCTTTGCATGTGGAATGCGAGGTTTTGTTATCGATGAGGTTGCGGCGCGGGTGTCCTTCACAGCAGAGACGGCTGTGCTCCCCTATTGCGCGCTGCCGTGCGATTGCTGTGGCGGCGTCTCTGTGAGCGGCGGGTGGACTCCGATTCGGCAGTCATAAACAGCCGCTACAGAACCCGCGCGGCAGCGCGTTTCGTTGATAGAGGTAGGAACGGGACATTGGTTTGCCCCGCTCCCCCCTCCGAACCGGACTGGCGGATCTCCCGCATCCGGCTCTCCAGTTAGTGGTTTGCTCCATGACGGAGACTGATGATTTCCGTGACTTTGGCTTCCAGCAGGCAAAAGAGCCCCAGTTTGGTGAAGTAGCGGTTGGGCCAGCGTTGGTGGTCTCTGCCGCGTCCTCGGCCTTTGCAGCCGCGTCGCTTTCTCAGGATGGATCGCAATCTCATGCGTATCCATCCGTCAATGCCTCCCAGTTCGTTGTCCTTGGCGTGTTTGAAGTAGCCATACCAGCTTGCAAGCGTCCGGTTGATGTCCGCCACGATGGCTTCCATGCTCTTTCCGTCGGTCCGCCGCGTCCGGGGTTTGATAGATTCGCGCAACTTGCTCATGCTTTTGGGCCGAACCAATCTCATCAGACTTCCCCGCCGGCTTCTTTTGAACCGGTAACCGAGGAAGTCAAAATGACTCTCGGCCTTGTTCATGTCCACCGTGCGGGTCTTCTCTGGATGCAAGGTCAGCCCGGCTTCTGTCATCCACTCCCGTAGCTTTTCCAGCGCGGCCACGGCTTCTTCCTGACTGCGGCATAACACGACCATGTCGTCGGCATATCGCACCATTTCAAAGCCAAGTCCGGCCATCAGCCAGTCCAACGGATTGAGGTATATGTTCGCCAGTAGCGGGCTTATGACTCCGCCTTGTGGCGTCCCGTCTTTGGCTTCCTGCCAGTTTGCTCCTTCAATGACTCCTTGTTTCAGGAACCCTTCGATCAATCCCAACACCCTCCCGTCGGCAATGTGCTCGCGCACCAGTGCCATCAGTCTTTGGTGAGGTATCGCATCGAAGTATCCCTTGATGTCCACATCCACGACATGCCTATGCCCTGCCTCAAGCAGTGCATCCACTCGCCGCAGTGCCTCTTTGCAACCACATCCGGGGCGGAACCCGTAGCTGTGCTCGGCGAAGCGGTTTTCGAATATGGGCTCTATGGCTATTCTCACCGCTGCCTGCACCACGCGGTCGACAACCGTGGGTATCCCCAGCGGCCGCTTTTCCACGCTGCCAGGTTTATCGATCCACACCCGTTTTACCGGCTTGGGTTGATAGTCGCCTCGCTTGAGTTGCTCTCTCACGGCGAGCAGCCGAATTTGGCTGTCTTTGTCGAAGCGCTCTATCGTGATGCTGTTGCCGAGCACGATAATCGAGGGGGATTTCGCCAAGATAATCTGCGGGATTTGGCGCTGCTTTTTCGCACTTTGAGCGGGAATTTTCAAATTCCTCATGTGGTTGCCTCATTTTTTCGATCTCACGCAGGCCCGTCACATTAGTAACGAGACTTGCTTCACGATGACATTCCGATGTGCGCAGGCGGGAAAATCTGCCTGAGAAGAGGGCGGAGTGGCTCAGGGCTTCAAAGGGCGCTTTTCGAATAAAAAAAATCTTTCGCTTTATGAACGTGCCCCGTTTCAACCTGGCAACATGGAAATCACTTTTGCTTTTCTAAAACGGGCACTTTGGCCCTCTCACAATTTGACTGATACATGAGGCTCTTTGGTGGCTTAGTTGCCTGAATAAGCCGATCTGATGGGGGCTATGCGCCCCCAAACCCCGCACCGCTCGCCGCGGCAGGCGTTCGGGGGGGACGGGTGAAAACGCTCTCCTTAGAACAAATAGATGCAGCCCAAACCGGATTCTCATTTCGTTTCGATAACAGCGGGGCTTTCAAATTGCCACCGGTTCGCGTTCCAAGTTTCCCGATTTTATTGTGAAATCTAACTCCCCCGATTTCACGTGATTATCGTGACGCGTAACAGCAGTTGCCTCCGGCTCCTCTCCCGTTGCTCGTCTCGGGATGACTCAGACTTTCACTGGTTGATTTCATATATGTGCATTCGCACGAGGGGCAACCTCCGGCTTGACCCATTTTTCAGCTGCCCTACGGGTCGGAGAGAAGCGGCGCGGGGGGCGGCGTTCTCGTATTCCCTGGGTATGACCGCCAAGCCCTTGGCATCGCAAACTTCAGCTGCGTAGCGGCGTCTCAGGGGGAGCAATCTTGGCTGCGCAGGCGATAGGCGTGGCTTGAGCGGTTTTGGAGCAGAAGGTGTCTGGCAGTGATTTTGCGCCTTTCGAGCCTAATATTTGGGCCATGCGGGACGACGGCCCTCCAAGGGTTGGCGCGCTACCGCGCGGGTCTGCCGGGCAGCGTAGACTTAGAGTTCGGCAGCGAAGGATTCGAGGTCGGCGCTGGTGATGGCGGCCCTGAGAAGGTGCGTGAGTTTTTTGGTGTCGATGATTGTCTCGATTTCCTCACGCAGACCCTCTGGCACTCGCTGGAAGCGGATTTCCAACGCTTCGAGAATGGCTTGTTGCTGGGAGAAAATCAGACCTTCCCGACGACCTTCTTTACGACCCTGTTGACGACCTTTGCGGATGCCTTCTTGGCGGAATTGTTCGGCGAGTGACATGGCGTTTTTACTGAGTTTCGGGTTGCGTAGTGTTTTTAGTTTCCTGCGAAAGGCAGGTTTGTCAAGGTCTCGGTCCAGGATGTAGCGCATCAGCATCTCGAAGGAGGCCGATGGCAACTGGATCAGCAACGATTCGTCCCAGACCGTGTCGTCCAGCAGGGCTTGGAGCTTTTCGGCTTTGAGTGCTCGCAGCGTGAGGATGCCCATCGGCGTGCCGAGGATTTTATCATACGGCATGCGGAACAACTCCACGAGCTGGAATTCGAAGTCGGGAATGTGTTTTTTCATCTCCCCTGCCCCTTCGGGAATGTCGATGAGGTCGGCGAAGCGGGTGGAGCTTTTCCAGGGTTTGTTGTCCTGCGCGAGGACGAGAGGGAGGATGGGCGGGAGTTTCGTGGCGCCGGGATTGTTGCGAAGATAGTCGTTCCAGATGCGGACCATGTAGGTGAGCAGGCGCAGACCGATGAGCGGGTCTTCCTGATTTTGATGCTCAAAGAGGATGTAGAAAAAGGCGGGCTGGCCGTCGATTTTCGCTGTGAAGAGGAGGTCGCTCGAGGTGGCGGCGAATTCGGGATCGATGAAACTGCCGCTCACAAGGGCCAGCGTGTTCCAATCAATGCGGCGCGTGAGTTTGCGCGGGAGATTGGCTTCCAGAAAAGCGCGGGCGTTGTCGGGGTCCGAGAAAGTTGATTTGACGAGCTTATCGTGCGGTTGGTGGAGAGGACTCTCGGGCTGGGACATGGACGAGAGCGTCGGGAACGGCATGCGCAGGGTCAACGGGAGGAATGTGACGATTTTGTAAAAATGCGGAGGGAGCAGAGGTTCGACAGAATGATGGATGAGAGAATCATTTTTTTGGGCAGGGGACGCGCTGCCGCGCGATTGCGGTGGCGGCGTCTCTGTGAGCGGCGGGTGGACTCCGATTCGGCAGTCATAGACAGCCGCTACAGAACCCGTGCGGCAGGATTTGAAACCCACTCAAGAAGCCCATTGGCTCTGGGCAGATCGACCTCGAAGATTTCCCCGCAACGGCGCCAAGGCAGCGTGTCGCGTTCAAACCGGATCGCTGACCGAGCGATCCGCAAAAGATACTGGGTTCATCATGTGTTTTTTATTTCAACTTTCGCGCGAATAACCCAACGGGTCGGACTGAGTTCATCGCTCAACGACATCGGCATCGGCGTGGCGTCGAGCAGGGAGTCGATGATCAGGGCGAGGTTTGAGGAAGCGGGGGCGGAGGTATCGAGCGGTTCGGGGCATGCGCGTCAAGTTAAGCAAGGTTGGACCATTTTTCAGAAAAGTTTGGGC
>JBIIPZ010000076.1:0-3618 GCA_044342325.1 Terrimicrobiaceae bacterium
AAATTCGCCCGAATCAGCCTGCTGATTCCCACCTGCAGTTCCATATTTGACTCGCTCGTTCCCACTCGTCTCGCCCATTGGGCTGCCTTGCGGCAGTCTACCGCACATCTGCCCCGGTGCTTGGTTGTGCCCATCCGAGCCATCCGTGGTTAAATTTTGTGCGAATTTGCAAACGCTGCAGTGCGTCCAAAAGGATTAAGCTCAGACGCAATATCGCAGACGCCATACCAAAGCGACTTTTTGAGCGATCGACAGAATTTCTTCGAAACACCTTCGACTCGGACTAGGACTTCGTCGTCCGAAGGCGGAGTCGAGGGGCGAGCGTCCAGAGGCGAGGGCAATGAAGAGGGTGAAGACATGGGAAGAGATGAAGACGTAACGGGTGGTGAGTGGCGAGGTAGCGGGGATTATTGCGGGATTAAATTGCTTACAGGCAATGGAAATCCTTCCTTGGCAGCAGCAAAGGAGAGGTTTTTGTCCAAAGTGATAAATGGCAACTCGGTGATGAGTGATCCTCCAAAAAGCAGGGCGGCGGCAAGTTGGAACGCGTCCGCTGCGCGCAATGGATGGGTCATTAAAAGCCTACGTGCGATTCGACGCAGTTCGGTGTTCGGCTGAACCTCATGGGCGGAACCCAGAATCTTAGACAAGCTCTCCTCTGCAAGCGATATGGCATGGCGGTCTAATCCTCCTTCCCTTTCCCGGCGCGCCAGTGCCGAGAGGCATTCCGTTTCCGTGCCCCACCAAACGATCATATCCCTATCGGCTTCCCTCAAATCCAAAAGCGAGTCAGAGTTTTCCTCTCGCACGAGCAATGGCACGATGGCCGAGCTATCCCAAAATCTCATCGACCGCTCTGCCTTTCTATCAAGAGCAATTTGGACAACGGTGTGCCATCCTGAACTTCAATGGGATTGATTTGATCTGCGATTTTGGAATTTGAGACAGGCCTTTTCAGGTGCCCTAACTTGGTCAAATGCGCAACCCGGCTGGACCAATTCCCTTGAACCCGCGATGGCGAGAACGGAATCAAAATCGCAACAGGCGTGCTCCGATCTGAAATAACAACCTCATCCCCAGCAACTACTTTTTCAATATACTGGCTGAGGTTGTTCTTAATTGTAGATATGTTGGCTTGAAGCATTAGGCTAAGTTAGCTTGATTTTGCGCTATTTCAATCCCAATTTTGAAAAAAATGTGGTGCCTCTACCCGCCCATGCGCACTATCAAATGCGGCATGGCGAGACGGTAGAGCACGAGGCCGAGGAATGTGGCTACGACGGCGCAGGCGGTAACAATCCAAAAGGCGGGCAAGAGCGTAAGCGGCTGCGCAGTGAGGCATTCGCGTGCGGTGGTGATGAGGGGCGAGATGGGGTTCCATGTCGCAAGCCAGCCAGCGAGGCCCTCGGTGCGTGCGGGATAAACAACGGGCGTGAGGAGCATCCAAAATTGCGCGATGATCGGGATGCCGCGCCCCACATCGCCATAGAGGCCGGCCAAGGGAGTGAGCGCCAGGCCGATGGCGAAACCAGTAAGTAAAAGCGAGGCCATGGCCACTGGAAAAAATAACAAGTTCGCATCAACGGGAACCTGCCAAAAAATCATGACGGCTATGACCAAAATGAGCCGAACGAAAAAGTTGAAGACCACCATGTAAAGACCACCGAGCAGGATTGCCTCACGGGGAAAGTTGATTTTTGCCAACATGGACTTGGCAGCGTTGAAGGAACTTGGCGGGCTCATGATGGCATCCACGAAGACCTGCCACAAAAGCGTGCCCATCATAGCGAAAGCTGGATAAGGAATGCCCGTGCCTGTGATTTGCACAATCCCTTGCGAATTCAGGAAAATAAAAGTCATAGAGGCCACAAGCGGCGGCAGGAACGCCCAGATGTAGCCGAGGAAGGTCTGCCGGTATTGCGCGCTGAGATCGCGAATGAAGAGCCTCCAGGCGAGTTCACGACCTGCCCATATATCCTTGGCGATCGTTCCCACGAGCTTGGCGGGATGACCAAGCATGGCCTCGGGCGAGTAGACGCGGACTGGCAGCTCAGAGGTAGTCATGGTTTTATTGCGGATTGAGATCGATCAAAACCGATCAGAATTTGCCCGCGAGGGCTTTGACGAGGGGGAGGACTTTGCCAAAAAACTTATACCAGCCGGCGATCTGGCCGAGGCGGGATTTTTCGAAGTGGGCGGTGGGAGAGGCCGGGTCGATGCTGGACTCGAGGATGCTCAGGCGGTTGGGGCCATTTTCGAGATGGGGATCGATGCGGTCGCGGAGGTAGCCGCTGGCGAGCTTGCGCATGCTGGTCTCGGCGGTGAAGTGCTCTTTGCGGATGCCGGCCAAGTAGACTTGGTTCACGGCGCCGAGTGAGCGGAGCCAGCGCAGGCCTTCACTCGCGGAGCCGCGACTGAGCTGCAGGCGTAGCTGCACATCGTCGAGCGAGAGAGGTTCCGATGTGCTGAAGAGGAGGCCGTAAATTTCACCGATGGAGCGAGGCAGCGAGAGGGCTCCAAAGACATGGATAAAAAGTGCGACGGACTCGAGCTGAAAGGCGCTGAGTGGAGCGGGCGGCGATGTCTGGAGATTCGCTCCCGGTGAGGCTCGCAGGGCTTTTGATTTTTTTACAGACAAGCTACCGCCCTTGGTAAAAGGGGTGTCTTTTACCGGCGGCATGGTAAGAATATTGTTTTCCACGAGCCTCTGTGAGGGGGGGATGACGAGGGAGAGGATATGCGATTTTTAAAAATGTTCAATATTTTTTGAACATTTCATTTTTACTTGTCGAAGGGCTTTCTGGGTGGGCAAGCGCGGCGAGGGCAGTAGAAGATTTTTACCACACCCAGGCGGCTGGCCTCCTGCTCGTAGAGTCTTACGGCTCGGAGAGGCGGCCGCTCGGGAGACTGCCGAAGGCAGCCCCGCAGGGGCGAGACGAGAGGGATCGAGCGAGTCAAATTTCACGGATTCGGAGTCCATCTGCAAGCCTGCTTGCGAGTGGCCTTCCAAAAACTCCGCCGAATCAGCACGCTGATTCCTGCCCGCGCCAACCTCCGTGCTCTTTGACTCAGTCGTGCCTCTCCGAGCTGTATAGCTCTCCGAGCAGGAAGCCACTCCCTCGCCCTTCGGGCCAAGCCATGGTTGCTCTTTCTCACATCTGCCCCGATGCTCGATTGTGTCCTCGGTGGTTAAAGTTTTCTTGGCGCTGGACTCAAGACGCTGGACGCTCGACACGGACTTCGTCCTATCATTCACCTCCCCGATCTTGAGATACGGGTCCTCTTTCCCTCGAACCTTGTGCCACCATCGATTCACATCATGCGCGAGCGAACCTGTCCCCACCTCGCCGAGACGGTAGAGCTTGGAGATGTTTTCAACGCGAATTACTGTGTCGGACATGGGAAGTAGAGTCGAGTGACGAGGGTCGAGAGTCGAGGGCTGGCGGAAGGTGTGGAGTTAAGGGTCGAGGGAGTTTTAGGCGCTGGACGCTGGTCTCTGGACGCTCGACACCACTTGACTTTAAGAAGCCAGGGGTTTGGTGAAGCGGGCTGTGCGGCCGAGGGATTTTGAGAGGTTCACGATTTTCCCGGCGAGAAGATCAGCCTCTTCAGCGATGG
>JBIIPZ010000043.1:0-21360 GCA_044342325.1 Terrimicrobiaceae bacterium
CATCCAGTGCGATGAAGAGTTGCGAGACGACTTCCATGAGAGAGCCATAGGCTATTTCCAAGAAGTGCCCGAAATCGGCGTCGGAATTCCGCCCCGAGCCTTCCCTCTGGCGCGTAGCTAGCAGTGCTATTCCACAAGCCATTTTTGTCTTTTACCTCTGGATTTTTTCAATTGCCGTTCGAAATATCTTGCCTGCTCTCTGGTTGGAAATTGCTCAATTTTGAGTTCACTCCAAGGTCCATCGCAAGCGGTAGAATGGACGGCATTTTTGTTGTGCAGATGGAGTCGCCTCGAAAAATCGCTCGTTTGTCCGATGTAAATTCGTCCAGACTGATTGCGGATGGCATAGACACAAAACATCAGGCACCTACGGGGCGGAGCGCGATGTTTGAACTAACCGACGTCGATGCCCGCCGGATTTGTGGTAGGAGCGCGAACTGCTCTTCCTTGGGAAATTTGCGGCTGACAGCATAGACTTGCCGATTGAACTGACGGGCGAGTTGCCATGCCTCGATGCGCTCGAACCGAAATTCCCGCCTGCTTGCTCTCGTCCCTCGACGCTCGTCCCTCGTCGCCTGCTTTGCTACATCACTAATTATTTGACATAATTAACAGAATTTCAAAATTTTATAGGAACACCCTTAAATTCACCCAGAAAACCATTCAACTTGCGAGGGCGTAGTCGATGGCTTTGGGGTTATCGACCCTTTTGCTGGCATTGAGGATTTCAAGTCCGACAATATTTCCTTCGATATCATAATCTAAAATAACGCCGGGCTTGGCTTCGTCGCTTTCTTCCACCGCTGCATCGCTCAAAATGATCGTGAGCGCATCAACTTCGGGATCATAGGTTACTTTCATATTTTCCAGTATTTTTTGATTTTTGATGTTCGATAAATTGTCACGATATTTTTAGGATTCGCGGCGTCGTTGATAATCGCTCGCAAGAGACCTGGCTTGCCATTCTTCGTGCTCAGGCATTGGTAGCACACAAGTCCTCCATGCGCTTCCACTATTTGGTCCGGATGGTTCATGAGCGATTCGACCTGCTCAAGAGAAATTTGACGCCGAGCCATTTCCTCAACGGCATGCTTGGAGATAGTGAAGTTCAAACCCAGCAATTTTTTACTCGTGACCCGCTACAGCCGACTCCGTCGGCTTCCCATACCAAAGCGACTTCTTCAGCGACCGACAGAATTTCTTCGAAACGCCTTCGACTCGGACTAGGACTTCGTCGTCCGAGTGAGTAACGGGTGGCGGGTAACGGGTGGCGGGTGAAGAAGTAACGGGTGCCTAGTTTGTTGCCAGGGCTTTCGATCGGACTTGGATAATGGAGGCGAGCGCCCGCAATGAATCATTCACCGATTTTGAGTCCGGAAATGCTTCCGCGATATTGGGCTCCAACAAAATCAAATTCGTGCCTTGCTTGTAGAGCTTGGTGTATTTGCCTTTGACACCGGAGCTGAAATCATACTCGGCGAGCATCGTTTCCTTTTTAGCTTTTGGCTTTTTCATATTGCTTTCTTTCTTTACGGCTTGCTGGCCGCGCGCTGGTGATTCTCAAATGGTTGCCTCTTTCCGTATGGATAACAATAAGCAAACGCGCATTTTGTGACATTCCCATGGTAATGAATCTAGGTTCTTTTTGCGAATGCTTGAAGTCCGGGATGGTGATCGATTGCTCATCTCCAAAGATTGTGCCTGCTTCGGTGAATGCAACTCCATGTTTGATGGCATTTGCGGTCGCTTTATTATCATCCCACTCGAAAATTAGGCCCATGGAGTTTTTTGCCAAATCTGCAAGTCTTCAAAGTTTTCTGCAAATCCCATACTAGTTACCGGTTACGCGTTACCCGCAACATCGCTCCAAGCGAGAAGTTCATTTTCTCTCATTTTTGACAGAACTCACTTCTGCGGAATGCGATCCCATTCGAGCTTTGATCTTCAATCGGCAAGGCTGATATCGACCACCATCACTTTGCGCACTGGAGAATCCACCCAGTAGGTGATGGCGTATTTGCCGACAATTTTGATCTGAAGTTCCCGCAGCGTAGCATCTTTTTCCACAAAGTCACCGAGTTGGTCTGGTTGACGCTTGAGGCTTTCTGGGAATTCGAATATTAACCGTCTTTGCAAACCTGCCCTCGGCACAACTCCCTGCAGAAGGTCCGAGTGCACAAAAACCTCATAGTTCATCAGGCGCCTTGGCCCTTGGTTCGAATTGCGAAGTCTTCCAAGCTGACCCAATTTCTCTCGTCGCGATCCTGCACTCGGCGTTCTAGAGACGAGGACTCCTGAGAATTATTCTTGCGCCACAAGCTGAACAGCAAAGCGGATAACTCTTTCTGCTCTTTGAAGGACAGTGCAACTACTTCTTTTTTTAATTCCTCATAGCTCATAATCTTTAATATCTCTGATTGGTTTTTTATTTCAAATCGAATTTTGCCAAAGCATTTTTTTGGGAATTGCGCGTCGCCGACGGCCAAGACTTTTATCCGAGGAATTCACATCATGAGCCAGCGACCCCGCCCCCACTTCCCCGAGACGGTAGAGCTTGTGACCCACGCAGTGGGGAACCTGCGCGGGAGACTACCGAATGTAGCTTTTAGGGTGAGACGCCGAGGGCAAGGCGCGAATCAAATGTTTTCAACGCGAATTACAGTGTCGGACATAGGGCGGAAGAAGTAGCGTGTGGCGAGGGGCGAGGCTGGCGGTCGCGCCTCAGGCTGCGGCCAATACTTTCGAATCGATCAAATGGGCCAGGGCACTCACCAATTGGTTCTTTTGCTTAACAATAGATTGTCCGTGATGGACTTTCTTCTCCAAGCAGATGCCCAGAGTTGCTTCACTCACGCGGATCAGTCGATTTCCCTCGGCCAAGCGGGTCATTTCGATTTTTAGGTTTTCGATTTTCATAAGGTTAAAATCCCATTTTTTCAATCCAACTCAACATAATTTCTGGCGTTGGGTATCCATACTGCAGATAAGCCTCTTGAGCCAATTTTTCAAATCCCGATTCATTCAACTCCATGACGGATTCCGGTGGTTCATCCAACGCGACAGCAAGAGACTCCAAAACTTCATGATAAATCGAGATGCCTACCTCCCTCTCGTTCAAATCGCTGGAAATCTGAATCGTGATTCGCTTTCCTTCAATAATGGCTTTCGCGAGCGCAGGTCTGCCGATCGGATCGAGCATTTTTCCCTCAACCCCGACAATCTCCGAAATGAAGTGCCCGGATGGAAAATTGAGATTCGCAAAAGCCTCAAAGTTCATTTCGTGTCCTCCACCCGAATCACCACATCACGATCACTCATCCCCCCCCAACTTGAAGTCACAGATTGTGATTTCAAGTTTGAGACCTCCTCGGCCGTGAGTTGAAACATGAAGCTGCTTGGAAATCTTGCAGGGTTTCGTTTAACCGCTTGATTCAAAGCGCGTGTTTCAACGCCGTAAATCTCAGCAAGGTCCGAAGCGAGCATAACCTTCTCACCCCTTATGGAGTGAATTCGGCTTTGGAGCAGTTGTAATTCTTGCGACATTTTAGTCAAAAAGCAAGTTGCATCATTTGCTTTTTATCCGAAGTGATTTACATCATGCGCGGGCGACCCAGTCCCCACCTAACCGAGACGGTAGAGCTTGCATAAATTTTCAACGCGAATAACGGTGTCGGACATGGGAAGAGGCGAAGAAGTAACGGGTGGCGAGTGGCGAGTGGCGAGTGGCGAGTGGCGAGTGGCGAGTGGCGAGTGGCGAGTGGCGAGTGGCGAGTGCGGAGGCGCCTGCGGCGCTTGTAGCGGGTAACTGGTGGCGGGTGGCGAGATTTCCGCCTTCGGCGGATTGCTTTTGACCATTAACCCGCAACTCGCTACTCGTTACCGCCAGCTTTGCTGGCGCGGTTATTGTTGCGAGCGCAATTTTGAGGCGAGTGCACCGATCGATTTGGAGAGGTCTTTGTATTCGGAGCGTAGTCGCTCGGCAGCAGATTGGCAAAGGTAGGAGCGATCTTCAGCAAGATAGAGCATGGAGCGAACTTCGCCGGATGAGCCTTTTGAAGGGTCCAGAAAGTGTGCAAAGTCTTTCTTCGTCCGTCGCTCAAAGCCTTCCGCTATGTTATTCATGACCGAGACAGACGCTCGCTGAATTTGGCTACGGAATTCGAAATCGCGGATTTTCTCAAAGGCGTCGTAAATCTCATTGGTCAAAACGCGTGAACGTTGCCAAATTTGCAAGTCTTCAAAATTTTCCGCAAATCCCATACTCGTTACCAGTTACTCGTAACTCGCTACAGCCGACTCCGTCGGCTTTAGTGTTCATTTTCTCTCATTTTCGCGAAATTGCTTCGCGATCAACTTTTTTAAGAATTTCAGAATGTCTGCTTTTTAAAATCCAAATCTTTCGAAAATTTCACTCCCGGGCTTACCTACAACCACATCGATCGGAAACAACTTGCCGGTGAAGTCGCGCAAGATGTTTTTGAGATTTGCATCCAAGACCATCAAATCGAGTTCCTTGTTATAGAATGCCGCGACATCGGCGACGGAGCTTTTTTGAAACCCGAGCGACTCGAAGTATTCAACCACATCGGCTTCCGTAACGTCGGCCAAATCGCCGCTTTCGGCAATCCATGGTTGTGAAGTGACGATGCGGACATTACCTTCGGTGGCGAGGATGCCTTGGAGGAGTATATTGTCGCCAAAGATTTGGTTGTGATGAATGAGGCGCTGAAGATATTCGCTTGGTAGCGCGCTTTGGCCTTCACCGATCAAGGAGTGCCCGAACCGGCCGTCTCGCGTGACCTTGATGGCACATTGGCTGAATTGATCAAAAAAGACCTCGTGCTCGGCACCGGATGAAACCGGCTTGAATTTCTGCAAGAAATCTTCGCTCAGGCAGTAGCCAGATCGTGTGGCCCACTCCGCGAAGATGACGACTTCGTGTTGGAAACTCCATCGCCGCGAGCGTCCACCCGGCGGCACTGCTCCAAGGCTTTCTCGTAGGAAGTCCAGGGCTGATTGCAGCGGGCTTTCCGGGTTTCCTCGGCTTTTTTCAGAATCCATTCGATTGAAAGTTTCATAGGACAACAATATTGACTATGCGATGGGGACTATGGTTGTCAACCTTTGGCTCTGAGCATGGCTGGCGACATCCTTCATTTTGCGCAGGCATTTTTTTTGGAATTCAACGCGAATTACGGTTTCAGACATGGGAAGTAGAGTCGAGGGACGAGGGGCGAGAGTCGAGGGCTGGCGGAAGGTGTGGAGTTGCCAAACCGCGTCAGGATGCTGTGTATTTTTTTAGAAGGCCGCCGAGTTCTACTGCATCGCGGCTTGCGATTCCCCAAATCAAATTCGTATCAACTCCAAAATAGTCATGCACAATACGATGCCTCAATCCAACAATCCGGGGCCATGGAATGTCTGGATAGAGTTTACGCGCTTCATCATCCATTTGCCGTGCCGCTTCCCCCACTATTTCCAAGTTGCGGGTCACAGCATCGATGGTTTTTTGATCATTCAAAAAGGTATCCGCATCCATTCCCTGGATGTAGGCGGAAATCCGTTCTAATGCTGTGTAGATGTCTTGAACGAGAATAGCTGTATCCCTTTTAGGCATAAGTTACATCCGGTTCGATCGTCTTCCATCTGGCGGGGTCGATGGCTCTCCGTGAAACAACATCAACAGGCACGCCAAAGGCTTGTTCGATCTCCGTGGCCAAATCAACAAATTGCAAACCTATTGAAGGATCCATATCTACGAGGACATCGACATCACTGTCGGGTCGCGCCTCGTTTCTCGCCATGGAACCGAAAATTCCGAGCTTGTGGACTTTATATCTTTTCCCCAAATCGGGCTTCAAACGCCCTAGAATCGATAGCGCAATGGATCGGTTCATTTCTTAATATCGGCGATTGAATACTCGGGTTCATCATCGCCATAACTCATGGCAAAATTTTTGAGGGCAACATCTGTCCATTCCCTGTTTTCACGAGCTTCTTCTTGTCGCCCTAGAGCAAATTGGACAAACCAGTCAGTGAGTTTTATCGCGCTCATAATTTGAAATTAGTGTTTGATGAACTGAGATTCAATGCTTTTTCGTGAGCCCTAGCACGGAGCCATTGATGGGAAGAGGCGTCGAGCGTCCAGGGCCGAGAGTCGAGAGCATCCGGTTAAAATGGGATTGAACCCAGCCCCATTATGCCCAATCAGTCCCAGGCATTGATGCCGTCTCCTCCCGGAGTCCGGCACCTTGGTTGCACCAAGGCATTTCTTCGAAATCTCTTTTTCGGACCGTCCCAGGTTCCTCAATTCCCCGCGGCGTAGTTCGAAGCTGACGTCCTTGACGGCGAAGAACTCGCCGTCCCGAAGCGAAGCTTCGGGAGTAACGAGTCCAGAAGAAGATTTCTTACCACACCCAGGCGGCTGGGCGGCTGGGCGGCCGCTCGGGAGACTGCCGAAGGCAGCCCCGCAGGGGCGAGACGAGAGGGATCGAGCGAGTCAAATTTCACGGATTCAGAATCTGAACCAGTTTGGTCCCCGGAAGCGCGGGAGTCATTCGCGGAGCGAATGGAAGCGAGTTTTTCGGAGTCCATCTGCAAGCCTGCTTGCGAGTGGCCTTCCAAAAACTCCGCCGAATCAGCACGCTGATTCCCGCCCGCGCCAACCTCGGTGCTCTCTGTGTCCTCTGTGGTTAAATTTTTCTTGGAGCTCGCCTGCTTCGCAGGCTTCGTCCGATCATTCACCTCCCCGATCTTGAGATACGGATCCTCCTTCCCACGAAGCCGGTGCCACCAGCGGTTCACATCATGCGCCAGCGAACCCGTCCCCACTTCACCGAGGCGGTAGAGCTTGGAGATGCCCTCCACCCGAATTACAACATCCCGATCACTCATTTTCCGCGCTTGATGACATGTTTGAACTTGAGAACCGCGAAATTCAACTCGATTGAAGTCTCAGTGTCGCTCGTGTAGAGTTCGTCCTCGAACAGTTCGGAAACCAGTTCGCCGCTGCGTTGCAGCAGTGGCTTTTGAGCGGCTTCTTCCTTTGTGGCCGATAATGTCGTGATTGTCCGCGAAAGCTCGCGGATTTTTGCAAAAGTTTGCCGACCTCGCGCCCGCTCGTGTCGCCCTGCGGGCTGCCGAAAGGGCAGGCTTCCCCGCGCCATCCCAAGGCGCCGGGGTTCGATGATCGTGAATGTCGCTTCCGTGGCTTGCGGGCTTTTCAGGATTGTTGCCAGCATGTAGAGCCCCTTTTCAGGAAAGGCTGTAGGGGGTTTCACTTTGCCACCCCGTTTTGAAGTCGAAAATTTCGACTTCAAACCAACCCACTCATCTTTTGATATTTGTATGAGGTATCCTTCGGGAAATTTCTCTGGATTGTTTTTGACAGCTTCGTTGATTCGTTTGGTTTCCACTCCATAGATCAACGCCACATCTTGATCCAAGAGCACTTTCTGACCTCGTATTTCCAAGATGCTTTCTTGGATTATTTTTACATCAAGCGGCTTATTCATATTAGGATTATTTTGATTTTTCCTGGCCTTTACCCACCCACACTGGCGATGAGGTGGGGCATGGCAAGGCGGTAGAACTTGGACCCAGGCAAGGTTGGGAACCTGCGCGGGAGACTACCGAAGGTAGCCCGTAGGGTGAGACGCCGAGGGCAAGGCGCGAATCAAATGTTTTCAACGCGAATAACGGTGTCGGACATAGAGCGGAAGAAGTAGCGTGGGCGAGTGGCGGATTACTGCAAAGAGAAACTTTTTTATTTAATCCCAAGACCCTTAGCCCAATTCAACCATGTTTGTGTCAAGCCATGGTGCTTTAGAATTTCCGTGAATTTGGGCAACTGAAAATCTTGCAGTTCATAAAGATAGACCACACGAGCTCGATCTTTGGGGCGCCCTACTGTGAGAGCGATGGCCGCCAAGTATTCAGGTGTCATGACCCGAATGGTATGTCCATCCCACTGCAAGACATCTGCGTTATTGACAGCCTCAATCTCAAGCTCGCTGGATGCCGCCAGAAACTGCACTGGCATGCCGTGGATAACAATGCCTTCTTCGTCAAATTCGGAGAAGCCCAACTCGGAAAGCTTTTTGAAAATAGGTTCCAAGCTGACTAAAAACGAGCCTTCCGGAACATTCAAAAAGCAAAAAACATCGATGTCCCGGGTAGCCAGCGGTTCTCCATGAAAACCTGCAGCTGTTGCTCCGCCTATTGCGTATTTCCCAACAACACCTGCATTGAGAAGCTGCTCTAAAACATCACAAACCTTTTGCATGTCGCTTGATTTTCTCTAATTCCAATGTCTCTAAAATTGTTTGCCCCAAAAGCGCTACTTTTTCACCGATGGGCAGATTTCTTTGTTTTTGCCTCCACATGGTTTTTTCACGCAACCACAAAAGCCCTTCGGAGTTGCATAGCGAATGAGCCGCAATGTTTCGATTTTTGATTTTTTTCTCCATTGAAAACAAGGCTTTGAGGCAAAGGCCCAACCTACACAGTGTCCATGAAGGTGCGCTCGACTTTTTTGAACATGACGATGCCGAGGAAAAGCAGCACGGCAGTAATGGCAGCGGCGATTCCGAGGCCTTGCCATGGGATTGCGCCGCCGAGGAAGATGGCGCGGAAGCTCTCGATGACGGGGGCCATGGGGTTGAAATTCATGAGGAAAGCGTATTTTTCAGGAACTATGCTGGCCGGGTAGATGATGGGGGTGGCATACATGGCGAGTTGGACTCCGAAACCGACGAGGAACGTGAAATCGCGGTATTTTGTAGTGAGCGAGGAGATGATGATACCAGCACCGAGGCCGAGCAAGGCCATGATTCCAAGAAGGATGGGAGCAAGGAGGAAAACCATAGGCCAATCGGTATGGAGATCGGCTCCTTTGATGGAGTAGAAAGCGAGAAACGCAAAAAAGAGGAGAAATTGGATGCCAAACTGGATGAGGTTTGAAATGACAATCGAAAGCGGCGTGACGAGTCTGGGAAAGTAGACTTTGCCGAAGATGCCGGCATTCGCCACAAAGGTGGAGGAGGTTTTTGTGAGGCAGGTGGAAAAGTAGTTCCACGGAGTAATGCCGGCGAGGTAGAAAAGCATGGGAGGAAGGCCATTGGTGGGCAACTTAGCCAGACCACTGAAGATCACTGTGAAAATGAGGGTGGTCAGGATGGGTTGGACAAAAAACCAGAGTGGGCCAAGGACGGTTTGCTTGTAAACGGAGACAAAGTCCCGCCGCACGAACATCCAAAGCAGATCGCGGTAGTGCCAGACATCGCGGAGCTGCAAATCCCACCAGCGTGTGGTGGGGTTGAGCACCATGTCCCAATTTTCGTTTTCGGTGTTGGAGGATGTCATAAGGTGTTGGATTGCGTGAAGAAAAGGCGACTCAGAATTTGCCGGCGAGGACTTTGATGAGGGGGAGGGCTTTTCCAAAAAACTTATACCAGCCGGCGATCTGGCCGAGGCGGGATTTTTCGAAGTGGGCGGTGGGAGAGGCCGGGTCGATACTGGATTCGAGGACGCTCAGGCGGCTGGGGCCGTTTTCGAGGTGGGGATCGATGCGGTCGCGGAGGTAGCCGCTGGCGAGCTTGCGCAGGCTGGTCTCGGCGGTGAAGTGTTCTTTTCGGATGCCAGGCAGGTAAACTTGGTTCACGGCACCGAGTGAACGGAGCCAGCGCAGGCCTTCACTTGCGGATCCGCGACTAAGTTGCAGGCGGGTCTGCACATCGTCGAGCGAGAGAGGTTCGGGCGTGCTGAAGAGGAGGCCGTAGATTTCACCGATGGAACGGGGCAGCGAGAGGGCTCCGAAGACATGGATAAAAAGTGCGACGGACTGGAGCTGAAAGGCGCTGAGTGGAGGTGGCGGCGATATCTGGAGATTCCCTCTCCGTGCAGATTGGGAGCTTTTTACAGACAAGCTGCCGCCCTTGGTAAAAGGGGTGTCTTTTACCGGCGGCATGGTAAGAATATTGTTTTCCACGAGCCTCTGTGAGAGGGGATGACGAGGGGAAACCTCGCTCAACTGCAATTTTGTTCAAGTTTTTTTGAACAAAATTTTAGGGGATTTTTCAGGGGGTGGTGTTTTTTTCTTCTTCAACGACTTCGGGGGCGACGGCGCGGAGGGCTTTTTGTGCGGCGCGGGTGATCCAGACGGTGACGGCGATGGTGAAGGCGAGCTCGAGGGCGTAGAGTGCCCAGGCCCACGGGCCTTGGTTGATGTCGCCTTTGGCAGCGGCGCCGATGACCGCCCCGCTATAGGAATAGGCGGCACTAATTGGCAGGAAGCCCACCCAAGAGGCGACGATGTAACGCCAGAAATTGATTCGCGAGAGGCCGAAGGCGCAGCTCACAAGGCTGTGCGGCAGGATGGGTGAAATGCGGGTGAGGATGATCATTCGCCAAGCATCCTTGGTGGCGACATGGTTGAGGGCGTGGAATTTTTTGCTCTTAGCGAAGCGGCGCTCCATCCAGCCTCGCAGGAGGTAGCGGGTGGAGAGGAAATTTGCGAGCGCACCGCCGATGGAGGCCACGGAGACAAGCAGCGTGCCGCCCCAGAATCCATACACCGCACCAGCACCGAAGCTCAGAACAGAGCCGGGCAGGAAAAGCACACAAGACAGCGTGTAGAGAATGACAAACCAAATCCAGCCGACGGGACCGGTTTGCTCGATCCAGACCATCGCTTCGCGGGTCCAGGCTGTCCATTGATCAAGCATGGGAAAGGGGCGCAAACACGCATCCTGCGGGCGAAGGCAGCGATGAGGATGGGGCGGCGACACTGAAAACTGAAAACTGAAAACTGCACGCCCTAGTTGTTTCGAAATCCAGCGTGCATGCGCCCGGGACGGACGCGCCCCCTTTTTTTAACACGAGAGTTTTTTCTCCAGAATCTCGCCGGCGAGGGCGGGGTTGGCTTTGCCTTTGGAGAGTTTCATGACTTGGCCTTTGAGGAAATTGAGAGCGGAGACCTTGCCTGCCTTGAAATCGGCTACAGGGCCTGGATTGGCGGCGATGGCTTGATCGACGAAGATCTCGATGGCGCCGGTGTCGCTTTCCTGCTTGAGGCCTTTTTCCTCGACGATGGTGGCGGCGGATTTTCCCGTGCTGAACATTTCGGCGAAGACTTCCTTGCCCTGTTTGGAGTTGATGGCGCCGGAGTCGATGAGATTCACGAGTTCGTCGAGGGCGTGCGGTGCAACGGGACACTCGGCGATTCCGACGGAGGCTGATGAAATCGCGCTCTGGAGGTCGTTGAGAATCCAGTTGGCAACATTCTTGGGCTTCTTGGCGCCGCGCGCGGCAGTTTCGAAATACGAAGCGAGAGCGAGGTCGTTCGCGAGCACAGAGGCATCGTAATCGCTCACGCCGAATTCGCTGACGAAGCGGGCGCGTTTTTCCCACGGCAACTCGGGCTTGCGAGCCCGGGCGGCTTCGACGAGGGAGGCGGTTTTTACTGGAAGAAGATCGGGGTCGGGGAAGTAGCGGTAGTCGTGCGCGCTTTCCTTGATGCGCATGAGGGTTGTCTCGCCTCGGGTGTCGTCCCAGCGGCGGGTTTCCTGCTGGAGCGTGGCACCACCGCGAAGGGCTTCGATCTGGCGGGGAATCTCGAAGGCGAGAGCGCGGCGGACGCCGGAGATGGAGTTGAGATTTTTCACCTCGATTTTGGTGCCGTATTTTTCAGTTCCTACGGGACGGACCGAGACATTGACATCGCAGCGGAGCTGGCCTTTCTCCATGTCGGCGTCGCTGATACCGCCGTAGATCATGACCTGCTGCAGCACGGTGAGGTAAGCAAAGGCCTCTTCGGGCGAGGAAATATCGGGCTCGCCGACGATTTCGAGCAATGGCGTGCCGGCGCGGTTGAAGTCGATGCCGGTGGCGGTTTCCATGTGGAAGCTCTTGGCGACATCCTCCTCGATATGGATGCGGACGAGACGGATATTTTTATCCTTTGTGGCGATGCTTTTTTGGGCGTCCTTCGGATACGCGAGATCGTGGAGAGGAACGGTGCCGCCGAGGCAGAAGGGCAGATCGTATTGGCTGATCTGGTAGTTCTTCGGCATATCTGGGTAGAAATAGTTTTTGCGGTCGAACTTGCAGACCGGCCCGATCTCGCAGCCCAGCATGAGGCCTGCGAGCGCGGTGAGCTTGAGAGCCTCTTCGTTCATGACAGGCAGGGCACCGGGCATGCCGAGGCAGACCGGGCAGACATTGGTATTCGGCTCGGCGCCGTATTCCACCGCGCAGGAGCAAAACATCTTGCTGCGGGTTTTGAGCTGAACATGGACTTCGAGGCCGATGGTGGCGATGTAATCTGTCATGGTGTCTTTTTGGAAGAGGTGGGATTTTGCTTCGGTGGCATGGCGTAATCGAGAGCTTTTTCGAGATCGAGTGCCATGATGAGCTTTTGCAACGAAGGATCGGTGGCGGCATTCAGAACCGTGCGGCTCTGGATGAGTGCGATGAAATTTTTATTCTCCGCCGATTGCACCACGACGGGATCCTGCATCAAGGCCTGAATGCGTGGGTGAGTGACGATTTCCTGCACGCCGGGATAATCGAGAAAACGCAAGAGCGCGTCTTGGTTTTTCGTCAACTGCCCAATGCGGGTAATGTTCTCGTAGGCTTGTGAAGGGAGAATGTCGACAGACTCCACAATCTCACCGACGGGGCCCATTTCGAGGGAATCCTTGAGCATGGCAAATGTGCGGGCCGAAGCGGGGGCGTCCTGGGATTTTTGCCCGGCCATGCCGGATTTCGCAACGGCGCCCGAAGTGCGTATGATGGAGACCGCTCCCCAGAGAATGAAGAGGCCGGTGAGAAGTCCGAAAATGGCGCCACCGGCTCCAAAGGTCCAACGGACGAGACCGGGGGGCTGGTGCGAGGTTCGTTTAAAAAGGACAGCGCCGAGGAAGAGGCAGACACCGAGTGTGACGAGAGCCACAGCGCCTCCAGCAATCAATCCCGCCAAGAATGCGAGACCAGGCAAAACCAGGCCGATGACAGCTCCAACGGTCTGCCCCACCAGCATGCCGAGGAGGCCCGAAGCGACGAAGGCACCGAAATGCAGCCCCCCGCGAATGAGCCCACGCCGCCAGCCGGCGTAGATTTCCCAGAGCATGAAAACGGCCGCGCTGTAGAGCAGGACATTCTGCCAAAATGGAGAGCCGAGGTCGGACATGCCTAGATAACTACCTCGGCAGGCAATCTTGAGCGCGCTGGCGCAGGGCGTGATCCACGAGCACCAGAGCGGTCATGGCCTCGACCATTACAACCGCACGCGGCAAGACGCAGGGGTCGTGGCGACCGCGCGCGGCGAGAGTGGACTCCTCGCCGGAGGTGGTGACAGTGGCCTGCGGTTTTGAAATGGTGGCGGTCGGTTTGAATGCGACACGGAACAGGAGCGGCTCGCCGTTGCTGATGCCGCCTTGCACGCCGCCCGAGCGGTTTGAAGTCGTATGAACTGCACCATCGCGGAGTGTGTAGGGATCGTTGTGTTCCAAGCCGGTGAGAAGCGTTCCTGCAAATCCGGAGCCCACTTCAAAGCCCTTCGTTGCCGGCAGGCTGAGCATGGCTTTTGCGAGATCCGCCTCGAGGCGATCGAAGACTGGCTCACCAAGCCCGACTGGCATCCCTCGCACAATAGCATCGATCAAACCTCCAACGCTGTTCCCCTCGCTGCGGATTTTTTTGATTCGCGCAATCATGGCCTCTGCCGCATGGGCGTCCGGGCAACGAACTGGGTTGGATTCAATGGATGCCATGGTCACAGAGGCGGTATCGACCTGCGACTCGATATCATGGATGCGTGAAACCCAGGCGAGGATTTCAATTTCGGGAAAAAGAACCTTCAAAACCTTCTTGGCAACGGCAGCAGCGGCTACACGACCGATGGTCTCCCTCGCCGAGGAGCGTCCCCCACCCTCCCAATTGCGGACTCCGTATTTCGACTGGTAGGTAAAATCAGCGTGCGACGGGCGGAAGTGCGTCTGCATCTCGCTGTAGGCCTCTGGGCGAGCGTCGGTGTTCGGAACAAAAATCGAGATCGGGGTTCCCAGAGTGACGCCGCGAAACACGCCGGAGAGGATCTTGCAAGTATCCTCCTCCTTTCGAGGAGTAACGATGTCGCTCTGCCCCGGGCGGCGTCGGTCGAGATCGGGCTGGATGTCTGCCTCGGCGAGCGGGAGGCGCGGAGGACATCCATCGATCACAACACCTACTCCACCGCCGTGCGACTCACCCCAAGTAGAGATACGAAATAAAGTTCCAAAATTGCTAGCCATCTTGCGCTACAAAAAACCAGAAGGCAGGCGGGGGATCACGCGAATAATTGCAGGGGAGGATCGAAAGTGGGGTGATCGACGGGACTCGAACCCGCAACAGCCAGGACCACAACCTGGAGCTCTGCCATTGAGCTACGACCACCATATTGAAACCCAAGGCGAGGGTTACATTGCAGGACAAAAAATCGATGGATGCGGGGATTTTGTCAATGCAGATCTTGGCCTAAACACTGGCGCAAAATTTTCGCCAACTCAATCGCTGCCCACTGACCAGGCACATTGGGAGCGTGCAGCCAACCGTAATTCAAGACGGACCCGCAATTTGCCAAAAGAACGCGAGAGGACATTCCAAGCGGCCCCATGCCCATGACTGCTAGTGGCAGTCGGGTGATGGAAAATAAATCCAGCAAGCGAGCGACATCAACTGGACTGGCCGTGTGGGCTGCGATTTTTACGGCGTCGGCGCCGCAGTCCTCAGCCTGCCGGATGACTTCCCTCAAGCGCGCAGAGGAAGGTGTTTTTTTGAAATCGTGGAATGAGGCGAGCACGGGCACTCGGGAGTCTTTGGCTTTTTGAACGACGCTCTGCAGGGAAACAAGCGAGCGCACTTCGATATCCACGATCGCAGCCACAGGAAGAAGTGATGAGAGCGCGTCTCGCCGAGCTGCGGATGACATCGAGTTTTTACCGCCTTCAATGGAGTGCCGTGCGGTGATGATCCATGGGAATTTGGCATTCGGGATCGCACGGCCAAGGCAATCGGCACGCCACTCGAGAAAATCGACCTCGCCATCAGGCAAGCGCGCCGCTTTGTGGGAGGCTTCGGGGGAATCCACAATCCCAACCACCGCTCCGGGCTTGAAGACCGAAACTATGGTGTTGCGTTTGGGCTTGGCACTCGTATCTGTTGCGAGTCGGCCAGTGCCGCGGGACTTGGTTGACATATTCCCTTCATGCTTGCTCAACGCAACGAAATCAATCTGCAACTCCTCAAGGTGTGCGACGCCGCTCTTCTCGGCCTCACATTCTGGTTCGCCCATTTTTTGCGTTACCACCGCGTGATTGTCTTGGACCGCATCGTCGAGATCGACCCATTCTCGAGCTTCGTATGGATGCTTGCTGTCATAATACCCTTCGCGCCATTTTTCCTAGAGACGCAGGGCTTTTATAATCATCCGCAGGAGAAAACCGCATGGCGTTCCATGCAGAAGATTACCATGGCGGGAATATGGCTTTTCGTCCTTCTTGGCGCTGCTGTGATTTTCCTCAGGCTGGAGGTGCCCAGCCGCTCGGTGCTCATATTGTTCGCATTGTTTGCGCCCTGTGTTTTGCTCCTGCGCGGGAAGTTGGAAATCGCGAACTACCATCGCAAAGTGCGGGCCGGAAAAGTCGGCGAGCGAATCATTCTGGCCGGCGAACCAGCCTGTATGGACTCAATGGTGGCAAGCCTCACACCAGTTCAAAAAATGGAGATGATCGTCGTAGATCGCATCGATCTCACTTCGGGAGCCATGGAAGACTTTGTTTCATCCCTTCACAAACACTCGGTGGGGCGAGTGATTCTCGCCTTCAAAAACATGGATTTGGGCAAAGCCCAAAGCGCCATCGAAGCCTGCGAAGCCGAGGGCGTCGACGCCTGGT
This sequence comes from Terrimicrobiaceae bacterium, assembly GCA_044342325.1. GTDB lineage: Bacteria > Verrucomicrobiota > Verrucomicrobiia > Chthoniobacterales > Terrimicrobiaceae > UBA967. The sequence continues at coordinate 15,933 of JBIIPZ010000043.1, forward strand.
TGAGCACGGAATTCATCCCGACATCGATTGCCAAGCCGGCTTTCTCCTCGCTTGGCATGCGCTCGATGCTCGTCTTTCGAAGCAAGCCTTCGGCCCAGTGGGGTCTCTTTTTTAAAAACCTCATCGACCGGGTTGGGGCTTTCATCGGTTTGGTTTTTCTTGCCCCACTCCTGCTCTTAGTCGCCGCAGCTATCAAGATCACCTCACCGGGCCCGGCCTTGTTCCGGCAGTCCCGCGCCGGTCTTCACGGCGCACCATTTGAAATGTGGAAATTCCGCACCATGCACGCCGATGCGGAGCAGCAGAAAGCCGAACTACAGGCATTCAATGAAATGAAGGGGCCTGTTTTCAAAATGCAGGATGATCCAAGGATCACACCTCTTGGACGCTTCCTGCGCCACACAAGTATCGATGAGTTTCCGCAGCTTGTGAATGTGCTGCGCGGCCAGATGAGCCTCGTCGGCCCTCGTCCGCTGCCGATTTACGAAGTGGAAAAGTTTGAACAGACCGTCCATCGTCGCCGCCTCAGCATGAAGCCTGGACTGACCTGCCTGTGGCAAATCAGAGGCCGCAACACGGTGGTGGATTTTTCCGACTGGGTGCGGATGGACCTCGAATACATCGACAATTGGTCTCTCTTTCTCGACGCCTACATTATCTTGAGAACCATTCCATCCGTGCTTCTGGGAATCGGGGCACGCTGACGCCATGAAAATTCCGCGCGAGCTTATGGACTGCGGAGCCGAGACGGCAATTGTGCTCGGCTCGGGCTTGGGCCTATTTGCAAACAGCCTTCCGGAGATTTTCTCGATTGAATACGGAGCAATCGAGGGCCTACCAACTTCTGGAGTCCCCGGTCACGCCGGGCGATTCCTTGTGACGAAACTTCACGGCCGCCCACTCCTGATCGCGCAGGGCCGAGTGCACCTTTATGAGGGATGGAGCGCTCAGGATGTCGTTAAAAACATCCAACTCATGCATGCCATCGGAATCAAAAAACTCCTCCTCACGAATGCCGCCGGCACGATTAACAACGCCTTTGAACTTGGCACCTGGATGATGCTCAGCGACCACATCAACCTGCTCGGGGCCTCGCCTCTGCGGGGTGGGCCAAACTTCATCGACATGTCAGAAGTTTACAGCCTGCGCCTGCGCCGTGTATTTCAAGATGTTGCCAAGGATGCCAGACTCCCCCTCCACGAAGGTGTTTACGCCGCCGTTCAGGGCCCGCAATTTGAAACTCCTGCCGAAATCCGCATGTTAAGGGCGATTGGTGCGGATGCGGTGGGGATGTCCACCGTTCCCGAAGCTATCCAAGCGCGTGCGCTCGGCATGGAGGTCGCGGGTTTTTCCTGCCTCACAAACTGGGCAGCCGGCCTATCCCCTGCCGCGCTTTCGCATGACGATGTGAGCACCGTCGGCAATGAAACTGCCGGACAACTGGTCGAACTGCTGCTTCGAGCTTTCCCACAAATTTAAACTTACCGGCCAAGGATCGCCTGAAATTCGGGATCATTCCTCACAGTGTCAAACTCTGTGGATTTTGTGAAAGCCTCCCGCATGGGCAACCCGCCTTTCTCAACGGCTGCGCGAGCCGCTGCAAAAAACTCCTCCTTCTTGCGATTGCGCAGAGCCGCGCGAGCGAGAGCAAGCTGGTTCTCTGCGACATCGGGCTCCACAGCTACGAGAGCCTTTGCGGCAGCCAGCTCAGATTCGGGCAAACTGCCCGCTTCACCGTATTCCACAGCCACCCTTAAAAAGGCCGCATCCTTTGCGAGCAGGGGGATGGAATTTCCCAGCAAATCGGAGACCTTGTTCGTATCCCCAACGGATGCGTAAAGTTCGAGAAGCTTCTGCACATCGGCCACGCTTGCCGGCTGCTTGGCCACAGCATCCTCTCCGGCCGCGATAGAGCCTTGAAGCTCCTTTCGCTTCTCCGCGATGAAATACATCTGCCAGAGACCAATATTGTTCGGATCCAAGTCAAGCGCTGGCTGCAGCATGGCCAGCACGCCATCGAAATCGCCACGATCCCAAAGCATGCTATTGAGGGCATTGAGGCTCTCGCCATTGCCCTGCCACAGTTCGAGCGCCTGCCTATAGGTCCGCTCAGCCTCGGCATCCATTTTGCGATGCCGGTAGAGATTTCCCGTCGAGGCCCGCAGCTTCGAGAACGAGCGCTGAGCATCGTAGTCTTTCGCGTATTCGGGATTGCCCTTGAGCTTCTTCACATAGGCATCCCAAAACTCAAAGTCCTTCCGCACAACATCGGCAGGCAGTTCATTCAGAGGCTCTCTATTGATGCGATAGACCAGCCCATGCGGCTCGGCATGGTCATAGGACCACTCCATCGAAAAACTCTCCTCCACAAAAAACTCATGCGCATCGCGATTTTTTTCCCAGATGAGCCTCGTCACTACGCTATGCGGCAATGATGGATCCACAGCCCCCTTCTCCATCGACGCCTCCATCTCTTTAGAAACGGCATCATTGATTTCCTGTTCCGTTGGAAAAACAAGCGGCTTCTCTGGATAAGCCTCCGCCCGTCCGAGCCAGCGTTCAAAGGCATTCTTCGGCTGCGGCCGATCCGCGCCGTAATGATCCGCCAGATACTTCCGGTAGAGCGGCTCCCCCACCCCGTTTTGAGTGATGATATACAAATCCCGCCTGTCGAAGTCGGGATCGCGCTTTACGCCGGGAGGCTGCGTGCTTTCGCCCAGAATCATGTAGGTCGGCACGAAACGACCAGGATCTGTTCCACCCAGCACCACACTTCCGCGCGGCAGGTCCTTCAACATATCATGCCCGAAATCCCAGCCGAACCACCGTCCACGCTGGCTGCATCCATCGTAGTTGAAAAACAAAGGCCAGAGTGGCAGTGCCAGCATTCCGTAGCGCATCCAAGCAAGCCTTGGCAGCCGCGAGCAGAACCACAACGCACCTGCCATGAAACCCAAGCCCGCAAGCAAAGCGAAAATGAGATTCGTGTAAGTGTGATACGGCATCTGCAGCCACCAACCACCCACATCCGTCTGTGCACCATCCGCCACCGGTTGCAAAATCGCTGCCAGCACAAATGCGATTTCGAGCACATAAATCCAAGTCCGGGCGGCAACATCCTTTAGCCGCAACACCACCAGCAACGCCGCGAAATACGCCAGCACTCCAAGCGGAGTGAAGCTCCGCCCCAGTTGGAGCCAGAAAAAGCCAACCCATTCCTGCAATTGCGCCAGCAGACCCTTTGCAGGCGGAGCCATGCCCGGCTGGGGCGCTCCATTTTGCGATGAGGAAACAGGCGCTGTTCCCATCAATTTTCCCAGCGAGCGAAGGCTCTGCTGCGTGAGACTGCCGCCATATTGCGAGCGGTTGAACGAAAAAAAGAACCCCTCCGCCGTGCTCGTGTAGGCCCAGTTCATCGGTGGATTCGTCGACGACGCAAGTGGCATGTAGGCATACGGCAGCAAGCCCAACGCCACCACAAAAGGCAGATACGCCACCAACCGCCACTCCACCCGCATCCGCCGCACCGCCACCAGCAAGGCAAAGCCAGCCATCACACAATAGAAAAACCGGATCGCCGTCTTCAGCACAGGAGCCTCGCCCGAGAGAATCGCAAACCCCAAATAGGCCACCAGCACCGTCATTGCACCCGCCACGACCAAGTCCCAAAAAATCCCACGGCGAACGAGCAGCACCACCAAAAAAGGCAACGGAGCCAACGCCACGCTGAGCTGGTGATTACTGAACGACAACGCCAGCAGAAAAAACGGCAGCATCAGCAGCCACAAACTCTCCGGGCGCCGCAACCATACATACAGCGAAGCCAGATAAAACCCGATCAGCAGCGCATGCAGCGTGTAAACTTCCGCGATCACCGCCTGCGACCACATCGAAGCGCTGAACGCAAAAAGCAAAGCCACCATCAGCGAAACCACCGCATTCAGTCCCCGCCAACGCGCCACCTGCACGCCCATCATCCATCGCGTGGAACTCGAAAAAAGCATCGCCAACAGACCCGTTGCCAAAGCCCCGCAAAAGCCGCTGAACAGGTTGATCTCCCAAGCCGCATTCCCAAATGGCAAAAGCTGGAAAAGCCATGCCAACAGCGTCCAGAGCGGATATCCCGTCGGATGCGGCACACCGAAATGCTGCGCCGCCACCACAAACTCCCCCGAGTCCAACAGCGTCACATTCGGAGCCGCTGTCCAAAAATAAACAACCCCCGCGACAAAGGCCGCGACGACTCCGACCATCCAATCCGCCCGCGTCCAAATTCGCTCCGCACGCGGCATCTCATCCATCTCACTCATCCCGGCACCCTACCCAATCAAACGCTCCAAGCCACCGCGAAAATCGTGCCGCACTTGCCGCCACCGCCACCGCATGCTAACACATCTCCATCGGCCCTGCGCCGCCACACGCCAATTGCGCCCGTAGCTCAGTGGATAGAGCACCGGTCTTCTAAACCGATGGTCGCTGGTTCGATCCCAGCCGGGCGCGCATCCTCTCAATCCCGTTTTAAAGCGCTCTGTGCGCGGTCTTCAGACCTCCACATCACCCCACTTCGGAAGCGAACGGCGGATTTCGGGTTTTTTTGAACCCCTTTTTACTGCTTAGCGTAATTGAGCATGAAATAAACCCCAGCCAGCACCAACCCGGTAATAGTTATTCCAAGAGTAATGAGTTTTTGAGTCAGGCGATTTTCCAAATCGGAAATTTCTGCTCGAATCGTGTGGTCGAGGTATTCCTTGGTAACAAGGTCGCCCTCACGCTCCTCAACCACAGTTACAATTGCTTCTGCTTGAGTTTCGCTGAGTCCCGCTTCGCGCAAGGATTTGAGACTGGCAATGGCGTTCATTCTGGAAAAAAGGTGCGCCGGAAATTTTCGCAAGTCAAGAAACTCTGCTTGTGAAAAGGGCGAATATTCCGAAACCGCCATAAGCCAACACGCAAATAAAAAATGGGCAGTGAGGGGATCGAACCCCCGACCAATAGTGTGTAAAACTACCGCTCTACCGCTGAGCTAACTGCCCCGAAAAAAACAGCCGATAAACCAATTTCTGATTCGTTGATGGTAAAGTTTGAAACGCCCTACTGCAATATTTTTCGCTCCTAAAAACAACTCGGAGTGAATTTGGACCTCATGAACGTGACTGAGATGAGTCGACCACTAAGTGAGAGATTTTCTCGCCTTGGCAAGAAGGAGGCTGATTGGAAGCAAAAGCCTTTTCTCAAAAGGATGCAGACTTTCCTCGATACCTTGCGAAGTCAAAGGGAAAAACCGAGAAAGGATAAAAAAGTTCTAAGTAACTCCACCCTCCAAGCAGCACGGGAGTGTAAAGATTCGTCTGTAAAAGTCCGCACGAGGCATTGGACAGCCGCACTGGCAACCGATGGAGCGTAGCGGAATCGGCTGCCAGTGCGGCGG
>JBIIPZ010000040.1:0-24721 GCA_044342325.1 Terrimicrobiaceae bacterium
CGGCCCGCCTTCCAAACACCTTGGCGCCGGATGCAACTCCTCCACGCACCCCGGCACGCCATCCCAAAAAGAGCTGGAAAAAAAATCCTGCCGCACGAGTGCGGTTTAAAAGTCCATAGCCAAATCAGGTGAAATGGCTCTGCTCGCACCCCGTTTTGAGGCAAAGGAAACTTGATTCTGCCCGCATTCCTCTCAGCGAGATTTCTGCCCTCGTTTTACCGATGGCCCTGCTCATGGCCACTGAGGTCCCTTCCTATTATTCAGAGGTCTTTAAAAGACGAGGTCAACACGCAGGACAAACAGGACAAATTTACCGCCAAAACTACAATGAACTGCAAAAACCAATCAGAGGACTCGATAGGCTGTAGAGCTAGTATTTATCGACTTCTACGGGGGAATCGGACACTTTTGAAAGTGGCGACCCTAACGGGATTCGAACCCGTGTTACCGCCGTGAAAGGGCAGTGTCCTAACCGCTGGACGATAGGGTCTGAAGGAGATTGCGGATAATCGGCGGAGAGATCTTGAGATGCAAGTTTTTTTTGATCCGCGCCGAATATTTTTAGTGAAGTGGCTTGGGGCAAAAGTCCAGAGCGAAGTCGATGGCACGGGCAGAATGCGTGATGGAGCCGACGGAGATGAGGTGGACTCCGGTTTCTGCGATCTGGCGGACGGTCTGGAGGTTTACTCCTCCGCTGGCTTCGAGTTGGATATTTGCTGGGCAGAGGCGAACGGCTTCGCGCATGTCCTCAAGGCTCATGTTGTCGAGGAGAATGACATCGACTCCTTGCATGCGAAAAAAACTTTTCACCTGCTCGAGCGTATCGGCCTCGAGTTCGACGCGGACGCCGGGATTGGCTGCGCGGGCGGCCAAGATCATTTTCTGGAGGGTGTCCGGGGAAAGTCCGGCAGCGAGGTGATTATCCTTCACCATGAACATATCATGGAGGCCGATTCTGTGGTTACGCGCGCCACCCGCCACGACGGCTTCTTTTTCCAAGAGGCGCAGGCCTGGCGTGGTTTTGCGGGTGTCGAGTATGACGGCATTTGTTCCGCGAACGGCTTCGACAAATCGACGGGCCATAGTGGCGACGCCGCTGAGTCGCTGGATGAAATTCAGGGCGGTGCGCTCGCCGGTGAGGATGGAGGCTGTCGCCCCTTGGATTGTGATAACGACATCGCCTTTTTCGAGTGCGGTGCCGTCGGGCATATTGACCTCAACTTGCAGTGAGCGATCCACGCGATGGAAAATTTCCGCTGCGACCTGTGATCCTGCGAGGCAAGCCGCTTCGCGGGCTACAATTTCCGCACAAGCCTGCGAGCCGGGGAGTGTGAACCATTTCGCAGTGATATCCCCTGCCCCGATGTCCTCCGCGAGGGCGTGATCTAGGATGTCGGGAGAATGCGCGGGCATTTGCACGATGTTGGAGACAAGAGAAAATCAGACCGATGCGGGTGCTGGCAGTGCTGGCAACTCCAGAAGCCTACGCTGCCAATTCATGAGGGCGGGCGAGAAGAGATCAGCTGCGGTGGCATCCAAAGCGGCGCGTGGAGCAATGAGGGACGAGTCGAGTTGAAGCTCAGCAGCAACCCGGTCACGAATTTTTTTCAGGTCCTCGGAGCGGGCAATTTGCTCGCGGGAGGGACGTTTTCTGCGGACTTTCTCAAGTTTGGGCCATTCCTTTTCTGGAATCTGCATGGCGAGGGCGACGACGACCTCGAAGCTTTTGCGGCGCCGACCGTTCATGCGAGGCACGGAGAATGTGCCGCCGTTTGCGACGTTCTCAGCGACACGTAGCATATCGTCATTGCCGATGACATGAAAGGGCGGGCGATCCCAGGCGCGGGCTTCGGCATCGCGCCAGAACCAAAGAATGCGTAGGACAGCCTGGGCGCGTGGCGAGAGGGCGGACGATCCCGTGATGCGCCAGACGGTGCTCTCATCCCTCTCTTTGACTTCGCGGGCGGATGCGATCATGCGGTCGCGGGATTCTTGAAACCACTCGAGGCGACCCAATCGGCGGAGGTCGGATTCAAGGATATCTGCGATTTCGAGCAGGTAGCGCGTGTCGTTGATCGCGTATTCCAGCATTTCCTGCGGGAGTGGGCGGATGGCCCAGTTCGCTTTCTGGGAGGCTTTGGAAAGCTCGATGCCGAAATATTCCTTAACAAGCGCTGCCAAGCCGAAGGCAGTTTTGCCGACAAGGCGGGCAGCGATCATGGTATCGAAGAGGTCAACCGGTTCGAAGCGTCCTGTGCGGCGCAGGAGACGCAGATCGTAATCCGCGCCATGAAAAACAAGGCGCCGCGAGCAAACAAGGTCGTAGAGGGGCTGAAGGTCGGTATCAGCAAGCGGATCCACCAACTCATGGTCACCGCCGCCACTGATTTGAATCAGGCAGACCTTTTCAAAATAACAATGCAGGCTGTCAGCCTCTGTATCGATGGCTATGCGGTCGCAGGTCGCGAGCTTGGCAACGAAATCAGCGAGGGCTTTCTCTTCGGCGATCAAGGTTCCGCGAGGAATTTTTCAGGTGGGACGAGGTCTCCAGCATGGCGCGCCCTGGGTTCACGCACCTGAGTGGTGCCATCAGTGGGCACGGTGACAAATGGTCCACCGGCGAGCGGAGCAGGCTCGGTGAAGGCTACTCCGGGCAAATCGCTTTGCTTGCCTTGGAGCGGGAAGTCCTTTCGAAGAGGATGGTAAGGGTAACCGTCCCACATGAGAATGCGGCGCAGGTCGGGGTGATTTGAAAATTGAATCCCCATCATGTCATAGACCTCGCGCTCGTGCCAATCGGCAGTTGGCCAGATATCCGAGACTGTTGGAACGGTGCAGTCGTCCTCACTGACAGAAATTTTGAGGCGGAGATGCACACAATCCTTCATCGAATAAAGTTCGTAAACAATCTCGTAGCGGGGTTCGTTTCCAAAGTGGTCAACGCTTGATAAGTCGATGAGATAGTTGAACCCGAGCGTATCGCGGGCATGCAGGCACACATCGCGCAGAGCAGAAGCCTGAATGCGCAATGTGCTTTCATCGCGAAAGCGGGATTGGTCGATGATGGCTGCGGGAAAAGCCTCACGCAGCTTGTCGGACATTTCGTCTGATGTCATATGGATTCGAGTAGTTCCTTTTTCTGGTCGATAAGGGAGTGCTCGCCCATGATTTTTTTCTGTAGGCGCATGAGGCCGTCAAGGAGCGCCTCTGGACGCGGCGGGCAACCAGAAATGTAGACATCCACCGGGATTAGGTGGTCGATCCCCTGAAGCACGGCGTAGCTGCGATACATGCCGCCGGAGGAGGCACAGGCTCCCATGGCGATGCACCATTTCGGCTCGGGCATTTGATCCCAGATACGCTTCACAGCGAGAGCCATTTTATAGGTCACAGTGCCGGCGACGATCATCACATCCGCTTGGCGTGGGGAAAAACGCATGACCTCCGCGCCAAAGCGCGAGATGTCGAAGCGCGCCGATGAGGCGGCCATGAGTTCAATGGCGCAGCAGGCCAAGCCCATAGGCATCGGCCAAAGAGAATTGCTGCGCATCCAGTTAATAGCGGTATCCACCTGAGTGAAGATCACATTCCCTTCGATCTTCGCATCGTAGGCAACCGGGCTGATTGTTGTCGACATGGCGACCAAGCTATTTTTATCGAGCGATTCGGCAAGCCAAATCATCGCGGTGCGGGCTTGCCTGAGCGCCGGTTGGTTGCGAATGGTTGGAATCGATCATCCTATGACAAGCCGATCTTTTAGTTTTTGCTGGCTCGTTGCGACCCTTGCCATCCTCTGTTTTTGCGCCGAGGCGAGGTGCGGCGACCCACTGACCCGCATCGCAGCAGGTTCCTGCAACCGGCAGGATCTGCCGCAACCGCTTTGGGATTCGATTTTGAAATTCCAGCCCCAACTCTGGGTTTGGCTTGGTGACAACATCTATGGGGATACGGACGATATGGTCGTGCTGGCTGAAAAATGGGCCGAGCAGAAGAAAAACCCGGGCTACAGCAGGCTTCGGGATGCCTGTTCAGTCGAAGGAATCTGGGACGACCACGACTACGGGCGGAACGATGCAGGTGCTGACTACGAATGGAAAAAGGAATCCCAGCGCTTGATTTTGGATTTTCTGGATGAGCCAACCGACAGTCCCCGGCGCGGACAATCCGGCATTTATGTTTCGCGGATGCTTGGTCCCGAAGGCCGGCGGGTCTGCTTGATACTTCTGGATGTCCGCTCCCATCGAGCTGCACCGCGGACAGGCGGGGACATTCTTGGCGAGGAGCAATGGGCGTCGCTTGAAAAAGCTTTGCGAGGCAGCACAGCACAAATCCACATCATCTGTTCGGGCAGTCAGATTCTACCCAGCGAGCATCGGCACGAAAAGTGGAGTGATTACCCGGAGTCGCGCGATCGCCTCTTCAAATTGATCGCAGCCACACAATCGGGCGGCGTTATTCTGCTCAGCGGCGACAGGCATTTCGGCGAGATTTCGCGCCTCGAGAATCCATGGGGAGGCTCAACGCTCTATGAGTTGACGACCAGTGGACTCACGCATTTTTACAAGAATTTTCGAGGAGAAAAGAACCACCTCCGACTCGGCGAGCCATTTGCCGAGTTGAACTTTGGAACCCTTTCGATCGATTGGGAGACCCGCACTATCGAACTAGCCATACGGGATGCACGGGGAAACGCGACTCGAACTGCCAGCATGCCTTTTTAAAATCATGGCAAAAACACGCAGATTTTTCTTGCCAGTTCAGTGCTGCTGAATGACGAAGTATATTATGAAATTCCGCCTCTCGAACCTTTTCATTCTCTCCCTAGCTGCAACCTGCCAGTTCACCTTTGCCCAACCAAGTGAAAAACCTGCCGATCAGCAGGCCGCTAAGTTGCAATCCACGGAGCAAACGCCGACCATGAACTTGGGAAATATTCGAGTCGTCAAAGTGGAAGGACGCGGCGTTCAACTTGTTGACGCCGCTGGACAGTCCTCCCCACTGAAAGAGGGCACATTCATTCGGCAAGGTGCGACGATTCAAACAGGCAAAGATGCTAGTGTGGTCTTGCTTTTTGACAACGGCACGACAGTGAACATCAAGCCGGAATCAGAATTCGCGGTAGAAAAATTTGCGCAGGATCCCTTCGAAGCAAATGGAGTAGATTACCAGACATTGAAATCCGAGCCCTCCAGTTCTGTGACACGCCTTAATGTTCCGGAAGGGACGATTGTTGTAGATATTGCCAAGCTCAAGAAGGATTCCAGTTTTCAGATTGCCACACCAGTCGGCTCGGCAGGTATCCGAGGAACAAGCCTCGGCATCACCTCAAATAAAAACAATCAAAGCAACCCTGTTACCTTAGCCGTCACAACCGGGGTGGTGCAGATGAAAACCGCAACCGGTTCGCGTGCCGTGAGCGGCGGCCAAAGTTTCGGAATTGGAAGCGCAGGAGGATTCAGCGCCAATCCTCCCGGAGCTTCAAATTTGCAGACCGCGACGAGTCAATCATCGGCCGCAATGAAACAGTCCGTGCCCTCGAATGCATTCCAAGGAGCACCTCCGCCGGCGCCAGCCACTGCAGCGCCTGCTAGCACTCTCTCGAATGCCCAGCAACAAGCTATTCAAACGGCATCTGAACAAGGATCGGACGCACTTGCTGCCGCTGTGCAGCAACTCGCCGCAGATTCTCCCGAGGCAGCGGCAGCCATCGCCGCCGCAGCCGCCGATGCCTTGCCAGTGGCCGCTACAAGCGTCGCCGCAGCCGCCGCGACCGCAGCACCAGCCGCAGCAGCCCAGATCGCTGCAAATGTGGCCCAAGCGGCCCCTGCAGCAGCTCCTCAAATCGCCTCCACAGTCGCGGCGATTGTGCCAGCCGTAGCCACGCAGGTTGCTCAAAGCGTAGCCGCCGCCGCACCGCAAGCCGCTTCCGCGATTGCAACCGCTGTGATTGCCGCCGTTCCGACGGCCAACGCAACAGCTATCCAAGCCGCAACTCAAGCTGCTGCCCAGCAAAGCACACAACCAGCCGGCGCGGGCGCGAACCAACCGCTCAACACCGGCGATCAAGGAACCTCAACTGCAGGACAGAGCCTCCCGGGTTCAACCGGAAGTTCTGGTGGAGCAGGCAGTGGCACTCCTCCACGACCCAATAATTCGTCAAACTGAGTGGCGACTCGAAAATAATGGGATGCGCTGGGCAGTTTACCCAGTGCATTCCTGAAGGGCTTCCGCCAAAGACTCTATACCTGATGCACTATGCTCGGCGGTGAGAGTGATGCGGAGTCGCGCTGAGCCTTTTGCCACGGTTGGAAAGCGAATCGCAGGAACCAGAAAGCCTTTATCTAAAAGTCGGGCGGAAGTTTCGACTGCAGCGGATTCATTGCCGATGAGGACAGGCAGAATGGCGCTGGCCGGAGAGTTGATAGGTAAGAGCGATTGCAGGTGCTGGAGGTTTTTCCAAAGTCTGGCGCGCAGGGACTCGCCCTCCAGTGAAGCGACGATTTCGATCGCCTTGCGCGATGCGGCGGCGACCGGTGCAGGTGGAGATGTAGAGAAAATAAAGCTGCGAGCGCGATTGATGAGGTAGCTTCGGAGTGCGCTGCTCCCGGCGATATAGGCTCCGTGGGATCCGATGGATTTGCCAAGTGTTCCCATTTGGATTTCGACCCGCGCGACGACGCCCACCTCGTCGGCGAGTCCCCTACCCTGTTGACCGATGACACCCACGGCGTGGGCTTCATCGAGGAAAAGCCAGGCGCCATGCCTCTCTTTCAGCTCCACCATTTCCCGCAAGGGGGCCCTATCGCCATCCATGCTGTAAATGGACTCCGCCACAACAAGAATTTTTGCAGCAGGATGTTTGGTGCGTGCCCACTTGAGATGACTCTCGAGCTTGCAAAGATCATTGTGCGGAAACACACGCAACACGGCACCGCTCAGGCGGGCGGCATCCACAAGACAGGCGTGGGAAAGTTTATCGAGAATAATGACATCCCCCGCCCCGCAGAGCGCGGGGATGGTGCCCATGGCGGCGGCGTAGCCACTGGAAAAGGAGAGGGCAGCGGGTGTTTGCTTGAACTCCGCGATGGTGCTGTCGAGTTCCTCATGCGCGGCGAGTGTGCCGCAGATGAGGCGGGAGGCACCTGACCCAAATCCCGAGCGCTCACACTCGGCCATGGCGGCGACTTTCAATGCCGGATGCGTCGCGAGCCCGAGATAGTCGTTTGACGAAAAATTCCAGAGTTCCCTGCCGTTGCGAGTGACCCTCGTTTGCTGAGGGCCATCCAGTGCGGAGAGTTTACGCGTGAGGCCCCTGGACTCGATGTCCTCAAGGCCGAAGAGCAGGAACTTGTCGAGGGATGAGTCGCTGGGAGGAGTCATCAGCCGGCGGCGATGATTCGTGCCATATCCCGAACGGCGTTTTCTAGCCCGACAGTCAGCGCGCGGGAAATGATGGAATGCCCGATATTCAGCTCCTCCAGGCCGGGCAGCGAAAGGATGGGTGCGGTGTTTTCATAGTTCAGCCCATGCCCGGCATTGACCCTAAGGCCGAGCGAAAGGGCCAAGGCTGCGCCGCGGCGAAGTTTTTCGAGTTCGGATGCACGCTCCGCGCCGAATTTGTTGGCGTAGGAACCGGTGTGAATTTCGATAAACTCTGCACCGAGCGAGGCGGCGGCTTGGATTTGCGTTTCCTCGGCGTCGATGAAGAGGCTCACCCTCGCACCTGCATCCTGCAGGCGGGCGATAGCACCCCGAAGCGTCTTCTCGTTGGCCACACAATCCAACCCGCCCTCGGTCGTAACTTCTTGGCGATTTTCGGGAACGAGGCAGACATCCTCAGGGCGGATTTGAAGCGCGATGCGGAGAATGTCCTCTGAAACGCCCATTTCCAGGTTGAGCTTGGTGGTAATTTTTTCGCGGAGGAGAAAAATATCGCGATCCTGAATATGGCGGCGGTCTTCGCGCAGGTGGGCCGTGATGCCGACAGCACCAGCCCTCTCTGCGATGCTGGCAGCAGCCACGGGATCGGGTTCGGCGTTCGGGTTATCCGGCGTTTCGCGATAACGCGCCTGACGCAGTGTGGCTACATGGTCGATGTTGACTCCAAGACTTGGCATAGGTGGTTTTAAATTGATTGAGCCGCCTGCTTGATTCGAATGCGACAGGAAATCTCATCCGTCGCACCGGCTGAGAGACTGCGCAAACCGAGACGGTTGTGAATAGCATTGGGAAATGCGCTCCAGGGCTCGACGCAGAAGAAATCAGAATCGGGCTTTTCCGTCCATGTGGTCACGCAGGGCCAATCGGAGGAACGGTTCGCAGGATTCTCGAAGGAAATGGCTTTGCCTGCTGCTGCATTGGACAAAAAAACACTCGCTAAATCGGGGTTCGAGTGAAAGCGGTCGATCCAAGCGGGGTCTGAAAGCGAAGCACTCTGCTGCGCGGCGGTATCAAATGCAATCGAGCCATCCGCGAAGTTCTGGTGCCCCCATTTTTCGCACGGCACGGAGAGTTCCCACGAGGTGCGCTCGGCGGCTGGGATATGGAAATAGTAATGATGGCCTGCAGACCACGGCATTGGGCTATCCCCGCGATTGGTCACACGAAAGCTTGTGAGCAGAGCATCCGGCTCGATGTGGTGAGTGACTTCCAAACGAAAAGGGAATGGATAACAGGCCGTGGTGGTTTCATTGGCATCGAGGCGCAGCGTGACCGAGTCCGCAGAGGCATCAACGACACGGAAGGGGGAATCTTTTGCGAAGCCATGCATCGGAGCGGGACGCTGCACACCCGATTCATCGATCCATGAGCCGATACGACCATTTGCATAAGTGCGAGCGATGAAAGGGAAGAGCACCAGATCGCCGCCCCGCACCTTGGGAACGCGGTCCCAGTCCGCATTCGCGGGCCAGCGGATGATGTCCCAACCGGGCACATTCCAGGACAGCAACCTGGCACCGTGTGCAGGAGAGATGAGGGCACTGGCGTTGCCTGCTTGGATTTTTAGGACAGTTTGGTTTTCGAGAATCTCGAGGTTCATAAGTTTCTTTGGGCGATGACAAGCAAGCCACGGAGAGTGAGAAGCGGGTCTACGATATCGAAGAGACCGACGCGCCCCGCAATGAGTTCCGCATCCCCGCCGGTGGCAATGATGCGGGGGCGATTTTGGGGAAAGGTCTCCGAGCGGATTTGGGCGAGAATTTCCTTCACCAGCCCGCGGTAGCCATGGACCGCACCGGATAGCATGGCATCCCTCGTTGAGCGCCCGACGGCGCTGGAGGGTTCGCGGAGTTTGATATTCGGGAGCAGGGCTGTGCGGTCATGCAGGTAGCTGGTCATGGCATTCAAACCCGGGGCGATGACACCTCCGATGTAGTCGCCCGCTTGGGAAATAACATCGAAGGTCACAGCCGTGCCAAAATCGACCACGATACCAGGGAATCCGTGCAGTGCGGCGCAAGCGGCGGCATTGGCCAGACGATCCGCCCCTATCGATCTGGGCGAGGGATAATCAATGCCAACGCCGAGATCCAGCGCGGCACCGACTTCGAGCACTCGGGCGAATGCGGCATGGATCACAGGGTTTTTGGAAGGGACGACTGAGGAAAGGACAACGGCCTCGATTTGTTTGGAAGGATACAGCGCCAGAATCTGCGCGGCATCCAGCGAGGGGGTTGGCAGGCGCTTCACGCGGGAAATGGAATCGCCAACGACAAGGCATGTCTTGGTGAAAGAATTGCTGATGTCGATGAGGAGGATTTTTTTCATGCCTCAATTTCAGGAGCGCCCTTCGCAACGACTGCAGCAATCACCAGGTCGCCGGAGACATTTAGAGCGGTGCGACACATGTCCAAAAACCGGTCGATACCGAGAATGATCGCTATGGCATCCGGCGGAACATTGATCGCAAGAAGAACACCCACGACCAAGGGAAGCGACCCCCCGGGCACACCGGCTGTGCCGATACCTGCCATGACGCACATGAGGGCGACGACGATTTGTTGGGTGAGCGTCAGATCGACTCCGAAAACCTGCGCGAGAAAGAGAACTGTGACTCCCTCGTAAAGGGCGGTGCCATTCTGGTTCGCGCTGGCGCCGACCGTCAGGACAAAGCGGGCGATGCGAGGAGGAATTGCGAGATTTTTCTCAGCGACCCGGAGGGCCACTGGCAGTGTGGCATTGCTGGAGGATGTGCTGAAGGCGGTGATGATCGCCTCCTTGGCATCGATCAAAAAACGCAGAGGAGAACGGCCCGCGAAAAAGCGGAGCGTGAGGGGATAGACAACAAACTGTTGGATCGCCAAGCCGAGCAGCACGACGCCCACATAGATTCCCAGGGTGCGAAACAGGTCCAAGCCGAGCCGCGCGGCAACCGCGAAGGCCAGACACGCGACTCCAAAAGGGGCAAAGCGCAGAGCGAAACCGATGATCACCATGGAAACCTCGAACATGCCCTCGAAGAATCCCCTTAGCGTGGCAGTGCGCTCGCGGGGAGCGATAGTGAGTGCCACGCCAACGAACAGGCTGAAAACCATGACTGCAAGGAGACCGCCGCCTTTGTTTTCAGGATTGAAGGCATTCACCGCCTCGGCCAACGGGTTTTCAGGAATGAAGTTGAGGAGGGTGGTGGCGACGGATTGAGATTGGCTGCCCCGCTCGATACTTTTTTGGGAGGCTCCAGAGTAAGTTTGCACGAGAGACTGGCGACTTTCCGCCGAGAGCGAGCGCCCCGGCTCGATGAGATTTACGAGACCAAGCGCTATTCCAACGCTCGCCGCTGAGAGCGCGAATGTGGCGATGAGTGCACGCCACCCCACCCTGCCGAGGGTTCGGACATCTCCCATTTCCATGGTTCCAATCACGATGGCGGAAAGGATCAGCGGTATGACCACCATGAAAATAATTCGCAGAAAAATGCGACCGGCGGGCTGGATCACCTGATCGATCCACCAATTCAGTGAAGGCTGGGCTGACTCGGGCAGCGCGGCGCTGGCGGCAAGCCCGAGAACAAGCCCGAGAATCAATCCGCCAAGGATACGCGCGGCCTGTGATCTTGAGGCCGCAGATTCAGGCATGATCAACGGGAGAGGTCACCTTGGGTGAGGAGCTTGAAGCTTTCCCCAAGTAGGACGGAAGTGGCGCACTCGATGTCATCCACATGCAAGGCGAGCACGGCACGACCGCGAGGACGCACCAAAAGCGGGTAGCTGAAGTGGACATTCACTTCTGCCATGAGAAGGGCGGCCAACAGCTTCGAGAGGTCGCCGGGACCATCGGCCAACTCGACGACCATGAGCTCGCAGGAGCTGTGCGGAATATTGTGTTCGCAAAAAAGCTCCTCTGTGCGGTCGGGATCACTGACGATGATTCGACTGATCGCGGACTCGTAGGATTCCGCAATGCTGAGTGCCAGAACGATGATGTTGTTCTCATCAAGCAGGCGCACGATTTCGAGAAGCGCACCGACTTTATTTTGAAGAAAAACGGAAAACTGGCGCACTTGTGGACTATTCAGCTTTTCGGTGGTGGATGCGGCGGCCATAGCGATATTACTTGTAGGAGTATACCATACAGGTGTCGGCTTTGTCACCTTCTGTCATGACAATGCGGATGAAATACCTGCCGCTGCGAATCACGGAAATGCCAGCAGTGGAGCACGAGGAATCCCCCGAGTATTCTTGCCCTGTGGGATAGCCCCAGGTGTCGAAAATCGACAACCTCAATTGCGAGAAGGCATCCGAATTTGCCGCTGAGAACCTGTAGTCATTTCCGGCAAAAAGAAAGACTTCTAGAAGGACCGGTTCGGCCTTGGCGAGGGTGCCGGACCAGAAGCCATCGTGGACTTGATAGCCCTCGCCTTCATTTCCCGCCGCGAGTTCCAGCGCAAGGCTGCGTGGGCTTTTGTCATGAGCATTCCAATCAAGCGGAGAGGAATTCGCAGGAGTAGACTTGTCCTCCTGGGCGTGGGCCATAGCGACAAGGGAGAACGCAAAAAGAAGTATCCGCGCTTTCATTTTTTAGAATCCACATCCGCTGCAGCGGCGGTGATAGCGGACATGGTTGAGGCAATGCTCTGGACGGCCGACGGGGGCAGGGAGGAATTGGACTGGGACATCAGAGCTGATGCGGTGTGCAGGCCTTCAGAGAGGTGTTTGACGATGGGCTGTTTTTTCGAATTTTCGGGGAGATTCTCGACCCGACTCAGGATGCGCGTGGCTATTTCAGGCTGAACCAGCAACGCGGCGGATGAGGTATTTTCATCACTGGCAAGGAGGTTCGATGCCATATCCATCTGACGAACCCACGAACCGGCCATGGCCAAAACGACCAAGGGACTGTCCTTTTGCTCCAGCAGACAGAGTCGAATATCATTCTGCATGGCATCCAACTCCTCGCGAAGGCGACTCCAATTTCCAGCATCGGCAAAGTCGGATATACTCTGACTACGGGCAACGATTTGTTGGCTCACATTGAGCTTTTTGGCGAGAAGGAGAGTGTCGCGGGCGGTGTTTTTTACGCTCTGCCCGTCCTGAGCCTCGATCGCCATGAAGCCGTCGGCTGCGAGCATTCCAAGTTGCAGGGCTATGTGCTCGCGGTCTGATGTGGAAGCCGCAACAGACGGGCGAAGAAGCTTGCTCCAATTCGGTTGGCATTGCTTGTCAACGGCGAGAAAAAACTCCCCAGGCGTGGGAATGGAGACGGTGTCGAGGAACGAGGCATCGCGCATTTGCTCGGGAGTGAGGCGTTCCGCTGTTGCGTGCAGGCCCAACGGAGCAGCGATAAGGAGCAGTGCAGCTGTTCGGAGATTCTTCGAAAGCATGAGGAAACTTACACCCCCATTGGAAACTTATCAAAGCCTCAAAACAACGAGGCCGACAGCGCATTGAATCGAAACCTGTCCTGATGGTCCGCTTGACAGAGTCAACCGGACGCGAATAGATCACCGCGTGAAAAATTCCATTATCTCCGCATTGGCACTTCTGACATTTGTAAGCACAGGTTTTTGCTATCCCGCAAAAGAATTGCGGGAGAACTCTCAACATGCGCTGCAAAAACTGTATCGCCACAATACCGGCGCGAAAGTTCTGGGTGAAAAAGCTCTGGCCGTGCTTGTTTTTCCCGAAGTTTACAAAGCAGGTTTTATTTTCGGCGCTCAGCGTGGTGACGGCGTTCTCTTCGAAGGTGGAAAAGCAGTCGGCTACTACAACACCACGGCGGCTTCTTACGGGTTTCAAGCGGGAGTGGAAAAATTCTCCTACGCACTCTTCTTTATGGACAAGGCCTCACTGAACTACCTCCGCAAGTCCAATGGATTCGAGCTTGGCGGAGTGCCAAACCTCGTCGTGGCCGACAAGGGATTTTACAAAACGTTTTCTACAACGACCCTGCAGAAGGGTGTCTATGCCTTCTTTTTCAGCCAGGAAGGCCTCATGGCCGGAATCAGCCTCCAAGGCACAAAGGTCTCAAAATTTACGCCGAGCAAATAAGTTTGTTTTTGAGCTGTTGCCCCCCCCGTTTGATTGCGGGGGGGCATGCATTACTCTTCAAAGAGAACCTCGCGCATGAGGCTGTAGATTTTCGTGTTGTCGAAGCTTCCCTTAACCTCATCTGCATTTTTGCCTGCCGCGCGGACGAGAATCCCGCCAGATGCGTCGCTGAGTGTGCCCCAAGTGATGACAAAGGGATGCACCACGCCTGATCGGTCGGGTTTAGAAAGGAATGGTTGGCCATCGGGAGTAAGACCGTAAGGGGCGCCGTTGGTGTCCTTGCCGCTTGAGGCTTTGGCAAGGAGGTCGGGTTTCGGTGGGAAGCCCAGGACATCCATGGCACCAGCCGAACTGTCGGCGGCGGTGATGAGTAAGGTCTCAGGGTGTTTTTCGATAAAGTCCAGAACGGTTCCGAAGGCATCGTCAGCGCGCTTCAGAGCGTCAAGGACACCTGGAGCATTATTGAAATTCGCGAAGTTATCCGATCCCTCCTCCTCCACGACGAGAAAGAAAGGCCCGGGAGCGAGAACACGAAGGGCTGCTGCGGTCATTTCCTGAAGGGTGGGAGCCTCGGGGGCATAGGTCGGCAAGCCGAGCGCCTTCAGCTTGTCCGCCTCCATATCGTTGAAGGTGTCCTGCTCGGCAAAAATGCCGAGGAGTTTCTTTGTGTCGGCGGACACGGACTGAAGCTCGGTGCGATTGAAGACAACAGTGTAGCCATTTTTTTTAGCTTCTTCGATGAGGTCGCGTCCGTCGCTTCGTTTGCCCGACTTCACATGACGGCCCGCTTTGGAGGGCGGGAGAAACCACTCCTCCCCACCGCTAAGAATGACATCAACTCCCGATTCAACGACCTGCGCGGTGATTTGTTCGTAGTCATCCCTTTTGGCAGTGCTGGCTACGAAGCAGGCCGTGCCGGGTTCAATGATGCTACCGGAGTTTACAAGACCCGTCCGCACACCGCGCCTCATAGCTTCGTGCATGAGACTGCCTTGATCACCGTTCGCAGCTTTCGGGCGCGAGGCGGATTTTCCATCCGTGCCGAATGCGGCGGATGGAACCTTGATGCCATACGCATGGGAGGTCGCCCCGCCGTTCGATGTCGCGGAAAGCGAATCCGCCATGTGGCCTCGATAGACGGCGATATGCGGTATGCGGTCCCAGTTGAGTTCCGCGTCTGGCCCTGCCCAATAAAAACGGGCGGCCTGCCAGTTTGCAACGCCGGCGCCATCAGGGTGGATGAAGATGACATTGTTGGCGGAGGCGTGCGCACAAATGGCGAGCAGGGATAAAAGAATGGGTCTAAACATGGACGGGAATCAAAGAGCGGAGCGGCCAATCAGACAATCAACGATTCGTGACATTTCCGTTTCAAACTTGCTTTATGCAGTCTTTCCCTCCAGCTTTCGCGCCATGCCAACACTAGCAATTGTTTTTGGAATCATTCTCGATGCGATGGGATTTGGAGCCTATGTGGCCACGGGCGCCCATAGCGTGACAGCGCTTATTCCCGCCTTTTTTGGAACGATCATTTTTCTCTGCGGGCTGCTCTCGGTCTTTATTCCTAAAATCCGCATGCATCTCATGCATGTGGCGGCTTTGGTAGGCTTGCTCGGCACGCTGGGCGGTCTGGGCATGGGTCTTCCGAAGCTGGGAGCGCTGATTGCTGGAACGGCAGAGCGTCCGCTTGCATCCGGAATGCAGATTGCCATGGGAGTAGTCTGCCTGGTGTTTCTCGTGCTCTGCGTGAAGTCGTTTATCGACGCGCGCCGTGCCCGCAAGTCTGAGTAAGACTCAATCGACCAACAAGGCAGCGCCAAACACACCAGCGCTGTCCCCGAGGATGGGAGGGAGGATGCGGGTTCGAAGTTCTTGGTTGAAAATGTGGGCCAGCACGCACTCCCTCGTTCGAGGCTCGTAGAGCAAAGGAATGTTTCCGACGCCGCCTCCGAGAACGATGGCATCTGGATCCAAAATATTGATGACTGCAGCGATGGACTCCGCGAACTTCTCGCGCAGGCGCTCGAGAGTTTGGATAGCAAGTTTTTCGCCTGCTTGGGCACGAAGGGAAATTTCCGGCAAGCGAACGGCATCGCCACCCTGCTCGCGGTAGAAACGCTCCAAGGATGGACCGGCTATGACGCCTTCGATGCAGCCGGAGCGACCACAGTAGCAGGGGTGGGATTCTCCACGAAGCGGGTTGTGCCCCCACTCGCCGCCGATTCCGTGTAAGCCGGGGAGAATGCGACCATTCACAACGACCCCACCGCCGACGCCTGTTCCGAGGATGACTCCAAATACCACGCCCGCACCGGCTGCTGCTCCGATTAGGGCTTCCGCGAGAGCAAAGCAGTTGGCGTCATTTGCCATCAAAATCTGGCTACCGGTTAAGCGCTCCAAATCCTGAAGGATCGGCTGATCGTTCAAGCAGGTTGTGTTGGAGTTTTTCAGTCTGCCGGTGGATGGCTCCATCGCACCGGGGGTGCCGATTCCGATCTTGGGTGGACGAGTCAGGCCCGAAGCCGACTCCAAGTCGGCAATGACTCCCTCTATTTGAGAAAGAATGTGTTCGTAACCAAGGGATGCACCGGTTTCGCGACGGAGGCGAAAAAGGGCTTCTGCCGGGCGAGAAGAGTCCATGATGACTCCCTCGATCTTGGTTCCTCCCAGATCAATGCCCCATTTATGCGAGGCGCAGGTCACGCCGAAACGCGCATTGGCATGATCACATAGAGAAACGGTGTCTGGATTTTAAGAACACCGGGACTCATTTCATCGATCAATTCGAGGTAAACCTCGTCATTCGGTAGGCTGCGAAGCGGGTCCATGAGGAACTCGGGATTAAACGCGATCGCAATGTCGCGCCCACGGTAGTTGACGGACATGGATTCCTTGGCCTCACCGACTTCAGGAGTGGTGGCCGTGATATCGAGATTGTTTTTTGTGAAGGAAAGGCGGAGCGAACTGGTCTTGTCGCTGCTGAGCAGGGAGACGCGGCGAACGCAATTCAGAAGGGCCTCGCGCTCGAGCGGAATGCGCTCTTTGGCCTCACCTGGGATGACCTGGCGGTAGTTCGGATAATTGCCTTCCACGAGTTTTGATACCAATTGAGAACCGTTCAACTGGAAGGAAACCAAATTACTGGAGCTGGAAATGACGACATCGCCCTCGTCTCCGAGCAGGCGCTGGAGTTCCGTCACGGCCTTTGTCGGAAGTATAAAATCGCGCTCGTTGCTCTTCGGAAACTCCAACTCGCTTTCAAATAGCGCCAGACGGCGACCATCAGTAGCGACAAGGGTAAGCTTGTTTTCCGTGAGAGAAAAAAGAATTCCATTGAGAACATAACGCGCCTCATCACTGGAAATGGCGTAGGAAGTCTTGCGCAAGCCGTCTTTGAGTTCGGCTTGTTTCATGGTGAGGGAACTGGACTCTTCGAAATGCGGGAAGGCAGGATACTCCTCCTTGGGAAGACCGAAGATTTTGAAAAAACTCGAACCGCAGCGAATGGAGGCCGCGTTTTTTGCATCCACTTCGATGATGACTTCGGAGTTCATCAACTCGCGGATGATCGAAACGAGCTTTCTGGCCGGTATGGTGATCGCGCCTGTCTTTTCGACTCTGGCTTCGACACGGCAGCGGATGCCCACATTCAGGTCGGTGGTAGTGAGGGTGAGGCCGGTCTCATCGGCCTCCAGGAGTGCGTTGGTGAGAATCGGGAGCGTCGGGCGTGTGCTGACGACATTCTGGATGCGTTGCAATCCTTCGAGCAGGGCTTCTTTGGTGACTGCGATCTTCATTTGGTTGCGTGGATGTTTAGAGAGAGGAAAAGCCTATGTCAACGAGGTAGAGAAACACTAGTCGCCAGCTTTACGCGCGATGTCCTTCATCATGGGACCGAACTCGGCGTTCCAGACGCCAAAAAGAGGCCTCTCATTATCAAATCCAGCCTCCCCCGCATCGCTCACGGAAAAAACTTTGGGCTCAAGGCGAATATTGTCGGTTCCCGGAATTGGCACCATGGCCAGGCGAACCCGGATCGTTTGTGGATTGCCGTAGCTTCCCCACATGACATTTCCAAAGCCGCCGGCGGGTTTGTCAAAAGAGATCGAATTGGGATAGTCGACTCCAGAGAGCGTGTAGCCACGCGATGCAAAGACATTTCGGGCGGCGGCCGTGACGGCATCCGCATTCGTATCGTGAACCGTCACTGCCCCGATTCCACCTGAGCTGGTGATGGGAGACGAGAGGCATCCAACAAGACACCATGAAGAAATCACAACTGCGGCGAGGGTGAAGATTCGAATCATCCCGCTTCGCTATCAAAGAACACGCTCTCGGGCAAGTCGGCTGAAAAAATCAAAGTTCACTTTGGCATCATCCGGCGACACCTCGCTAGGCCAAGGCAGGAAGGCGTCAGGAACATAAAAACCCTCAAGGCGGGCTTTTAGAAATTCCTTCAGTCGATCCGGACTCGCGTCGCCAGCAACAAAAGCAACTGGGCGGGCACCGAATTCCTCATTTGGCACTCCCACGACAACCACGCGTTGCACCTGCGGAAAAGATGCCAGCAAAGTCTCGATGACCTCAGGGCAAATATTCTCACCTCCGGAAATAAACATGCGACTCCGGCGCCCGCTGACGACGAGATTTCCTGCAGGATCAAAACTTCCGGCATCGCCCGTGGAGAACCAACCATCGCAAGTCAGCGCCTCGCGCAGTTCCCCTCCCGAAAAGATGGCCCGGGGCAAAATCGCGCCTCGCACTTGAATTTCTCCATCATTCGAGATGCGAACCTCCCGACCCGGAAGCGCCTTGCCTGCGTAAATAGATCGGGGAACTGAATGCAATCGCTCACTGGTGGTGATCTGTGACGCCGTCTCAGTCATTCCATAGGTGATGTGAAGCGGGACACCGGCCTCTAAGGCATCCGAGACGA
This sequence comes from Terrimicrobiaceae bacterium, assembly GCA_044342325.1. GTDB lineage: Bacteria > Verrucomicrobiota > Verrucomicrobiia > Chthoniobacterales > Terrimicrobiaceae > UBA967. Next base: position 18,424 of record JBIIPZ010000040.1, read on the forward strand.
GACCTTGATCAACAGGCCCTCCGCCGAGGAGAACGGCCTGCAAATGGGAAAACGAAGCCCCCTCTGCGAGGAGTCGCCGCAACTGAACCCCCACGACGGAGGCATGGGTGAGCGTGGTATCTTCTATTTGATTTTTGAATGGGGAATTGTGATCGGGAAAGACAACCGTGGCACCTGCGAGCAGGCAGCGGATGAGTATCGAAAACCCGCTCACATGATTCAGCGGAAGTGAAAGCAACCAGGCGCAACCAGGACGGAGCGGCATGATCTCTCCAGCGCCCAGGGCATTTGCAATGTGGGACTCCAAGTCATGCCAGACCGCGCGAGGCTCGCCAGTTGAGCCAGATGTGAAAAGCAGCGTTCCGGCCGATGCGGCCCTGATCTGGCGTATACGGGGTGACAAAGTGGAAAATTCCTCGGCTTTCCAAAAACCTCCAGCGCCAATCAACACAGCCCGCTTGAGTGCCTCAGGTTCAGGCAAACGGGGACTCAGTGGCACAATCAAGCAATCCCGCTCGAGCAATGCGAGCAAGAGGGTGGCGTGAGAGAAATCCGGCGCAGCCCAAGTGGCAAATGGTCTCGTGGCATCGAAAGAAAATCCAGCCAGCCGCGAGGACAAAAATGACTCCAACTCGGAATAACGAACCGAGCGCCCGCTGGCGCGGTCAAGCAAAGCCACGGCATCACCGAAACCTGCAGCTTTAGAGAGGATGGAGTTTTGAAATGTCGACATCCGGTAAACGGTGTTCCCCGTGGAAAATAAAATCACGCAAATCAAGGCGCTCGCAAAGCACATCCTCCTCAAGGCGCGAGTAGGTATCGAGTCCCACTGCCGATTCATAAGGCAGGGCTAGGGCGAACTTCCCGAGGGCATGAATACCGACCCCCGACTCGTAGCAGGCGCTCACGACTGAGGCCATGCCAAGCGACGCACCCGCTTCCGCAAAATCCATGGACACCTTGAAACCTCCCATGAGAGTGGGCTTAAGGACAAGAGCCGACGCGCCCTTGAAAGCAGGAAGTTTTGAAGGGCTGATTTCCCGCAGGGTTTCGTCCAGCGCGATTCCAACAGGGCATTTTTTTATCAACTCCGGTAGAAGGGAAAAATCCCGAAGTGGCTCCTCGAGATAATCCACCGGAAAGGCCTTGATCGCCTCCGCCACTCGCAGAGTGAGATCAAAATCCCAAGCACGGTTGGGATCGATTCGAAAACGGCAGAGACCATTGGCGAGATCAGAAATCTTCCGCAACAATGCTGGCAAGTCCTCGGGAGAAATTCCCGCGACTTTGATTTTTAAAAATCGACATCCTCTCGCGAGAGCCGAGCCCGCGCCCTCCAAAATATCCTGAGACGATCCATCGAGCAGCGCATTCAAAGGAACCCAGCTGCGCCTTGCTTCCCATGGACCATATTTCATCAACGAGCACTTCGCCGCTTCGAAGGCGCAGACAAGAGAGGAAGGCCACTGGCACTCCCTCTCACCAGCGCGGATGCTGGCAACGACATCGTCCAGAGTCTCCGTGCTCCAACCCGGCAATGGAGCCGCATCCCCCCACCCCACGATGCCCTCGGAGTTTTCGATACGCAGAAGAATTCCCTCCCTGACCCCTCCGGCAGTCATGGGCAATGCATACCGAAAAAAATTCATCCCCTTCGGCCACCCCTCTTCAGCGCAAGTGAGGGGTTTCATTTTCGCGTTAACAGAAAGAGGGAAATAACCACAGCCATCGAGAGGCTGGCATTCGCCGTGAGCGGAAAGACGCGATTGATTTCCCTCATGTCGCGAATGCGAAAAACAGCCACTCCCACCGCGAGGCCGTGCAGGATAGCCGGAAGAAAACAAACTATCGCCATCCACCAATCCAGAAGCCCGTCATGCCAGAGCCAAAGGGGCACCAAACACGGAGCGAAAAGGCACAGAGCAATTTCCCAGCGCGCAAAATCCGCACCGAAGCGCACGGCGAGGGTTTTTTTATTCGATAGGAGATCGGACTCACGGTCTCGCAGGTTGTTCAGGGCAATCAAAACCACAGAGTAAAACCCAGGCACGGTTCCGAGAATGAGCGATGTCATGGAAAATTCCCTCGCCTCGACAAAGTAAGTGCCGGAAGTCGCCACCAAGCCGAAAAACACGAAAGTGAAAACATCCCCCAATCCCACATAAGCCAGAGGGAATGGTCCCGCTGTGTAGAGGATGCCGCAGAGTATCGATACGACTCCAATCACAGCCACTGGCCATCCTGCCCGTGCGATGAGCCATAGTCCCGCAAGAGAGGCCACTGCGAAACAGAGTGCCATTCCCCAGAAGACAGTTCGGGGCTTCAGCAACCCAGCCGATGTGACCCTCACGGGGCCGAGGCGATCCGCGCGATCGGCACCTTTTTTTGCATCCCAGTAATCATTCGCGAGATTCGTGCCGATCTGGATGAAAATCGCGCCGAGAAATGCCAGACACGCAGCCAGTCCGTCACCCAGTCCGCGGGAGTAGGCAAGCGCGGTGCCAAGAAGAACCGGAGAGATCGAGGCGAAAAGGGTCTTCGGCCGGCTTGCAATCACCCATGCGCTGAGGGGACTTGGCGACGACGCACTCACGGACGCTTGGGAAACTTCCCGAAGTCTGGCTGGCGTTTTTCCACAAAAGCATTCCGGCCCTCCTGCCCTTCCTCGGTCATGTAATAGAGCAGGGTGGCGTTACCGGCGAGTTCCTGAAGCCCCGCCTGGCCATCGCAGTCAGCATTCAACGCCGCCTTGAGGCAGCGTATCGCAAGCGGAGACTTGTCGAGAATCTCGCGGCACCATTTCACAGTTTCGATTTCGAGTTCCTCGTAAGGCACGACCGTATTCACGAGACCCATCTCGAGTGCTTGCTTCGCATCATAGGTGCGGCACAGGAACCAAATCTCGCGGGCCTTTTTCTGCCCCACAATCCGCGCCAGGTAGCTGGCACCGAACCCACCATCAAAGGAACCAACGCGCGGACCGGTCTGGCCGAACTTGGCATTCTCGGCGGCGATAGTCAGGTCGCACATGACATGCAGCACATGGCCACCGCCGACCGCCCATCCAGCCACCATCGCAATGACCGGCTTGGGACAGGTGCGGATCTCGCGCTGAAAATCCAGCACATTCAAGCGCTCCACGCCGCCGGCGTCGGAATACCCGGCGTCGCCACGGATTTTCTGGTCTCCCCCGGAGCAAAAGGCCAACTCGCCCTCGCCGGTCAAAATCACCACGCCGATCGAGGAGTCATCCCGCGCGTCCTGCAGTGCTTTGCGCATCTCATCCACCGTAAGCGGGCGAAAAGCATTCCGGCGCTCGGGGCGATTGATCGTAATCTTGGCGATGCCCTCCGCCTTTTCATAGCGGATGTCCTCAAATTGCAACGCTGCCTTCCAGTCCAATGCAGATTTCATGTGCAAAACGCTAACTGGATGACCGCCCTCGGCCAATGAAATCCTCTTGCCACTACTCCAAACAAACGCGGGGATCGACGACGGCGTAGAGGAGGTCTGAAACCAGATTCCCGAGCAGCACAAGTGCCGCCACAATGAAATTCAATGCGACAAGCGTGGGATAATCCCGCTCCAGCACGGCTTCGTATCCCAATCGCCCCATGCCAGGGTAGGCAAAGATGGTTTCCACAATGACCGATCCGCCGATGAGCGCGGGGAGAAGTCCCCCGATGCCGGTAATGAGTGGTCGAATGGAGTTTCTAAGTGCGTGTTTGTAGAAAATCGTATCCTCATCGAGTCCCTTGGCTCGGGCGGTGCGCACATATCCTTCGCGCAGGGTTTCAAGCATGCTGGCCCTTATGTAGCGGGACTGAACGGCAATGCCGCCAAGCGAAAGAATCGTGGCAGGCAGGGCAATGTGCCACACGCTATCGAGCCAAAGTGAAGCGGCATTGGGAAAAGCAATGCCGTAAGATTGGGTTCCGAGAACAGGAATGGCGGCATATTTCACCAAGCCGATAATGGCGAGATTTGCGATCCAGAAGGTCGGCACGGCGATGAAAATAAAGACGCTCAGGGAGGTCAGGGTATCGACCGCCCCTCCGGCGTGCCGAGCGCAGAACACACCGATGAGGAGACCGAATGTGAGCGACAGAGTGATGGCGGCGACATTCAGGAGAACCGTCGCGGGAAGTCGCTCGGCAATCCGCCCCAGAACTGGCCGATCGTCCTTGATGCTGCGCAACTCCCCAGTGAAGAGGTCGCGCATGTTCAGCCAGTATTGCTCATGCAGGGGCCGGTCGAGGTGGAATTTCTTGCGGAACATTTCCTTCACCTGCGGCGTGATCTTGGGATTCAACTCGCCCCACGGATAGGGACTTCCGGGCGCCAGCGTCACCATGAAAAAAGAAACGATGCTGATGCAAAAAAGGAGGAAGACACTGACGAGCGAACGGCGGATAAGAAAATTCAACATGGCGTCGGAGTCTCCAGACTACGACGGCGCGGCGCGGTGTGTCAAAAGAGCGTCTTGAAGCAATCCCCTGTCGGGACTACAAGAACTCATGGCACGCAAACGCAAATCCCCTCCGCGAGCGGGTTGGATCATCGGTCTGTTCACAGTCGGCATTCTTTTTTTTGCCGCAATTTATCTCCTCGGCTCTAAAGACAGCAACCCCGCACGAACCACACCACCACTCGATGTCGCTTCCTACCTGGCCAATGCAAACAGCCTGCGAGGGAACATCTACAAACTGCAAGGCACGGTTGCCGAGTCTCTCGCATGGTCGCCTGATTCCGGTCGCCTGATCGCCGTTCAAACGGAAGACGACATTATACCCATCTTGGTGACGCCAGATTTTAATGCGATGAACATCCAGAAGGAACAGCAGTTGGAATTTATCCTGGAGGTGGACGAAAAAGGCATTCTTCGCACACGAAAGGTCACCAAATCATGAGAACGCTCCTCGCATTTTGCATCGCCGGTTCGGCAATCGCGTCCACAGCCTCCGCACAAGACAGGGGACCAGGCGACTCAAAAGCCGCGACGGGTGGAGCACGCCCACCCCAAGTGAACGAGGGATTTATTGGGAGGGATATACCGGCATTCGATCCCGGCAGCGAAGTCATGAGCTATGACGGGAAGCTTTGGAATATTAACAACAACCGCCTCTTCCGTGCGCGATTTGAAAAATACCTGAACGCCCCAGCGGCAACTGACAAAACCGATGTCGCCTACAGGGAAACAATTGACCGCATTCTGGACCTACTCGCTCCGGGCCATGCGACAAAACAGAATATCAATGCGGCATTTTTGCTTCTGAAGAAGGCGTCAGAATACAAGGACGACGCCAATCTGTGCCGCACGATGTCCGACGCGATCTATGCCGCGCAGACGAGCTTGGGAACAATTGAAAAACTCAAGCGCGAGAACGCAACTCTCGAGAAGCAGCGCTCCTCGGCCGAGTGGAACAAGGAAATGGCGGCGAAAAATTCAACACTCGGAATCGCTACCAGTTCCAAGGACACGGATGTTGCCAAGGAAAACCAAAAAATCGAGCGCGACGCCAGATTGGCCACGGCAAGCCGTGAACTTTCGGATGTTGGTCAAACAATCGAAAACAACAAACTCCGCATCGCAACAATCGAATTAACAGCCAAGGGTCATCTGCAAGCACTGATCATGCAGTATTTCGCCACGCGCCGATTCGAGCATGTCATCATCGCCAATCGTTTCTACCGGGCCATCTACACGGACGGCGACAACTCCATTGCCATTTACAAGAAGATGGTCGATTCCCTCCCGACCAACAAAGACGCGGGCCAAGCGAAAATATCCGGCGAACTGAATCCACAAATTTCCGCTACCGAAGGCTTAATGGATCATGATGCCGCCGTCGGAGCCGGAGCTGGAGGAAACGGGACGAATGTGAATATCTACAATGGCGCTCCGAGGGCCAGATCCGGCAGTTCCTTTTCCGCAAAAGGCGCTAAGCTGGGAATGGAGAATTTCGGCATCGAAAGCCTTACAGGAGGCGCGGCCAGCGCTGCGCAGACCATCAGCAAATTGGTGAGCTCGCTCAGCCAAATCGACAGCCTCGCCAATGAAGCGATCCGCGACATCAACGAAGGCATCGAGGCCTACAAGTTTCTGCTGGAGCAGGGTGAATTGCAGAGTGCCACTGAGCGGTTGGCCGAGACTTTTGCACTCGGTGAATACATGCCCAGCGTTCGCTTGTTGCCGAGAGAGGCAAAACGGCGCGCCTTGGAATACTCTCAAAAAACCAACGAGCTTTTGGCTGCGCTGGAAGTCAACGACCTGACACGAGCCGAAAAATTGCTGAAC
>JBIIPZ010000074.1:0-4097 GCA_044342325.1 Terrimicrobiaceae bacterium
GGACTTCGTAACAATGTCGGCGGCCACCTCAATCACAGTCAGTTTTGGCTCATGATGTCGCCCGATGGCGGCGGTGAGCCGAAGGGAGAGCTAGCCGAGGCGATCAAAAAGGACTTCGGATCCTTCGAGGCATTCAAAAAAGAATTAACCGACGCTGCGCTCAAGCGCTTCGGCAGCGGTTGGGCCTGGCTCGTGGAAAAGGATGGAAAGCTTTCCATCATCTCCACCCCCAACCAAGACCCGCCACTCTTGGAAGGCAAAACCGCCCTTCTCGGAATCGATGTCTGGGAACACGCCTACTATCTGAAATACCAAAACCGTCGCGCTGACTACATCGCCGGTTGGTGGAATGTCGTGAACTGGCCCTATGTGGCGAAACTCCACGACGAAGCAGATTAAGCAACCCCAACCCGTTGGCTGATCCAATCTCCATAGAGCCGGTAAGCGTCGCCGTGGATAGCCCGTATCGCCGCGTAGCGCGGAAATTCTTTTCCGACAGATTGGCCGTCGTCGCACTGGTTTTTATCAGCTGCTTCTTTGCAGTCGCCATCGCAGCAGGCGCTCTAAAGGCTCTAGGGCTGCCGATGCCGATGGACCCCAATGCCACAAATCTCGAGGCCAAGTTGCTCCCTCCGAGCGCCACGAACTGGCTTGGCACAGACAACCTGGGGAGGGATGTGCTCTCCCGCATGGTGGCCGGCTCGACGATTTCCCTTACTGTCGGATTTGTGGCCATGGCGGTCTCGCTTGGAATCGGCATATTCGTCGGCGCGGTGAGTGGGTATTTTGGAGGCTGGATCGATAATTTACTCATGCGCATCGTCGATGCCTTGCTCTGCTTTCCGTCGTTTTTTCTGATTCTTACGGCCATCGCCATTCTTGGGCCGAATATCTGGATCATCATCGCCGTGATCGGCCTCGTGAGCTGGACTGGCACGGCCAGACTTGTGCGGGCGGAGTTTCTGACGCTGCGCGAAAGCGAGTATGTTCGCGCAGCGCGTTCGATGGGGCAGAGCGGATGGAATATTATTTTCCGACACATCATGCCGAATGCGGCTGCGCCGATTTTTGTGACCGCCATTGTCAGTATTCCCGATGCCATCCTCGTGGAATCCGGCCTCAGCTTTCTCAGCTTTGGCGTTCCACCTCCACAGGCTACATGGGGAAACATCATCGCCGATGGAAAAACCTACATCCTCGATGCATGGTGGCTCATTGTTTTCCCCGGCCTCGCCATCTTCACGGCATCTCTTGCTTTTTACATCGTCGGCGACGCCCTTCGCCGCGCCTCAGAAACCCGCCCGCAATGAAATCACCACTTCTCGAAGTCGAAAATCTCTCGATCCAATTCAAGACGGAAAACGGCGTTGTCGAAGCCGTCAAGAAAGTGGGTTTTTCCATTCCCCACGGGGGTTCGTTGGCAATCGTCGGTGAGAGCGGGAGCGGAAAGAGCGTCACCGCGCTATCTCTCGCAAGACTCCTGCCCACGCCGCCAGCCCAGTTCGCAGGCGGCGCGATCCGTTTCGATGGCCAGGATGTTTTAAGCATGTCGCAGGCTGAACTCCGCAAAGTCCGGGGTGGGGGAATCGCCTATGTTTTTCAAGAGCCAGCAACCTCGCTCAACCCCGTTTACACCATTCATAGCCAGATCGCCGAAGGCATCCGCCTGCACCGCCCAGAGGTTTCTGATGTCGATGCCGAGGTGGTCAAATGGCTCGCTACCGTGGGAATTGTGGACCCCGAAAAGCGTATGCGGGACTATCCGCACCAACTCAGCGGCGGCATGCAACAGCGCGCGATGATTGCCATGGCTTTGAGCTGCCTCCCGAAACTCCTGATCGCGGACGAGCCAACCACAGCGCTGGATGTGACGATTCAAGCGCAGATTCTCGCGGAGTTGCGCCGATTGAGGGCTGAGTTTGGAATGGCACTCATTCTCATCACGCACAACTTCGGAATCATTCGCGGGCTCTGCGACCGCGTCGCAGTGATGTTCCGAGGCGAAATCGTCGAGGCGGGAGAAACAGAATCCGTCCTTCAAAATCCAACTCATCCTTACACAAAAGCGTTGATCGCCTGCGTGCCTCGTCTGGGTTCGAAACAAAAACGGCTTCGCACGATCGACTATAACTGGGAGTCTGCTGGCCAATGAAAATCGAACGCGTTAAATACATCATCTGGGCCAAGAACACACCACGCGCAGTTGCCTTTTATCAGTATGTCTTCGGCGGGAAAGTGACCCGCCAAAACGAACACATCGCCGAACTCGATATCTGCGGTTCCACACTGGCTATTCACAGCGGCGGCGAGGATGAGACGACTTGGACTGGGCTCAGCTTTCAAGTGGAAGATGTCATCGCAGGCGCCGCCGAAGTCGTGACTGCAGGCGGACTCCTCCGCCACGAACCTATGTCCGACAACCCTGGCGAACCACCACATCTCGCCATGTGCGCAGACCCTGAGGGGAACCAGATCATGCTTTTCCGCAAGCGCTGACCGAGAGGGATTCCGAATGTCCACACTCGCCCAACGAGCTGCCCAGGGCCGAGCCATCTTGCTCGCGGGTGTGTTCATCAATCTCCTGCTCGCCGTGGTGAAGATGACTGCCGGCTGGATGGGGCACTCGGATGCCCTGATCGCCGATGGCCTGGAATCCACCCTTGATGTCCTGAGTTCGGCACTCATCTGGCTTGCCTTGAAATATGCCGCGCGTCCGCCGGATTCCGAACACCCCTACGGCCATGGGAAAATGGAATCCCTCGCTGGTGTTGGCGGAGCGCTGATCCTCTTGGCTGCCGGCGCGATGGTCGCGTTGAACAGCCTGCGCGAAATCATCTACGGCGCGCCTGACCGACCAGTTCCTGCCATCTTCACTTTGGGCGTTCTGGTTTTTGTGGTCATCGTGAAAGAAGTCCTTTTCAGAATAACCAATGCCCGCAACCGTGAGGTGGAAAGCCGAGCGCTGGAATCGGACGCATGGCATCACAGGTCCGACGCCCTCACTTCGCTTGCTGCGGCTATCGGCATTCTCATCGCCTTGATTGGAGGCCCTCGTTTCGTCAGCGCAGACGATTGGGCAGCGCTTTTCTCCTGCGGCATTATAGCGCTCAATGGCCTCCGCATGCTGCGAGGATCCTTCGGCGAATTGCTCGACGAACAGGCCCCCGACGAAACGATCCAAAAAATCATGACCTGCGCGCAGGCCGTCCCGGGCGTGAAAAATGTGGAAAAATGCCGCGTTCGCAAGAGCGGGCTCACACTCCTCGCGGATCTCCATGTGCGAGTGCGCGGCGATGTGACGGTCTCCGCAGGACACAGCATATCCCATCTGGTAAAAGATGCCCTCATGGAAGGCGGATATCATCTCAGCGATGTCACCGTTCATATCGAACCAGCGGAAGAACCAGCAATCGGCAGCGCGTAGCCACAAAGTCCCCGCTTGCAACGGGGAAAAACCCGCGTTTATTTGACCACTAATGGTTCCCAACACACAGGCCTTGATCAGGCTCCTCAGTGACGACGATCCCGAAACCGTGCGGCTTGTGAAACAACAACTCTTCTCCATGGCCGAGGACAACCCCCGTTGCCTCGACGGGCTTTCCAATGCGGATGACGAGCAAGTTTCCCGACACGCACGAGACATCATTAACAACATCCAAGGCCAAAATGCCGCGCGAGATTTTGAGTTGCTCTGCCACTTGGGAGGCGAAAATTTTTCGATCGAGCAAGCCGTCTGGTCACTTGCGCGGGCCGTCGAAGCGGAAAAGTGCACCTCACCATTCGAAGAGCAAATCAATGACTGGGGACGGGAATTTCTCGCCCGGGTTGCCAGCGCTTCCGACAGCGATGAGCGGGTGAATTTGCTCACCGAATTCCTATCCGATGAACTCGGCTTTCGCGGAAATTCCTCCTGCTACTATTGCGAGGAAAATTCGCTCCTGCCGCATGTGGTATCTTCCCGCGTTGGGATCCCCATCAGCTTGGCCTTAGTTTATATGATGGTTGGCTCACGCGCTGGCATGCGCATCGAGGGTATCAATCTCCCCGGACATTTCATCGCCCGACACTCCGGTGTTTTTTTTGATCCATTCCACGCC
>JBIIPZ010000044.1:0-20731 GCA_044342325.1 Terrimicrobiaceae bacterium
CCCGATGTGAAACAACTCCTCGTCAGGCAAAATATCGAATTCAAGGAATCCCACCTCCTGCCTGCCACACCGCGCCAGTTCCTCCTCCGCATGCTTGCCAATCTCCTCTATGTCTATGATCTCGATGAAGAGGATGAGAAAAGAGATCGCGTAAAAGAGTGGATGGATGCCATCTCCTACTGTGCAGTGGCCGGATGATTATCGAAGTCATCAACAGCGGCACCGAGCTTCTCCTCGGTGAGGTCATAAATACCCATGCCGCATGGATTGCAAAGAGGGTGTTTCCGCTTGGGCTTCGCCTCTCGCGCCAAACAACCGTTCCCGACGGGCCTGCCATCAGAGATGCCGTCTGCGAAACATTCAATCGTGCCGACATTGTTTTTATAACCGGAGGCCTGGGACCGACGACGGATGACATTACTCGCGAAGCCGTAGCCGAAATTCTTGGTCTCAAGCTTGTGCCAAACGAAACCGTTCGAGATGCTATCGAATCGCGGTTGGCGGCGAGGGGATACAAACTTCTCGAGCGCATGCTGCGTCAAACGATGGTTCCAGAGGGCGCTATCGTGCTTCCCAACAATAATGGCACCGCTCCTGGCCTCTACATTCCCAGTTTGTCCACGCCGTCGTCCGCATCACCGCATTTCTTCCTCCTGCCGGGTCCGCCGCGTGAACTGAAGCCGATGTTTGAAGAATCCGTCATGCCCGTGCTCTGCGGCTTGCTGGGCGACCTGCCTGAAAAGGAATGCCGCATCTATCGGGTCGTCGGCCTCGGTGAAAGCGCCGTGGAGGAGATGATCGGTCTCGAGCTCTCGGCAAATATAGACCTCGAAGTCGGCTACTGTGCCCGCCCGAACGAGGTGGATTTCCGACTCATTGGCTCCAAGGAACTGCTCGACTCCATCGAGCCGCGTATCCTGCAAACCCTCGGAAAAAACCTCGTCTCAGCAAAAGGCGAGGGGATCGAACAATGGATCATTCACCGACTCGCTGCCATGGAGCGCACCATCTCGACAGCTGAATCCTGCACAGGCGGCCTTCTCGCAAGCCGTCTCACAGATGTCCCAGGTTCCTCAAAAGTCTTCAACCGAGGATTCGTGACATATTCGAATGAATCAAAGGTCGACCTGCTTGGCGTGAGTCAATCGATCCTATCCGAGCACGGTGCTGTGAGCGAACCCGTGGCCTGTGCCATGGCCGAGGGGGCTTTGCTCCATGCGCATTCGGATTTCAGCCTCGCACTCACTGGTGTCGCCGGCCCCGATGGAGGCAGTCCTGAAAAACCCGTTGGCACCGTCTTTATCGCCATGGCCCAAGCCTCCAAGCCCACTCATTGCCAAAAATTCTCCTTCCCAGTGGACCGTGCCACCTTCAAGCAGCTCGCAACGCAAGCCGCCCTGGACATGCTCCGCCGCGCCATCGTGGAATAAATTTCAGAAGGCAGGCTTGGATTTCGTGATTGCCAGAGATCCACATTTCAGTAGTGTAGGCAACAGTAGCCGGCGTGGCGGAATTGGCAGACGCGCGCGACTCAAAATCGCGTTCCGCAAGGAGTGTCGGTTCGATCCCGACCGCCGGTAGTTCCGTTTCAATAACCCCGCTTCATAAATGAATAAAAAGGGGCTCTGTAATTTTGGAAACTTGCGCTCCAATTCGGAGGCAGACAGATTGATTCTGTGAATTATCCATTCGACATAGAGAAGTCTGCACAGTGCGCGCACTTTTTTGCGAATCGAGCAGGCGGGGAAATAGAAATTCTAAAGCTAGTCAAACTGATCTATCTGGCGGATCGGAGGTCTTTCGAGACGCGCCAAGTTCCGATAGTTGGCGGTCACTACTACTCGTTGAAACACGGTCCGGTCACCAGCGAGGTGCTCGAGTTGATCAATGACGGCACGCCACTGGGGGAGAGTCCGTGGGAAAAATTGATTTCGGATCGGGCCAACCACAAGGTGGCCACTGCGGCGAAAATTGACTCTTACGATGCTCTTGCGACTTCTGAAATAAGCATTCTCAACGAGATTTGGAAAGATTTTGGCCCGTTCGACAAATGGGAGTTGGTGGACTGGACGCACAAACATTGTGAGGAGTGGGCAGACCCGAATGGTGGTCGCTTGGACATCAAGGCCCGCAAATTGGCCGAATCCTTTTCATGGAACGCCGAGGAGGTCGAAACTTTCTTGGAGGAAATCGAGTCGGCAAACCGAATCCATTCCTTGCTGAAATGACCCTCGGATGGACTTGACTCTCGGAATGGCTTTCCGGTGCATGGCGGAGCCGGGCACATATACATTCCCTTGTTCGATCCGAACCGGGATGCCGATGAGATGCTGCTTGTGAACTTTACAACGCTTCGGGAGAAGTGCGTCGATGATTCCTGCATTCTCGATGATAGTGATTATGTGGAGTTGAAGCACCAGACCACAGTGGCTTACTCAAGAGCCAATATTTACAAAAAATCCCTGTTCTGCGCTGCGGTTGGGAACAATCATTTTGTTCGGTTGGACGATCTGCCTGGAGGCACATTGGAAAAAATTATCTCGGGAGCTTTCGCTTCAAATGAATTGCCGAAACGCAAGAAAGCAATTCTGCCCCAAACCTTTTAGGATCCAGCATGCATGTGGGTCTGCGGGTGAAGACGATACTCAGATCGAATCCAGCGGGAAATTGTCCCGAACAACTTACTTCAACTGATGAGCAGCAACCGTGGAGAACTGGTTCGTGGAGCGCGATGGATGCATGGCGGAACGGGAGAATCGGGATATTGCACCGCAATGCGCCAGAAATTGGCTCTTCCAAACGGGTAGGGTTCTGCGTGGGGCAAGGCTGCATAGTGAAGGTCATAGCAATTTTCGCTTAAAAACTCACAGAATCCCTCATCATCCTGACCTCCATAGAGCTTCAGGAGATCTGCTCGAGTTTTCGGAATATCCACATGCCTCACAGCTTCTTCATTCCGGATCGCCTCGCTGCATGCTCCAAAATATGTGCAAAGCCATGTTTCCGATTGCACCGGAGCACTATCTGCATGAAATGAATAAACATCCGTCGATATGGAAGCGTCGTTGTCATCACTCGGATAAGCATGAATGCAGTTCAAAACAGGATCCAATCCCAAAGCGCTCAGTAAGCGCTCATCCTGAAGCATTTCATTGATCGCTACGAGACCGGCGGGACTGAGCGGCAGGCTTTGCAAAAAATCTTCGTCGAGAAGGGTAATGCCATCGCCTGAACCGATCTTTTCCACGAGTTCAGCAAAATTTCCATCAAGCACCCGTGGCCAACAAAAGGCATTGACTCCAGCTCCGAATGGTGCCGAAGCCAACTCCTCGAACGAATGGACCACCTTGATGCAATCGAAATCCGGGGGCAGGATTGGGCGCGGGTTTAATTGTTTGGACATGCCCGCAGAGGCTAAATTTCCCGTGTGGAAAGGAAAGCGAAAGTTTGAAATCCGTCTGATACCAAAATGTGTCGCAGTCTTTTCACCGCTCCCTGTGAATAACAGAGCCCTTGAATCCATCGAGGAGGGAATGGCTGAACTTATTCCAAACTTATTCACAGACTCGCCAAACCATAGACCCAAGGGACATATCTATAACATCTGATAATATATGTAATAGGTAATAGCGACGCTATGCTTTTCCTGCTATATCACTCTGCTTCGCGACATTATCCTAAATTCAAACTGCCGATGATTCTTGCGACAAACCATGTTTGCCGATCACTGAGATTCCGCTACCAAAACCCGCGCGGCAGCGCGCCAAAATCCTTGGAGGGTCGACCTCCGGCTTGACCCAAATACCACCTCGAAAACCTACAAACCACTCCCGAAAACCACCTCGCCAAAAAATCGCACAAACCACAAAGCTTGTCCGCGCGTCCTGCACGCCGAACGAGTCGCAATGACAGATGAATTTCGACCAAAAATTTGGACGATCGTCCAAATTTTTGGTCTTTTACTTTTACAAAGGATTCCAGCAATTTGATCTGCAAAAAGCCACCCGCCTCACCCAGGACCTCGTGTGGGTATTTGCGGCGAGGAAAATTACTTCCGATGCAGAGATTTTTTGACTCTTTGCGCATCGAAACACAGCGGGGTTTATCCTTTGAAGCGCAAACTGCTCTGGATGCGGCAAATTTGATCGCTTAATATTGAAATGTCCGGCAGGTTCATTTTGGATTCTATTTTTATTTCAAAGATATCTCATAAAAAGAAACATATGCTATATTTTTACACATTAGTTTTTTAAAACTGCTCAATGATCTAATCCAGGATTCAATGCCTCAATCTGGATCTTATAAACTGTTGTTTTAATATCTATTGCACCGGATTCATTGGTCATATTCCCCTCGCCGGTTTTATCATTTGTAAATCCCAAAGAAATCAGGCCATTTTCAAACGATTCAGCACCATTATTCGGCTCTACCTTGACAATCCAAGAGTCCGCAGCGTCTTCTCCAGTTTCTACGAATGGAATACCCGACCGTTTGAACAACTCTAATACCTCATTGCGCTTTTGCTCGCGTTGCGCGGCATCTTCATAGCGGAGCCTAAAAATACGCATTGGAGATTCTACGAGACCGACCGGTAAGTTTGCGTCGGCGATGGATTCCAAGGATTGACGCAACCCTGGAACCTCGGCAGCGGCCTCTGACACTTGGACCTCCGCCACCACGGTGGATTGTCTCTCCTTTCGGATACCATTTAGTCCAAGAACGAGAATCGTGATTGGCAAAGCCAGAGCCACCCCCAGCAGGCCCAGAATTTGAAAGACCTTGGCATTCACTCGGAATTTCGGCAAGGGCTCCTCGGGTCTCTGAGCGGGATCGGTTTCTGACATGCCTCTACGAAATAGCTCAGCGGCTTGCCATCTGGCGAATCGAAAACATTCTTCATTTTTCTTCGCAAGAGCAGCTTCAGATTGACCCGCCGCTCTGAGTGCCCGATAGTCCCCGGCTTTTCATGGCTATAGAAAACACGCGCAACTTTTGCATCATCGCCCACATCGACCACGGTAAAACGACTCTCTCCGACCGCCTTTTGGAGGTAACGGGAACGATCCAAAAGCGCGAGTCCCAAGAGCAACTCCTCGATGCCATGGACCTCGAGCGCGAGCGTGGCATTACAATCAAAGCCCACCCGATTGCCATGGAATACACTGCCAAAAGTGGCGCTCATTATAAGCTCAATCTTTCCGATACGCCCGGGCATGTGGACTTTTCCTACGAAGTGTCCCGCTCGCTGGCTGCCTGCGAAGGCGCTCTTCTGATTATCGACGCGGCGCAGGGTGTGGAGGCCCAGACTGTGGCCAATGTCCACCTCGCCGAGAAGCAAGGACTCAAGCTCATTCCAGTCATCAATAAGATCGACCTCCCCAATGCCGATGTCGAAAATGCCAAGCGGCAACTCGAGGACATTCTTGCGATCCCAGCCGAGGAGGCCATCCTTGCCAGCGCGAAAGCAGGCATCGGCATTCAGGACATCTTGGAAGCTGTCGTGGAACGCATCCCCCACCCGGCAGGTAAGCCCGAGGCCCGTCTGCGCGCTCTCACCTTTGACTCGCATTTTGACACCTACCGTGGAGTGGTCATCTACACCCGCGTCATGGAGGGCACGATCAAGGCTGGCGATCAGGTGAAACTCATGGCCACGAACTCAAATTACGAGGTCAAGGAAGTCGGAGTTTTCAAGCCGCAACAGCCTAAGTTTTTCGCGAGGGAAAAACTCATCGCCGGCGACATCGGCTATGTCATTGCTAATATCAAGACCTCCTCGGAAGTGAAGGTTGGCGATACTCTCACCAACGCCCGCCAACCTGCCGAGGAGCCCCTGCCCGGCTTCCAAGTCGTGCAGCCCATGGTCTTCAGCGGCATTTATCCTATCAACACGGCTGATTTCGAGCACCTCAAGGCAGCCATAGCGAAGCTCCAACTGAACGACGCTGCCTTCCAATTCATGGCCGAGTCGAGCGTGGCTCTTGGCTTTGGATTCCGTTGCGGATTCCTAGGTTTGTTGCACATGGAGATCATCATAGAGCGTCTCCGCCGCGAGTTCGACATGGACATCATCGCGACCTACCCCTCGGTCATTTACGAGGTGCAGCGCACGAATGGCGAAGTCCTCCGCATCGATAATCCCGACCAACTCCCCGACCCCAGTGTGATCGAGGAAATCCGCGAACCGATGGTGCGCTGCTTCGTGATGCTCCCGAATGAATACATCTCGCCCATCCTGCAACTCATCATGGAAAAACGCGGCGAGGTAAGCCACACCGAGTCCATCGACACCAAGCGCGTCATGCTCACAGCCGACCTCCCGCTTAACGAAATTCTCGTCGATTTTGTGGATAAAATGAAATCCATCACCCGAGGCTACGGTTCGATGGACTACGAGCAGGCTGGCTACAAACCGGCGAAGCTCGTGAAGCTGGAGATGCTCGTGAATGCCGAACCAGTGGATGCCTTCTCCTCCATCGTCCATCGCGAGAAGGCCGAGTCGCGCGGTCGTGCGCTTGCCACCAAGCTCAAGGAAGTCATCCCTCAACAACTCTACCAAGTGGCCATCCAAGCCGCCGTGGGCGGAAAGATCGTGGCCCGCGAGAGTGTGAGCGCCATGAGGAAAAATGTGACCGCGAAGTGCTACGGCGGCGACATCAGCCGCAAGCGCAAGCTCCTCGAGAAGCAGAAGGAAGGCAAAAAACGCATGAAGGCTGTTGGCACCGTCAACATCCCACAGGAAGCCTTCATCGAGGTCCTCCGCACCAGCTGAACATCCCACACCCCGCGCCATGTTTTTCCTGACACCACGCTACATCAAAGAGGCCAAGCAATACCTCCACGGCGCAAAAAAATTCCTCGCCTACAAGCGCGACATCCTACCCGACGCCCGCGTCAGCGAAATCGAATCACTCATCGCCGTCCTGCATGGAGCCATGCGCTTTCGGAATCGTAATGAGGTTTCAGAGGCAGTCGCCAAGCTGGATGAGGTCATTGGAAAATCCCTTCCTCCTCAAAAACACGCCGCCCTCCGCGAGAATATCGAGGTGTTTCTGGTGGCCATTGTCATTGCCGCTGGAGTGAAGGCGTTTCTCATCCAACCCTTCCGTATTCCCACCGGTTCGATGCAACCGACGCTCTACGGCATCGTAGGCGTGCAGACGGATACCCCGCCGCCGAATCTCGCTGTTCGGGCCTTTGATTTCGTGGTTAGAGGCCGTCACCATTTCGAACTCCGCGCCAAGGAGAGCGATGTCGTCGTGACGCTGAACGAGCGCACTTATCTGAATTTTTTCACTTTCACAGAAATCGTCTGCCGCAACAATTCCTACACACTCTTCGTGCCCCGCGACCCGCTTATGCGCTACTTCCGCGTGCTGCCAGGCCGCGAATACTCCACCGGCGAAGTCATTGCCCGAGGCCACATGGATACCGGTGACCAGGTGTTTGTGGACAAGGTCAGCTACAACTTCACCAAGCCCAAGGCGGGCGATGTCTTTGTTTTCAAAACCACAGGCATCCGCGAGATCGAATCCGGTCTTGATCCCGCAATGGGCTCCCAGCATTACATCAAACGCCTCGCGGGCATGCCAGGCCAGACGCTTCGCATCAATCCCCCCACCCTCACGGTGGATGGAAAAATTCCAGACCAATTCGTTTTTGAGAGGGTCATGAGCATGAAGGATGGCTATCAGGGCTACTCAAATGGAGGTCGCGGCGGCCCCGCATTCCGCTATCTGGGCAATCCCGAAGCCACCTTCACTGTGCCTCCTCGTTCCTACTTCGCCCTTGGTGACAACAGCTACCACTCCCGCGACAGTCGTGATTGGGGCGGCGTGCCCGAGATCAATGTCGCCGGGCGCGGACTCTTAGTTTACTGGCCATTCAGCGAGCGCTGGGGCCTCATCCGTTAAATTCAACAACATTCCTGAGTCCTCGCTCGTAAGGTCTCACACCAGTCGGTTTCCTATGAAAAAAAAGATCTTCCTGACCATTCTCGGTCTCCTTGTCCTCGTCGGTGCCATCATTGGCGTTAAAGCTCTCCAGATCGTGGACCTCATCAAAATGGGTGAGACCTTCGAGATGCCTCCCGAGACAGTTGTGATCGAAGAATCGGCCACCAAGACTCTCACCGTATCGTTTCAATCCATTGGTTCAGTAGAAGCTGCACGCGGCGTCATGGTTGCCAGCGAGGTCTCGGGTAAGGTCGTTGGCATTCTTTTCCAATCTGGAGCGGAGGTGGAAGCTGGCGACCCGCTCGTGCAAATCGACAAATCGATCGAGGAGGCCCAACTGCGCTCGGCACAATCCACAGCCGACCTCAACCGCCTGAACCTCGAGCGCATCCGCGGACTCCGCAAAACCAGCGTTGTGTCGCAGTCGGATATGGAAGGCGCCGAGGCCCAAGCCAAGGACTCAGCCGCCCGCGTGGATCAACTCGCATCGATTGTCGAAAAAAGGACCATCCGCGCACCATTCACCGGACGCCTCGGCATCCGCCAAATTCAGGAAGGACAATTCCTCAAGCCCGGTGACCCCATTGTGACTCTCCAAGCCCTCGACCCCGTCTATGTGAACTTCTCCCTTCCCCAACAACGCCTCGGCGACCTCTCGGTGGGAATGAAGGTAAAAATCACCACCGATGCGCTGCCGGGCCGGGCGTTTGAAGGCACGCTCACGGCCATCGAGCCGGCGGTGGATGCCACCACGCGCAACATCAATCTTCAGGCTACTCTCCAAAACCACGACGGCGCGCTGCGCCAAGGGATGTTTGTCGCCGTTTCAGTTCTTGTGCCGGGCACCTTCGAGCGTGTTGTCATTCCTTCGACAGCTGTCATTTTCGCCCCCTATGGCGACTCGGTTTTTGTGGTGACTGAGGTCGAGAACAAGAAAGGCCCTCGGCTCGAGGCGCATCAGAAATTCATCCGCCTCGGTCAGCGCGAAGGCGATCTTGTGGCCATCGAAGAAGGTCTCTCAGCAGGCGAGCGCATCGTGACCATCGGCGGCTTCAAGCTTCGCAATGGCTCCCATGTCGTTGCAGGCGAAGCCAGCCTCCCCTCCTCCGCCAAGCCTACTCCCTCCGAGAAGTAAACCACGGCGTCCCGCTCCATGAATTTCACCGACATCTTCATCCGCAAGCCGGTCCTATCCCTCGTGGTGACCTTCGTCATCCTGGTGGCAGGTTTCCAATCCATCGGCTCGCTGAATGTTCGCCAATACCCGCGTAGCGAGAATGCCATTGTCACAGTCACCACGGCCTACATTGGAGCCAATGCCAAGCTCGTGCGGGGATTTATCACAACGCCACTCGAGCGCGCCATCGCTGCGGCAGACGGCATCGACTACATCGACTCGACGAGTTCGCAGGGCCTCTCGACCATCCAAGCCAGGCTGCGCCTGAACTACGATGCCAACAAGGCGCTTGCGGAGATCAGTTCAAAGGTGAACCAAGTCCGTGGCGACCTCCCGCCCGAAGCCGAGGTGCCAGTCATCAATATCGAAACCGCAGACTCCCGCTTCGCCTCGGCCTATCTGCGCTTCACATCCAGCATCCTCAAGCAAAACGAAATCACCGACTACCTTGTGCGTTCGGTCCAACCGCGCCTCACCGCCCTCCCCGGCGTGCAGCGTGCTGACATCCTCGGAGCCCGCACCTTCGCCATGCGCATCTGGCTCGACCCCGTTCGCATGGCCTCGCTGGGCGTGAGTCCCTCGGATGTCCGCAGCGCCCTCGCTGCAAACAACTACCTCTCGGCCGTCGGCCAGACCAAGGGCTCATGGATCCAAGTCGATCTCACGGCGGATACCAACCTCACCTCAGTCGATGAATTCCGCCGACTCGTGGTGCGCAAGGATGGCGAGCGTTTCATTCGCCTGGAGGATATCGCCAATGTCGTCCTCGGCGCGGAGGACTACGACACCGAGGTGCGATTCAGCGGCGAGACGGCTGTCTTTATGGGCATCTGGCCACTGCCGAATGCCAACTCGCTGGATGTCATCAAACGCGTCCGCAGCGAGATGAAAGAAATCGAAAAAGACCTTCCCACCGGCCTTCAGGCAGGCATCGCCTACGACGGCACCGTTTATATCGAAGACGCGATCAAGGAGGTCGTGAAGACGCTCGGTGAGACACTCCTCATTGTCGTAGTCGTGATTTTTCTTTTCCTGGGATCCCTGCGGTCCGTGCTGGTGCCCGTGGTGGCCATTCCCATTTCCCTCATCGGAGCCGTTTTTCTCATGCAGATTTTTGGCTTCACCATCAATTTGCTCACCCTCTTGGCCATCGTGTTGAGCGTGGGAATTGTGGTCGATGATGCCATCGTCATGGTGGAAAATGTCGAGCGCCACATGCGCGAGGGGAAGTCGCCCTTTGATGCCGCCATCCTCAGCGCGCGAGAACTTTTCGGGCCTATCGTGGCCATGACTCTCACCCTAGCTGCCGTCTATGCCCCCATCGGACTGCAAGGAGGCCTCACTGGAACCCTCTTCCGCGAGTTCGCATTCACGCTAGCCGGGGCCGTGCTCGTCTCTGGCATCGTAGCGCTCACGCTCTCTCCAATGATGTCCTCCAAGCTCCTCACGCCCCGCTCCGAGGATGCCTGGCTGCCGCGCCACATCAATGCCACCTTCGAAAGAATCCGCTCCTTCTACGCCCGCATTCTCGATGCGACGCTCAACGCTCGTCCGGCCGTTTACACCGCCTGGATCATTCTCACACTGGTGACCGTGCTCCTCTACACCCAGTCGCCGAAGGAGCTCGCCCCGAATGAAGATCAAGGCGTCATTTTCGGAATCCTCGACACGCCATCCAATGCCTCCATCGACCAAATGACCGTCCATGCCACCGAGGTGAACAAGGTTTTCCAGAGCTTCCCTGAGACCGCCTACACATTCCAGATCACCCAGACATTCGGCGGCTTCTCCGGCATGGGCCTAAAAAGCTGGACCCAGCGCGACCGGACCGTCTTCGACATGACACAAGAGGTTCAAGCAGGCCTCGGCAAAGTGCCCGGCGTAAGTTCCTTTGCCGTAGTTCCACCTGCCTTACCCGGCGGCGGCGACTTCCCGGTTGAGATCGTCGTGGCATCCACCGCCGATACCGAGCGCATCCTTGAATTCGTCGAGCAACTCAAGCTCAAGGCCGTAGCCAGTGGCAAATTCGCCTTTCCGCCTATCGTCAGTGTGAAATTTGACAAGCCACAGGCCGAGTTCGTCATCGACCGCGACAAGGTCGCCGCCCTCGGACTCGACCTCGCCCAAGTGGGAGCCGACCTCTCCGCCGCCGCCGGCGGGAATTATGTGAACCGCTTCAACATGGATGGCCGCAGCTACAAGGTCATCCCACAGATCACCCGCCTCGGGCGTCTCAATGAGGACCAACTCCTCGACATCCGCATCCGTGGCCCCAAAGGCGAACTCATCCCGCTCTCCACCGTCGCCACCGTGAAAAACAAGGTCGAACCCCGCAACCTCCAGCGCTTCCAGCAAATGAACGCCGTCAAACTCAGCGGCGTCGCCATCGTCCCGCTTGACCAGGCCCTGAAATTCCTCGAAGACGAAGCCGCCAAGATTCTCCCCCGAGGCTACATCCTCGACTACACCGGCGAATCCCGCCAGCTCCGCGCCGAAGGCCCTGCAAAGTTCCTGTTCACCTTCGCCCTCGCCATTGTGATGATTTTTCTCGTCCTCTCTGCTCAGTTCAACAGCTTCCGCGACCCATTCATCATCCTGTTGGGCTCTGTCCCCCTCGCCATGTTCGGCGCCCTTATTTTCACCTTTCTGAAAATGCCCGCACCGGATGTGCCATTCTGGACCAATGGATGGACGACCACCATGAACATCTACTCGCAAATCGGCCTGGTGACACTCATCGGCCTCATCGCCAAAAACGGCATCCTCATCGTGGAATTTGCGAATCACATGCAACGCGAAGGCCACACGAAACTCGAAGCCGTCCGCAGCGCCGCCCTCACCCGCCTTCGCCCCATTCTCATGACCAGCCTGGCCACCGTGTTCGGCCACTTTCCTCTTATCCTCGTGACCGGCGCCGGAGCCGCCGCCCGCAACTCCATCGGCCTCGTCCTCGTCGGCGGAATGACCATCGGCACCATCTTCACCCTCCTCATCGTCCCCTCCCTCTACATGCTCATAGCTAAAGAGCAGAAAAAATCCGCATAAAACAAACGCAAAGAAGGCTTAAAATACGGAAAACACTCCCATGCAGTGGCTCTACCTTTCTATAGCAATCCTTGCCGAAGTCATCGCCACCTCCTCCCTCAAGGCGGCGGAAGGTTTCACACGCCTCATTCCCTCGTTGATTGTTGTATTCGGATACGGAACAGCATTTTACTTTTTGTCTCTGACCCTCCGCACCATGCAAGTCGGCACGGCTTACGCCATCTGGTCGGGTGTCGGCACCGTGATCATCAGCATCGTCGCCTGGCTCCTTTACAATCAAAAACTCGACGCCCCAAGTATCCTAGGAATGACGCTAATCATTAGCGGCGTTGTTATTATAAAATTCCTATCCCCGCAAAGCTGAGTCTGCCAATCCACGGGAAAAACCGCCCCCCCAGAACGCCGACGTCCCCGTCGGCACCACACCAGCGTCCTAAAAATGATTGGTCTGTTCATGATTTTTCGCGCCCCTTATCATCCTATGTGAAACTGCCGCAAGTATCTTCTAGCACCGCAGAGAAACTCTGCTTTCGTTTTTTGGCAATGGCATCGATCTTTGCAATGATTGCAGCGGAAAGAAGAACTTGTTTCCTCATCTTTTCAAGTGGCTTGCGCCCAGAACACTTGCGGTTTGCTCCCCACACAACCGCTTATTTCTTCATTCGTGCAGGATTGTGGTAAAGTGGCGCGGCGGCGAGTTTAGCTACCGCCATTTGCGTCGAAATCGGGGCAGGAGTCCGGCGGATTGCTGAATAGGCAAAAAATAGACACAGCCTGAAATTTTTGTTTACTTCTGGCATTTGTTGTGCAAATGGTGTGCCTATGCAAATGATCGCTTCAAGAGAATTGAGTTCCAAACCGGGCGCGGTTTTGTCCAGGGTGGTCTCGGAGGGAACCATGGTTGTGACGCGGGATGGCCGGCCGATGGCGATTTTAACGCCGACTTCCCCGGAATCCTTGATGGAGGATTTGAAGGAGATCGCGTTTTCAAAGGCTCGGCGCGCCGTGCGAAACTTGCGGTCCGGAGCTGGAGAGGCGGGTGTTGATTCGATTTTGGCTGAGGAGATCGAGAAAGAAATCCAAGCAGTGCGGAAAAGCGCGAAATGATCTCACGGCGGGATTGGGTTCTGGATACCAATGTGCTGGTTTCCGGTCTTCTCTCTGCAAAGGGGCCGCCTGGGCGGCTGATTGACGCTATTCTTGCACAAAGGGTGGCCATCGCATTCGATGACAGAATCCTGTGCGAATATAGGGAGGTGCTTGCTCGTCCGAGGTTTTCATTCAAAGCGGCCGATGTCGCGGCGTTTTGGGAGATTCTGCCTTTTCAAACCCACCTTGTGGCGATGCCAATTCAAGGGCTCGAAGCAAGCGATGCCTCGGATACCAAATTTCTCGAGGTAGCCGCTGCGACTGAGTCGAAAATTCTCGTGACTGGCAATGAGCGCCACTATCCGGAGAAAACACGGGGAGTGGTCAAGATGCTTTCTCCAAGAGAAGCCTTTGAGCTGGTTGTCTAAAGCCACAACAGAACAGAGCGGCTCATGCGCTCATCTTCACCAAACCTTCCACCAGGGCTTGTCATCGCTTTTTGCGTCGCCTTGGGCGGTGGGAGCGGCTGTTCCAGCTCCGCTTGCGTTGAAGGCTATGAGGTTTTCGGTGCTGCGGTCGAGTTTTGCTCGGCCGCTGGTGGCTTTGGTGACTTCTTGGCCGAGGCCGATATTGTCCAGGCGGGTTTCGACATCCAGGACGCTGATGCCTTGCGAGTCGAACTCGCGGGGCCAGACGGCGCTGATTTTTTTCGTGTCGGCGAAGTCGGTTTGGATTTTTTGGAAGTCTTCGGAGCTGATGCTGGAGAACTCCAAGCGTTTGATGGCGCCGAGGTCGGTTTCAGTGACCCAGCGGGCGAGGATTTTGTTGAGAATGGTTGGCGGGGCTTCGGCGTTTCCATTGGGACGGGCCAGCAAGTCGAGTGCTTCGCGCGCGGCATCTTCCTTGGCAAATGCCGTGCCGCCGACGGAATTTTTGCCCGAGAGGTTATCCACCGCTATGACTTCGCCCGTGTCGCCGCGCACCGCACGGATTGTGCCTGTGGCAGCGAAACTGTGCTGCGGAGGGCGTCCATGCAGGGTTTCGCGGCCGAGGTATTTCATCGCTACCTCCCCCTCGATCACGAAGTCCGCACGACTTGCGGGATCGACGACAAAAAATTGCATTCCCTTCGCCGCATCCTCCAACACATGCTGCAGCGAGTCTTTGCCATCGGATTCCGGCAAGCGCTCGCGAATCCGGATGGCAACGCGCGGCGCTCCCTTGCGTTGCATGAGCTCCCGCAAAGCCAATATGTTCTTGGCGTCCGGCGTGCCCTTTTCCACGTCCGCCCGAATCTTGACCGTGTAGATTTGATCCTGTCCCAGACGCGAGCTGATGACCTCGTAACTTTTCACATGCCCGAAGGCTGAACTCAGGATGCGGTCAAAATCCAAAGCGAAATTCGAGACCCCGCTCGATGCGAGCACATCGACACCACTTCCCTTGCGCACGGCCTCCCGGAGCGCATCGGCGAGCGCCTGCTCGCGAGCTGTTTTCTGACCCCCGCCGCGCGTCCCTCGGCCTCGACGGTGGCAGTTTGGATTTGACCACCGAGGACACCGAGAACGCAACCGAGCGCGAGGTAGAGCAACCGAAGGTTGGCCCGAAGGGCGAGCCGAGCTGGAGCGAGCGAGTCAAAGGTGGAGAGTGAGTTTTTTCATCGGCTGGGTTTGTCTTGGGACGATGTCTGGTTGGGGGCGGACTGCACGAGTCGAGGAAATTGGCCGACAAAAGGAAGTGGCAGCGAGACGAGCTTGGAGGTCGCTCCCTCGCCCTCGATGAAGGCCACCGAGGGCTTATCGGTATTAAATCTCAGCGCGGCGGGGGAGTTTTTTTCACTGAGGAAGAGTTGGAGCGATTTGAGGCGTCCAGTTTTGCCTGACTTCACCTCGATGGGCAGAATCCCACTTCCGAGTTGCGCTAAAAAATCCACCTCCGCTGTGGAATTCGGGCTCTCACGCGTCCAGTAAAAGGCCTCGGATTTTGTCCATGGATCCCCGCCATGGAGCAGATTTTGGGCGATCGCCTGCTCGCAGAGTGCACCTCGGTTGACCAAGAAGAGTTCGTCCAGTTTCTCAAGGCTGTCGATTTGCAGACCCAGGGCCCTGTAGGCCAGGCCTACATCGAGGAAGAACACCTTGAAGTTGCGGTCATCGGCCTCAGCGGCGAGAGGCACTCCATTTCCATGGCAACGCCGCACCTTGTGAAACACCCTCGCCAAACACAATAAATGCAAGGCCTCGCCGAGATTCTTCGAGCGCTCGGCGGGGTCCACCTCGCTGAATTTGAACTTGCGCCCCAGCATCGCCGGCACACGGGCAAATAAACGATCCATCCGTGGCTTCTGCACCCGCCGGGCGTATTTTTGGAAATCATCTTGATAGGTTGCCAGGATCGACTCCTGCACCCGCGCGCAGTCGCGGTAAGAGCCTGTTTCGGCAAAAACCGCCACCGCTTCCGGCATTCCGCCGACCACAAGATATTGCCTGAAAGCTGCGAGCAAGTCCTCGTGGAGCGCCTCCGGAAAAGCCTCCCCCCAGCTCCATCCTGCCATCCAGGAGATCAACCCCGCACGCCCGGTGGCTTGCAGAAATTCCTCGAACACCAGCGGTCCCAGGTGCAAATACTCGATCCTCCCCACCGGCATCGAGAACGCGTGATCCTCCAAGAGTAAATCCAGCAGCGAGCCTGCAGCCAGGACATGCAGCCCCGGCAATTCCTCATGAAAATAACGCAACTTCGCGAACACCTCGGGCGCTGCTTGAATCTCATCGAGAAAAAGTAGCGTCTTCCCCTCCACTACCGCCATTCCGTATCTGGCCTCCAACAGCCGCACGGTCTCCTTCACCGATGCCCCGGAAAAAAGCCCCGCGAGCGAGGCATCCCGCTCGAAATTCAGCTCCAGGATTCCCTCAAACGCCTCAGCCGCCAAAGCCCGGGCCAAATGCGATTTACCCACCTGCCGCGCCCCACGCAAAACCAAGGGCTTGCGGCCAGCGCGATTCCGCCATTTCAATAATTCGTCGAGTGCCCTTCGTTTCATTTGCGCTATTTTAGCAGGTTATTTTAACATTAAAAAGGTAATTTAGGTAGGTGAAATTTCGTGAATTGCCTTGGATTTGACCACCGAGGACTGAGAGCGAGAGGTGGTAATTAGCTTTTCGATGTGAGATTGCGTGACATCATGTGAGATTTTTTTAATTCAGATAACGGGCGGAGACATAGTGGTTCAGAATGATTTTGCCGCCCTTTGCTTTGAGTGGAATATGCATGATTATATGGATCTGCCAAAAATCTTCTTGCTTGACATGAGGGCGACTAAATGTAAAATTCACTTGCAATGATTACTCGGCCTATTTGGATTCAGCGTTTGGAGAGGGCATGGCAAGAGGTGCCCTTGGTGTGGCTGGCGGGTGTGCGGCGCGTGGGCAAGACTGTTCTGGCCAAGGAATTTGGCGATTCGGAGTTCCTGAACTGCGATTTGCCTGGAGAGGCATGGCGGTTGGAGGATCCCGAGGCGTTTTTCAAGTCTGTGCGCAAACCGCTGGTGGTTCTCGACGAGGTCCACCAACTGCCCGACCCGAGTCGGATTTTGAAAATTGCGACGGACGCCTTCCCGCATTTGCGCGTGCTGGCGACTGGATCTTCGACGCTTGCAGCGAGCCGGAAGTTTCGAGACACGCTCACAGGGCGGAAGCGCGTGGTGGCTCTCACTCCTGTGCTGGCCGAGGAAATGGAGGCTTTCGGCATCGCGGATATGGAAGCGCGCGTTTTGCGAGGAGGTCTGCCGCCGGCCCTCCTGCGGGATGGCCCGGACTGGGAGTTTTATTCCGAGTGGCTCGATTCGTATTTCGCGAGGGATGTCCAGGAGCTTTTCCATGTCGGAAAACGGGCCGAGTTTTTGCGGATGGTATCGCTGGTTCTCCGGCAGAGCGGCGGGTTGCTGGAGATCACGAGCTTGGCGAAGCACACCGGAGCGAGTCGGCCAACCGTGATGACCTGGCTCGATGTGCTGCAAATCACGCAAGTCGCCCGTCTGGTGCGGCCCTTTTCCGGCGGAGGCCGCCGCGAGATCATTGCGCAGCCGAAGCTCTACGCTTTCGACACGGGATTCGTGTGCCATGCGCGGGGATGGGACCGATTGAAGCCCGAAGACCTTGGATTTCTTTGGGAGCATTTGGTCTTGGACACGCTTGTGGCTGCACCGGCGCGAGAAATTCTGTTCTGGAGGGACAAATCCCAACGCGAAATCGACTTCGTTGTTCCCCGATCGAGAGATGCCGTGGACGCCATCGAATGCAAATGGACTCCCTCGGCGTTCGAACCGGAAAACCTCTCCGCATTCCGATCCATTTATCCTAGCGGCCGCAATGTTGTTTGCTGTCCGAATCTCGCAAAACCCTATCAGCGACACTTTGGTGATTTGCTCGTCGAGTTCATGAACGCAAAAGACCTGCGGGTTTTTATTTAATGATTTGACCACCGAGGACACCAAGAATACGGAGGTTGAGATTCAGTTTCGAAGAAGACAAACGCTTTGCGGCGGGTCTTGGCCGATTTTTCAGGAGTGGTTTTTGTGACGGCGGGAGTCCTTTTCAACCCGTGACGGTTTGTCACGGATTGACTGCATGAGGGCTTGGCTTTGAATTGTGGCGAATTCGCCTTAATTGAACGCGAGTTTCTGTGTAGGCGATTTTTGCCACGAGTTGTCGCAGAAGCGTGAAAATCTTCCTACCAAACCTTCCACCAAGGCTTGTCGTCGCTTTTCGCGTCGCCTTGGGCGGCGGGAGTGGCTGTTCCAGCTCCGCTTGAGTTAAAGGCGATGAGGTTTTCGGTGCTGCGGTCGAGTTTTACACGATCGCTGGTGGCTTTGGTGACTTCTTGGCCGAGGCCCATGTTATCGAGGCGGGTTTCGACATCCAGGACGCTGATGCCTTGCGAGTCGAACTCGCGGGGCCAGACGGCGCTGATTTTTTCCGTGTCGGCGAAGTCGGTTTGGATTTTTTGGAAGTCTTCGGAGCTGATGCCGGTGAACTCCAGGCGTTTCATGGCTCCGAGGTCGGTTTCGGTGACCCAACGGGCGAGGATTTTATTGAAGAGTGGCGGGGTGCCGTCGTTCTTGCCTGCGGTGCTGAGGACTTTCTGGATGACATCCCGCGCGGCCATTTCCTTGGAGTCGAGGTCGCTTTCCACATTTTCGGTGCCAGGCAACGCGGCGACGGCGACGACTTCGCCGGTCTCGGGGCGGATGGCGCGGAGTTCGCCACCGACGGAGAAGACATGCTGGGGCAGACTGCCGTAGAAGCTTTGCTTGCCGACATAGCGGGCCACGATGTTGCCTTCGATCAAGAAGTCGCTCTTCTGCGAGATGCCTGCGCTGCGGAGCTTGGCGTTTTTGTCGTTGCCGAGGATGGCATCGCGCGCAGCCATCTTGCTTTCCTGCCCGCTGGCGGTGCCTACATCCACGAGGTTGAATTGCAACTCTCTCGCCGTCTGCTCCATGATGCCTTGGGCGTATTTGGTCGGCGCGGGAGCGCCATCGATCTGCTCCTGCACAGCAATAGAAACACGCGGCGAGCCTTTGAGGAGAACGATCTGGCGCAGGGCGAGCGTGTTCTTGGCACCCGGAGCGCCCTTCTCCACCTCGGCCTTCACTTTGACCGTGTAAATCTGATCCTTGCCGAGCCCTGAGCTGATGACCTTGTAGCTCTTCACATGCCCGAAGGCGGAGCTGAGTATGCGGTCGTAATCCAAGGTAAAATCCGACACGCCGGTGGAGCTTAAGACATCGACTCCGGTGCCAACGCGCACCGCTTCGCGCAAGGCATCAGCGAGCGCCTGCTCGCGGGCGGTCCTCATGTCGCCTGGCGCACGGCCTTCGGCTTCGACGCTGGCGGCTGGTGCAAAGTAAGAAGTCAGAAGGAGGAAGGATGAAGTGAGAATGAGTTTTTTCATGGTTTTTTTATTTGGCTGTTGCTGCTCTGAGCTACTGCTGAAGCGTGGTCTGTTTTCATACTTTGTCCTTCATCCTTCTGACTTTCCCCCAACTTCCCAGTGACCACCTTTGTCGGGGCCTATGCGATGGAGGCGGTTGCTGGCTTTGAGTTGGCGGATTTGTTTTTCCACAGCGCGGGTGCTGAGATCGAGAATTCGAGCCATTTCCGGAATCGAAATGCCGGAAGATTCCCGAACGGCGGCGAGAATCTTCTCCTCGGTTTTCACCGGCGTTTTCCCCGAACTTTTCCCCGAACTTTTCCCCGAACTTGGTTCGGTAATCGTTTTCGCCAGATGCTCTGGCGCGAATGCGAATTTCAACCAGAAGTCCCCGGGCGTGTAATCAATGATGGGCACCGGGCAGTGGGCGGCCTGACACGTGGTTAGAATTCGCTCGATCCCTCGACCCCAGGATTCGATTTCACCAGCGCGGAAGAAGGCATTTGCGATATCCGGGTTGAAGGGTTTGGAGGAATGCTTTTCCGTCAAGCGAGCAACCGTCCAGTCCAGGGGAAGATGTCCCGAATTCCAGATCAGCAACTTGTCGGCATAGACGCTGATCTGGACGGGTGCTCCGCTGGCATAATCTTTGTGCGCGATTGCGTTTAAAATGGCTTCGCGCAGGGCTTCCTCGGGGACGGGATAGGTTTCCACTCGCTGCACGCCGTCATAGGAGATCAAGGCCTTGAGATACTTGGCCCGGAGCGTTTCGAGGGTTTTATCGACCTGACTGAAGAGATTGCCATGAATTTCATCATGGAAAACAAGGTCGGCATTCGTGCGGAAGAAGCCGATCTTGATGTAGGCCCCGGTGACAAATCTCTCGGGATCGGGGTGAAAGAGGAGGATTGCGGCGCGTTTCAGGTAAGTTCCATCCATGAGATGAAGCTTTTCCAAAAGACCCTCATCCGCTTCTTGAAGAATTTCGGGTGTGAGTCGTTTGCTCCGAAGAGCACGCTTGCGGAAGGCCGCAAGAGAAGACGGATCAAGATCGGCTTGCGAAACATTTGGCACCGGCACCCCGTCCCAATTCCGACCCTGCTTGCGCAGAAGAAACCGGTCCAGCGCTGCGCCTTTCAATTCCTGCTTCGTGCTGCCGCTCCGATAGTGGTATTCCCCCTTGTAGCTGATCGGATAGGGATAAGGTTCGACAACAATCTCGATGAGATCGCACTTCTGCTCTTGCCGAAGGTTCACATCGACCAAAATCCCGAGCACATCACGGGTTTTGTTTGGAATGTCCTCCAACAATTTCCGGGAATCCTTCACGCCCACCGTGTCTCCCTTGTTGTTCTTCCCGAGGACAAGCATCCCACCACCAGCGTTTGCGAATCCGCAAATCCATTTCAAGTATTCGTCACGCCAGGATTCTTTCCATTCGATGGATTGATGTTCGGTCATTTTGAAAAATTGGTTAGATTGGGGGTGGTTTTCATGTCGCCGGGCGCTCAGCCTTCGGCCTCGACGGTAG
>JBIIPZ010000012.1:0-73353 GCA_044342325.1 Terrimicrobiaceae bacterium
GGCATACCCCACTATCAGCACACGAGAGGAAGTCCTTCAATTCGGTTCATTGCGCTTCCTCGAAAGCGGTGCACGCCTCCCGAAGGTCAGGATGTCTGATCTTGCGAAGTTTGTGCTTTCTTCGGCGATATCGACATCCATGATCCGGCTGTTCGCGGCCTCAAGGTTTGTGCGGTTTACGGCCAAGATTTCCTGCGCAAATGTCATGCGAGACTGCTCCGCACCATTGATGGCACGAAGTTCCGCAATATCTTGAATTGCAATTTCAAGCGCAGCAGATGCAGTTGTTGCGTAGTCCACTGTGGAAATTCCACCCGTCAGCGCTAAAATGTCGGTATCCACCGCATCAAGGTCGGCTTTGGTAATTCCGGCCGTTTGAGTTCCATTCTCCGAGGTAACAACTGACAATGTTTGACCGCTTGCTGCAAAGAGCGAGATGCCATTGAACTCTTCCGCCAGTAAATCGGACATGTTGGCCTGCAACTCGACAAATTCCTTATGATAGAGTGCTGTATCGTTGGTTGACACGGTGTCAACCGAAGCCAATGTGGCCAACTCTGCCATGCGAAGGGCGATGGATGATGCCACTTGCAGAACGCCATCCTGCGATTGCAGGAAGGAAAGCGCATTTCCCACATTAGCAGATACGGCATCCGTGCGACGTATCGCCGCTGAGAGTTTCATTGAGACCGCCAAGCCGCCTGGATCATCGACGGCGGAGTTGATTCGGTAACCGCTTGAAAGCCGGGTGAGGCTTTTTTGCAGATTGCGGTTGTTTTGGTTCAGATGGTAAGAAACCGGCGAGGCGGCTCCTGTAGCATTAAGACTGATCATATGATATTCCTTTCAATTTGCTTGCGGCTTCCGCGCCACGGACGGGTCGAAGTTTGAGTGCTCGGCCTCACTTTTGGATTTACACCAAATTTTTTTGTTTTTTAATAAGCTTTTGAAAAAACTAGGTTGAGATTATAAAATGAGGTTGAACAAGGAACTGTTCATGGCCACATTAGATTGAGCGATGTAAGCCGTGCCCGCATCCTGCAGAAGCTTTAAACGGGAGAAGTTGACACTCTCGGCAGCAACATCTAAATCGCGAATCTCACCAAGGGATTCCGTGGCGTGATTCTTAAGCAAAGCATTGGAATCAATCAGATTTCTGATTCGGTTTTGCTTGGCACCATTTAGTGCGATGTATTGCGCGAGGGTGTCGAAATCGATTAATTCAGTTGTAATTAAAGAATCAACAATTCCATTAAGCGCAGCAGACATATCTGTGTTTGCGCTGGCTAGACTTCCGACCACAGCCCCGCTTTGAGAAGTAAGTTGCCTTGTTTCAGTGTCAGAAGGGTCATTTGTAAACAAGTAAAAGTTTACATCATTAGATGATAGCTGTGATGCAACACCATTTATTGTCACTCCAGGTTGAACTGGAGGCTCAGAAGGTTCATCTGTGAAGCCAATAACCACTTTTTTGGAGTCTGTATTTTGCCAACCGCCGGCCACATCAATTGCATCATAAACTCCATCTATCAGGGACTCTCCAAGGCCTCCAACGCCACCTGTAACTTGGCCCCGCAGAGAAGTAAGCTGAGAAGTAAGATCTGGTATCGAGCTCACAAAAGCGCCTCCGTTTGGCGCTCTGAAGGTATGCCCTGAAAGGTCTAAACGATACCCAACAGCCTTTGCAGTCCAAGTAGATGCATTTAATCTAGTAGAGACAGAATTAATAAAACTGCTAATATTTAAGACCACATTATCAATGTATGGCCCCATACTTCCAGAAATATCTGCCAAAAAAATCATCTCTAGTGGTTTAGGATCATTCTGCGTAGTAAGATTAAATTGAGATACTGTTTCAGCAGCACTATTGATTAAACCAGTATCGGCATCCATGGAATCCATGTCGGAATCTGGCGAAAAGAGCCTTACTCCGTTGAACCTCTCATCACGAATTTGATAAATTTGCGCGATGAGACTGGCCTTCTCGGTGTCATAGATTGAGATATCCCCTTGTGACTTTATGACATCCTCTTTTTGGATTTCAATTTCTTGAATTCTCGCTAAGATACTCCCGACGCGCTTGAGGTAGGCTTCTTGGGTCTCTAAAAAGGAGAGCGTGTTTCCCAGGTTCTGACCGAGGGCCGATGACTGGAGCACCTTGTTATTAAACCTCGCCGAGACAGCTACTCCCGCCGGATCATCGAAAGAGGAATTTATTCGCAATCCACTCGAAAGACGGGTTATGCTTTGCTTCAGGTTTTGGTTTGTTCTGGCTAAAGTCAATGAAGCAGACATGGGCGCAGCATTTGAACTTAAGTTGATCATAAGAATTACTCTATATCATTTCTACAGAGCTCTGAGTTTCATGCGAGATCAGGAATCTCACATGAAGCCGGTTAACCGTGATAGGTTGTAAAAAACAGATGTTTTCAGACCAGCAACCGCAAGAGCGACTGGTTGGACTGATTCGCCTGCGCAAGCATTGCTGTTCCAGCTTGCTGCAGGATGTTCAAGCGAGCCAAGTTCGCGCTTTCTGCTGCGATATCCACATCCGTGATGCGACCGTTGGCTGCTTCGAGATTGGTTTTATTCACCGCAAGCATATCGGCAGCGAAAGTAAGGCGCACTTGCTCAGATCCATTGGTGGCACGGAGCGTTGCCAATGTTTGGATGGCTTCCGTGATATTGGAAATAGCAGCAGCAGCTCCTGTTGCGGAAGCAAAGACATCATCTGCAACAATGTCTCCAGTCGAAGAGCTAGTTCCTACGTATCCACTAACAGCAGCTAAATCAAGCTGGGAAATACCAATAGTCTGCGCACCATCTTCAGAAGTAACAACTTGAAAAGTAACATTGTCTACAGTTGTGTTCAATGTTGCCGAAGAGGCAAATAGACTCACGCCATTGAATTTCTCGCCGAGCATGGAAACGATTTGAGATTGTAACGATTCATATTCCGTCTGATACAATGCAGTATCGGTGGAAGACTTTGTAACGTCCGTCGCCAACTGAATAAGCTCTGACATACGGTTCACCACCTTCTCGGCGCTCTTTAAGACCCCGTCCTGTGTCTGTAACGCTGAAAGCGCATTGTTCACATTGGCTTGGGTTGCCTCTGTGCGGCGGATTGAGGCTGACAACTTCATCGAGACTGCCAGACCACCAGCGTCGTCCATCGAAGAATTAATACGCGATCCGCTCGAAAGCCGGTTGAGGCTCCGTTGCAGGTTCACATTGGTGTTTGAGAGGTTATACGCCGCCGACGTGGACGCCGTGTTTGTGTTTAGACTGATCATTTTAGTATTCCTTTACTTTTATTTATTTGTGCAGCTTCCGCGCTGCTATCGGGCCGCTTTAACTTTAAGTGTTCGACCTCACTTATTTTTTTCTGATTGAATTTAACCACAGAGGACACGGAGAGCACGGAGGGGGGGCTCCGTAGGCTTATGCACTTTAAGAAAAATACTTTTTTTATTTTACAATACTCACCAGGATATTGGCTTCCATGCTTCTATCCCGATGAAGATATTGTTCATTAAATTTTGTTAACGGTCTTTGAGAATTCCTCAGACGAGCAAGCGCAGGACGGATTGATTCGCCTGATTCGCTTGGGCAAGCATCGCTGTTCCAGCTTGTTGCAGGATGTTCAAGCGAGCCAAGTTGGCGCTTTCGGATGCAATATCTACATCTGTGATTCGACCGTTTGCCGCTTCGAGGTTAGTTTTATTGATCGCAAGCATATCTGCTGCAAATGTCAAACGAACCTGCTCCGAACCATTGGTGGCACGAAGTTCTGCGAGAGTTTGAATAGCAAGCGTGATATTGCTAATGGCAGCAGCAGCACCTGTGGCTGATGTAAAGGCGTCCGCAGGATCAATCTCTCCAGCATTACCTGAAGCAGTTCCGACATACCCACCAACGGCTCCCAAGTCCAATTTAGAAATATCAATTCTCTGCTCACCATCCTGTGATGTAACAACTTCCAGCGAAGCATTATCGATAGCCACATTTACTCCACCCGCAGTGAACAAGTTGATACCGTTAAACTGCTCACCAAGCATGGATCCTAGTTGGGACTGAAGGGATTGATACTCTGTTTTATACAATGCCGTATCAGTTGTGGACTTTGTGACGTCTGCAGCCAACTGAATAAGCTCAGACATCCGGCTTACCACTTTCTCCGCTGTCTTTAATACTCCATCTTGAGTCTCAAGGTAGGAAAGTGCGTTATTTACATTGGCTTGGGTGGCTTCCGTCCTACGGATGGAAGCTGACAACTTCATTGAGACGGCCAAACCACCGGCGTCGTCCATCGAGGAGTTGATGCGTGAACCGCTCGAAAGCCGATTTAGGCTCCGTTGGAGGTTCACATTGGTGTTACCCAGGTTGTAGGCTGCAGATGTTGCTGCAGTATTTGTGTTGATGCTGATCATTTTAGTATTCCTTTACTTTTGTGTTTTTGCAGCTTCCGCGCTGCCTTCGGGCGATTTTTTCAAGTGTTTGGCCTCACTTTTTGGAGTTGTTCCAAAATTCTTTTGTTTTTTCACCACGGAGAACACGGAGGTCACGGAGAAGTTTTTGGAGCTCATCTGACTGTGTTTTGTGGTTCATGGTTAAAATTTGGTTTTTTTGACTGAATCGAAGCGGAGCGGAGAAAGACTGCCCTTGGCAGCCCATGGGGCGAGCGCAGCGAGTCAATTGACGGAATTAACAAAATTGTCGGATCGCTACGAGGTGGGAGGCTGCTAAGCGACAGAGCGGTTGCTTTTCGGCATTGCGATGTGTCTGTTCCTTGAGCTGAGTAAGCCCTTTGGTTATTGTGTTCCGGTTTTTCACCAGTTTTGTTTCCTTTTCGGTAATTCGTCTGTCTTTTAGTTCATTCTATTTTCCATCCGTGGATTCCGGCTGTATGGCGTCCTTGCCTGGCCTAGGGTTATTGTTTTTGTGAAAGTGGGTTTGGAGGGGGCTGGTTTTTTGACAGAATTGACGGAATTAACAAAATGGCAGGATTTCCGTGAGATAGGATACTGGTATGAGGCAGTGCTGTGGCTTTTCGGCTTTGCAACGCGCCTCTTCCTTAAGCTCTATAAGCTCTTTGGTTATTTTTTTCCGGTTTTTCACCAGTTTTGTTTCCTCTTCGGTAATTCGCCCGTCGTTTAGTTCATTCTGTTTTCCATCCGTGGATTGCGGCTGTATGGCGTCCTTGCCTGGCCTAGTTTAATTGTTTTATTGGGAAATTAAGTTCAGAGGGGTTGGTGGTTTTTTTGACAGAATTGACAGAATTGACAGAATTGACAGGATTGACGGGTTTAAAAAAATGGCAGGATTTCCGTGAGATAGGATGCCGGTATGAGGCAGTGCTGTGGCTTTTCG
This sequence comes from Terrimicrobiaceae bacterium, assembly GCA_044342325.1. Lineage (GTDB taxonomy): Bacteria > Verrucomicrobiota > Verrucomicrobiia > Chthoniobacterales > Terrimicrobiaceae > UBA967. The sequence goes on from JBIIPZ010000012.1 coordinate 5,374, forward strand.
GCTTTGCAGCGCTTTAGGCGGTCTTTGGTTATTTTGTTCCGGTTTTTCACCAGTTTTGTTTCCTTTTCGGTAATTCGCCTGTCGTTTAGTTCATTCTATTTTTCATCCGTGGATTCCGGCTGTGTGGCGTCCTTGCCTGGCCTAGGGTTATTGTTTTATTGGGAAATTAAGTTTAGAGGGGTTGGTGGTTTTTTTTCAGAATTATGCGATCATCAGGAGCTTGGAGACTGTAATCGTCATTGCGGTTACTTTCATCCAGCCTGGATTGGGGCGGGGTTTAAATCCCCCGCCCCAATACCTCGGTTACCCTGATTCTTAGCTAATCAGTCGGAGGATGGACTGGGTAGATTGGTTCGCCTGGGCGAGCATCGCTGTGCCGGCTTGCTGCAGGATGTTGTAGCGGGCGAGCTTCGTGCTTTCGTCGGCAACATCCACATCGAGGATGCGGCTGTTTGCAGACTCGAGGTTGGTTTTGTTCACTGCGAGCATGTCCGCAGCGAAGGTCAACCGGGACTGCTCGGCACCGTTGTTGGCGCGGAGTGTGGCTAGGTTTTGTATAGCGTCTTGGATGTAACCAACTGCATCATTAGCGTCAGCAGTGGTGCTAATGTCCATATTACTGCCCGAATTTGTGTTACAGATATCAAAGACGATCTGATTCAAATCCACTTGTGTGATACCAACAGTCTGATTGCCATCGTGTGATGTAACCACTGTGAGAGTGGAACTCTGGCTGATAACTGCATTGTTGGCAGAGGAACTTGCCCCCTCGCTAAACAGACTAATGCCATTGAACTCTTCATCGAGCATCAAAGTGAGCTGGCCCTTCAGTTGGGTCAGTTCCGTGTTGTAAAGAGCGAGGTCGCTGGTAGATTTGGTCACATCTTGAGCCAGCGTGGCGAGTTCTGACATGCGGTTGAGAATTTTATCCGCTGTCTTGATAACTCCGTCCTGAGTTTGAAGGAAGGCGATGGAGTTGTTGACATTGGCCAGGGTGGCGTCTGTGCGGCGGATGGAAGCACTCATCTTCATGGACACGGCGAGGCCTCCGGCGTCGTCGTAGGATGAGTTGATGCGTGAACCGCTGGAGAGCCTGTTGAGGCTACGCTGGAGGTTCACATTGGTGTTGCTGAGGTTGTAGGCAGCCGATGTGGCTGCTGAGTTGGTGTTGATTACTACTGACATATCCTTTGTCTTTCTATGGTGCGAAGTCCGTTTCGCTTTCGGGCCGCTTTGGTTCAGTGTTCGACCTCACTGGTTTGACTAAATTTTATTGGACAGAATTACTGAATTTCAGAGTTGGAGGCTTTGCTTTTGTCTCAACTCTGTGGTTTGAACAGCTACTTTCGATGAGCCTGTATTGGGGCGGGGTATGGTCCCCCGCCCCAGTTACTCAGTTACCCTAATTCTTAGCTGATCAGTCGGAGAATCGACTGGGTCGATTGGTTCGCTTGAGCGAGCATCGCGGTGCCGGCCTGCTGCAGGATGTTGTAGCGGGCGAGTTTTGTGCTCTCGTCGGCGACATCCACATCGAGGATGCGGCTGTTGGCGGCCTCGAGGTTCGTTTTGTTCACTGCGAGCATGTCCGCAGCGAAGGTCAACCGAGACTGCTCGGCGCCGTTGTTGGCGCGGAGTGTTGCCAAGTCTTGAATCGCGTCTTGGATATAATCCACGGCATTTTGAGCTGCTGTCGTGGTGGAGATATCCATATTGGAGCTGGAACCTGTGTTGGTGATGTCAAACACGATCTGGTTCAAGTCGACTTGAGTGATACCAACTGTTTGGTTGCCATCGTGTGATGTAACCACCGTGAGGGTTGGGTTGACATCGATGGCGAGACCAGTTGCGGAGGCAGAGCCGCCGGCCGCGACGCCCTCTGAGAAGAGGCTAATGCCATTGAATTCTTCACTCAACATCAAGTTGAGCTGGCCCTTCAATTGTGTCAGTTCCGTGTTGTAGAGAGCGAGGTCGTTTGTAGATTTCGTCACATCTTGAGCGAGTGTGGCGAGTTCCGACATGCGGTTGAGGATTTTATCTGCGGTTTTGATGACTCCGTCCTGGGTTTGCAGGAAGGCGATGGAATTGTTGACATTGGCCAAGGTGGCGTCGGTGCGGCGGATGGAAGCGCTGAGCTTCATCGACACAGCGAGGCCGCCGGCGTCGTCGTAGGCTGAGTTGATGCGTGAACCGCTGGAGAGGCGATTAAGGCTTCTCTGGAGGTTGACGTTGGTGTTGCTGAGGTTGTAGGCAGCCGATGTGGCGGCTGAGTTGGTGTTGATTACTACTGACATATCCTTTGTCTTTCTATGGTGCGAAGTCCGTCTCGCTGGCGGGCCGCTTTGGTTCAGTGTTCGACCTCACTGGGGGAGTTTCCTCCGTTAGGTTATCTATCGGCAGACAATTGATGGGGCTTTAGAAAAAATTTAAAAAAATTTTCTCTATGTCCGCAGAGCCTCTCTGGGATTGGGTCTGCGGACGGACGAGCCGCAGGAAAAACGAGGTGTCAGAATCGAGAAGGAGAAAAAATCTCAGAGCTTGTGGCCCATTTTTTTCTTTTTGGTCTCGAGATAGCGGGCGTTGTGAGGGTTTGCGACGGAGCGGATGGGGAGCTGCTCGACGATTTGGAGGTCGTAGGCCTCGAGGCCGACGACTTTGCGGGGGTTATTGGTGAGGAGGCGGATTTTGTGGATGCCGAGGTCAGCGAGGATTTGCGCGCCGAGGCCGTAGTCGCGGAGGTCCATGGGGAAACCAAGGCGCTCGTTGGCTTCGACGGTGTCGAGGCCCTGCTCCTGCAATTTGTAGGCGCGGATTTTGGGTCCGAGGCCGATGCCACGGCCTTCCTGGCGCATGTAGAGGAGAACTCCGGCGCCTTCTTTTTCGATGCGCTGCATGGCCTGGTGGAGCTGGGATCCGCAGTCGCAGCGGCGAGAGGCGAAGACATCGCCCGTGAGGCATTCGCTGTGAACCCGCACCAGGGCTGGCTTTGCGGCGGAGATTTCGCCTTTGACGAGCGCGATGTGGTGCATGCCATCAACAAGTGAGCGATAGAGGTGGAGGTTGAAATCCCCATAGTCAGTGGGCATGTGGACCGTTTCTTCGTGCTCGACGAGCTTCTCACCTTTGCGGCGGTGGGCGATGAGATCTTGGATGGAACACATCTTGAGCCCGTGTTTCTTTTTGAAGCGGACAAGATCCGGCAGGCGGGCCATGGAGCCGTCCTCTTTCATGATTTCGCAAATGACTCCGGAGGCATCGAGACCTGCGAGGCGGGCGAGATCGACGGCGGCCTCGGTGTGGCCAGCGCGGCGCAGAACACCGCCAGCCTTGGCTTGGAGGGGAAATACATGCCCTGGCTGAACAAGGTCGGAGGGTTGTGCCTTGGGGTTGGCGAGCAGACGGATCGTGGCGGCGCGGTCTTTCACGCTGATGCCTGTGGTCACGCCCTTGGCGGCATCCACCGAGACGGTGAAATCGGTTTTAAAAAACTCTCGGTTCTGTGCAACCATTCGCTGAAGGCCGAGACTGGCAGCGCGCTCCTCGGTAACTGGCGCGCAGATGAGCCCACGACCGAACTTTGCCATGAAATTGATAGCAGCGGGAGTGACCTTGGCGGCAGCCATGAGGAGATCGCCCTCGTTCTCGCGGTCGGCGTCGTCGGTGACAACCACCATGCGTCCTCGACGGATGTCGGCAATGACTTCGGGAATCGGATCGAATGGTGTTTTCATGTGTGAAATCGATAGCACAAGGCTCTCGAGCGGGGAAGATCAGCGCGCTTCAGAGAGGACAAGTTTCAGAATTTTCTGCTGGGTTACGGCCATTTTTTTGGCATCCGGCTCCGAGATGTCATCGAAGCCGGAGAGGTGCAGGAGACCGTGGATGATGTAGAGGGCGAGTTCCTGGGTTGTGCTGTGGCCAAACTCTGGAGCGCGGGCTGCGGCGACCGAGGCGCAGACCAAAATCTCGCCGTAGGGAAAAGTGATGACATCCGTTGCGCCGCGAATGTCCAGAAAGTCGCGGTGCACTTTCGCCATGGCGCGGGAGCCCAGAATGCTGATCTCGACACCCGACAGAGCAGCCAGCTCAGCGTTGTTTTTTTTTGCGAGAGTGAGGCAGTGGGGAATGGCTGCCTCTGCCAGGCACTCCAGAAGCTCGCGATCGTAGGCAGTGGAGCGGGCGTTGTGGGATAGAGATGTTTTCAGCAGCGGCGACCTCACGCAGCGGATTTTTGTTCGCGTTTTTCCGGTGTGGAGCGTTCCTCGCGTTTCGGGTAGGCGATGCGAGCGTGGAGCATGTTGACGAGCGAGAAGCGGAAGCTGTCGGCGATTTTCCAGATCTCGGCGATGGTCAGAGGAGCCTCGTCGAGTTGTCCCTCATCGAGTCGCGCTTTGATGATATTGCGGATGAGATCGTCGATGCGTTGTGGCGTGGGGCGGTCGAGACTGCGCGAGGCGCTTTCGATCGAGTCGGCGAGGCTCACGATGGCGGCCTCCTTCGTCTGCGGGCGGGGTCCGGGGTAGCGGAAACTCTCCTCGCTCACCTCGGGAATATCCTCCTCGCGCATGTTCATGATTTTTCCGCCAAGGCGAGCATCCTCCTGTTGCTGCAGGGCACGCTGGTAGAAATACGAAACCATGGAGGTGCCGTGATGCTGGCTGATGACATCGATGATCTCGGCGTTGAGCTTGTTTTTGAGGGCCAGATCCACGCCCTCCTTCACATGGGAGATGATAATGAGAGCACTCATCGTCGGAGTGAGGTCGTCGTGGGGATTCAAGCCGTGGGGGATGTTTTCGGTGAAGTAGTGAGGTTTTACGACCTTGCCGATGTCGTGGAAATACGAGGCGACGCGGCAGATTGTGGGGTTCGCTCCGACGACTTCTGCGGCGGCTTCCGAGAGGTTCGCGACGGCCAGGCTGTGATGGTAGGTGCCCGGTGCCTCAAGGCTGAGACGCTTGAGGAGCGGGTGGTTCAGGTCGCTCATCTCCAACCACGAGATGTCGGTGGTGATTTTGAAAACATGCTCGAGCATTGGCAGGATGCCGCTGACGACGATGGCTGTGGCAATGCCGGTGGCAAAGGCCGCCAAGCTCTGCCATCCAATCATGGCCCAGTCGGTCTGTGAGGGCACTTCCCAAATTACTGGGCCGATCTGGCCAAACGCGGCGGCGAGAATCCAAGTGGCGAGCCCCACATAGACACCGGCCCGCACGAGGCGACTGCGGCGACGGACTTGCAGCGTCACAAAAACACCGATGAAACCGGTGATCAGCGAAATCACCAAAAACACCGGGTCGATGCGGCCGACAAGGAGCGAGCCCCAGAGGCTGGAAAAAACGGCGGCGTAGAGCCCGTGATTCCGCCCTAGGAGCACGGAGAGCACAAGAGGTGCGAAGGCGTAGGGAATCAGAAGCGGAGCGAGTTGGAGGTCGAGTGATCCTGCAGCGGCCTGACTGAGGAGGATTTTGATGACAGCCAACTGCGCGAGTAATGTTCCCAACACGAGGCAGAGGAGGGAATTTTGCCGAAATGTCTGGGGATGGTTGATCCAGAGTTGCGCAACAGCCGTGGCAAAAATGAGCAGGCAGAGCAGGAACTTTTTGGCGGGTTCATCCTGCTGGCCAGTGAAAATGAGCGCCGCGAGGCCGAAGATGAAAGCGGCGAGCAGAACGGCACGGATCGGCCAGCCATTTTGAAGGGCAGAGAGAAAATTGCTCTCCTCGACCTGACGACGCCGCTTGCTGGAGGAAAGCCCCTTCCAGACGAGTCGCCAGCGTTTGAAGATTCCGAACATTTTAGATTCTGCTTTCCCGTGAGCCCCGGTGGTTTTTGTAGGCCAGGATCACGGCCTGGACGAGTGGATGCCGCACGACATCCTTCTCGGTGAAAAAGTGCATTCCTATGCCATCGACATCCCTGAGTGCGGCGACGGCTTCTACAAGGCCGCTGAGCTTGTTTCGTGGAAGATCAATCTGTGTGACATCTCCCGTCACCACGCAGCGAGAGCCAAGGCCGAGGCGGGTAAGGAACATGAGCATCTGCTCGGCGGTGGTGTTTTGAGCTTCGTCGAGGATGACAAAAGACCCGCTCAAGGTGCGTCCGCGCATGTAGGCGAGCGGAGCGATTTCGATGATGTTTTTATCCATGAGCTTCTGCAGCTCATCCGGCTCCAGAAGGTCGTGCAGCGCATCGTAGAGAGGACGCAGATAGGGAAGAATTTTTTCCTGCAGGTCACCGGGCAGGAAACCCAGAGCCTCGCCTGCTTCGACGGCTGGCCTGGTGAGAATGAGTCGTTTCACTTTTTCCTGCTTGAGAGCGGCTACGGCGGATGCCACAGCAAGGTAGGTTTTTCCGGTTCCTGCTGGGCCGACGCCGAAAGTGATGTCGTGGGACTGGATCGCCTGAACATAGGTTTTTTGTCCAGCGGTGCGAGGGACGACCGGGGGCTTGCGTGGGGAGCACTGGATACGGATATCAATGAGGCTGGCGAGGGATTCTGCAGAGCCTGGCCCCTTTGAAGCCTCCAAAGCGTGCTCGAATTCTTGGCGATGGATGGTGATGCCCCGCTTGACGGCGGCATGGAGTTGCTCGAGGGCATCGCGCGCACGCTCGACTGCAACCTTTTCGCCCTCCACGCGAATCCATCCATCGCGCGCGGTGATGCGGACTTCGAGGCGATGTTCCAACTCGTGGAGCAGCTTGGGGTCGCCTCCGTAAACGGCCTGCGCGGTGCGGGCGTTCTCGAATTCCAGCGTGAGGGTTTCCATCGAGAACTACTTGTAGGCGTAAACCAACGCCCAGCCCGTGCGCTCTTCAGGAGATTTGTGAACGGTCACGATGGCGTAGTAGGTGCCGGTGCGCGGTGGCTCAACACGCACGGCGGAGAGGCGTCCCGCGCGGGTGGTCTCGACATTGATGAGGTTGCCTTTGGAGTCGTAGATATTTACTGAGAGCACGGCGCCCTTCACATCAGTGCCAAGGCAGAACCAATACTCATTGCCCTTGAAAAGCTGTGCCTGCACGGCTTGCTGATCCTTTACACCCAGGTCCCCTCCCCATGCGTCTTCGCGGACGCTGAAGCCCTTCTTCACATAGGGCGATGCGGCCTCGTAGGCGAAGGAAAGGGCATCATCCACATAGGCCCACGCTGTGGCGGCCATCAAGAGAGTGAGCAGTAATGAGAGAGCTTTTTTCACGGTGGTCTCAGGCTCCCTTGGAGGCAATGGCTGCGACGGTATCGCGCGTCATCTTGTGAATACGGGTGACATTCTCGGAGGGAATGGCATCACCCTCGCCGTCTCCGATCAAAGGCGCGATAGCAGCGAGGAGCTTGCGGATACGATCCACGAGATCGTCCTCGGCGAGGCGTTTGTTCGAGAGGTTATCGAGTTTTTTGGTGAAAAAACTCACCAATGCGGGCTGATGAAGAAGCTCGGCCGAGTCGGTGGTGTAGTTTTTGCGGATGATCGAAGTCAGAACCTCCGTGCCACGAATCCAACCGCCCACGCTCACGAGCTGGGCGAGGTCGTCGTCACCGAGTTCCAGCATAGCGTCCTTCACATCGCTGAGTGCTCCGTCGAATTCCTTGCGGACGGCGAGCCAATCCTTCACCTCCGCCTTGTCAGTGATGCTTTTGCTTCGCTCGAGAACGGCTTTTTCGACATTGATAGCCTTGGAGAGTGTCAGCACGCGGCGGCCGATGTCTTTCACCTTCTCGGAATCCTCGGCTTCCACAGCTACGAAACCCTCAGCGATCACGGTGCCGAGCAGAAGGGCCACTTGAGCACGATTGCCACTCTGCCGCCCCAACGAGTCGCGCAATTCCGAGCGCCAGTTGGGATTTCCCAGCTTATCGAGGACGATAAAAACCTCACTCGGCACGGGAACCACGACATCGTCAATCGACTGGGCGGGAAATGAGGAGAGGTCCACCGCCTCGGGTGGCTTCTGCGCGTGAAGCGGGGTGGTGGCAGCGGCAAGAAGACCAGCGGCCAGCACCGCGTTCAGAATGTTCGGCATTTTCAAAATTTCGGCTTTGTTGTGCGTGTGAGGTCGGTTTAGAACTCACACCTACAAATTGGAATGAATCGCGATAGATTACAACATCTTCTTACGGCCGCCTCCTCGCGCAAGCTCCTCGTCGTGGGCGATGTGATGCTCGACGAATTCGTATGGGGACGCGTTTCCCGCATCTCACCGGAGGCCCCGGTGCCGGTGGTGGAGGTGGAAAAGGAAACCTCCTATCCCGGTGGCGCAGCGAATGTGGCCCGCAATCTGCGCCCCTTCTGCGCCGGCGTCCACTTGTGCGGGCTCGTCGGAGAGGATGTCCATGCCGGTCGGCTCCGGGAGTTGCTTGCGGAGGAGTTGATATCCACCGACGCCCTCGTGGCCGATGCCGGCCGCTCGACTATCGTTAAAACCCGCATCGTCGCCCGCCAGCAGCAGGTCGTGAGGGTGGACCGCGAGCGCCGCGCGAAGGTCTCCACCGAAGTGCTCGAACGCTCATGCGCCGCCATCGCCGACATCCTACCGACGGTGGATGCCGTGATTTTCGAAGACTATGGAAAAGGCTTCCTCGGGCAGGCGTTGAAGGACCGCGTCACCGAAATGGCCCGCAGCGCCGGCAAATACATCTCAGCCGACCCGAATCCCACCAATCCCCTCGACTGGCAAGGAGTGGATCTTCTCAAGCCCAACCGCTCCGAAGCCTTCGCCATGGCAGGAATCTCGGATAACGGCGCCGGACCGAATCCCCTCGCCGACGCCCCCCTGCTCGAAGTCGGCGGCATTCTTTTGAAAAAATGGGATCTCCCCGCCTTGCTGGTGACCTTGGGTGAACACGGTATGATTTTGTTCCAGCGGGGCGAGGCTCCGTATCACACGCCGACCCGTGCGCGCGAGGTTTTCGATGTCTCTGGCGCAGGCGACACGGCGATTGCCCTACACACGCTCGCTGTCTGTGCGGGGGCAACGCCCAGCGAGGCCGCTGAAATTTCCAACCACGCCAGCGGCGTCGTCGTCGCCAAACTCGGCACGGCCACCCTCACCGCTGAGGAACTCCTCCACGCCTTTTCCAAAAATGCCTAAGCGCCGAGCCATCTTCCTCGACCGCGATGGCACACTCATGGAGGAGGTGAACTACTGCAACGACCCCGCCACCGTGCAGGCCATACCGGGAGCTGGGGAAACACTCGCCCTCCTGCGCGAACAAGGCTGGCTGACCGTCATCGTCACCAACCAAAGCGGCCTCGCCAAAGGCTTCATCACTCCCGCTCAATACGAAGCCGTTAATGCTGAGTTGCTCCGCCAACTCGGAGGCGGCATCGACGCCATTTACTTCTGCCCAGACCACCCGGACCAACCCACCGAACGCCGGAAACCAAAACCCGGCATGCTCCTCGAAGCCGCCGCAGACCTCGAGATCGACCTCTCCGGCAGCTGGATGATCGGCGACAAACCCATCGATGTGGAGTGCGGCCGCGACGCCGGCTGCCGCACCATACTCGTGAGAACCGGCTACGGATCAGCGCAATCCAATACAAACGCGGACTTTGCGATGAAGGATGTCACAGAAGCCCTGCAACATATCATCGGGCTGGGCGAGTAGGCTGCAATTCATTCGTCAGCAATCGGAATAGCCTCGTTTAACTCGAGCGTTTCACGCCGCACCTCGGAGGTATAGGCGGCAAGCACATCTTGATAAAACGGTTTGACCTGAGAGGAAGGATGTTCCATCTCACTCTCGATTTCACCGTCGATGTTATTCCTTTTCAAGGCCCGGCTCGACGAGTTCACAGATGGTGTGGAGGAGGAATTTGTGGGCTTCTTGGATGCGGGCTGTGACTGTGCCGGCGACATGGATTTCGATGTCGGCGGCGCCTTTGGTGAATCCGCCGCCTTTTCCGAGAAGAACGATGCTTCGCATGCCGATTCGTTTCGCTTCTTCGATGGCGGAGAGCACATTACGCGACTTGCCGCTCGTGGAAAGCCCGATGAAGACATCCCCCGCTTTGCCAAAAGCGCGAACTTGGCGGGCGAAGATGTCTTGGAAGGCGTAGTCGTTGCCGATGGCAGTGAGGAGTCCCCCGTCGGAGCTCAGGGCGATGGCGGGATAGGGGCGGCGGTCGCCTTGGAAGCGGCAGGTGAATTCGGTGGCGATGTGCCCACTGTCGGCTGCGCTGCCGCCGTTGCCGCAGATGAGAAGTTTACCGCCGGATTTGAGACAGGCGAGAACGAGATCAGCGGCTTCGGTGATTTTTGGTTCGAGCTGGCGGAGGGATTGGAAGGTCTCCAAGGCGCCGTCGAGGGACTGCGTGAATTGACTCATGAAGGGGAAAGCGCCTTCTCAACGGACAACTCAGGGCGCGTCGCAAGCAGCCCGCTGAGAGTCGTCCACCCCTGCGAATCCATGCCGCTGAACAGGTGCAGATACACAAAAACTGAAGGCGCGGGGTATTTTGAAATCAACAAATCCACAGCCTTCGCGACCTTGTCGGCAGAAGGTTCGGACGGCAAATCATCGATGAGACCTTTGCCATTGTGGGCGATATCCAAAGCGTCGAGAAAATCACAGACCATGCGCTCGTTGCAGCCGAGCGTCCAAACTTGGAGAATTTCGAGCGCGAGATCGGCATTCGCTGGGCGGGACAAGGATTCCTTGATCCACTGGTTGCGTTCGTCCTTGGGCTTGCGCTCCACAAACACGGCGCGGAGCTTGCGGCGGGTGGCCAGCATTCCTGCGGCGCTCTTGTAGGCATTGCGGTCGTTTTCGGCGAGCCAGTTCAAGACTTCACCGGCTTGGTTGCCGTTCAAACGGCCAAAAATTTCTGTCGCGGTCATGAGTTTGTTATTTTCGGGGTTCGGGAGCCGGCAAGTCAAGCCATCCCCCGTGTTCAAAATCTACGCAAAGACGACCTCGCCAAGTTCGCGGCCGATGGCGCGGCGGACGCGGAAGACATGGGCGGGTCGGTGGTGGGGATCGAGCGCGATGAAGTTCCGGGCACCCCGCCAGTGGAATTTCTCACCGGTGAGGAGATCCTCCATCACATATTCCTCGTCGGTGCCAATACCGAATTGCTCGAGCGGGATGTGGACAAACGCGCTTTGCGGATTCCATGGATCGACCGTCACCACGACGAGGATGAGGTTGTTGAGGGCGGCGGTGGATTTGCTGAAGCAGAGGACTTGGTCATTCTCGGCATTGTGGATGCGGAGGTTATCGTATTCGCGCAGGGCGCGGTTGTCGCGGCGGATGTGGTTGAGGCGGGTTATGTAGTCCTTGATATTCCCCGGCGCGTTCCAGTCGCGGCCTTTAAACTGGTATTTCTCGGAGTCGATATACTCCTCTTTGCCGGGAACGGCAGCGTTCTCGCAGAGCTCGAATCCGCTGTAGATGCCGTAAACAGGCACGGTCATGGCAGCCAGGACGGCACGGATCAAGAAGGCCGGACGCCCACCATGCTGGAGATACTCGGGGAGGATGTCAGGAGTGTTGGCAAAGAAGTTCGCACGGAAAAAGTCACGCATTGGGTGCGTGGTGAGTTCGGTGAGATACTCTGCCAGCTCGTTCTTAGTGTTTCTCCACGTGAAATAGGTGTAGCTCTGCGTGAAGCCAACCTTTGCCAGCTCCTGCATCATTTTCGGGCGGGTGAATGCCTCGCTCAGGAAGACGGTGCCGGGGAATTTGGCCTTCACCTCGGCGATGACCCATTCCCAGAAAGCGACGGGTTTTGTGTGGGGATTGTCGACGCGGAAAATGCCCACACCGTGCTCGCACCAGAAAAGGATGACATCGCGGAGTTCGTCCCAGAGTTCGCGCCAGTTCGCATTGTGGAAATTCAGCGGATACACATCCTCGTATTTCTTGGGCGGGTTCTCGGCATACTTGATCGAGCCGTCGGGGCGCTTGAAAAACCACTCTGGATGCGCGTGCACATAGGGATGGTCGGGCGAGCAGTTGATCGCAAAATCAAGGGCGATCTCCATGCCCCGCTTGCGGATTTCGGCAACGAGCCAGTCGAAGTCCTCCAGCGTGCCCAGCTCAGGCGCGACATCCTTGTGTCCACCACCGTTAACGCCCTGCTTGTTGTTGCCGATGGCATAAGGCACACCGGGTTCTCCAGGTTCGCATTTGAGAGAGTTGTTCCGCCCTTTGCGGTTGCTGGTGCCAATCGGATGGATCGGCGGGAAATAAATGACATCGAAGCCCATCGCCTTGGCGTCATCAACACGAGGCAGGCACTGACGGAATGTCGAACCCGAGTCCGCCTTGCCCTCCGCAGAACGGGGAAAAAACTCATACCAGGCGGCAAAGGCAGCGCGCTCTCGATCCACCCACACCGGGTGAAATGGCTCTGCAATCGTGGCCAACGAGCGGTCGGCATACACGCGCATGAGGGCGCACAGTGAGGGATCATGCGCGAGGTCATGGGCCTGCTGCGCATCAGCCACCCGCATGGCGGCTCCAGTTTTTTTCAAAGCCTCGCCATCGGAAGTCTTGCACGCACGGGCGGCTGCCGACTCGATGAATGCGGCTCCTTCGAGAATCTCGCTCTGGAGTTCGCGGAGTCCGGCGGCAAATTTTTTCTCCAACTCGTGCTGCCAGGAAAAAAACACATCCCCCCATGCCTCGATGGTGTATTCCCAGGCCCCCTCGGCCGTGACGCAGAGAGTGGCGGTCCATCTGTCGTTTTGAATCGGTCGCATGGGCGTTTCATTCCAAGCCTTCTCGCCCACGCGGCGCCATTTGAGGATCGCGGACACCTCGTCGTGCCCCTCCTTGAAAATGTCCGCTTCCACCGTGATCTCGCCACCCACCGGGCGCTTGATAGCAAAACGGGCGTTGTCCAATGAGGGAGTGATGCGTCGAATGACGACTGTTTCAGGGCTTTTTGTCATGTCAGGGAGTTGAGTTTTTTAACCAACGGAACGAGTCCATCAAGTGTGGAGGCGACTTCGAGGAGGGAGCGCAATGCGACCGGCGTGTGGGCGAGAAAATCGGGGCGGTTTTTTTTGAGGCCAAGAAATCCGTAGGCACCGAGGGCCTGCATGAGACGCTGCAGGGCGCACCAGCGGAAGACCTCGTCGAAATCGGAATCGACGGGGGTGCCGTTTTGCTCCAGGCGTTTTTTGTAGAAAGCGAGCAACTCGCAACGCTCATCGGAGGTGAGCGCGACATAGGGATCGTAGAGCAGGGAGGCGAGGTCGTATTGGGCGAGCCCATAGCGCATGCCTTGAAAATCGATGAGCCAAGCCGTGCCCTCGTTGATCATGACATTCTGCGACTGGAAATCCCGGTGCACGAGGACGCGTGGACGGGCGGAAAGAGCCTCAGCAGCTCCGCGCAGGGCGGGAAGAGCCGCCAACTCGGCGAGTTCGGAATCGGATGTTTGGAAATAATTTCCCAGACAGTTTTCAAAAAAATACCCCTGTTCCCAAAGGTAGAGGTCGGTATCAAAGACACGCTCCAAGCGTAAATCCGCACCGGGCGCCAACTCCGTCGCCTGCGTGTGCATGCGCAAGACGCCATCGAGGGTGGATTCATAGAGAGCGCGCCGGGGTGTCCAGGGAGCGTTTCGGAAGCTCCACAGATCCTGTTCACCGAGATCCTGCATCCAAATCAACCCCTCCTCCGGATCGTGATGGTGAATCTCAGGAACCGGCACGCCTGCACCATTTAGGAAACGAGCTATGTCCACATAGTGGCGGTTTTCCTCTTTGTGGCCGGAGTATTTGACAAAGATCATCGACTCGTCGCCGAATCGAATGCGGTAGAACTTTCGCTCGGATCCGCCTTTTTCAAGCGGAGTCACTGCCGCGTTGCCGTTTCCCGTTTTTGGAAAGCGTTCGTTCGTTAGGGAAATGACATCGGCTTCGGCAATCATGGATGGACGCAAACTCAACACCCCCACCCGCCTCGTGGGAAGCCCAAATCAAAAGGGCGCAGTGCTCGAGGATTGAGCCAGCATGAGGGCCTCGATCGCCTCGCGCGAGGCAGCGGCGACTTCGCGTCCCACGGGGTCGGCATCCGCAATGGCAGCAATGCGGGCGGAGCGTCCATCCAAAAGGTCGGATCCGAAAACCTCGGAGATCAAATAACAACCTTGGAGCAGGCTGATGAGTGTCGCATCAAAATGCGTTGGCAGTTCTTCGCTCTGGATCAGGCGGGCCAGGCGCGTTTTTACCTCGACCCGTTCTTCGTTGTGAACGGTGGGATAACGCCGCAGGCCGATGACCCACAGGATTTTTTTATCCTGGCGCTTCAGAATGCCGCGCTCAATGAGGTGGTCCAGCACCGCTTGTTCGATATCGCGCTTCTCATCGGACAAAGTCAGGAGCCAATAGGCAATGGAATGACATTTTTCGGCGGCGGCTATGCGCTGGAGCCAGGGATCGAGCAGCGGATTTCCCGTTGGTGCGGCGTTGAGGACTTCGACGCACTTTGTTCGTGTTGCAATGCGCCCGGCCATTTCCAAATCCGCCAAAACGGCTCCTGCCAACCCATATCCGATGGCCTGCGGCATCAGCGGCAGGTGCGCACCGGTGGTGTCATCCAACGAAAGCAAAACAATCTCTTCAACGAGTGCGAGTGGCGGATTCATGCAAAAAACATATCCGGAAACTCCAGAAATCCAGCACCGGAAGGTGAAGACCCCATGCGGGTCTCAGGTGTATTTCACGACTTCCTCGATCGTCGTCAGTCCATCATAGATCGAGCGAAGTCCATCCTCGCGCAGCGTGGTCATGCCAAGTTCGATGGCTTTTTGGCGAATAAGGATGCCCGGAGCACGGTCGTTGATCATTTCCCGGACGGGATCCGAGATTTTGAGGAGTTCATAAATGCCCTTACGGCCTTTGTAGCCCGTCTGGTTGCAGGCCTCGCAGCCTTTTCCATAGTAGAAATTTTTATCGCCGATGTCGTGAATGCTGAGGCCGAGGGAGGCCAGAACCTGCTCGCTGGGCTCGTAGGCCGTGCGGCAGGCTGTGCAGATTTTGCGAATGAGGCGCTGGGCGAGAACGCACTCCAGCGAGGCGGAGATGAGAAACGGCTCGATGCCCATGTCCATGAGGCGCGTCACCGCGCCAGTCGAGTCGTTCGTGTGGAGCGTGGTGAAGACCAAGTGACCTGTGAGCGACGCTTGAATCGCAATCTGAGCGGTCTCGGCATCACGCGTTTCACCGACAAGGATGCGGTCGGGATCCTGACGCAAAAACGCACGGAGAACGCGGGAGAATGTCAGCCCGACGGCGTCGTTGATAGGCACCTGAATGATGCCGTCGATCTCGTATTCCACAGGATCCTCTGCGGTGAGGAGCTTGGAATCGATGGTATTGATCTTGCGCAGGCAGGAATAGAGCGTGGTGGTCTTTCCAGAACCGGTCGGGCCGGTGACGATGAAAATACCGTTTGGCTTTTCAATCACCTCTAAAATATGCGCCATGATGTCCGGCGGCATGCCCAAGGTTTCGAGTTCGAGATTCACGCTGGAGCGGTCGAGCACGCGGAGCACAACGCTCTCACCGAAGGCCGTCGGCAGCGTGGAGACACGCAGATCGACCTGGCGGCCATTGATCATGCGCTGAATGCGTCCATCCTGCGGCAGGCGGCGCTCGGCGATGTTGAGATTCGACATCACTTTGACGCGCGAGATAACCGGCAACGCCAACTTGAAGGGAGGCGGGTCAAGTTCGTAAAGGGCGCCATCCACACGGTAGCGGATTTTAAATTCGGTCTCGAAAGGCTCGAAATGGATATCACTCGCCCGCGCCGAAACAGCCTTGTCGAGGATGAGATCCACATATTTGACCACCGGAGCGGCGTTCGCCTCGGCAGTGACCGCCTGAAGATTGAATTGCTCCTCGGGCCCCTCCTCAACCGTGATGTCGCCACCGAGTTGCGCAAGGATGTCCTGAATATTCGAATCCTCGGATCCATAATGCTCGCGGATGAACTTGCGGACTTGGGGAGGAAACGAAACGACCTGCACGATCTCGCGGCCAAGCGCGAAGCGGATGTCCTCGAGCGGATGAGAATTCAGAGGATCCGCGAGGGCTACAAAAATGGTGTTTCCAGATGCACCCACAGGCAAAACGCCATGTAAGCGCGCGAGACCAGATGGGATCAAGGTGAGCGTCGTGGCATCGGGTGTGAATCCCTCCAAGCTGTGCGCCTCGGCACCGATGGCCTCAGCGAGGACAATCTCGAAGCCAGACTCATCGACCAGCTGGGATTCAATGAAAACCTCCTCGATAGGCTTGGAACCGGCCTCGGCCGCTTGAATGAAAGCCTCTGCCTGCTCGGGCGTGAGGTAACCCTTTTCCACAAAAATGTCGGTGACTTGCCGGGAATCCATGTTGGTTAATCCAAATCCGCCATTGTTGAACTGATGACTTCGTCGGCGGTGGTGACACCGGCGAGCACTTTGCGCACTCCATCCTCACGAAGGGTCCTCATTCCTAGCTCCCGGGCGCGTTGGCGCAGGGCGATGGTGGAGGCGTTGTTATTGACCATGTTCCTCACCTCGTCATCGACGAGGAACATTTCAAAAATACCCATTCGGCCCTTGAAGCCCTTGCCTCTGCAAGCGTCGCAACCGACGGGCTGCATGACGCGGGCTTGGGAGAGCATACCTGGCTCGATCTGCAGGGCGCTCATTTCGTATTCCGTCAACTCGCCGGGCTGCTTGCAAGTCGGGCAGAGCCTGCGAACAAGGCGCTGGGCGACCACAGCGCGGACGGAACTTGAGACAAGAAACGGCTTCACTCCGATATCCACCAAACGCGCGATGGCACTCGGAGCGTCGTTTGTGTGGAGGGTCGAGAGAACAAGATGGCCGGTCAGAGAGGCGTTCACCGCGATGCTGGCGGTCTCGTTGTCACGAATCTCACCGATCATGATGATATTCGGCGCCTGACGCAGGATCGAACGGAGTGCAGCCGGAAATGTCATGCCGATGCTGGCATTGACTGGCACCTGGTTGATGCCGTTCATCTGATATTCCACAGGATCCTCCACCGTGATGAGCTTCCGGTCGGGCTTGTTCATGTAGTTCAAGCAACCATAAAGGGTGGTCGTTTTTCCCGAGCCGGTGGGGCCCGTTACAAGAATGATGCCGTCGGGCAGGTTGATGCACTGCTCGAACTTGGCCTGATCGTCCGAGAGGAAACCCAAGTCCGGCAGACCAAGCATAAGAGATGTCTTGTCGAGGATACGCATCACGACGCTCTCCCCGTGCACAGTCGGAATGGTGGAAACACGAAGATCGACGGATTTTTCACCAACCCGCACTTGAATGCGACCGTCCTGCGGGAGGCGCTTCTCGGCGATGCTCATCGTGCGAGACATGATCTTGAGACGACTGACGATGGCACCATGAAGACGCTTCGGCGGAGATTGCATTTCCTGGAGCACGCCATCGATGCGGAAACGCAGGCGCAGCTTGGTCTCGAGGGGCTCGATATGGATATCACTCGCCCGGTTCGTGTAGGCTTCCAGAAGCAGCATCGAGACGAGTTTGATGACCGGTGCGTCGCCTTCAACCGCATCACCCTCGTCCTCGCCCCGTGCAATATCGCTTCCCTCGACCTCGCCCATGGATTTGAGCAGGTCTGAAGTGGCATCGGCTGCGTCCCCGTGGAATTTGATGATCAGCTTGTGAATGGCATCCGGCGTGGCGCAGACGAATTCCAATTCGCGCCTCAACTTGTAGGTGAGGTCGTCCATCGTCTGCATGGCCATCGGGTCGGCGAGTGCAATGATGAGAACCCCGTCGCGAAGAGCGACCGGCAAGGCATGGTAGCGGCGCGCGTCTTCTGCCGGCATATGTTCGACCACATTGCGTTCGACCTGCATGTGTTCGAGGTCCACAAACTCCATACTGTTCTGGGCAGCCAGTGCTCGGCTCACATCTTCCTGTGTGACGAGTCCACCTTGAAGCAGAGTGTGGAGCAACCCGCCCCCATCCATATTGGCACGGGCGGCTTCGATCTGCGACTTGGTCAGCAGACCCAGATCGCGGAGAACTTCAACTGTGTATTCGTCAGTCTGGGACACTTGGGCGAGGAAATGAAGAGGTCTATCTACGGGAGCAATACCGCCAAGTCAACAAATGGCCGCAATTCAGGGTCAGCGCGAAAAAAACATCCACACCAACACGAGACCAAGAATGATGCGGTAAACGCCGAAACCAATGAAGGTGTGCGTCTGGACATAGCGCAGAAGCCACTTCACGGCGATGAAGGAGACGATCGCCGAAACCGCGGTCCCCAAGAAAAGCAGACCCCAATGTTCGGTCGCGCCGCCATTGAGAGCTTTAAGAATCTTATAGGCTCCGGCGGCAAGCAGCGTTGGAATACCGATCAGGAAGGAAAACTCTGTCGCCACGACACGGTTCAGACCGCAGAGCATGGCAAAAATAATAGTGGCCCCGGATCGCGAGGTGCCAGGAAAGACCGCTGCGAGAATCTGAGCAAACGCCACCATGAAAACAACCGGCCAAGTGATGCAGTCCGCAAGCCCGCGGCCGTGCAATTTTTTTTCGACGACAATGAATAAAATACCGCCGACAATCAGCGCGCCCGCGATGGGCAGCGTCGTCTCGGGCAGTTCAATTCCGAGTTTGTCGAGTGTGAGTCCACCGACGACCGTGATGAGAAAGCCAACGAGTATTTTGAGATTAAAATCCAAGCTCTGCGGACTCCGCCAGTCGGCCATCATACGCAAGCGGTCTTTGAAGAGCGGCAGGACAGCAAGCACCGCGCCGCTCTGGATTACAACATTGAAAAGATCACTCTGCCGGTAATCCAGCCATTCCTGGAAGATCAGCAAATGCCCGGTTGATGAGACCGGTATGAACTCGGTGGCACCCTCGACTATGCCGAGGATGACGACGATCAGCCATTCAGGGAGCGCCAAGCGATTGTTCCCTTAGACAGCGCTGTCGCCGGTTTCCTCAGTGCGGATGCGAACAGCGTTCTCGATCGGAAGGATGAAAATTTTGCCGTCGCCGATTTTACCAGTCTTTGCCGCTGTGGTGATCGCCTGAACGGCCTTGGAGACCATGGCATCGCTCACAACGAGCTCGATTTTAACTTTGGGGAGAAAATCCACCGTGTATTCGCTGCCGCGATAAATCTCGGTGTGGCCTTTCTGACGGCCGAAACCTTTGACTTCGCTGACGGTCATTCCCTCGATACCGACCTCGGCCAGGGCCTCCTTGACATCCTCCATTTTGAAGGGCTTGATGATGGCTTCGATTTTTTTCATGTTGCTTGGAAAAAATCAGAAGCGATCTTGACTGGCAAGCATCAAGACCACGGAGACCCTTTTGAGAAAATGAAACCCATACAGTGGCGGCGCACCAGACTTGGCCGGTATCTGCGCCACCTGCCGCGCGCAAAACACATTCGTGGCACATGGATCCATCGCGTTTTCGGAGACCGGCTCTTTGCAAATGAGCTTTGGCATCCCACAGGACAGAAATTTGCCACCGGCATGGCGATCGGCGCCTTCTTCGCACTCATGCCTCTTCCCGTGCAAATGATCGCAGCTGCTCTGGCCGCATTTTTCTTGAGGGCAAATATCCCCGCCGCCATCGCGGGCACATGGATCAGCAATCCGTTCACCTTTCCTTTCTGCGTCTATTTTCAATACCGCTTGGGATGTTTCCTGACCGGTCGCGATCCGATGCATTTTAAGGACCCTGACCTCCTCGCATCTCTCTCAGGTGCTCCCATGCCGTTTCTGGTCGGCATCATTCCAGCAGGCCTACTTCTGGCTGCTGTGACTTATCCGGTGACGCTGATTTTGTGGGAGTGGACTACACGAAGCATCCATGCCGCAAAAAGGCGCCGCCTCGCAATGCTGGCAGCCAAAAGCAAAGTTTAGATTTCGGGAGTGCGATGGTGGAAGAATGAAAGCTCCGCGCAAAATCACTTTCCTTGGTGAACCTGCCCGGTTGGCCGGGATACGCGAAGGCGCAAGGGAGTTTTTAGCGGGCGCGGGATTCAACAATGAGGAGGAGGCGAGAATCATCATGGCTCTCGACGAGGCCTGCACGAACATCATCCGCCACGCGCACGAGGGCTTCGTCAAACCCGTGCGACTCGAAATGAAATGGCTGAAGAACCGCCTACGCTTCGTTCTACGGGACTACGGCAGGCCGCTCGATCCACTAACAATTCCATCCCAAGACATCCAAATCACCACACCTGGTGGCCTCGGCGTTTTCATAATTCGCGAGGTTTTCGATCTCGTTGAATACACTCCCCAAGTCCGGGGAACCCGACTGACACTGGAAAAGCTGCTGCCTGCAGGTGGAACTCAGAGTTCCTTTTGAACGATGCGGAAGATTTCTGTGTTATCCTGAAATCCTTTGAGCGCCTCGGAGCCTGGGCCGCTTCCGACAGCGATGGCATCCTCCGCGACTCCGATAGCCGCAGCGCGCTTGCTTGCGGCGGGCTCGGTGGAAACCGGCCCCTCCGGACTTGTGCGTGTGCCCGACTCGGGCCCGGTGGACCATGTGATGGATGGCGCGCCTTGGGCGTTGATGCCCAGAAGTCCAGCACCCTTATCGTTGCGGAAGGGATAGCCATTGAGACGCAGGCCACCGACATTGCGTTTTCCAACGACGAGAATCAAAGCCTTCGGCCCGGCATAGCGCACCGCCTCGGCCACGGCTTCGTCGAGTGCGAGAATTTCGCGCAGGGTTCGCTCGCCTTCGTTTTGCGCGGCGGATTTTCCCGCAAGACCGGCGTCAACGATCAACAGGTAGCCACGCGCGTTGTATTGCAGGAGCCGAATGGCATTTCGCACCATAGTGGACAATGTCGGCTGACCTGCCTCCGCCGCGAATTCATCGGCGAAATTCAGGTTTCCCATACTGAAAAGACCGAGCGTCTTCGGAGTTCTCCAGGACGGCGTGCCTTCGAGTTCCAACTCCGAGCGCACGACATCGTAACCTTTGTCACGCATCTCCTGGATGAGATCTCTCGCGTCGCCGCGCCGCCCACCCTGTGCATCGGGCAAAAAATCCGCCGCGCCACCGCCCATAATCACATCCACTCCCTGCGCCTCGGCGAGTTGGCGAGCGATGACCGGATAGTCGAGAGGGTCGGAGGTTCCCGCATAGAAAGCGGCGGCCGTGGCATCCGTGATCGAGGCATTAGAAACGATACCGGTGGCGCGTCCACGCTGGCGCGCGATCTCGACAAGATTCGGCAAGGCGCCCTTGCCTTGATTCACTCCGAGCACGCCGTTGTTGCCTTTTTGGCCAGTGGCAATCGAGCTCGCGGACGCAGCGGCATCTGGAACCGCGAAGTCATTCGCATGGGTTGTCACGAGTGCGATGTTGGGAAACTTCTCGATCTGCAAACGGTGATCAGCTCCGCCCTGATAGTTTCTGGCCGGCGTCAGAACGGACGGAGTGAGGTTGTCCGCAAGAAAAACAATGACTGCAAAAGGACGCTGGACGACCCAGTTGATGTAGAAGAGAGCGCCTAATGCGAGGAAGACGAGAAGGCATCCCAAAGCCAAAAGTCGGTTGCGCGTTTTTTTGTTCATGGAAAACATTTGCGTCCCGGCCGCTCTCCGGGCAATATCTAATTCCTGTTTGCCCTGTGGTGTAATGGTAACACAGTGCCCTTTGGAGGCATTATTCATGGTTCGAGTCCATGCGGGGCAGCCACTCTCAAGATGAATGCGGTCTTGAGATCGGCTGACTCTCCCCCTACAAGAAAGCGAAATGACCAATCTCCCTAAAGAATGGCGATTCCTGCGCTCAGGCTGGATTTATGCCTTTGTCCTGACCGGCCAATCGTTGGGAGCAACGGAGATGGTCTCGAAGGCCCTGCAGGGTGTGGCCGCTCGAAACGACCTTGTTTCCTCGAGCCGAAGGAAGCGTTTATTTTTTGCGACACTTTTTCGCGAGGGGCATAAATTTCCGCGTCACACCGAGCCGGCTGAGGAGAAATACTCCACCCTTGCCAGCCTGCATAAAATTCAGGAACCAGGCCGCAGTGCACTCGCTCTTCTTCACCTGAGGCTTTTTGATCCCGACCAGATCGCCGTCATCATCGGCAGAACGGAGAAGGAACTTCCCGCCATCCTCACGGCCGCGCGGGAGGAATTTTCCAAACTGGGGGCACCACTCCCATGAGACCCTCCACAGCTCGACGCATTCTGACCTGCCATGTCGATGATCCGAACGGCGATGTCCCGACCGTCATGCAAAGCGCATTGAAGGCGCTCGGAAAATCTCCAGAGCTACAAGCAGACTATGAAAAGCAATCGCGCATTGATGCGAGCCTGCGTGGAGCCTTCAAGGACGCCGAGGTTCCGGACGAGGCCCTGAGCGGATTTGCCTCGCAGGTGTCAGCGATTCCGACGCGGCACTTCAACCCGCGCGACCCGGCGATTATTTCTGTCATCATAGGATTTGTCCTCTTGGTCTTCGTGCTCACATGGGACTTCTTAGGACGCCCGGCCTCCTTTCCGCCCGATGGCTTGGAAGTAGCCGAAGCCATTTTGGAAGCAGAGAATTCGGCTTTTCAACTGGTCTCTGTTCCGGCTGAGGAACTCGAAGATTGGTTTGTCTTGAAAGGATTCGACGGGTTCCGCACACCGGATTTCCTTTTGGGTGGGAAAGTCGATTCCGCCGGCATTTTGGAATTTGAAAAACAACCCCTCGCAGTCGTCGGCCTACCTGCTCTGAAAGCTCAACTGGCTGTCTTCAGCGCCGCTCCATGGAACATCGTTATTCCCGATGGCGAGTGGCGCACAGCCCAGATCGATCCCGAATACGCCGTCGCATTGAGCCGAGAAAAAGACATGTGCTTCCTAGTCATATTTCAGGGCACAGAGGCGGGACTGCGTGCCATCCTTAAAGGCGGCGCCCGCTGAGGCCCTCGCTTATTTCAGAGAATCGAGAGCGGCCTGCACCTCTGCAGCGTGTTCGCCGGTTTTCGCCGATGGAGACATCCAAACAACCTGACCGTCCTTGATCAGGAACGATTGCCTCTTGCTCACAGGCAAACCCATCACGCCGCCCACACCAAAGGCCTCAGCGACCTTGCCGTCCGCATCGGCAACGAGGGAAAAAGGAAGATTGTATTTCTGCTGAAATTTTTTCTGAGAGGCAGGCGTGTCGCGACTCACGCCGACGATTTGCAGACTCTCAGCCTTCAGCGACTCGAAAGAATCCCGCAGCGAGCAGGCTTGCGCCGTGCAGCCGGGGGTGTCCGCTTTCGGATAGAAATAAACCAGCGTGATGCCCTTAGCATAGACATCCGCAAAGGCTAAGGGCTTGCCGTCCTGATCCACCGCAGCGGGAACCGGCGCAGGCGCTCCGACTTCGAGGGCTTTTACTTTGCTGCCAAATCCAAAAAGACTCATAGTGATAATTGCGACGAGGGTTGTCTTGCCGTGCATGGCAACCACTTTATTGGCGCAAAGGCACATGGCAAACGATCATTCTCCGGTGAAAGGCAATTTCAGACTCCCCATTGTTGCAGGCGCCTTGGCAGCCATCGCGGCGTCTTCCCCTTGTTTTTTTTCCCGAGCTGAAAGCCTGCGCGCTGCCATGGCGGGTTGCGCCGGGGACGCAGGATGGCTGGATCGCCTCGCCGCCGCAGGCTTTGCGGGCGGGGGACTACTGGGAGCGGATGCAGCCCGGGCGCTCTGCGTGGCTGTGCCCGTTTTTGCCGGCTTTTTGGCCATCGCCTGGATTTGCAAAAAACTCCCGGCGGACTTTCAAAACCGCATCCGCTTGGGACTCCTCATTGCCGCGTTGGTCGTCACAGGACTAGGCGCTTTCGAGGTCTTCCAAGCCTCGCGGAGTGACATTCAGGACATTCGGCTCCTCGCTCCCGTTGATTTATTCGAACAAGCCGGTGAGGGACGCGTTTTTCTCAATGCCCCCGCCCTCTTGGCGGCACGCCTTCTATCGCCGGATCTCGCCTCGCGCGCGCCGGATGCCCGTTCGATTCAGCCCCTCAGCTCCTCACCGGTGCGGTGGCGCGAAGAGGATCGCAGCGCACCCTTTCAAGCCATCCTTCTCGCCGTTCCCCTGGAAGACTCCCGCCCACTCGTTGAAATGCTGAACTCAACTCCTGAGTGGCATCTCACGAAAATTGACAATCAGGGCCTGCTCTATCGACGCGGCACAGACGAACAGCCCCCACAAAGCATCGAGACAGTTTTTGCCAACAAACGGGACAATGCTCTTCATCATGCCCAGACCGCCATGGTCATGCACTTTCTGGGAAAAAATAAAGACGCCCTTGAGTGGATGGCCAAAGCCCGCCAGACCGCGCCGCGCGATCCCCTCGTGCTTACGCAATCGGCCACACTCGCTGCGGCACTCAAGCAGTGGCCAACGACAAAAAAAGAGGCTGAACTGGCGCTGAAAGAAGACCCCTCCTCCACACAGGCCCGCTACCTCCTCGCCCTTGCCCTCCTCGAGACCGGCAACATCTCCGGTGCCGCCGAGGAATCGGCCAATCTCTCCACCAAGGCTTCGAACACCCCTTCCGTCCTATGGCTGCAGGCCCGGATATCGCGAGAGGCAAACGACCCCACCACCGAAATCGCCGTCCTCGAAAAACTCCTCACCCTGGCACAAAAGCAAAAAGAGGAACCAACGATCATCCACATCCACCTCGCCCAAGCCTGGGCGAAGCGCGGATTCGCCACCCAAGCACTCGAAAACTACAATGCTGCACTCCGCGGCAACCTCACTCCCAAGCAACGCACGGAGTTGGAAAACGCGAGGGAGACGATCTTGAGCCGTGCGCCACGGCATTGATTTTGCAGCGCTGGGACTGGATTGCAGCTGGAAGAAGGTAAGTTGACGCAGGGTCTCATTTGGGCCACTTTGAGACCATGAGCGCTATCGTAAAGAGCCGTATCGATCCTGAACTGAAACGGCAGGCTGAGGCCGTCTTAGAGGAGATCGGACTGAAGCCGCGCGCCGCATTGGAGCTTTTCTACAAACAAATCATCAAGCGCCGTGCGATTCCATTTCCGGTGAAGGCAGATTGCCCTGAAGATGAGATTTTAAGCTCCGCCGAACGGCGCAATGCGATGGCGGACGATTTTTAGGAATGAAAACGGTGCCTCAGCGCGGCGAGGTTTGGTTCGTTGACCTTGGTTCGGTTGCCAAGCCTCGTTACGCGCTGGTTCTGGCGGCACAGTGCGATGCTCGGCTTGCTTTGGCCAGCGTGGTATTGATCACCACACAATTCGACGGCACGAGCTACGAAGTTACTTTGCCCCGCGTGCGTTGGTTGCGGGAGCAGAGCTACATCAATGTTCAGAGCATCCAACCTGTGAAATTCACCGAGTTCGTTCGCAAAGCCCCTGGGACTTTCGATGTCGGCGTTCTGGGCGGTATAGAAGCCGCACTCAAGCGCTGGCTCAGCATTCAACCCACTGAGGCATAGAATTTCTCATCCGATATTTACCGGAGCCTTGATCGGAACTGTCCCAACGAGCGGGCCGTTTTTGTTAAACCACTGATGCATCACGCAA
Organism: Terrimicrobiaceae bacterium; assembly: GCA_044342325.1. Lineage (GTDB taxonomy): Bacteria > Verrucomicrobiota > Verrucomicrobiia > Chthoniobacterales > Terrimicrobiaceae > UBA967. Next base: position 30,899 of record JBIIPZ010000012.1, read on the forward strand.
GTTTAAGGGCTCCATCCAATTAAAAAAACAAGGGGCACGATTCAAAAATCGTGCCCCTTGGCGTGAGAGAATAGGCGGTGCTATTTTTAGCGCATTTTGCCGCCGTAGATGGCGTTGTCGCCGAGTTCCTCTTCGATGCGGAGGAGCTGGTTGTATTTGGCGACGCGGTCGGTGCGGCAGAGTGAACCGGTCTTGATCTGGCCTGCATTTGTGGCCACGGCGATGTCGGCGATGGTGACATCCTCGGTCTCGCCAGAGCGGTGGCTGATGACGGCTGTGTAGCTGTTTTCCTTGGCGAGTTCGATGGCGTCAAGGGTCTCGGTGAGCGAGCCAATTTGGTTCACTTTGACGAGGATCGAGTTTGCCACGCCTTGGTCGATGCCTTTGCGGAGGAACTCCACATTGGTCACGAAGAGATCGTCGCCGACCAACTGGGTGGTCGAGCCGAGCGCGTCGGTAAGTTTTTTCCAGCCGACCCAATCGTTTTCGGCGCAGCCGTCCTCGATCGAGATGATGGGGTATTTTTTGCAGAGGCCAGCGTAGTAAGCGACGAGTTCATCGGCGCTGCGCTTGGATCCATCGGACTTCTTGAAGACATAGGCCTTCTTGGCGGAGTCGTAGAACTCGCTGGAGGCACAATCAAGGGCGATGAAGATTTCTTTGCCGAATTTGTAGCCGGCGGCTTTCACGGCCTTGGCGATCGAGTCCAGAGCGTCTTCGGCACTGGAGAGGGCCGGCGCGAAACCGCCCTCGTCACCGATGGCGGTGGAGAGCTTGCGGCCTTTGAGTTCGCTCTTGAGCGCGTGGAAGATCTCGGTGCCTGCACGAAGCGCCTCGGAGAAGGTCGGGAAGTCCTTCGGCACGATCATGAACTCTTGGAAATCAATCGGAGCATCGCTGTGCGCGCCGCCGTTGAGGATGTTCATCATCGGCACGGGAAGCACCTTGGCGTTGGGTCCACCGAGGTATTTGTAAAGAGGCTGGCCGATCTGTGCAGCAGCGGCCTTCGCGGTCGCGAGGGAGACGGCGAGGATGGCGTTGGCTCCGACTTTCTTTTTGGTCGGCGTGCCGTCCACTGCGAGCATGGTTTTATCGACCGAGACCTGATCTGCGGCGTCGAGGCCGATCAGAGCGGGAGTGAGAAGCTTGGAAACATTTGCGACGGCTTTGGTCACGCCTTTGCCGAGGTAGCTGGCTTTATCTCCATCACGAAGTTCGACCGCCTCGTGTTCACCGGTGCTGGCGCCACTGGGAACTGCTGCACGGCCAATGGCTCCGCCGGCGAGTTCGACATCGGCTTCGATGGTGGGATTGCCGCGTGAATCGAGGATTTGGCGGGCGCGAATGGAAAGAATGGTTGTGTCGGACATGGTGAGTTTTAAATGAGGCCCTCGAAAAACCAATTCGATACTGGTCTGGCAAGCACAATCGCGATTCGGAGCGCGCCACGAGGGTTGATCGAGAAGACAGGTGGATTTAGTGTGAATGAAACCAACCACCTGAAACCCGCCTGACCCATGCAGCAATTTGAAAGCCTTCGCGCCTCGTCGCTCTATTGCAAGAAATGCGCCACCGCCATGCCGGTGCGCGAGAAGCTTCTTCTCGTCCTGCCCGACAAAGAAATCTACGACTACCTCTGCACCGGCTGCGCCTCATCCCTCGGCCAGCGCGAGGTCACGGCCGGGGAACTCATGATGTCCCGCGCGCAGATGGCGCGTCAGGCCGCCACTTCACGAATGGGATTCTAAAAATGAAGCGCGTTGTTTTTTGCGGCACCGGGGAGATCGGACTCCCCGCCTTGAAGGCCCTCCTCGACTCGGGAAAATACGAAGTGCCTGGCGTCATCACCCAGCCCGACAAGCCCGCCGGTCGTGACTTGAAGCCACGCGCCTCGGCGATCAAACAGCTGGCCGTTGAACGCGGTATTCCCGTGCACCAACCTCCGAAACTCCGCGATGCGGCATCCCTCGAAATGCTACGGAGTCTGAAGCCGGATGTGATGGTGGTCGTGGCCTATGGTCAGATCCTACCGAAGTCCGTCTTGGAATTGCCACGCCTCGGCTGTCTCAATCTCCACGCCTCGCTCCTGCCCCGCCATCGCGGTGCGTCGCCGATCCATGCGGCGATCCTTGCGGGGGATGCCACAACGGGCATGACTGTGATGTATATGGACGAGGGCCTCGATACGGGGGATGTCCTGCTCGAGGAGGCTCTGGAAATAGGCACGCAGGAAACAACCGGTGAACTCCATGATCGCTTGGCGGCGCTCGCCGCTCCATGCCTTCTGCGGGCATTGGAGCTGCTGGCGGCGGGCAACGCGCCCCGCACGCCTCAAGACCCGGGAAAAGCAACCTACGCGGCGAAATTGAAAAAAGCGGATGGCTTTCTGGATTGGACCCGTCCCGCATCGGAGCTCGCCCTTCGGGTGCGGGCGATGTCGCCATGGCCGGGAGCATTTGCCCGCATTTCGGGTCATGTTTTGAAAATCCACTCCGCAGCCGAAGATACTGCCTCGGGCATTCCCGGCAGCGTGCTGCAAGCGGATGCCGACTCTCTTGTGGTCGCCTGCGCAACGGGCTCCCTGAGGCTTCTGAGTGTGCAACTCGAAGGCCGGAAGCGCCTGCCCGTCGCCGAATTTCTGCGGGGGTTTCCGCTGACTCCAGGCGCGCGTTTTGATTTGTCCTTTTCTCCGGAGCCCTCATGCGGTTCTATGTGAGCACTCGCCCATGTCCCAAACATCCCATGTCCGCTACAAACGGGTCGTGCTCAAACTCAGCGGAGAGGTTCTCCGCGAGCCAGGAAGCCGCGACAGCATAAGCCCCGAAGTCGTCCAAAAAATCGCCTCACAGGTCGCGGAAGCCCGCAAACTTGGAGTCGAACTGGCCATCGTCATCGGCGGCGGCAACATCTGGCGCGGCCTTACAGCCAGCCACCGCGGCATGAACCGCACCACGGCAGACTACATGGGCATGCTGGCCACAGTCATCAACGGCCTCGCCCTCATGGCCGCCCTCGAAGCCCAAGGCGTCGAGGTCCGGGTCCAAACGGCCATCGAAATGCAGAACCTCGCCGAGCCGTTCATCGTCCGCCGCGCCACACGCCATCTCGAGCTCGGCCGTGTCGTGATCTTTGTCGCAGGCACTGGAAATCCCTTTTTCTCGACCGACACCACCGCCGCCCTCCGGGCCGCAGAGATCGGCGCGCAGGTCATTTTGAAAGCCACAAAAGTCGATGGCATCTACGACTCGGATCCCGTAAAAAACCCGGACGCCAAGCGTTTCACCCACATCACCTACTCGGAGGCCCTCTCGCGCCGCCTGCAGGTCATGGACTCTACGGCCTTCAGCCTCTGCATGGACAACAAAATGCCGATCATCGTTTTTGATATGAACAAGCCCGACAACATCCGCCTGGCGATCGCCGGCGAGGAAGTGGGCACCCTTGTTTCCGAAAAATCCGAATAGCCACCATGAGTATCGAAGAAATCCTTTTTGAAGCCGAGGAGGGCATGGAAAAAGCCGTGGCCTTCATGACGCAAGAGTTTGCCGCCATCCGCACCGGCAAAGCCTCCCCAGCCCTCGTGGAGAACATCGATGTCGAAGCCTACGGCTCCACGATGAAACTCAAACAACTCGCACTCATCACCGCGCCGGAACCCCGCCTGCTTGTGATCCAGCCCTTCGATGGCACCACGGTCCGCGACATCGAGCGCGCCCTCAATGAATCCCGCATCGGCATTCATCCAGCGGTGGATGGCAAACTCATCCGCCTCCCGATTCCCGAACTCTCCGAAGAACGCCGCCGCGACTTGGCCAAAACCGTGAAAGGCATCGCCGAGGAATCCCGCGTGCGCGTGCGCTCCAGCCGCCGCAGTGCGATGGATGCCGCAAAGAAAACTCAAAAGGACGGCAAGATGAGCGAAGACGAACTCCGGGACACCGAGGGCGAGGTCCAAAAACTCACCGACCGCTTTGTTGCAGATATCGACAAACACACTGCCGCAAAAGAGGCGGAATTGATGAAAATATGAAAGCCATCACCGCTCTCCTTGCGGCGCTCTGCCTCGCCCTCCCACTTCAAGCCGAAGTCGTTCGTGAAGCTCCTGCCTTCACTTGGACTGACTCGACCGGCTCCGCCAAGCCTCTCAAAAACCTGCGCGGACAACCCGTGGTTCTTGTCATCGCCAACAGCCCACGCCAATGGTCCTTCCGCTCCCAAGTCGGCCAGCTCCAGAAAATTTACGCCCGCTTCGCCGCCGAGAAACTTCTCTGCGTCGCCGCCTTTTCAGGCGAGCAAGACATCATCCGCTCAAACATCCCGTTCCTCACCGTGCCCGACGGTCCCGGCACAGCCACCGCCTACGAAGTGCCCGAAGGCTTCGCCATCGCCGTGGTCGGAGCGGATGGCAACCTCGACTGCTTCAGCACCCGCGTGCTCCCAGCCCAGCGCATCTTCGACATCATCCAAAACTCCTACACCAATCAAAAACATCTCCGCCGCGATTGATGTCTTCAGGCTCAAGCCCACATACCCCGCGATAAGCACCGACCCTTCCAAACTTAAAACTTAATTTCTAAAACTTAAAACTTCCAATGAGCTTCCAAGACCAAATCAACCAAGACATCAAAGCCGCCATGCTCGCACGCGAGTCGGCAAAACTCGGCGTCCTCCGCATGCTGAAAACCGCCCTCATGAACTCCGCCATCGAGAAAGGCGGAGCCGGCAGCACACTCGACGACGCCGATGCACTCGCCATCGTTCGTAAAGAAGTCAAGAAGCGCCAAGACTCGATCGAGGCCTTTGAAAAGGGCGGACGCCCTGAAATGGCAGCCACCGAGAAAGCTGAGATCGAAATTCTCAACAACTACCTTCCCCAGCCTCTCTCAGCAGAGGAGGTCACCGCACTCGTCCAAGCCGCCATCGCGGAAACCGGCGCCACCAGCCGCAAGGAAATGGGAGCGGTGATCAAACTCGTCACCGAAAAAGCCGCAGGCCGCGCCGATGGACGCACGATCAGCGCAGAGGTCCAAAAACACCTCACCGCCTGATTTTTTTCGCGTCCCCTAAAGACTCCGATCCGCAGGAACGCTCAGAAACCGGCTGCCAGCAGCCACAAACCTCCACGGGAAATCCGCCGAGCGCGTTATGCCAACGCGTGTGCAGGCTTGGACATTGGGCGCAGCGCTCGGATGCCGCAACGAGGCATCTGGATCCGACAAGAGATCCCGGCCATGAAAGGCTCCATCAATCCCTAAAGCACGGGTAAGCTTGCCCGGGCCGGAACAGAGGTTTTTGGGAGCCGTCATGTTGCGGCGGCGGGTCATTTCCTCGATGCCACGCGTCGGTTCCAGAGCACGAATCAAAACAAACCCATCCTCGCTCCCGCCTCTCACGAGAAAGTTCAGCAGCCAGTGCACCCCGTAGTTCAAATACACATACGCAGCGCCAGCCGGCATTCGCGTCACAAACTCCCGCGACGACGGTCTGGAAAAAGTGTGGCACGCCTCATCGTTCAATACGGAATAAGCCTCGGTCTCCACAATCACGCCCCCGCAGCCGTTCCAAACCAGCTCACAGCCGACCATCTCGCGCGCACAAGTCACAGGATCACTTTGAAAGAATTCGGCCTTAATGTTCATGCAGGCCACAGTGTAAAGAGCGGGTAAAAGTGTTCAAATTTTGTCTGTGCAAGAGCGCTCATCGCGCGCCTTCCATGGGAGGGCCATCGTCCCGCATGGCCCAAATTTCCATCACGGATGGCGAGGAATGACTACCAGACACCTTCCCGCATAAAACCGCCCGAACCACGCCCCTCAGACGCCGCTTCGCGGCTGAAGAATGGGCCATGCCGGAGGATGGCCCTCCCTGCGGGCGCACGCTCAGCGTGAAGGCGCCGCCGGTGCTGCACCCTGGAATTCGCCCACATTCAGGAAAGGCACGACTCCGCCGCCGCTGATGCGTGGCAGGACGCCGTCCCATTTTTCGATTGAGCGGAGCTGGATGATTTCGGGGCTTTGCTTGAGGGCGAGGGCCTCGCGCTGGATGGCGTCGGCGCGGGCCTTGGACTGCACCTCGGTGGAGAAAGCTTCGGCGGATGCGGCGAGCTTGCGCTCCTCGGCGCTCGCTTCGGCTTGGGTGACGCGCATGATTTTTTCGTTTTTCGCCTGCAGGGCCATTTGCTCGGCCTTCACCTTGGCCTCAATGGCGCGGTTGAATTCTGGCGAGAATTCGAAGTCTGTGATGGCCAGATTCGCGATGGTGATGGCGTTTTCCAGCCCCTTCTCGCGGAGGGTGTCGTTGAAAAAATTGCCCAGCGCATCCTGGATTTGTTGCTTCACGATTTCGCGTTTCGTCACCAACTCCTCGGCGGTGAACTTGGCCGTGACGCCTTTCACGCACTCTTGGATGGCGGGCTCCACCAGCGAGGCCGAAACTTTTTTGAGCGTGCCAATGCGCTGGTAGATGAGCGGGGCCAACGCACCATTCAGAGAATACTGCATTGTCACCTGTGTGGAGACGGATTGGAGATCTTTCGAGGCTGCGGTGGCTTGCGCATGGCTTGCGGTGAGGCGGACATCTATTTGCTGAACCTGATCGACAATCGGTTTCTTCATATGAAATCCCTCCGGCAGTGCATTCGGTTGGACTGCTCCCAAAGTCGTCACAACTCCTACATTTCCACTCTCAATGACCACTGTCATAGAAGACAAAAGGGCAAACGCTCCTACGAGTAGGATGGCAACAGGAACAAGAATACGGGCAGGTGAGCGGTTGAAATCGTTCATAAGGCGGCCAATGTAATGCAAAGTCGCAACAGTGCAAATTTTTCACTACCGAGGGTGCGCGAGAATTTAACCACCACTGCCAAAAATCCACCGTCCTCGTTGCCATTTACTTTAGGAAAGGACTAAGTTTGTCCTTCAACCTCTCCAGCCACTCATGTCAAACCCATCGACCCCTCGCAAAATCAGCTTCGTTGTTTACTTCATCGGATTTACCGCCGCACTGGCCGGGCTCCTTTTTGGCCTCGATGTAGGGGTGATATCCGGTGCGCTGGATTTCATCAAAAAGGATTTCCTCTCAGAATTGAATCCCCTACAAGCCGACTCTCGGGCCGAGTTTATCGTCAGCGCCCTGCTCTGGGGGGCTGTCGCCGGCACGCTGATCAGTGGTTTTCTCTCCTCCAAATTCGGGCGCCGGAAGACGATTCTGGTGAGCGCTGTGGTTTTTGTGGCGGGTTCATTGGCATGCGCTTTTTCGCCTGATGAGAATTTCCTTATCGGCGCGCGTTTCCTTCTGGGAATCGGCGTGGGCGTGGCCTCGTTCACCGCACCGCTTTACCTCTCGGAAATCTCTCCCCAATCGGTGCGCGGCTCCATGATCTCGATGTATCAATTGATGATCACCATCGGCATCCTGATTGCATTTCTCGCTGACACTTGGTTGGCGACCTACGCGACCTTCGGAGGCCAGACTGGCGGCCACTGGCGCGTGATGTTGGGAGTCATTTCCATTCCCGCAGCCATTATGTTCGTCGGCGTGCTTTCACTTCCGGAGAGTCCGCGATGGCTTTTCCTGAATGGATTCCACAACCAGGCGAAGGATGTCTTCCGCAAGATGAAGTTGGACGACGCGGAAATCGCTGCCGAGGTTAAAGAGATCGAGGAAAGTTCGGCCGTGAAGCAAAGCGGGTGGCAACTTTTCTCCCAGAACTCAAACTTCCGCCGCGCCATCGCACTCGGCATCGGCCTGCAAGTCATCCAGCAACTCACAGGCATCAATGTGATCATGTATTACGCACCCCGGATTTTTGAATTGGCGGGATTCGGCGAGAAGACCGAGCAAATGTGGGGCACCGTGCTCGTGGGAATAACCAATGTGTTGGCCACATTCATTGCGATTGCCTTCGTTGACCGCTTGGGCCGCAAGCCGATCATGTATGCGGGCTTCATAACCATGGGCGCTGCCATGGCCACCGTGGGCGTGCTCTTCAATTCCGGCATCGAGCAGCACCCCTCCCTCGGCTATTCGGCCATCGGCGCGCTTCTTGTGTTCATTATCGGTTTCGCCATGAGCGCCGGACCTATCATCTGGGTGATCTGCTCGGAGATTTACCCCCTCTCGGGACGCGATCTCGGCGTGACTGTGAGCACAGCAACAAACTGGATCGTCAATGCAATCGTGGGCCAAACCTTCCTGACCCTCATCAACTCGATAGGCGGCGGAAACACATTCCTGCTCTACGGGGGATTGAATGTGCTCTTCATTATTTTCTTCATCCTCCTCGTGCCCGAAACAAAAGGCATCTCGCTCGAGGCGATCGAGAGAAACCTCATGTCTGGAAAACGCCTGCGGGAAATCGGACGCTGAGTTGCTGCCTCAGAGCTGAAAGAGTTCCTCATCGACTTTGCGGAAATTCTTGAGGAGCGCGTCCAGTTGCTGGCGGGTGTGGGATTTTTGGATTTTTTCGATCTCAGCGCCTGCCAAAGCATCGCAACGCTCGTTCTCAGGGTGCCCGGCATGGCCCTTGAGCCACTTCCAATCGATGCGGTGAGGCTTGCAAGCGGCATCGAGAGCGCGCCAGAGGTCTGCATTTTTTACCGGTTCACGCTTTGCGGTGACCCAGCCCTTCTTGCGCCAGGAGTGAATCCACTCCGTGATGCCCATGCGAAGATATTGGGAGTCGGTGAAAATGGTGACTTCGCAGGGTTCCTTGAGCGTTTGGAGAGCCGAAATCGCTGCGCTCAATTCCATGCGGTTGTTGGTCGTGGCCGCCTCGCCCCCGGAGATGGCACGCTCGTGTTTGCCGTAACGCAGAATCGCCGCCCAGCCACCTGGGCCGGGGTTTCCAAGACATCCCCCATCAGTAAAAATCGTGACCTTCTTCATGGCTCTTGACCACGCAGGAAGCGAAGAGCTTGAAATGGCCATTCCAAAAGAAGCCGCGCGTGGGCTGCAACGAGCAGGAGATTGTCTCTCAGGTAGCGGAAATGACTCACCCCACCCTCGCTTCGCGGGGGATAAAAAACAGGCACGGCGACATTGATGCAAGGCAGACCGGCCCAAGTGAGGCGCACGGAGAGAACCGTGTCGAAATCAAATCGACGCGCCCACTTTGTGTTTTCCAACACTTCCAAGGCGGGAGCGACGGGATAAAGACGGAAACCGAAGAGGGAATCCTCGGCACCCGCTCCAAGCGTCTCGAGCGTGGCGAAGAAGTTTCCTGCGAAGCGTCCAAGCACGCGCTCACGCGGCGCATCTGGCCCGAAGACCGGAACCCCGCAAACAAAGGCGGCAGGGTTGTTTTTCGAGATTTCAAAAAACGGCCGAATCATCGCTGCCGGATGCTGACCATCGGCATCCATCACCAATACATGAGTGAATCCCTCAGCCTGCGCGGCCTGGAGCGCCACGAGCACGGCGGCACCTTTTCCAGCGTTTTGCGGAAGGCGGAGAAATTTCACGCCTTCCAGACCGAGCGATTCGGCGTCCGTGTCGCTGCCATCCGTGCTGGCATCCACCACCACCCACACAGCATGCCACTCGGCATGGGCTTCACGAAGAGTTTGCGCCAGGCGGACGCCGCTATTGTATGTCGGCAGGAGGACGAGAGGTTTCAAATTCATCGTGTGAGCCAGAGCGCCACCGGCAGAGCGAATGCGGAAAAGATCGTGCTCAGAACAATCGAGCCGCTCGCGACGGCCTCATCGGCTTCCATCTGACGAGCCATCACAAAAGCCGCCGCCGCCGTCGGGCAGGAGGCAAAAACCATGGCGATCCGCAGATCGACTGTGGCCAATCCCAGCAGCGCCCCGATGGCAAAAACCACCGCTGGAACGAAAACAAGTTTGAGCAAGACCGCAGCTGCCATTCCGGCGATGTTTTTTCCCAATTTGATAAACGCAATCGATCCCCCTATGCAGACCAATGCCATCGGGACGGCTGCGGCGCCTATTGTTTCAAGCGTCCTATCGACAAAGAGCGGCAAGGACCAATCGAACGCGTTGAAGACCAAGCCCGCCGCGCACGAAATAAGGAGGGGATTCGTGAACAAGGCGCGCACACCGGGTTTCACAGCGCTCCAAGAGAGTTGGTGGCGTCCGGCCTGGAGCACGATGATGGCCAGAACATTGTAGCTGGATATCAAAACAGCCATGCAAACCACAGCTGTGGCGAAGTGGCTTTTCCCATCTGGCAAACCCTCGAAAGCATAGGCAAGAACAGGCATACCGATATAAGCGAGATTGGAACGGAAGGCAGACTGAGACACGGCGGCGTGCGAAGCGTCTGAGAGCTTCAGAGCGACGGAAACCAGCCAACCAGCCACGGCCGCAAGAAATGTCGCGCTAAGAACTGTGCCAATAATCCCGGCAACCTCCGGGCCCGAGTCTCCCGAGATCGAAGCCGTGCGGAAGAGCGATGCCGGCAGCGCCACATAGAAAGTGAACCTGTTCAGCTCCCCCATGAACACCGGTCCGGAAAACCGGACGCGGGCCAGAATGATACCGAGAACGACCAACAGGAGAACCGGCGAAAGAATATTAAAAATGCCCATGCAGTATTTGGCAGCGAGGCCGGATTGGAAAGGTTGCCGCCATCACGCGCAAGCCTCATCCGCAACCATACACGCAACCTGCGAGTCGGCACTTATCGCAAACGAACCAAAAATTTGGACGATCGTCCAAATTTTTGGTCCGAACTCCTGAGGAAGTGGTGTTTTTAGAAGTTGCCGGGCGGAGTCAGAGCGACTAAACGGAGAGGCATGTTAGAGACCTATCTTCCAGTGCTTCTGCATGTGATTGTGGCAATCGGCTTCGCCACTGTGGCGATGATTGCTAATTTGGCGTTGGGCCGCCACGGCAAGCGCAATCCTACTAAAGACACAGTCTATGAATGCGGCATGGTGCCGGAGCAGAAGGGTCAGCCGCGTTTCAGTGTGAAGTTCTACCTCGTGGCGATGTTGTTCATTCTCTTCGATATCGAAGTTGTTTTCATGTATCCATGGGCTGTGATTTTCCAGGATTATGTGGCGCGTTTTGGCCCGACGATTCTTTGGAGCATGCTCAGCTTTGTGTTGATCCTTTTGTTCGGCTACGTCTACGCCATTAAGAAAGGCGCTCTCGACTGGTCGCGCTGATCGCAAACCAGAAAACCAAGCCCATGCGCGAAGCAGGCGCGCACCAGACCGCAGCCGATGGATTTTTTTGAAAAGCAGGAAAAGGCCCGGCTTCAAACGAAGTGGCTGGTTTTTTATTTTGCTCTCGCTGTTATCGGGATCATCGCGGTTCTGCACATCGGATTCAGCCTGCTTTTGGGTCAACCGCTCGATGACTGGGAGATGCTGGGCTTCACGGCAGCGGGTGTTCTGGTGTCGGTGGTCATCGGGAGCTTGGTGAAAATTGCGGAGCTTTCGAAGGGAGGAAAAGCCGTCGCCGAAATGCTTGGGGGCGTTCCAGTGAATCCCTCGACTACGGATACCGGCGAGCGCCGCCTTTTGAATGTAGTGGAGGAGATGTCCCTCGCCTCGGGCGTGCCGGTGCCTCAGGTGTATGTGCTCGACGAGGAGGCCATCAATGCTTTTGCGGCAGGTTATGGCACGGCGGATGCAGCTGTGGGAGTCACTCGCGGATGCATCGAGCGCCTGACGCGCGACGAACTCCAAGGCGTGATCGGCCATGAGTTCAGCCACATCCTGAATGGCGACATGCGGCTCAATATTCGCCTCATGGGCTTGTTGAATGGCATCCTCTTCCTGGCATTGCTCGGCGGGGTGCTCATGCGCCTCGCGCTCACAACCCGTCCCCGCTCGAACAACGACAAAAACGGTGGATCGATTGTGGCAGCACTCATCGCGGGTGGTCTGGTGCTCTATATCGTGGGCTGGATCGGCGTCTTCTTTGGAAAACTCATCAAGGCTGCCGTGAGCCGCCAGCGGGAGTTTCTGGCCGACGCCTCGGCAGTTCAATACACACGCAATCCGAGCGGCCTTGCCGGTGCGCTTTCGAAGATCGCCTCACACTCCTCGCGCCTGGAGCATCCGAAAGCGCAGGAGGCCAGTCACATGTTTTTTGGAAATGGAATGGCCGAGGCGTGGCTGGGACTCTTTGCGACACACCCACCGATCCAACAACGCATCGCTGAGATTGTGCCGAATTTTGACCCTCAGGAAGCATCCCCTACTCTGCCGCCGGTTGACTCGGCGAAGCCGAGTTTTTCAGGCGACGCGCAACTGGCGGCGGCGACTTCCATGCTTGCCGGGTTGCCCGAGTTTTCAAGACCGGCAATGCGGGAGATTCACAGCGCGTGCGCCTTGGTTTTTGCACTCCTGCTCTCGGAAGACGCATCGGTTAGAGAATCCCAACTGGCCGCCCTTGAGATCGACGCCGCCTTGCGGAAGGAAATCGGAGAAATGTTTGACCGCCGCAGCCAACTCAGCTCGGCCCAGCGCATCAGCCTCGTCGACCTTGCAATTCCCGTGCTGCGCGGGCTGTCGCCTCAACAATACAGCGTCTTCAGCGGGCAGGTGCGTCACCTCATCGAAGCGGACGGGCAAATCCACCTCTTCGAATACACGCTGCAGAAGCTCCTGCTCCGCCATCTGGACGCAGCCTTCACCAAAGCCAGGCCCGGCCGCGTGCAGCACAAGTCACTGGTTCCCTTACTGCCCGATACCGGCATCCTGCTCTCAGCGATCGCGAATGCCGATGAAGGTGAGTCCATCGCGCTGGATGCCGCTTTTCAGGCTGGAGTTGCCAGACTCGGCAAATCAGCATCAGCCTTTCCCCTCGCCCGTCAGTCGAGTGTGAATCTGAAGGATTTCGACCGCGCCCTTGAGGACCTCGCCACGGCTTCGCTTTCCGTTAAAAAAACCATCCTTACCGCCTGCTCGGCCGCAGTGGTCCACGACGGCATCGTCAACGACACGCAATTCGAGCTGCTCCGCGCTATCGCCGATACGGTGGACTGCCCCATCCCGCCCTTCGTTCCAACCACATGAGCACTGCGGGAAATTGGATCTCGCCGCAGCTCATAGTGGACTTGCTCGCGGAGGGCACCAATGCCTTTCGTATCGCATCAGGCCACGGTTTTTGGATCGAGCGCTTTGGCGACACGGCGCTGATCTCGTTACGGCCAGGTTCTGATGCCACGACGCTCGCAGCCTCGATTGCCCAGACAAGCTGGAATCCCAAGCGTGTCTTCGTGCGGCAACTCGTCAGAAATCCCGGTGAGAAGGACACGCCGGTTCTGTTCAGTGGCGATGCTGAATCGTCGCCGCTTGAAACGGTGAGTGAGAGCGGACTTCTCTACGAGCTGGATTTCAGTGCCAGCTACTCGCCAGGGCTTTTTCTAGACCAGCGCTTGAACCGCCTTTTTTTGAAGGAACGAAAGCTCCGGCGTGTGCTGAATACCTTTGCTTACACCTGTGCCTTCTCTGTTGCGGCAGCCAGCGTTGGGGCAGAGACAGTCAGCGTGGATGTTTCCAAATCTTCTCTGCAAAGGGGCCGGCGGAATTTCGAGCTGAACCGAATTCCGGTAGAAGGCCACCGCTTCATTCCCGAGGATGTTCCCACCTTCCTCCGCCGCTTGATCAAACGCGGAGAGACATTTGATGCGATCCTTCTCGACCCGCCCACATTCGGACGCAGCGGCGCGGGCAAGACCTTCCGCTTCGAGCGCGACTTCCCCAGCCTGCTGGAGTCGGCGCACCAGCTCAGCACGCCGACTGGAGCGATTCTGCTTTCGACGAATTTCACCGCATGGGACGAGGCCGCGCTGATCGAATGCGCCAGAGGCATTCTCCCCTCGAAAACGAAATTCGATAAAATCCCGGCGCCTCCGGATTTTTTTGGCAATGCCCCGTCGGCAACCGTGTGGGCTTTGCTGTGAGGCTACGATGGATCTCCCTTTTTTTCTTTCTGCACGGATCAAACAAAGTGATAGATTCCGTAGATGAAGCCAGCCGGTGATCAGGCACTCCTTGAGATGAGGGCGGAAATTTTCCGCCTTGTGCGCCTTTGCGCCCCGGATCTCGCGACTCTTGGATCCATTACTTTTGACGGGCAGGCAGCGAATGAACGCCAGCGCAGGCAGTGGAGGGATGCCGTTTTCGTTCCTGTGCTGGTTCCTGCTGTGGGAGCCGCCTGGTTGGCTGGAAAACAAGGATTCCGCGAAATGGCTTCAGCGGATGCCGCCCTCGATGCCAAGCTCGCAGGGCCAATCGCCAAGAGCAGCCGCGCCGCAGGTCGCCTCATCGCCGCTTCCATGCATGCGCCCGCCGGTGAGCAAGGGCTGGAGAAATTTCTACGCGCCATTGACCGGGGCGAGTCTCCCGGACACATGGCGACAGTTTTTGCAGCCCGCGCGTCCATTTTCCACTTTCCGAAAGACATCATCCTCGCCGGCCTTGTCTTTGCCGAGATGCGCACCGCCCGCGTCGAGGAACTTTGGAGCGTCATTGACGACTGCCTGGACGCTGTTCCCGCCTGCGAGCCATCCATCTTCCGAGCCGCCTGAAAACCCATGGCCACACTGGAAACACCCGAAATCGAAACCAAAGACCAATCGGACCTCGACTCCGTCTGGTCGGTGATCGTCCACAACGACCCGGTGAATCTCATGAGCTATGTCACGCTCATTTTCCGCCGCGTCCTCGGCTTTTCAAAACAAAAAGCCGAGCGCCACATGCTCGAAGTTCACAACAAAGGCCGCTCCATGGTGTGGTCCGGCTCCCGCGAACAAGCCGAGCTCTATGTCCAACAACTCCACGCCCACCTCCTCCTCGCCACCCTCGAAAAAGCGCCTGCGCCGTAAAATCGAGCTGTTATAGGTTTAAAGAAATTTAACCACGGAGGACACAGAGAGCACGGAGGAGGAAAAAATTAGGCAGGATTGACTAAACCAACCTTGGTCCTGTTAATCTCGAAAACGGATTTTAAAACAAAATGACCGAATTGCAGCGGAGCAAAAAAGACTACCACGGGTAGCCCAAAGGACTAGGCGATTCAATTTAAAAGATTCACAGTAAATCCTTGGTCGTGTTGTAGATTTCACAAAACATTTAATACTTTTGAAAGTGCAAATAACTCACATTCTCCGTGCTCTTTGACTCGCTCGCTCCCGCTCGACTCGCCCTTCGGGCCATCCTGCGGTTGCTCTTCCTCAAAGGCTCCCCAGCCTTTTCGGTTGTGTCCTCTGTGGTTAATTCTGAAATTCTGTAAATTCTGTCCAAAATCCAAAAATGATCAAAATTCAAATACTCCCGAACGGCTCGGTTTTTTTCGATCAGGTGGAAGAGTCTTTTTACCAGATACTATGCTCGATTCGGGAGCCAGTGGAGTCCGGCGATCCCTTGGTCGAGTCGCGCCTGTTTCCCCAGCCCTCGGAAGATGTCGAGGAGGGCGATTTACTGGATGATTGGAAATCCCTCGTCGAGCCAGACCTGCACGACACCTTCCTCGCCGCGCGCGAATCCGTCGCTGCCGACCTCCGCAGCGCGGAGCGCAACCCCGATGGATCACTGCACTTCACTATTCCGCGCAACCATATCGACCTCTGGCTCAGCGCCCTGAATCAATCCCGCCTCGCCTTGGCCGAAATCCACCAATTCACCGACGCCGACCTCAGCCGCGCCCCCCACGACCTCGACGATCCACGCGAATTTGCCCTCATGCGAATGGGCATCTACGGCAGCCTGCAAGAATGGCTAGTTGCCGTAGTGGGGTGAATCCCTGAGCTTCAGACAACCAATGAACTCTGCCCATTGGCTTCCTCATCGCGTGGAAACCGGATGCTCCCCGTTTTGCCCAAAAAGCCACAGCCATTCAAAGATAGGCAATGGTCCAGACCAATGAAATTTCTTTAACCACAATCGAGCGCCGTGGGAGGCGCGAGATGGAGCGACCAAAGGTCGGCCCGAAGGGCGAGACGAGAGGGATCGAGCGAGTCAAATAGGCCGAATTTTCGCGAATGGGAGCGGCTTCGCCGGACAATATCATTGTTGGTATTGTTCGTGTTCATTCGGAAAATTCGTGGTTCAAATGTTCAGCGCTTGGACACCCGAGCAGGACGGGAGTCCATCTACTTTCCGGACTTCTTCAAAAATACAACCCGGTTCGTCCAGTCATCCGCTGCTGTTTTTGAAATGAGAGAGGCGAGCGCTTTTGCGATGGATCCATGGTCATTTTGGATGAATGACTTGCTCGACAGAAAAACAACGCCTGCATGCGACTTATCGGCATGCGCGCGCCCCCTCAACTCCTCGGGAATGGTATTGACATCGCATGTCACCAAAACCCGCCCCTCGAGTCGCGCCCGCTCCAAGATCAAGGCATCCGCTTGATTGACCAGCGCCCCGCCGTCAAAGGAATGAACGCTCTCCAAATCATGCCCGGTCACCAGGTTGGATACCATTTCCACCAAACCCGGCCAGAGGTGCTCGTCTAAAAGAATCTTCATTCAGACTCGACTTCAAAAATCTCCAAGCCGGGAAGAATTTTTTGAATCCGCCCCTCTTCACACGAGTCCAGATCCGCAAGTTCCCGCTCGAGTTCCTCTTGATAGTGCTTGGCATAAGCCAGCGCGCTTTCCGCCTTCCAAAGTGGCCAGTGGAAACTCACCGCAATATCTGCAGGCGATTCCTCGGGCCTATCACGCAAGATTCGATAAACCATTGCCAAGGGGACCCGACTCCCATGCACATAAGCCAAGCGTCCCACAGGAGTGTCCCGGAAATCCAAGGCGGAAAATTCCTCACGCCGCTTAGACTCCTCCAGAATTCGCGTCGCCGCCATCCCCGCGCTCCCACGCCTTTTGGCAAAACGCTCCAACCATCTATGCGTTTCAATCGGCAGACGAATACTCAATGTTGCAGAACTCATGTGTGAAATGTAATAATTGTGCGCTCCGTGTCAAAAATTATTTTCTCTGCAATGGCGTTTTCACATGTAGCGGCGCCTCTATGAGCGCCGAATCGTTGCACATCGGCGGTCGCAGACCGCCGCTACAACATAAAGAGCATCTAGCGTTTGCCTTGAGAGATCAGACCTACAATTGTATTGTTTGGAGATCAAATCCTACGTTCAGTATTTTTGGATATACAATTGGTAGAGCGGGAGATTGGGGAGAATTCGAAGTTTTTGCGAGTAGATCGTCGTAAATGCATCGATGGCCACTTTGGGAAGCAGGAGCGGGTTTTCCGTGCCTGGGCGCATCGGAGACCAGATGTAGTCGTCAAATGCAATGACTCCGCCTGGTTTGAGAAGTTGGAAAGCGAGAACGGCATCACCGAGAACATCCGCCGCTTGGTGGCTGGCGTCCACGCTGATGAAATCGAACTGAGGCGTTTTTTCAGCAACTAGGCGACAGAGTTGATCCAACGAAAAGCCTACGCGCACATCGACTTTGGCCGGCGAGCCTACGGTAGCGATATTTTCCTCAAACTGCTTCTGCAGACCGCCAAGTTCAATGTTCTTATGCTCGATCCCGCCTTGAAAGGTATCCAGCGCCACAATAGTGGATTCTTGAGTCTTGCAAAAATTTTCTAGCAGCCAACAGGTTGAGCGACCTTCAAAAACGCCGACCTCGAGAATCCGAAGGTGAGGCGTTTTCTGAGTCATTCTGGAAAGGATGAATTGCCAGCCAGGAATACTGCGGCTGAACCAGTCTTGTGTGAATGAAGGCATTTTTTTAGAGAATGGAGAATTCAGAGAGGAGAACTAATTTTGAACTATTTACACTAATGTCTTTAAGATTTTGGATTTTAGGCGGCCGTTGTCTTTCTCGGGTTCAGGGTTCCTATGAGCGTCACAGACGAGCTGGTATCGGGGAGGGCATCCGCCCTCGGGTGCGGCCTGTGCCCGAGCAGAAGTGTTTCCACCGGACTGAGGCCGCATATTTTCCAAGCTGCCTAGCGAGGCGCTTGACGGAGCGCGTGGTCCCGAGACTTTTTGACTCTGGCACACCCTCTTCAACAAGAGTGAAAAAGGATTCTGCTTTTGGTATGAAACTTATTTCATAATCCACACCAGCTTATCCTGTAACTCCAATCATGCTGTATAAATCTATGGATTAATCTGAAACAACCAAACAATCAGAAAATTGCTTTAAAAATCGATCTTGGTCATCAAATCTGAAAGCGATGCGGTAGACGCAGTTTGAATTGTATCCTCAAAAATCGCATTTGTCTTAAGTCGATCGTTGAAGTTTGAACCATCACTGAAGAGTGCTCCATCCATTTTCCAGAAACTGCCCCAACCGAGCATAACATCCGACTTTTCACCTGTAAGGACAAGCGTGCCGGGTTCAGCAGGGGTGGAGGGTTCGGTGACAAAATCGAGTGCAGCGGTGTTCAATGTAATTCCGCCTGCTAATTTGATTTGAGCCACGAGATCCGGAGCGCCCGTTTTTGATCCATAAGTGCCGGCTTTGTAAATACCGAAGTTTGTGGCATCTGGAAGCGATGCCCCTGTCAGCGGGCGCACATTATCTATTTTGTAACCAGTTGGTGCAACGCCAATCCAGTATTGATCTGCGGCATTCGCGAGAGACAAAAAGTCTTGGTTTGGGGTGAAATCCGCGATCACAACAAAGTCTGCATCGGTGTATTCGGATGTGGTGATATCCCATTCGGAATTTCCAACATTGTCTCCATCTTTATAATCCGTGATAGCGGGTGCCCATTTGTTATTGGAGGCCCCAGTATAGCCTGAAATGACAAACAAGTCGCTACCCAAGCCACCAGTAAGGGTATCAAATCCTCCAACATTTTCTTTCCCTCCTACTCCACCGCCATCAATAATATTGTCGAATTCATTGCCAATGATAAGGTTTGATCCAATTTCAGAAAACCAATCAGCATGGTCGTTTCCAGTGGAATTACTATTTCCCGTGGCATTGCGTGCTGTTGGCGCCCCCATCTGGAGCACCAGATTGGAAATATCTTCGGTAATGGTGTAACCGTGCATTTCCAAAACGGCATCCTCTAGATGGCCGCCCCACCAGAGGTAATCCGAGTCGGTAAAGGTGATGGTGTCGTTGCCGCCATTACCGATGACCACATCGCCAAAATTAATGTTTTTAGCGAATTTCCCACCAGATCCCTGGCTGACTATGAACATATCACCGCCACCACCACCACTGACTGTGTCAAGATCATCTCCCGGTCCAGAACCCACAAGGGAATCGGCTCCTGCTCCGCCATCCAAGGTTATACCTGCAACCTCGGCTATCAAGGTATCCCGATTACGGTTGGGATCATACACATCGCCGTATTCGTAGAAGCCGGGGACAAACCAAAACTGGCTGGGATCTGCAGCCCCAGGGCCATTCAGACCGGCCGGTATCGGATCTGTATCCCGGAAGATGCTATTTTTAAACCCATTGCCGCCATCTGCGACGGAGGCGAAATCCCGAATCGCCAACCCGACTTGATCCAACCGATAGGCGGTTCCGCCAATGAGGACATCCCCTTTGCTGGCACCTACTATGCTATCGCGGCCGGTGTTTCCGACCAAAGTGTTATTGTTTTGTCCAGAGAGAGGCTTGGCATCGTAAATATAATTGTCGAGCCTGTTGCCCATCCCGAATTGGCCAGAAAAGGCCAGGGCGAGTTGGTCGATGAATTTGCCTTGGTGAACCAGAGTGTCACTGAGCGTGAGGTATTCTACACCGGAGACGATGAGATTATGCTGGCCTCCGTTTAGGGAGGAGCCGACATTGCCGGTCTGGGTTACTACTGGCGTCTCGTTGCCGTATTTGACGACCCAGTCGAACTCGTCACCGATCGCATTACCTCCATTCATGACGACAAAGGTATCGCTACCCTGACCGCCGACGAGAGTATTCAGACCCTTGAATGTCACGCCTTGGAAGACATAATCCTCTCCGCTGAGGTCCTTCACGAACTCACCCATAAGCAAGTCGTTTCCAAAGCCGCCATCAAGGTAGGAGGCAAAACGACTCGGCATGCCGAATTGGGGATCGTAAGGCGCGGAATTAAAGATTAAGCCTAGGGGCATCGGGTAGTTGGGATTGTTTTGGAGCAGAGGATCGGTTAAATAATCCCCCCACTCCTTCATAATATCAAACCCTTGGGCACCGGGTAACCCGCGAGTGAGCCGTGTCCCGAACACAGCATCGTTCCCGGCTCCGCCTTGGAGCGTGACATGCTGGGCAGCAGAGCGGTCTTGGAGGGCCGGGATCGTGCGCTCGATGGCAGTGACTTTGAAGTCGTAAGTGCCTTCATCCAGATTAGTAACAGTGAGAATCGGGTTGGTCCGCGAACCTTGGAAGTCTTGGGATTTTCCATTGACATAGGTGTGCCAGATGTCGTCATTGCCATCGGCATCAACGAACGGAGTGGCGCCATCTGTCGTGAGGCGCTTGTATTTCACGACATAGCCGACCACATCTGTTTCGGCATTGACGCCGGAAGTCCACGACAACTCGTATTGGAATTTGCCTAGGTTGGCGAGATCTGCTTCTTGCGGGCCTTTGATCAAATCTCCATCGATAAACACCTCGCCCTCGCGCGGGGCATACATCAACTCGAGCGTGTTGGCATCTGTGACGGAGAGCGAAATATTACCCATTTTGAGGGCTTCAGAACGGTTGTTGCCGTTTTTGGTGCCAAGGAACGATACAAAGCTGGCGACCTCGGTCTGACCGGAGTCTGCCTGGTTGGCGACGACAAGCATGAGCTTGCTGATGCCATCTGGCGCTTGGTTGATATTAACACTGCTAATGAGCTCATTGGCACCACCGCCAGCAACGATGTAGTCATCCACATTGTCTTGAATGAAAGTATCATTTCCATCCCCGCCGATCATGGTGTCGAAGCCGCGGCCACCATCGAGGTAGTTATTACCCGAGCCGCCATCAAGGTAGTCACTACCACCCGAGCCAATAACGCCGTTTAAGAAGGCTTGGGTGCGAGTATCTTGAGGTGCGGATGCGTAGAGGTCAGGCGAAGCATAAAAGTCTGGCGTGTCTCCGTAGAGAGTATCATCTCCACCCGAGCCTAAAAGGGTATCCTCGCCACCCATGCCCAGTAGGAGCGCGGACGAATTGCCTGCAATAAGAGAATTCCCCAAGGCATTGCCAACGCCATAAACCGCCTCGCCAAGCAGCTCGAAGTGTTCGAGATTGTAAAAAGATGTGATATCTCGAGATGCGAAGGAAGGCGCCTTGGTCGTGGAGGGCGAGTTGTCGGGTTGGTTGGGTTGGAATTGCTCCAACTCGCTGCCTTGGATCGGGTCGAAGTTGAAGTAGGTGCGCACGAGATCCGTGCCGCCATCCAATCCAGCGATTTCATTGATCACGCGGTCATTGCGGTCGTTCACGATATAGGTGTCGGATCCAAGACCGCCATCCATCGTATTTTGACCACTTCCTCCATCGAGCAAATCACCACCGTCCCCGCCGATAAGATAGTCGTTGCCACCCTGGCCGAGCAGAGAATCATCGCCCAAAGCCCCGACCAACAGGTTACTGCCAAAATTTCCAATGAGGCTATTTCCATCTGCATTGCCGAGAACATAAAGATTCGCGGACCCCATAAGGCTGGCGTGCTCGACATTGGCATAAACATTGCCGAGATCGATATCGAAGCCTGCGCCTGTAACAGAACTGAGAGATGAACTGGCAAGATCGAAAAGGCGGTTCGTCAAGTCTGAGGAAAAAATGCGCCCAGGAGTAAGATTAAAAATCGCGAGATCATCGAGCCCCCCATTATCTGACTCAACAATCACATCGGAAGACGAATCGACATAGTAAATGTCGTCGCCACCACCACCTATCATGGAATCTGCTCCTTTACCACCATCCAAAACATCTGCACCGCCAGCCCCTATGAGGGTATCCCGGCCGGTGAGAGTATCTTGGTCAATAGACCCCGGAATGCCATTTGTCCCTCCCAGAAGGTTGTCCCCCAGAATATTGCCGACACTATCTCGACCACCACCAGCAACGAGATAATCGTTTCCAAGCCCACCCACCAGTGTGTTGGAGGCATTATCGGCAATCACAGTGCCATAGAGTGGAGCCTGAGGGTTTGATGGCGTTGAGAGACTAAGTTCATAAGTCCCAGTTGAAGGCCCTCCTACTCTGACGGGTATATAGAATTCTCCTGAATCAAATGGCGTGAATTTATAGGCCACTTCAAACTTGCCGTCATCATAACCATCATAGTTGGAGCTCCACCATACTACTCCCAGAGGATCATTACCATAAGGTGCGGTGAGATACTCACTCGCGCCGTAAGCAGAATCACCCAGCGAGGTGACTGGGTCAGAAAGAGAAATCCAGCTATTTTCTTTAAAAATCTCATTACCGCTGAGGGTAGCCTTAAGCTTTATTTCATAGGTTTCGCCTTGAATAAAGTTGACTCGAATCCAATCTTCATCTCGTCGAAAATCGAATGTTCCCGTAAAGACTTGCCCGTTAGATATCTCTATCGCCGTGGAGGCATCGTCTGGCAAGTCAGCTTGAGGTTGTCCTCCACCAACAAGAGTGTCGTCACCAGCGTCACCAGAGATGTTATCTGCTCCAAGACCACCATAGACTGTATCGTTGCCGAGCCCAGCAGAAATTTGATTGTCACCATCGCTGCCAGTGATCTGATTAGCAATTGAACTACCTTTACCGGAAGTATTTCCATTTCCAATTAAGAAGAGGTTTTCAATGTTAGAAGTTACCCTATCCAAGGAAAATGAAACTGTGCTTGCGACCGTGTCTTTGTCTCCTAGTTGGGTTCCTGTTTCGATAATCGTGTAGGCCGTTTGGGAGTTTACCACATACCAATCACTGCCGTTACCGCCGACTAAAGTATCACTTCCTCCACCAACTCGAAGAGCAACTCCCAATGCACCGATCGGAGTGGTTGTCCACTGGTTTACGAGAAGCGTGTCATTGCCAGAACCACCAAACAAGCTATCGCTGGTGCTTCCGCCGAAGATGTAGTCATCACCACCACCTCCATCAATGGTGTTCCGAAAGAGGAATCCCCCATAGATAGCGTTGTTTATCGAGTTTCCAGTAAGTTTGGAGGATGAGCCACCTGTATAGACCAAATCTTCAACGTTGTCGAAAGCCGCAATACTGTAAGTTGAAAGCGCGGTTGACACTGTATCTTCGCCACCGTTGGCCCCCGAGCCCTCAAGAACAAAAGCAGAGGAACTTTGGGCATAAAAGACATCGTCTCCATCTCCTCCAACAAGTGTATCAGCGGCACCGCCAAAAATACTATCTGCTTCGGCGCCGCCTGTGAGCACATTTGCCAATCCATTACCTGTGAGTGTCGCGGATCCAATTCCTGTAAAAGTCAAGTTCTCGACATTCTCCGCAGCAAAGTCCAAGAGGGATGACACATTGAGAATCGTTTCGATGGTATCCGAGCCTTGATTTGGAGACTCGATGACAACATCCAATGCATCACGGAGCACATAAGTATCATTGCCCACACCGCCGATGAGGGTGTCGCTGACTAAGTCTAGGCCGCCGTCGAGTTTGTTATTTCCCGAATTGCCAGAGATGACATTGGCTTTGAGATTGCCTGTGCCGTTGATGTTGGCACTGCCCGTGAGAACGAGGTTCTCAATCGTAGAGTGGCTAGCGAGGGAGAAGGTGACGGAGGATTCAACTGTATCGGTGCCATCGTTTGGGTCTTCGATGCGCACATCTTGGCTGATGACGGCGAAGGTATCGTTGCCGCGCGAACCAATGAGCCGGTCGCCAGCGGCTTTCTGCGGGATTCTGGCGCCATCTTGGGTGGCGTAGATGATGTTTTCCTGGAGCTTCGGGTTGCTGCTTGAGCCACCCACCTCAGCGTAGCCGGGGCCACCGCCGCTGTTGGAGGCACCTCCTTTGCTACTACCGCGTTTTTTGCGTCCGGACCTACTGGAGGATTTACCGGATTTGCTGGAACCGCGTGATTTGCGGGCGGCCTCGACGAGGAGTTGCCGTCCTTGAAGGTAAAGCGGGGCGAGCGAGTCATCGCTCGAAGCGTCACATAGCGGGAGACCGAGAACAGCGGCGGCAAAGAGGGCGCCTTCCTCACCTGGTGTTTCTTCGGAGCAAAGTTCTTGATCGAGGAAGTGGCCAATCTCTTCGATGAGGACACCGGAGAGGAGTTCAGTAGGGCAGTCAGCGGAGAGGTAAATCTCGCGGGTGTCGCGGCTGTAGCCGCCCCAGAGACCGGGCATATCGGCTGCGGGAAGTGTGTGGATAGCAGGAAGGAAGGAAAAGTCGGCCCGACGGAAGGCAGCGAGATGCTTGAAGGCGGACGCCCAGTTCAAGCGAGAGCCGAAGATGCTTTCCAGATCAGCTTCGGCAGAGAGACTGGAGGCCCAAAGAGAAAGGGGCTGCAGGAGATTTTTCAGAGTGGAAGGGACAATACCCTTGGGGAATTCGGGTGCGGACATGATGCGTTAGATTCTTATATCGAAAAAATGTTCAAAAAGGAAAGGAGGAAATCGGATTTTTTGGGTAAAATGATGGGCGGCAAAATGAGTGAAACAGATGCTTCAGAGCAGCCCTCGTGCCAAGCGCAGTGACGCCTGTAGCGGCGACTCAGTGAGCGCCGAAGGGATGGGTAGAATCATTGATGGCAGAATGATTTTTTGGGGCCTGTAGCGGCTGTCTGTGACTGCCGTCTGGTATCGGCGTCTCTATGAGCGCCGAGAGTTTGACAGAATCATTGATGACAGAATGATTTTTTTGGCGATAGCAGGTGGTTTGGGAATTTTCCAAATTCTGTTAATTCTGTCCAAAAAAGCACCACGCGGTTGGGCAGAGCGAGAGGCTCTCACGGAGGCGCGGAGACACGGAGGGGTTAGATATGTAAACCACGAATTTTTCGAATGAACACGAATAATATCGGCAATGAAATCCTCCGCCGAGGCCGCACACAATTTGTGCAAAGTATTTTCCAAGAGCAATATTATGGATTCACGAGCTCCTCGGCCGACAAGCTCCAATCCTTGGAGATGTGGAATTTTACTTTGCCGGCAAGCGTGCCGAGTTTCCGCTTCCCAGCTGGACGCGGAGGAGGAGAAAACAAAGCAACCGGTTTTCTGCTTCGCCCATAGGTGATGCAAACAGATCCACCACGGGAGACGACCTCCAAAGCTTCCGAAAAGCGTGATTTAAATTCCCCCACAGGAAGCTGAAGAGTTTCCATATCCGGAACCAAAGCCTCTGTCGGAAAACTTGTCAAGTTGTCATGATGCGAACGGCGCTCAAGGGGGCGATCAACTCGAGAATGATATCAATTACCCCTGAAATCCCGAACCTATAAGGGATTTGTATTGCAACATCTTCTGCAATGATTTTGCCGTCCATGATTTTGCCAGAAAAAGCCGAGAGTCGAGAGCCTACGCCCGGCGGTCATAGACACGCCGCTACAGGATGCACACAGCGAGCCCGGCGGTCATAGACACGCCGCTACAGGAGCCGGTCGGATGATTTTAACCGAAGAGGGAGCGGATTTTATTTCTTAAGAGATAGGTGGCGCAGAGAACAAAGAGGCCTGGGAGCGTCCACGGGAGGGGCTGTGGGAGAGGGATGTCGCCGACGCGGATGTTGAATTCGCTTCCATCCATGCGAGTCGTGTTGGACGTTTTAGCGATGATCCGGATTTTGTGGTAGCCGGGCGAGAGAGCCGGGATGCAGGCCTGCCAGCGTCCATCGGGAAGCTTTTGGATTTTGGCGGTGGAGTGGTCGAGGGGAGTCCACAGGGGCTGGAGGGATTGCCGAGGGAGGTCCTCTGGGGTCGGCAGGGTGCGATCGAAAGGATTTTTGTCGAAGAAGCCCTTTCGCTGCCGCTCTTCGCGTTGGATGATGAACTCGAGTGGCTCGGGACCTTCGTAGCTCCAAGAAACGATAGCAGCGGCGGTGCGGCGGCTTGGGAAAAAAGCAGCCCAATGAAGTTCCGGCTCGAGACGGTAGGAGAAGTCCCTCGGCATGCGCTTGCGGAGTGCTTCCTGCTCTTCCTTGGTGAGAACTTTGGGAGGCGTGGGGGATGGCGAGGCGCCGGGATTGGGCGCGGGGGATGGCGAGGGTGTAGGTGCGGCAGATGGCAACTGGACATCGGCTTGCCATGAGGCTCGAAGAGGGGGCAGGCCCGTGGTCTCTGCAACCAGCACGGCCTCAGCCAAGCCCGGCGTGTCGGGAAATTTCCAGGTAGCGTTGACCGTCAAACTTTCACCCGCAGCAATGGCAAGGTTGACAGGTTGACCTTGCGCGAGTGAAAGCTCGCCATCGCCAGCGGTCCGGATAACGGCTCTGGCTGGGCCGCTGCCGGTGTTGCGGAGATTTGCAGCCATTGAAACCGTGCGACCGGGGGTCGTGATACCGAGTTGGTTTTTCCCAACGATCTCCCACTCGAGACGCGATGGAGGTGGAGGCAAATCGACGCGGATGTCGTGGTTGGCAGCTTCGTCACTGACTGTAACCAAGACACTCTTTTCGGCAAAGGGACGGGCGGGGAGCTTAAGCGCCAGCTCGCCGGAGGATTCAGGCGGGAGCGTGATGGAGTCGGGTGCTTCGAGCGGAGGCGGGCAATGAATGCTGATGGGGAGCGGCACGGCGGTGAGGTTTTTGATGGGAATGCGCAGTTCCTTGGCACCAATGCACTGCTCGAAGGCGGCTTTATCCGGCGCTTCGAAACGGCTCTCGCCTAGCCCTTGGAGGGAAATTTCGGGAAATGGCTTGGTGCCGGATTCGAAGACAAGGCTACCGCGTTGTGTGTCGGTGGAGACCGGATCGAAGGTGACCAGGATTTTTTTGCTCTCGCCTTCTGCAAGCACAAGGTCGGCAGAGTCAGCGATCCTCCAAGGCTCGCCGACCTTAAATCGGCCTCGTAATTTGGCGCCGCCGGAGTTCTTGATGAGGATTGGCAGGGTGCGGGATTCGCCGAGGAAAACAGAACCGAAGTCGAGTGATGCCATATCGGCTGCGAAGCGCGGTGGAGGTTCCTCGACGAGGATCGTGACCTTGGCATAGCCCCAGGCTTTTTGCGGACCGGATTTGCATTTGAAGCGGAAGGAATCCTGGGAGGAGTTTTTCTTCCCGTCGTGGGTGTAAAAGTAGGAAACCGAGGATTTGGAATTTCGTTGCGGACCGGAGAGCGAGCCGGAGCGGGGTTGGGAGAGGATTTCAAACTTCACATCGTAGCCCTGCGGAGAGATCGCGCGGAGCGGCACTTCGCAGGTTCCTCCGCGAAGAACTTTCACGGTGACGTCGTAGACGACAGTGGGATCGACGGGCGGAATATCGTCTTTTTTTGGTGCTGCCGAAAGGAACAAAGGGAAAAAAAAGAGAAGGAGGCAAATAATCCAGAGGCTCATTGTCCTGTAGCGGCGCTCTGTGAGCGCCGGGCACGCTCGGCGGTCATAGACCGCCGCTACAACCTGTAGCGGCGCTCTGTGAGCGCCGGGTTCGTTTTTCCTTCGGCGGTCATAGACCGCCGCTACAGAAAAACGGGCCATCGTCGTTGGACGGTCATAGACCGCCCTGTAGCGACGCTCTGTGAGCGTCGGCTCGTTTTTCCTTCGGCGGTCATAGACCGCCGCTACAGGTTTCGTCTTCATTTGCGATACTCCAAATCGTGAATTTCGCCTGCGTAGGGCCACTCCTCGGGGATTGCGACCAATCCGGCGCGAACGGGATTCTCACGCACATAGTCCCACTTTTGCGAATAGGACTCACCGCTGCGGAGCAGATGGTCAAAGAAACCCTTCTGCCAGTGCGGAGCATCACATCCAAGCGAGCGCAGAGTTTTCGACAGCGTGTTCTTCAGGGATTTTACCCAGTTGGACAATGAGATTTCAACGACACTCACAAACAGGTGCAGGTGATCCGGCATGAGCACATAGCGCCCAATCCATGCGCCGTGCTGTGGCGAATTCAGACAAAATGTCCGAAACGCATCATGCACCGGCTCGCAATCAAGGATTGGTCGGCGGTTCAATGTGCAAGTAGTGATGAAATAAATTGGCGCGTCAACGAAGACATGATCCAAGCGGCGAAGCCGCGGTTTCTTTAGCGACTGCTCTGTAGCGGCGTCTCTATGAGCGCCGGTTTCGTTATCTATTCGGCGGTCGCAGACGGCAGCTACAACCTGTAGCGGCTCTCTGTGAGCGCCGTGTTCGTTTTCCGTTCGGCGGTCACAGACCGCCGCTACAATGGGAGCGAATTCGTTTTCCTCCGGCGGTCGCAGACCGCCGCTACAACGGACTGGTTTGTGCTGCAGCGCCTCTGTGAGCGCCGGTGATTTTCGGCGGTCATAGACCGCCGCTACAGCCTGCATATCGCCGCTACAAACGCCGGTTTCGTTTTCCGTTCGGCGGTCGCAGACCGCCGCTACAGGGGGGGGCGATTTGTGAGTGCTCACTGGGGGGCGGGTTCGACGGTGCCGTTTTGGCGGACGAGAAGGTTGCCCCTGCCGTGGGCGTTGCCGATTTCGATGAACCATGGCATTTGCGCGTTTTTGTTGGCATTGCCGGGTTGAGCTGAAAAGGGAGTTGGTAGGTAGTGGATCAGCGGCCGGTCAGCTTCGGGGGATGATCTGAAAAGCCTAGTGATCGTGGGACATCGCCATGTTTTTTCCGAGAGGCCGAGGTCTTTTTTCGTCTGCTCAAGCCACCAGCGCTGCTCTTCATTGGAACCTAGAGCGATTCCTTTGGGTATTTGCGGCCATCCATCTGTGGCATAACCAGAAAAGGCAGCCCTGAGGCTGCGGAGATTGTTCATGCAGACAACCATCTCTGCTTTTGGACTGATTTTTTCTAACGCAGGATAAATCGTCGCAACAAGGATAAGCACGATGCTTACGGCCGCCAGCATCTCCAAGAGGGTGAAGGCGCGTGCGGCGCGGTGCATCGGGAGATTGTGAGAACCTCGAAAACTTTAAGGAACCAAGACAGAAAATTCGTTCACCGAAGGAGGTCTTACATCTGCAGTGGAAAATGTGCTGGAGGTATTCGAAAGGCGAACGCCTGAGACGGATATCGGAATGCTGACAGCATCAAGGAATGGCGTGGTGCCAGAAAAATTAAGTTGTTGAAATTGAGCTTCCCCAGACCCACTAAACTTCTGGTTGGGAAATGCATTGGAGGCTTTGCACTCAGCGTAACCATTCAAGTAAAGGGAATCGAAGTAGAGGATTTGTTCAGTAGTTTGGAACGTTGTGGTCGAGGTATTAGTGACAACGCCGTTCGATGTAGACGTTCCAAATGTGGTTACAGGAGTTTGCACACTAATTGAGTTTTGACCTTGACCTTGAACATCTGCCTGAAAATTGACCTCCATGGTTGAAGCTTGGGAATTGTAAGATCCTTGCGAATTGCCGAGATAGGTATCCCCATCGTAGTAAATCGTGGAAACGCCTGTGGAGCCGGCACCTGTTTCGCCCGAACCAGAAGTGGTGCTGAATTGAACTGTTCCACTCAGATTCTCCCCGCGCACGACGGCGGAAAAAGTGCCGTCATTGGGAAAATAGCTGCCGTTGCTGAAAGGTCCTCCTGGAGCGCCT
The DNA here is from genome assembly GCA_044342325.1 of Terrimicrobiaceae bacterium. Taxonomy (GTDB): domain Bacteria; phylum Verrucomicrobiota; class Verrucomicrobiia; order Chthoniobacterales; family Terrimicrobiaceae; genus UBA967. The sequence goes on from JBIIPZ010000012.1 coordinate 60,426, forward strand.
CCGAAGGCGCAGGCTTCAGGAGCTAAAGTGAACTGGAGCATCGCGACGAGAGAACCAATGAGCAGAGGAGCGAGTGTGGAGGTTTTTTTCATGGTTGGGATTTGTTGATTAATAGTAAAATGAGTGTTGCGAAGTCAAAAAGAAATTGGCGATGGAGAAATTTAGCTCTTCAACGGACTTCCTTCATTTTGTCGATTGGGCCCAGGAGGCTGTCCAAGAATATATTGATGACATGGCGCTTGCGGATCTTGATGTTTACGCCCACGGACATGCCGGACTGGAGGGGGATTTCCTTGTTGCGAACGACGAGGGATTGTTTGGAGAGCGAGATTTTGGCCGGGAAGCTGTAGAATTTTTTGACCTCGTTGGGAGGGAGAACATCGGAGCCGACATAGTAGACCTCGCCGACGATGTAACCGAACTCGCGCTTGGGGAAGGTGTCCACCTCGACCTCGCAGGGCATGCCGACGCGAATGAAGCCGATGTCGCGGTTTGTGATGTCCACCTTGGCGATCAACTCGCCGTTGGGCACGATGCGCAGCACAGGATCCTTGGCGGCGACCACTGTGCCGGGTTTGGTGGCCACCATTTCAAAAACAATGCCGTCCGAAAGGGACTTGATTTCGTGGCGGGTGAGGGTTTCGCGTGCAGCGGCGAGTTGGCTTTCGGCTTGGGATATGCGCTGCATGTTTTCGAGCCGGACCTTGGTGAGGTTGGCATCGATTTCGGCAATGCGTTTGCCGTTTTCTTGAATGCGAGTGTTCGTCTCCGTCTTGAAAACCGTCGGGATATTCTGGGTCTGGGCCTCGAGATTTTTGACCTGCGCGGTGGCATTGAGCCACTCGGACTGGCGGGCGAGGTAGTCGACGCGAGAGAGGTTGCCCTCAAGGTTCAGCTTGGTGAAGGCCTCGAACGCGAGTTTTTTATTCTGCTCGATTTTCCGCAATTCCGCGAGCTGCTCGCTGGAGCGGAGGTATTGCTCGGAGAGGCTGGTCAGCTCGTTGGCAAAATACTTGAGGTTGTCGAGATCGGCCTCCAGCGTGAGTTCACGGGCAAATTCGCCTTCGACGAGTCCCTTCATCGCGGCGAGTTGCGAGGCTACGGGATCGGCCGCTCCGGCTTTGGCAGGGGCCAAATCGGATGCGAGGATGGCGGCGTGGAGTTTGCCGGTCTCATCGCGCAATCGGCGCAGGAGTTTGTTCTGCGCTTGGAGCGCAGTGCGGTTTTTCGCGAGATCGGCGATTTCCCTCGGGACGCTCTCGGGCGCGGACTCCGAAGCCACGGATTCGTTGAAGAGGCTCTCGTAAAACTCTCGTTCCATTTGCATCGAGGCCAAACGCTCTTCGAGGGATTTCACCTCGGCGGCAGCGACCTTGGAATCGAGGCGAACAAGACTCTGTCCCGCCTTCACCGAGTCACCTTCGCGGACCATCGATTCCTCGACGACGCCGCCAACGGGGGCCTGCACATCGCGCACCGAGCCGCGTGGCTCGAGTTTGCCGGTTGCGTGGACGACCTCGTCGATCGGCGCGAGGCAGGCCCAGAGCACGGCTGCAACAAATGTGCCGATGATGGTCCACATGATAGACCGTGACCAGAAATGCGTTTGCCGCAGAACCATGGTGTCGGAGTCGGGGCGCAGCACATGGCGCAATGCAGGGACCGCCTTGATCAGGCGCTCAAAGAGCTTCCCGCCCTTTTCCAGAAATTTGTTTTGCTTCGTGTTCATTCGTCCGTGCGACCTCCTGTGTAGAGCGACTGGTAGTGGCCTTTGAGTTTCATCAAATCCTCATGGCGGCCGCGCTCAATCAGAATACCGCGATCAAAAACGAGGATGATGTCGGCGTGCTGCACCGAGCGCACACGGTGGGTGACAAAAAAGACGGTCTTGCCTTGGAATTCCTTGGCGAGATTGCGGCAGACGAGGTTTTCCGAAACGGAATCCAGTGCACTGGTGGCCTCGTCGAGGATCAACAAGCGAGGCCGCTGCAGCACGGCGCGGGCGATGGCGATACGCTGACGCTGACCGCCGGAAAGGGCGCGCCCCTGCTCGCCGACTTGGGTGTTATAGCCCTGCGGAAGACTCATAATGAAATCGTGCGCTCCGGCCACCCGCGCGGCGCGCATGATATCATCTGGCGAGGCGTCGGGGTCACCGATGGCGATATTTGAGAAGACCGAGGAATTGAAGAGAAGACTGTCTTGAAGCACCGTCCCGATCTGCCGCCGCAGGGAATAAAGCTCGACCTTGGCGATCTCGTAGTCGTCCACAAGAATCCGGCCCGCGTCGGGATTGTAGAGGCGCGGGATGAGTTTGAGCACGGTGGATTTTCCAGATCCGCTCTTGCCGACAACGCCGACGAATGAACCCGCCGGTATCTCGAAGGAAACATTCCGCAACTGCGGTTGTTGGCCTGGGATGTAAGCGAAGGTGATGCTGTCGAATTCCACTTTGCCGGTGATGGCAGGCATGGGGATATTGTTTGCCTCCTCGCTCTTCTGCTCTTGCGGGCTGTCAATGACATCTCCGAGTCGTTCGACCGAGAGGGCGACCTCTTGGAAATTCTGCCAACTTTGCGCGAGGCGCATGAGTGGCGTGGTGACATAGCCGGCGATGATCCGGAAGGCGATAAGCTGGCCGAGCGTCAACTCGCCCTTGATGACAAGCACCGCGCCATACCAGAGAACTGCAAGGTCACCCAAGCGGCTCAGCAGAGTGGTCGCCGAGTTCATCGCAGTGGATGTGAGAACGGCATGGAAGCCTGCGCTGACAAAGCCGGCGTAGCGTTTTTGCCACTCCCAGCGCGAGGGTTGCTCGATGTTGCCGGCCTTGAGCGTTTGGACGCCGGTGAGTGTTTCGATGAGGTGGGCCTGGGATTTGGCGCCCTCTTCGGAACGGCGGCGGATTTGAGCCTGCAGGATGGGTGCTCCCAGAAGCGTGACGCCGGTCATGAATGGAACAACCAACAAGGCGACGATCGCCAACTTCACATCGTAGAAAAACATGATCGCCATGTAGACGACGGAAAAAATGGCATCCAAACCGACCGTGAGAGCCGTTCCAGTCAAGAATTGGCGGATGTTCTCGAGCTCGTGCAGGCGGGAAGACACCTCGCCAACGGGACGGCGTTGAAAATAGCCGAGCGTGAGTTTGTAGAGGTGGTCCATGATCCGCGAACCCACAGCGAGGTCGATCCGGTTCGAGGTATCCACAAACAAATAGGTCCGAACTGCTGTGAGTGCGACCGAGGCAATGGCGATCAACACAAAAAGCACCCCGAGGACATTCAGGGTATCAATGGAATTTTGGACCAGAACCTTGTCGATGATCACCTGCGTGAGGAGTGGATTCGCCAATCCGAGCAATTGGATAAAAAAGGAGGCGATGAAAACCTCGATCAGCACTTTCTTATGCTTGCGAATGGCAGGTAGGAACCATTTGAAACCGAATTTTCCCTTCTCCTCCTTCGGAAGCGGCCGCAGCAAGAGCAACTCGACCTCCGCCGGAAGGCGGGCCAGGAAATTGTCCACCGACAGGCGCTCCAGGCCAGTCCGAGGATTGGCAAGAACGACGCCTTTGTCGCCGGTTTGAAAAAGCACAGAGACCATGCCGTCGAGCATGAGCAGTGCGGGAGTCTCCACGCGGCCCATATTCACGACCGGGAGCTTCACAAGCTGCGCGGCGAAGCCGGACATGGTAGCGATGTTTCCGCATGTGTGCAGCGAAGGTTTGCGGTCGGCTGGAACCTCGTTCGACAAAACACGACGCGCGGCCTCCTTCGGAAATTCCTTCTCAAAAAACTTCGCCAACATCCCGAAGCAGGCAATGACCTCCTCCAGCGGTCCGTTTTGCGTGGTGAGCACGGGATAATCGATCAGCGGGTCGAGCAAGGACTCGGCCGGCGGCAACGCAGGTGGCGCAGGCATTCCAGCTTCCTTGGGAACATCAGGAATCTCGCTGCGCTCCAAGACCCCGGTGGGAATTCCGATACGGCGCAGCGGCCCGTCAGCAGTTGTCCACCGCGTTCCGCGTGCAGCGCCCTCCGCAATCCAAAAGGTGAAGCCGTCACGGACATCCGCATTTCCAATCTCCAGCACAGCCTCTGGCAGAGCCGCTCGAACGAGATCCGGCACCTTCGAAATATCCAGGGCGCACCGCGTGAAATCCATCGACAGAAGGTTGAACAACTCGGCTGGGGTCACAGTGGATTCCACGCTTTTTTGGAGCTCAGGCGCTTCGCTGAGGAGTTCGCGCAAGCGGGCGGTCTCGACCATCAGGCACACGCAGTCCACCGCCGCTGTGGCGGCTTCGACAGGAACGCCTGAGTTGAAGGTAGCCAGCCCTGCAATACCACCAGGCCCGAGTGTTTGGAGCAGCTCGGGATGCGGGTCTCCCGCCCGAACGCCCAGCAAGCGAACGCGTCCCTCGAGCACAATAAAAACATGGCCGCTCAATTTTGCAGGAGTGATCAGCACCTGCCCGATAGTGGCGCGGGCGAGCTTGCCTGCGGAGGCGACGCGCGCAAGCCACTCCCGGGGGGCCTTGGAAAGAGGCCCATCGCCTGCGGCGATGCGGTCGGCTACCTGGCCGGCGGTGGTATCAAGCGGTTGGTCGGCCATGGGTGCGTTCCTCCAGCCATTGATGGCAGAGCTCCTCGATCATTTGGGATTTCATTGTTTCGTCAAATTCCACAGGCAAATGGTGGTCTACCCTCGCCACAAGAAACCATTCTGCGACGGCGAAGGGCTTCAGCAGTTCACCAGCGCGCGCAGGCTTCAGAACGCCTGCCAACGCGGGATGCATCGCTCCGAGGGCGACGGGACCGACTATGCCGGCCGTATAAACCTCATTCCCGCTCGCATAGGTGGGCGCGAGGTCAGCAAAGGTGGCTTCTCCCTCCTTGATACGGAACCACAACTCGCGGGCCAGCCCGGCCTCCTTGACACGGAGCAACGAATAAACAATGCGATCCAACGCGGGCTTACGGCGTTCGAAGTGTTCCTCCGCCTGTTGCTCAAAGAGGTTTTTTTTCCAGAGCGCAATCCGGCACTCGCGTTCGATGGCCGACTTCAAGCGCTCCGGTGGACAGCCAATGTAGTCCTGCGGAACCGGGAGCGAGGTCGCTGGATCGACTTGGAATTTTTTGCAAAATCCCTGCCAGGCGGACTCCACCTCCTCAGGCTCGGGAGCAAAGCCCGCACTCGCCTCGTCCAGCAAGCGCGCCCGCAGAAGGGCCTTCCAGAGTCTGTAGGATCCGAGTTCCGCCGAGTCGATCGTTGTTCCGTCCGTTCTGTCCATGTCGTCTTTCAAAGTAAGGTGATCACATTATGCCTTGTTCAAGGGGTCTTCAATGCCTCGCCGAGGTAGCGGTTGTGCAGATGCTGGAGCTCAAAAAAACCGGCATGCGGTGAGGCGGGTTTGTGAATGCGAAAATTTTTCATGACGCCCAGCGAGGCGGCACTCTCGAGCGGCCCGGCAAAGCTGCAGTCGCCATCGCCGAAAGTCGGCGACTCCGCCCAGCGTGCCATTTGCGCGGCGCTCAGAAAAAAACAGCCCGAGTGCGGATTCGACCAGCGCTCGAAGGAAATTTCCTGCCCGAGAAATTCGGCGTTCAACATCCGGCGGTCATTCACATCCTGCCAAGGCGCGGTGAAATCCGGTCTCACAGGCCCGTCGATATAGAGTTTGTGCAGAGCTTCCTTAGAAGAAATTTCGTAGCGATGGGGTAGCAACAACGCCTCATCGCCGAAAGTGCGGGTGAACCACTCGAGCTTCCTCAGAAAAAACGGATCCTGAATGAGCAAGTCATCCTCCAAGTAGCAGTAGAAATCATATTTCCCCAAGTGCGCCTTGAGCACCTGCTGGCACGCAAAACCGATCATCATGGGATCGGACTTCACCGGTTGATGATGAAACATGCTGCTGGGCACCGAGAGGCTGTTGATCAAATGCGAGTCGCCCACCGTGCAAACGGCGATATCCAGCGCGTCCGCCGCCTGGTTGTTCACTTTCAGGAGTCGGCCATTCCCCCGCCCCGGCACCGGCTCGTGGAGGCAGTAAAGAAAAGCCTGACGCGGCCCCAGACTCTCATGCAGCCCAGCGATACTCCGCGAAAGCGCCTCCGCCCGCCGCCCGCTCTCCGAACCGGTGGACCCATAAGCCCCCCCACCCTTCGGATTGTGAAAATGCGGAATCGTGACGAGGACTTTCATCTTTTTTTAACCACGGAGAACACAGAGGACTCGGAGGGAAAATTGAGGCACACAGTTTCAAAAATTTTCATCTCTGATCCTCAAAACTATTGGGGCTCTGTGCACTCTGCGGTCAATTCTACCTTCGGGCATTCATCAGGCCGGATAGCCAGGCCAGTTTTTGGCGCAGGCAGGATGTCATATCGTATTTGGCAACAACAGTCTGACGGGCCTTTTCCCGCATCTGGTCAAACTCACGAGGCTTCGCCAGCACGCGGTCGAGCGCGGCGGCAAGCTGGTCCGGTTTGAAAAAGTCCACCATGAGACCATTGATGCCATCCGTGATGACTTCCTGAACCGGCGGCGTATTCGAGCCGACCACCAGCGCACCACAGGACATCGCCTCCAGCATCGACCAGGAGAGCACAAACGGCCGCGTCAGGTAAATGTGTGCCTTGGTGCATTGGAGGAGCTTCACATACTCGCCATAGGGCAGCGACCCCACAAAATGCGTGCGTGCTGGATCGAGCGGGAATTTTTCCATGTAGAGGTCTTTCCATGTCTTCCCATTTGGAGCCTGCTTTCCGTAGGCGACACGGTTGTCACCTGCGATCACCACATGCGCATTCGGCCTGGCTTTCTGAAGCAGATGCGCCGCCTCGATGAACTGCGGAAAGCCTCGATAAGGCTCCATACCGCGCGTTGCGTAGGTCACGATTTCGTCCACGCCCGAGAGGTCGAGCTTGCCATTCGCAAGCACCAATTTCCCACCCGGATTCGGCTTGAAGAAATTCGTATCGATCCCCTCATGCCCGATAACGAGATTCGAGCGCAAATGCATCGGGAATTGCTCATACTGGAAACGCGTCGCGCAGACGCCGCCATCACACGCCGCCAAATCCGCCAGCAGCGTCGCATTCTTCGTGCGAATCCGCGCCTCGTCATCGGCATTGATCGGATCCGCTGGATCAAAATCGCAATCCGTCCCGTGTGCATGGTAAAACCATTCGAAATTCAGCCCCATCGGCGTGCGCGGAAAAGCATCCTTTAGAAATAGAGTCGGGCCCCACCCCGCGTGACCAAAAATCAAATCCGGCACGAAGCCTTGGTTTTTGGCCTCCATGCAGGCCATGTAAGCCGCCTGCCCATGCAAAATCGCCTGTTCATAGCCGCGCAGGTAGTGATGCGTCTGCGGCGCCGGTTCCCGCTTGGGCTTGTAGATAATTTTTTTGACGCCTGCAATCTCGCCGTTGTCGGTATTGGTTAAGAAGCGGACCTCATTGTTAGGATTCGCCGCCAGCACCTGCGCCACAGAGCGGAGCTGGGAGGGAAAATTGGGATGGGTCAGAAGAAATCGCATGGAAGAAGGATTGGTCTGTTTACTCGTAATTCATGAAATAGAAAGTCAAATTTTGGAAATATTTGACACCGGCTTCAGGAGATTGGCTTTTTGGCTTTCATGAACAGGTTTACTCTATAGCGGCGAGTTTTTTAACAAAATCATCGACAGCAAAATCATTTTCCAAGGGGCTGTAGAGGCTGTCTATGACTGCCGTTTTGTAGCCTCTCTATAAGCGCCGGGATTCGTTTTCCACTCGGCAGTCATAGACAGCCGCTACAGCGGACTGATTTGCCCTGTAGCGGCGTCTCTATGAGCGCCGGGATTTATTTCCCGTTTGACGGTCTTCCGCTCGGCCGCCAAACCGTCTGATTGCGGTTCTTCACCCCATGATTTTGCCAATGATTGAAAAAAAGTCCCGAAACCCGGGGATCCGTTTTCCATTCGGCAGTCACAGACAGCCGCTACAGCTACAGTGGCTTTATTGAATTGAGATAATCAGCCTCCTTGAAATCCAGATTATGCGCGTTCCAATAATGCATCCATGGAATTTTGTATCCGGGAGGGTAGGCCATGAAGTGAAGGAGGAAGGTATTTTCATCCATGAAGCGCGGGTCGGTGTTGAACTCCGCCATCTCGTGGGCTTCATGATATTCGCCATGCGGATCGCGGCCTAGAACCAAGTCGCAAAAGACCGTTTGGTCGCTGCCATGGTCCCAGAGATTCGGCGGGCGTTTTTCCAGCGCGAAGCGATCCGTATCCTCCAAGATCTGCTTTGACCAAAGCGCATTTTGGAAAAAGAAGACGCCAGCATTGTAGGAAGAAATGCCTTGGGCAAAATCCTTACAAATATGCAGGGGCTTCGAGCTCGAAAGAAATGGTTCAAAGACTTTTCTGTCTTGCTTCAAAAACAGCGTGTCGGCATCCACCCACACGACTCCACGATGATCTCCCAAATGGTTTAAAAGCACCCGCGCCTTATGCCATGTCGGATGGATTCCAGAATAAATTCCGGTTCGATAAATGTAAGCCGTGTAGTCGTGCTGCAAGCAGTAACTCAGAAGACTTTTTTCGGACTCTGCCGCATAGGAGACGATTTCAGGCGTATAGAGGGTGCAAAGCGCAAGCGGTCTTCCTGGATTGAAGACATAATTTCCAAAAGATGAAAAAGCTTGCTTGGCGGGGAAATGACCAGCGCAATAATTGAAAAACGGCATGAGATCCACGCAGGGTTGCCATCTCTCTCGCATGCGGAGGAATAATGCTTGGGAGATTTCGGGGTTGTTTGACATCAGAGTTTTTTGATATAGGTAGGAACGAGACATTGGTTTGTCTCTTTCCCCACTCCGAACCGGACTTGCGGATCTCCCGCATCCGGCTCTCCGGTTGCGAATTTGCCGACTCCTCTGTTGCCAGAGTTTCGTCGGACGCCGGACCAGAGGCTCCGAGGACTTGCAGGATTTCCCTCCCCAGCTCTGGCTGTTCCGACGCACCACAATAAGGCTTTGGCTTCCCCAAGGCTCGTCTGGCCGCACAGTTTTAGCTCGTTGAGCAATCGATTGTGCTTTTTAAATGGGTCCAGCTGGCCCATGTGGTTTCGCTTCCTGCCGCCCTTCGCTCCACGGGAATTACCCCGCTTCTTCGCTACTATGGCGGCTCTGACTCCTGCGCGGCCCCGTCGAAACGGGTTCCTGCCCGCGCAGGTCTCAACGCTTCCATATGACACCTTCCCTGCGTTCCCACCCCAACCATCCCCAACAGCCCGTTTCTCTCCCTTATACGAGGTTTGTGAGAGGAAACGGATGTGGCTCTGGCCACTGGCTTCGCCACTCGCTAGCAGGTCCGCCTCGGGCTGCTCCCCACCCCGTCTCACGACGACGCAGTTGCCTCCGGCGTCTCTCCCGTTGCTCGTCTCGGGATGACTCAGACTTTCACTGGTTGATTTCATATATGTGCGTTCGCACTAGCGGCGCTCTATGAGCGCCAGGGCTTTCTTCCATCGGCGGCCGCAGACCGCCGCTACAGGAACAGGTTTTTGTAAGCAATCGCTCATTAATCAAAAGACGCTTATCAGCTCATTGGAATACGCCTCGATATTTGCTGGGAATTTTATATCGAGCGTCTTTAGAAAATCCGCCGCTTTGGCTTTGTAATCATTAAGATTCTTATCGTGACTTTCAAACGCCCTCACCAAGGCCTCGCCGCCCGCCTGACAATCAAAATCGGGATAAAAATATCCCTGATCGCGGATGAATTCGGAATTGTGAATGAGCGGATACCCGCCGTAGAGGGCCTCGTAGTAGAGATAGTTTTGCCCATTCTCCCAATGGTGGGAAACAATGCAGTCGCCGAAATGGGCCATGTATTCATGCACGGAAAAACGCCCTTCAAAGGACGCAACCCCATGGTTCACGATGTCCAAGAACTTGGCAAACCTCACGAATCCGGGATTTTCTTTCGCTTTGAGAGTGTTACAAATTCGAATGAATTCGAACCGATCCGGCGCTTTTCTATAAGCCTCTTCGCAAACCAGCATGGGCATGATGCAAGTTTTAACCATGCACATATTCGGCTCGAAGGAGCAAACTCGCCAGCGAGCCTTGCCGGGTTCATAGCCAAAGCGTTTGCCGCTAGGCAGGGTGGCTGCTCCTTTGTCCAAAAACTCAGGCGTCCAAAGATGGGGCACGATTTTTACAGGGGCCCGCGTGGTGATGGCAAAGTAGTCGCTGCAGCTGCGTTCGTATTCCGGAAGCGTCCAGATGGCATCATATACCTTACCGCTACATAAGCCGGCTGGAGGCAAGTTATACATCGCCCGCTCGACATCGATCACATAGTCGTTGCCGCAACGCATCCAAGCAATCCGCCCTCCTCTCTGCCGGAATTTGACAAGCCAATCTTCCGGCACTTGGGAACTCATCTCGATGATGACATCGAGCTTTTCTAGGGCGGTGGAAAGATCGATCATTTCAACGCCCACTTGGTCGAACATCATGGAAGGATGCACCTCTTTGGCGCCACTGCCATTGACAAGAACGGCTTTTTCAACCTCCGGCGAGAGGTTGAAAAGTTGGACGAGGAAAACGCAGTTTTGGAAAATGCCATTTTCCCAAATGGATTGGTGCCCATCCCGGATATGGATGGTTACACCGACACGAAGTTTGCGATTAGGTTTAGACATAGGGATTGTAGCGGCTGTCTGTGACTGCCGTTTTGTAGCGGCGCTCTATGAGCGCCGGAGCGTTCTTCCAACGACGGTCATAGACCGCCGCGACAATGGACTCGTCATCCTGAAGCGGCGCTGTGTGAGCGCCGGTTTCGTTTTCCATCGGCGGTCGCAGACCGCCGCTACAATAAACTATTTTGTCTTGTAGCGGCGTCTCTATGAGCGCCGTCGATTTTCGGCGGGCATAGACCGCCGCTACAACGGAATCGTTTTTTCGGCGGTCATAGACCGCCGCTACAGCTACAACTTTATTTTGAGTTGTAGACATGCAGGAGGCGCTCGGTGAAGATGCGGATGTTTTCTGGGTGCTCGGGATGGAGCGTTTTTAAAAACTCATCCGCCTTCTTTTTGTAATCCTGCCAGAACTCGGGCGATTGATTCCACGCCTCCACTAAGGCCTGGGCGCCTTCACGCGCCGAAAAGCCCGGATAGAAAATCCCCACACCGGATTGTTGCAGAAACTCGCTGTTGTGAATGAGCGGATACCCGCCATAGAGGGCGTCGTAATAGGCATAGTTCATTCCACATTCCCAGTGGTGCGCCACTACGGCGTCCATTTGATGATCCACCATGGCGGTGGTGAATAAAACCCGTGGCTCGTAAGTGGCCTTTTGGTCTTTCGTAAGATTCAAGTTTAAGGCGAATCGGAGAAATGTCTGGTGTTCTTTGAGTTGAAACGAGTTCATCACCATCATGTAAGAAATCGCCTCGGGATTTGAACGATACGCCGCTTCACAGAGCAACATCGGCACGAGATAGCTTTTCACCACGGAGATATTCGGCTCGAAAATGGCAACACGCCAACCGCGCTTTTCACCCTGCGAAGGTTTAAAACCAAACGACTGGCCGTTTCGCTCCGCAGCTTCGATTGTCTTATCCAAAAATAATGGGGACCAAACATGAGGCATTGTCACCATCGCCTTACGGGTCAAGGTTTGCATCATCGCCGCGCCAGTCTTGGCATGATGCGCCAAACCCCAAGTTTCCTCGCGGAGCGTGGGGTCGGTGAGGTGGATTCCGGCTTGTTTCGAGGGAAATACAGCCGTTTCAGCCACCGCGTTGAAATTGTGGCCCACGCCAAAACAAATAATTTTGGCTCCTCGTGCATGAATCCGCCGCATCCATTCGTCGGGCAGGATTGCCCCCATTTCAATCAAGACATCGATTTCGTGCGTAACCTCCTGAGGTTTGACGATGGGAATCCCCAAGCCGTCGAAGCCGAGGTTGGGATTCGGCCGATCGGAGGTGCCGCCGTTCACAAACCATACTTTTCGCACGACTGGGCTTTTTTTTAACAAAAGGCCCAGCAAGGCGATATTCTGGTTGATTCCATTATTCCAGATATTCGCATTCTCGCTGGCGAAGAGTGAAATTCCAACATTCATAACCGCTGTCCCTTGAAAAAAAGCCCGAGCATTTTTCAATGCTCGGGCTTTTTTGTTTTACTCAGCTTTTTGGATTACACGAATTGGAAGTTGGATGCAGCGAAGTCTGCGCCATTTCCTGTATAAGTTAGCGAAGCCATTAGGTTAGTAGCTCCATTCACATACAAGCTCGCGGTGCCGCCGCCTCCACCGTTATCTGCGAAGGTAAGAGTATATGCATTACCTCCAGCATTTTTTCCGAAAGTAACCACACCGCCGACATTGGCAAATGAAGCTACATCCACATCATTAGCAAAGACTCGGAAAATATCATCCCCTGCTGTATTATCTACTGCAAAGTCCAAGATCCGAGCGCGTTTGTTATCTGGATCAGCAGCATTGAATTGCCCATAGGCATTGCCAATGGCATCACCAAGAACAAACCTGTCTGCGCCTGCACCGCCGGTCAATGTATCGTTGGATGAGTTCAGAGCCGGTGAGGCATTTGTCCATGCTTGGAGCCAGTCCCCACCACTACCACCAATCAGGGTATCGGCGCCGCTTTGCGCATCGCCGTTGCCACCGTATAGGGTTACTGCGTGGGTCATGCCCGAGGCGTTAAAGGAATCATCCCCAGTTCCGCCATAGACAGTTGCAATGCCGGTTGTGTCCGCAAGCGCTCCAATCGTGATGCTGTTGGCTCCGTTGGCGAAGGTCAGCGACTGCACATCGTCCACATTCGCGAAATTCGCGTCTGTGACTGTTTGTCCATCAGTCGTCAGAACGATCGAGTTCGTGCCTGCTCCA
>JBIIPZ010000072.1:0-5281 GCA_044342325.1 Terrimicrobiaceae bacterium
AAGTGAACCTCTGTGAAGGTTGCTCGAAAGAGAAAGGCGTTAACGATCCGACAGGCTTTGCCCTTGCCGACCTCTTGCTTGGCCTGGGTGCTTCCGAGGAAATTGAAAAATCTCCGGCTGCTCAGAAATGTCCCATCTGCGGATTCACACAGGCCGACTTTAAAAAGACCGGCCGACTTGGCTGCAGCAATTGCTATACGGTTTTTGCCGATGGCATCGCTCCCATGCTGAAAAATATGCACAAGGGAACGCAGCACACCGGCAAGACTCCAGCTGCCTTTCATAAAATCCGCGAACACGACGAAAAAATAAAGGCTCTCCAAGAGAACCTCTCCAAGGCCATCGATGCCGAGGAATTCGAACTCGCCGCCAACCTTCGTGATCAAATTCGCCAAGTGGAGGCCGAGCTCGCTTCATGAAATTTTCGCGCATCATCGCCAGTTCCGGCGAATGGCTTTCGGGCGATGGTCCCAACCGCCAGATCGTTGTTTCAAGCCGCGTTCGTCTCGCTCGCAATCTTCGAGACAAGCCCTTCCCCGGTTGGGCTAAAAAATCCGAGCGCCTGGATGTGATGAATCTCGTCAAGCAGGCTGTGGAGCATCTCCCGGAAATGGCGGAATCCTATTCCGAAAATCTCGAGGCTCTTTCTCCCTTGGAAAAACAAGTTCTCGTCGAGCGGCACCTCATCAGTCGCGAGCACGCAGCCAAAGGCGTGGGCAGTGCAGTAGTCATGAATGCGCCACAGTCCCTAAGCGTGATGATCAACGAGGAAGACCACCTGCGCATGCAGGCGATTCGTTGCGGTCTTCAGCTCGACAATGTTTTCAAGATGATCAATCGAGTGGATTCCGAGCTCGAGGACTCGCTGGAATTCGCCTACAGTTCGGAACTCGGCTACCTCACCGCATGCCCTTCAAATGTCGGCACCGGCATGCGCGCTTCGGCCATGTTGCATTTGCCAGGTCTCGTCATGAGCGACCAGATCAACAAGATCATCAACTCCGTGAATAAAATCGGCCTCGCCGTCCGTGGCCTCCACGGCGAAGGCACCGAAGCGATGGGCAACCTTTTTCAGGTCTCCAACCAGACGACCCTCGGCGAGGCGGAGGAGGAGATCATCGGACGCCTCAACCGCGTCATCGAGCAGGTCATCGAGCACGAACAAAATGCCCGCGCCCTCCTGGCCCAGCGGAAGGCGATCACCCTGCACGACCAGATCGGCCGCGCTTATGGTCTCCTCTGCCACTCCTATTCGATCAGTTCCAAGGAAGCTTTGAATCTTCTTTCGATTATCAAGCTCGGCATAGACCTTGCCGTTTTCCCCGATGCCCACCGCTTTCCAGTGGATGAGCTTTTTATCGAAACCCAGCCCGCCCATCTTCAAAAGGGCGCTCAAGTCGTAAAAATGTCCTCCGAGGAAAGGGACGCCTTGCGCGCCACTATTATTCGGGCCAAACTATCTCAGGTGCCACAGCCAGACATTGCCCGTCTCAGACTCGCCACACCCGCAACCACCGAAAACTAATGATGAACAACTTCACTCCACGCGCCCAACAGGTTCTCGCCCTTGCCCGTAAAGAAGCCGACCGCTTCAATCACAATTATGTCGGCACCGAGCATCTGCTCTTGGGTTTGATTAAACTTGGCCAGGGTGTTGCCGTGAATGTTCTTCAAAAGATGGGTCTCGATCTTGAGACCGTGCGCATGGAGGTCGAAAAACAAGTCGGCTCCGGACCGGAGACCAAGATGGTGGGCAACATTCCCTACACTCCGCGCGTCAAAAAAGTTCTCGCTCTTGCCGGAAAGGAAGCCAAAAGCCTGCAGCACTCCTATGTCGGCACTGAGCACATTCTTCTGGGTCTGCTCCGCGAAGGCGAAGGCGTTGCCGCCCGCGTTCTAAAAAATCTTGAGGTCGACATCGAGCGCACCCGCAATGAAATTCTCAAGGAACTCGATCCGAATTTCGCTCCCGATGAGGATAGCGACACGATTCCCACCGAGGCAGGTCCAAGCGGCAAGCCCTCCAGCAAAACCCCGGCTCTCAAAGCCTATGGCCGCGATCTCACCGAGCAGGCGCGCAAAGGCGAGCTCGATCCTGTGATTGGCCGTGCCGATGAGATCGAGCGCATCGTTCAAATCCTCTGCCGCCGCACCAAGAACAATCCCGTCCTCATCGGCGAGGCCGGCGTCGGCAAGACCGCCATCGCCGAAGGTCTCGCCCAAGAGATTATCTCTGGCAATGTTCCCGAGATTCTCCGCGACAAACGCGTCGTCACCCTCGACCTCGCTCTCATGGTCGCCGGCACCAAATACCGTGGCCAATTTGAAGAACGCATCAAGGCTGTGATGGATGAGATTCGCAAAAACAAAAATATCATCCTCTTCATCGATGAGCTTCACACACTCGTCGGAGCCGGTTCCGCCGAAGGCGCGATGGATGCCTCGAACATCATCAAGCCCGCCCTCAGTCGTGGCGAAATGCAGTGTGTCGGAGCGACAACGCTTAACGAATTCCGCAAATACATCGAAAAGGATTCCGCCCTCGAGCGCCGTTTTCAGCAGGTCAAAGTGGAAGCTCCCACAGTCGATCAGACGATCCAGATTCTTCATGGCATCCGTCCAAAATACGAGGCGCACCACAAGGCCAAATTTCTCGACGAGTCGCTCGAAGCCGCTGCCAAACTCTCCGACCGCTACCTCACCGGACGCTTTCTGCCCGACAAGGCGATCGACCTCATGGACGAAGCCGGTTCCCGTGCGCGCATCGCTGCGATGACCCGCCCGCCGAATGTCAAAGACATCGAAGCCGAAATCGAAACCATCCGCCTCGACAAGGAAGCAGCCATCAAGTCCCAAGACTTCGAGAAAGCCGCATCCCTTCGCGATGTCGAGAAGCAGGCCAAGGACAAGCTCGACGGCATTCTCTCCGAGTGGCGCGCCCACAAAGAAGAAAAGGAAGTCACCGTCAGCGCCGATGAGATCATGCAGGTCCTCTCGAAGTGGACCGGTGTGCCTCTTTCCCGCATGGAACAGCAGGAAACTGCGAAGCTCCTCGCGATGGAAGGCGAACTCGAAGGCAAAGTCATCGGCCAAAACGAGGCTGTTGTGGCCATCAGCAAAGCCCTCCGCCGCTCCCGCGCAGACCTCAAGGATCCCAAGCGTCCGATCGGCTCCTTCATTTTCCTCGGCCCGACGGGTGTCGGAAAAACCTTCCTCGCTCGCACGCTGGCTGAGTTCATGTTCGGCACCGCCGATGCGCTCATCCAGATCGACATGAGCGAATACATGGAGAAATTCAGCGCCTCCCGCCTCATCGGTTCGCCTCCCGGCTACATCGGCTACGAAGAGGGTGGACAACTCAGCGAGGCTGTGCGCCGCAAGCCCTACGCCGTTGTGCTATTCGACGAAATCGAAAAAGCTCACCCGGATGTCATGCATCTCCTCCTTCAAATCCTAGAGGAAGGCAAGATCACCGACTCACTCGGCCGCAAGATCGACTTTCGCAACACGATCATCATCATGACCTCGAATGTCGGAGCGGAGCTGATCAAAAAGCAGACCACTCTCGGCTTCGGCGCGCCGGTTGCCGGCACGGACAACTACGATGTGATGAAGGATAAAATCCTCGGCGAAGCCAAACGCGTCTTCAAACCCGAGTTCATCAACCGTCTCGACGACATCATCGTCTTCCACACACTCGAAAAACCCGACCTCATCAAAATCGTGGATCTCGAAATCAGCAAAGTCGTGGAACGCATCAAGACGAAGAACATCCACCTCACGCTCGACGAGACGGCTCAGGAATTCCTCATCACCAAAGGCTACGACCCGACCTACGGAGCACGCCCGATGCGCCGCGCCGTGGAAAAATACATCGAAGACCCGATGGCCGAGGAAGTGCTCAAAGGCAACATCAAGCCTGGCGATGCCGTCACTGTCCAAAAAGACGGCGACAAACTCGGCTTTGTCATCGCGCACAAGCCCGAGGAGGCTGTCGCCGAGACTTCCGCAAAGTAAAAGTCTCTAAACTCTCGCAAACCCTTTTTTGCGCATCTGTGCAAAAAAGGGTTTGTCGCTTTTCGGGTTGGATGCACCCGCTTGCTCCCCGCTGGAGTTGACATCCCGTGGCTATTACCGCCAAATCTTCTGCAACGGATCCTTTTGAAAGATGTCCCCTCAATTCTCAATACCTCTGAGCCGCTTGGAATCCGGCCCGCGTTTTTGGCCGGCGGCGGCGTCCCTAGGCGGAATCGTCCTTCTTGCCCTTTTTCTCGGCACTTTGGCTCAAATTGTCGGGCCCGTTGCGATTCCATGGATTGAGGATCATTCCCAATCGCCTTTTGCAAAGGCCCGCGCTGCCGGTGTCGATCTCGTTTCCCTTGAGCAGGCGCAGGCCATGGTTCTCGCCGGACAAGTTCTTGTTCTCGATGCGCGTTCGCTCGGCGACTTCGATTCTGGGCGCCTACCGGGCGCCGTCTCGTTTCCGAATGCGACCCGAAGCGAGTCCTACTACGAACTCGCGGCCCTGCTCCAGCCTGAACAGCCACTGCTCGTCTATTGCTCCAGCAAGACATGCGACGACGCCTTGCAATTGGCGCTGTTTCTTAGGGAACAGGGATCGCAAAAAATCCACCTCTTTGCGGATGGCTTTCAAGCCTGGAGGGATGCCGGACTTCCCAGCGAATGAGACAGCGGTCTTCCACTCTTTGGCTCGTGCTGGAATGGTCCGCCAGCCTCCTTGTTGCGGCGGTCTTTCTTCTCGCGTCGGTTCCAAAAATCATGAACCCCGCAGCATTTGCCTCGGCGGTTTACCAAATGAACCTCCTGCCAGGCGTGCTTGTGAATCCTGTGGCGATTTACCTGCCTTGGATCGAGTTTGTCGCGGCTTGCGCGCTGGTGATCGTGCCTCCCGCGCGCCGTGGTGCGCTGGCCTTGCTGGGGTTCCTCCTGGCGGCTTTCACCTTGGCTCTCATGGTGAACTTCGTGCGCGGCACAGCAATGTCCTGCGGTTGTTTCGGCGGCACATTTCTTGAAACCATCCTGCCACCGTGGACAGCTCCCATCCGGAATCTCGTGCTGCTTGGTATCCTCTGCATCGCGCTCGAAGCCTCTCGACAGCGCGAGTGATACTTGACAAGATTTCTCGGCTGTTTGAAAATATTCCCATGACTCCGATGCTTTTAGACGCGCGCGAACTCTCGGAAAATACTGCCAGAGTTCTCCGGGATCTTCCCAAATCCGGCCCTCGTGTGATCACAAAAGGCAGTGAAACCATTGGCAT
>JBIIPZ010000041.1:0-23659 GCA_044342325.1 Terrimicrobiaceae bacterium
CCATTAGCCAAGAAGTCCTTCTCAAATCCGCTCCCGGAACCCGTAAAAAATCAAGCCGCAAAATCATCCCAAACGGGTCTTAACTTAGCGCCATTCGGGCCGACATTTATCAAATTTGGGCAGATCGTGAGTTCGCGTCGCGATTTGGTAAACGCGGATTACTTCGGCGAGCTGCGCAAACTTCAGGACGATGTTCCCACTTTCCCCGGAAAAGAAGCGAAGCATATTTTCCACGAGGAAATAGGGATGAGCGCGAACAGAGCCTTTGCCTCCTTCGACGAGGAGCCCATGGCTGGAGCGTCGATTGCCCAAGTGCATCGGGCCACGACGCATCAAGGAGTAGCTGTGGCCGTAAAAATCCAGCGTCCTGGCATTCAGGCTCTCATCGATAGGGATCTCTCCATCCTGCACGACTTGGCGAGTCTTTTAGAGAAGCATGCTCCGGATCTTGCCGTTATCAACCCGCTCGGTGTCGTGAAGGAATTTTCAAAAACTATCCTGAAAGAGCTCGATTTTAGCAATGAAGCCGACAACATGGAACGCTTTGCTATTCAGTTTGATAAAAATGAGGCCATCAAGATTCCTGGCGTCCTGCGTGAGTTCAGTAGCAAGAAGGTCCTGACCATGGAGTTTATCTCGGGCTGTGCTGTCACTGATCCCAAGGTGCTCCGGAGGCATCACATCAACCCGATCCTGCTTTCGGAAAACATCTCCAAGCTTATCTTCAAGCAAATCTTCGTGCATGGGTTCTTCCACGGGGATCCTCATCCCGGCAATATGGTCGTGCTACCGGGGGGAGTCATGGGACTCTACGACTTTGGAATGATGGGGGAATTTTCCATGGGCTTTCGATCGAGCGTGGCCAATCTCCTTGCCGGCTTGGCGGAGAAGGACAACAGGCAGGTCATGAGCGCACTTGTCGATATGTCCGAATCAGGAAAATTAATCGATTCGGAAAAGATGCTGCGAGCTGTCGAAGAGTTCAGCAACAAGAACCTTACCAAGCCACTCGCGCAGATTCACCTTTCAGGCGTTTTTAACAAGTTGCAGGAACTCTTGCGCGATCAACATCTCCAAATGAAGGGGAGCTTCTACTTGGGCATTAAGGCCCTCTCCCAAATCGAAGCGATCGGCCGTGAACTCAATCCCAAACTCAATTTCGTCGTCATTGGACAGCCCTACGCGATCAGGATGCTTGAGACGAAATATCGCCCCGAGCACATTTATCATATCCTGAGGAAGCTCTCGTCGACCTCGCTCGACATCTTGGATGATTTCCCGGGAGACATCCGCATCCTGTGGAAACGCCTGCAGCGTGGTGAAATCAGTATTCCCATCCAGCATAATATTGATGCGAAAGGTATTGAGCCTCTTCGGAAGACACTGAATACAACCTTCAACCGACTTGGCAACGCCATCCTCACCGCCGCTGTCTTGATCTGTTCGACAAACCTCATTCGCTCCGACCTCTCGCCGAAAATCTGGGGGATCCCCGCGCTTGGGTTAATCGGGTTGGCCTGGGGGGTGTGGATGTGCTTCAGACACGCGATCTCCACCCGGCGCAGCGACGGACTGTGAGGGACTTGAGATTTGCGCTGCGGCGCGTCCCTATCGATGGGAATCAAAAGTGCCGCCTCACATTTTCTTGATGAAATCTTGAAGAGTCGATGCCCCGTCTTCTATCGCTTGCGAGAGAGTCTTAGAGGCCTTGCCCAGCAGGCTGTGGGCTTTCCTTTTGGCGAGGATACGGGACTCATCCGTGGTTTGGGCTCCTTCGCGGATGCCAGTGCGCAGCAACGCCGTGGCCTCATCGAGGAATTTCAGCGCTTGTGTCGCCAGTTTATTATGATGAACGATTGGATTGCTTCTGACTTTGGGGGCAAGCTTCGCGAGGACAGACTTTTTCTTTGTCGCTGGTTTTTTAGCGCCACGCTTGATGGTCGCTGGTTTTTTGGATGCGAGGCGGTGCGTGTGTGTTGTCATATTCCCAATTTAGAAGATCGGATGCGCTGTCGGTATAAGTAGTTTTCAGACCTGTTGTGACCAAAGCCCGCAGACCGGATAGGCAGCGGAATTCGCGTTTTTTGGAGTCGCTGGTAGATTGTAAGAATGAACTCCACATTGATCGTCTCTGCGCTCGTCGTTATGGGCGTCGCCTTGTCCATTTGGGGCTGCAAGACATCCCGTTCGGGATATGAATCAGCGCCCTACTCTGCAGTCCTCTCGGATGGTAAATACGAGCTGCGTGACTACCCGGAGTTGACCATTGTCGAGACAACCATGCCCCAAGAGGGTGGTGGTGAAAATTCAGGATTCGGCAAATTGTTCCGCTACATCACAGGCAACAACAAAGGTAAGGAATCAATCGCCATGACCACGCCGGTGTTCATTTCCCGGATCTCCACACCATGGCATTTGTCCTGCCAGCTAAGTCCTCTGCTGACCGCGCCCCTGCACCTCTGGACTCCTTGTTGAACATTAAAAAAATCCCTGCAGGCCGATTCGCTGTGCTTCGGTTCAGCGGCTCTCGCTCCGCAGCGAAGGAATCGGAATGCCTTGCCCTCCTGAAAAGTTGGATCACCGCCAAAGGTCTCACAGCCGTCGATCCGGCGATCTATGGCTTTTTCGATCCACCATGGACCCCCTCATTTTTGCGGCGCAACGAAGTCATGCTGCGTCTCGCACCCAAGCAATAGCTGCGCTTTTCTCCGTCCTGAGACAAAACCGGGATATTGCCTCCGATTTCTCAAAGAAATTTTAGCAGGCTAAATGGAGTATCAGGGAATCATCCCACTGGCGCGGAGCGTTGAGACTGGTAGCCTCGCGCCGTTGAAAAACCCAATCACCATAGCGGGAGGCGGACTTGCCGGGCTGTCGCTGGGCATCGCCTTGCAATCTCGTGGAGTGGCGGTGACTCTGCACGAGGCATCCGCCTACCCGAGGCACCGTGTGTGTGGGGAATTCATCAGCGGCGTGGGTCGGGAAACGCTGGCTGCTCTTGGAATCGCCGATTGCCTGGACGATGCGACGCGTTTGCAAAGCGCCTCCTGGAGCGACTCGGCGGGACGGCTCGCGGAAATGCAGGCTCCCGGTCGCGGAATTTCACGTTGGAAACTCGACGATCACCTGCAGCGGCAGTTCGTTTCGCTCGGTGGCGCACTTGTCAGCAACTCGCGCATCGCACCGGATCCAGGCGTCATCTGGGCGGCAGGTAGGCCTCGGCAGCCATCTCCATGGTTGGGCCTGAAATGCCATGCGCGCAACCTGCCGCTCACGCATGATCTCGAAATGTTCACCTCGCCCGGCGGCTATATCGGCCTCGCAAAAATCGAAGACGGCATGGTGAATATCTGCGGTCTGTTCAAGGCCCGGCCTGCTCGTGGAGCCAAGGGAAGCGCCCTGCTTCTAACCATGCTCCGCGAATCTTCGCTTCATACGCTCGCAGACCGCTTGGAGGCGGCCGACTTGGATGAATCGAGCTTCTGCGGTGTCGCTGGATTTCAAACCGGTCTGCAGTCCGGACCCGCCTTCAGCATCGGCGATGCAGCCAGCATGATCCCGCCTTTTACAGGAAACGGGATGAGCATGGCATTTGAGTCCGCCGAGTGCGCGCTACAACCCGCGCTGGACTACGCCGCCGGCCGCAAATCGTGGCTGGAAGCTGCGGAGGCCTCCACCGCCAGCCAGGCCTCCCGCTTCAAACGACGCCTGACAACCGCCACCATCCTGCACCATCTCTTAATGAATCGGACCGCGCTACGAATCACCCGCACCCTTGCCCGCAGGAAAATGATGCCTTTTCAAACCCTTCTCCACCTCGTCCGCTGATGTATCTCCAATCCCTCGCCACAGCTTTTCCGCAGCACTCCTTCACACAGGCCGAGTGCTTTGAAACCCTCAAGAACTCGGGCGCGATGGATGGCCTGCGCGGACGCTCCAGAGAGCTTCTCCAAAAAGTTCTGACTGGAAATTCCGGCATCGAAACGCGCCGGTTTTGCGATCCAGATTTAAGGAAGACCTTCGGCTTCGATGCCGGGGAGTTACATCAGCACTTTGAAGAACACGCGCCTCGACTGGCCTCGGAGGCGCTTCTCAAAGCCTGCGATCTCGCCTCGATCAAGCCCACTGCCATCGATGCGCTGTTGGTCTGCACCTGCACGGGCTATCTGTGCCCGGGCTTGAGCAGTTACATTTCAGAGCGTCTGGGAATCCGCCAGAATGCCTTTCTCCAAGACCTGCTCGGCCTCGGCTGCGGTGCGGCCTTGCCTCTTCTGGAATCCGCTCGCGGCCTGCTCGCAGCGAATCCGCAAGCGACCGTGGCCACGGTAGCCGTGGAAATTTCCTCGGCCGCTTTTTACCTGAACGACGAGCCCGGAGTGCTCATCAGCCTCTGCCTCTTTGGCGACGGAGCCGCCGCGGCCATCTGGAAAGGTGAGAACCAAGGCGGGCAATTCCGCTTCCAGAATTTCCGCACCATCCACAAACCCGAACACCGGGAGAAAATCCGCTTCGTTAATGCCGGTGGTCGGCTCAAAAACCAGCTCCACCGCGAAGTCCCCGCCCTTGCAGCTGAAGCGGTCGCCGAGCTTTTTGAAATGCGGTCGAGCAAGCCAGATCAGCTCATCGCGCACACTGGTGGACGCGATGTGATCGAGGCCATCGAGCGCGCGATTCCCTCGCACCAGTTGTGCGCCACGCGGGAGGTTCTTCGCCAATACGGCAACATCAGCAGCCCAAGCGTCCTCGCGGCGCTGGAGCATTCCCTAAAAAACTCACCCGAAATCGCAAGCCTCTGGCTCACCGCCTTCGGCGCCGGCTTCGCCGCCCACTGCGGCGAGCTCACGCGTTGAAATAACGCTATTTGTTCTCATTGCAGTCATTCTCTTTCGCTCGCGAATTTTCACCTGCGCTGCCTTTGGATAACTTGGCGCAGAATAGCAGCGTTATCTGCTGACGAGCCTTTGAGCAAAGATGGCCGAGTATGAACCGAAGAGATCGGTTACAAACTGACCGAGGACATGGGTTCCACATAAACCAAAAAAAACAAAAACTGGATTGTCCGCTTTTTTCTTGTTTTGACTGATAGGCAAGAATTTTCTGTGACCAATGAACGATCGGTAGAAAAATATTCGCTTTAAGTCCATATGGCCATTTCTAAAGCTGAGGCTCAAGTCATCGAGTGGATCGAGTGTCGCGACTACGCGGCACTGTTTACAAGAATGTGCTGCGCTCATTTCGCACTTGTCTCGCATAAAGCTGGATTAGGTGACATATATTGCCTTCAAAGCTTACATCATCCGCGATTTCTTGGCCACGTGTTCGTAATTAATTCTCTAAAAAGACTTTTTGATGTTATCGGATACCGCGCTATTTCAGAGATGCTAACAACTCTGAAATGGTGCGTTGCGCCACATCTGCCGTGCTATGAGGCAAGAGTCAGAGAAGAAATTGATTCTATTGGTCTATCTGCATATACAACATCCAAAATTTTTTACACCGCCGAGACCCTTTTGAAATCAATACTTGAACAAAATGAATAGGCCGAACTGGCCGGCGCAGCTCATCCCCATGCCTTCGGCACTTTTGTTATGCTTCCTGCTTGCGCAGGAGATCATGCCAAAAGCAAGTGGGGATACCTGACGGGGGACTTTAGCCAAGAAATATTCGCGATTTGTAGCATGATTCCTTATACTCCACCCGCAACCTGATCAAATAAAGCTATGCAAGACGACACACCACCACCATCAGCGCAAGTGACAGCGTCAATTCCAAAGGGTTCGAGTCGCTGGAATCCCATTCTGCCGTTCGTAATCTCGGTTATCGGCAGCCTCACCTTCATATTCGCATCAGGCACGACATTCTCCAGCGCGCTGACAACTTTTGCGCTCTGCTTTGCCGTCGCATACATCACCCAGATCATTTTCGGACGCTTTTTTCTCGCGCTGCCATTTTTCGATACCGTGTCCACAACAGCCGACCAGTCCAAGCTCAGCGGGTCCGCGCCAGGCAATCCAAAAAAGCAGTAGCTTCGACGTTGGGCAGAAAAAACAAACCACAGTTTACGATGAAAGATTGCATTTTTTGCCAGATTGTTCGCGGAGAAGTTCCCTCCCATAAATTTTGGGAAGACCAGGATCATATTGCATTTCTTTCCATTTTTCCCAATACGCTTGGATTCAGCGTAGTTATTCCACGACACCACTATCCCAGCTATGCATTCGCGCTTCCCGACGATGAGCTTTCAAAACTCGTCATTGCCGCGAAGCAAGTCGCTCAATTACTTGATCAGAAGCTTGACGGCGTTGCTCGGACTGGGTTGATTTTTGAGGGCTACGGCGTTGACCATGTTCATGCCAAGCTGTTTCCAATGCACGGCACTGGAAGCGACAGTTCATTTCACCGGATTCACTCTAGTATCGATAAGTTTTTTACAAAATACGAAGGATATATTTCATCACATGACTGGAAGCGTGCGGATAATGCTGAATTGGCGGCATTGGCAGCACACCTGCGCAGTTGAAGATCTGGGCGCGATCCCGGGATCTGCCGCGCCAGCGGTCCGGTGCCGATGATCTTGGACGTTCGGCAGTAATATGAACATGCTTAGAATACTCCTCGCAACTTGTCTGTTGATATTTGCATCAGGATGTGCATCTTTGCCGCGAAACCAGCCCATGACAAATCCTGTAAATTACTTTGAGATCCCAGTCCGCGATATGGATAGGGCGATCAGCTTCTACTCGAAGACCTTTGATATGACATTCGAGAGAAAAGAGATCGATGGCAACGAGATGGCGCTATTCCCATATCAACCGAGTGGCGAGGGTGCCACTGGCGCACTTGCGAAAGGAGAAAGTTATGAGCCATCCTTGAAAGGCACTCGGGTCTATTTCTCAACGCAAGATATTGATGCCACGCTCCGAAATGCGATTTCATCGGGCGGGAGGTTGATCTACCCCAAGACAGACGCCGGTGATTACGGATTTGTGGCTGAATTTGAGGACTCAGAAGGAAACTGCATAGCACTTCACATGAAAAAACCATAAGGCCGACCGGGGAAATGAAGCTAATCCCTTCGAAATCATGCCAATCATAGAATGCACAGATGAACTGATGCGGGATGCCGAGTCTCTTGTGAAGAGTGTTTTTCCATCGATGACACCACTCGAGCGACTGAGCTTCATCGCCATCAGGCGACCGGAGAGTCTTGCTGGTCGTTTACTCATGTGGCTCGCTGGGGTAAAGTCCAAGGTTGCATTTGCAGTGTATATCGACGAAACAAATGCAGTGCTTGGCACAACTGGGCTGTATCAATACAAGAGGGATGCACAGGAGGCCATGTGGGTTTCTTGGTTCTGCGTCGATCCCAAAGCGAGGGGGAAAGGTATTGGGCAAAAGCTAATTGAGCATACAATATGCTTGGCAGCTCAAGCCGGTTTCCAACGGCTCCGCCTCTACACCTCAACAGATCCGAATGAAGAAGCCGCGCAGCGACTTTATGAAAAAAATGGCTTCAAGGAAATCAGGCGGGAAAAAGGGCTTTTCGGAACCAAGATTTTCCGAGAGAGAGAAATCAAAGAACAAAATAGTCCAGCTAATCCCCTATAGCCATCGCCTTTCAGGGATTGCTGACCACCAAAATTCCGCATAGATGAACCTGCTGATCAAAACTGCAATCCGGACGCTTTTTACTTTCACAAGTCGCGAAAAAGCGCTGGAAAAAAGCGAATTTGTCTTGCGGAGATATGCAGAACTTGCCGACGGATTATCCAAAGAAGCTGGGCAGCGTTGCATCGAAGTCCCGCCAATGAGGGGTGTCGATGAAGATATGCGAAAATGGTCGTTTTTTATGATCTTGGAGCACAATGCCATTGTGAACAGAAGTATCACAGCCACAGTCGTTCAGCTTGCAAGAGGAGAGAAATTGAGCGGACCGGCCACGATCAATCCCAAGACGGATGTCATGCCCTCTTCATCGGCGGATGCATCACAATTCAAGGATTTTGCTGATTCTGTGACCAGCCACATTGAAGCCGTGAAGAGTTTAAAGCGGCTACGAGGCACGAGGACTTCCCCGCATCCTGTCTTTGGAGATTTTGACGCTCACAAATGGAACTGCATGTTTGCCTTCCATTTGGGACTGCACCTGCCACAGGCCGAGTATGTTGTGGGTAAGGCTATGGCCAGTCGGTAATCCGGACTTGGTCAGTTCCAGGGTGCACGCCTCTGGGCGTTCCGTTACGCGCCATCGCCGAGCGGCTTGAACAAAACGCGAATCGGACGACTGTAGCCAAGTTGCCTTCCGAGCGTGCCGCAGAGCGACAAAACCGCGCAAATCAGAAGACCCAGCCAGAGGCTACCAGAAGATCGCATAAAGACAGAGCGTGAGAACGACGATGGCAATGCCGATGATTTTTGCGGATCGGGAGGATTCGAGTTTGATCGAATCCGTCGTCGGCAAGACCGCTGGTTTTGCCATGGGTTTGAGGAAAGTGATTACTCCAAGCACAAGAACCACCATACCGAAGCAGATCGCCATGCGGTTGAGGAATGCCATTTCTGGAGCAATGAACCATTTTAAGGCTCCGTAGAGGACGACATTAAGCACGATTCCAAGCCAACCGAGATAGCGCGGTGCTCGCGGAATCAGGAATCCAAAGAGGTAAACCGCCAGAATTCCGGGACTGATGAAGCCTTGGAACTCTTGGATGAAATTAAAAATTCCGCCGAATGCGGGGTTCGACAGGCTTGGAGCAATCACGCAGGCGATCAGCACGAAGAGGAGGGTGAAACCCCGCCCGGCAAGAACCAGAGCGGACTGCGAGGCGTTTTTATGAACCTTGTTGTAGAGATCCATGGTCGCGATGGTCGCGGCGGAATTCAGCATGGAGGCGAGGGATGAGACGACAGCACCGAAGATGGCAGCGAGGACGAACCAAGTGATGCCCGGTTTGAGCAATTCTCGCAGAAGCGTGGGAAATGCCGCGTCGTAGTCGTAACCGATAAGCTTCGTGCCCTGCGGAGCGCCCGTGGTGAGGAGCGAGTTGTTGGCATTGAAAAGATCGGACGCACTGGCATGCGGGGCAAGGTCGACGGATTTGCCAACCAGCGAGGCGTTGTGAAGCAGGACCGCAGCGGCTTTAGCAGGCTCAGTAAGAGCAAAGTTCTCTGTGAAGGGATAAACCAAACGACTTCCGGATTCGACAGCAGATAGGGCGGATTGGTTTTTGCGCGAGGCCTCGGTTCGGAGTTCGTCGCTGAAGAGGTTGAAACAAAGAATGCCAGGAATGACGACGATGAAGGGAATGACAAGTTTGAGCGCAGCTGCGAAGACAATGCCGCGCTGGCCCTCGGCGAGCGATTTCGAGCCCAGGGTGCGTTGGACGATGTATTGATTCAGCCCCCAGTAGAAAAAGTTCGGAATCCAGAGCCCGATCAGCAGCGCAGTCCATGGAATACTGGGATCGCTGGCCGGGCGGATCATATGGAGTTTTCCACCAGAGAGATTTTCACCCGGCATGGCTTGGCCCTCGCCTTCCTTGCCAGCATTGAGGAGTTGGAAACGCTCCCAGGCTCCGGCTTTTTCAATGTCCTGCAGGGTCGCGGAGGAATTGGCGACCTTGGTGGTGAGGAGTTCGGCAGGATCGGCCTTGCCCAACGCGGAGAAAGCGAGCCACATGACGACCGCTCCGCCGAGAACGAGCGATGCGCCCCAGACGAGATCTGTCCATGCACAGGCCTTGAGTCCGCCGATCAGAACATAGATTGCAGCCGAGATGCCAATGACCCAGCAACCGACAGTGACCGAGCCAAAATCAAGGCCGAGTAGCGATTGACCTTGAAAGAAAACCGATACGACCTTAGCGCCTGAATAAATGACAGAAGCCGTCGGCACGCCCACCAAAATGACCAGCGTCGCAAGGGCCATGACGAGCCGCGAGAATGGGCCGTAGCGATACTCCAGAAATTCTGGAATCGTATAGATGCCGCATCGCAGGAGCTTCGGAAGAAAGACGAATGCCACCACCACGAGCGTGATTGCAGCCATCCATTCATAAGAGGCGATCGCCATTCCAAGCCAATCCGCAGCCGCGCCCGACATGCCAACGAATTGCTCGGTCGAGATATTTGCCGCGATGAGGGAAAAGCCGACGAGCCACCAAGTGAGTCCCCTCCCCGCAAGGAAATAACCCGCCGCTCCGCTGGACTCTTGGTTGTCACCGGTGGACTTTTCGCCCTGGTAAATGCCGAGGGCTACCACGCCGATGACAAAGACAAGGAACAGGATGATGTCCAAAGTGGACATGGGATTCGGTGAAGCAGCCGAGGCGAGCAGGGGGAGAGTTTGATAGATCATGGAGAGATTTGAATTTTTCGAATTATGGGACCAACAGTCCAGCCCTCTTTGAGTGCGCGAAGTTCAAAGCGTTTCACGCCCTTGGCAAGCCTTCCAAGTAAGCCGCGGGGAAAAAATGGCCGTTCGGGGGGATTTTTCATCAAGGATTTGCCGCGTTTACCGTATTGAAGAATACGGCATCCGCGTGAGGGTTGATGTCATTTAAAAAAACACCCAAAGGATGGTTTGAAACAGGCAAGCATCGAGAGACTTTTTCTCTCTTTCTTTCCCACTGGGACTATTTTTTAGGCTGCCCACCCGCAGAACGAATGTTTAGGAGGTTGGCTGCCTCGCATGGATTCGAACCATGACAAACAGATCCAGAATCTGCAGTGCTACCGTTACACCACGAGGCAATCGCGGAGGAGGAAATATCGATTTTCCTCGAGGCTTTGGCAAAGTTTTTTTCGGGTTTTTTGAAAACCCGGCGATGCTCAAGCCTTGAGGACGATGCGGTATCTTGGGCTGCCGTGTTCGAGGCGGTCGATGGCGGCGTTGACATCCGAGAGTGCGAATTCCTCAACGAGCGGGGCGATTTGATGGCGGGCGCAGAAGTCGAGCATGCGGACGACGGTGGCAGGGCTGCCGAGCGGAGAACCCGAGAAGGAGCGCTGCCCCATGATGAGCGGGAAGGCTGCCAGCGTGACAGGCTCGGGAATGGCTCCGACTGTGTGCAGGCGGCCTTTGGGAGCGAGCGCGGAGATGTAGCCCATCCAATCGAGCGGGACGGCGACTGTGCTGATGATGAAGTCGAAGCGATTGGCTTCGGATTTCATAGCCTCCGCGTCGCGGGAGTTCACAACACGGTGGGCGCCGAGTTTTTTGAGTTCCTCGGTTTTGTCGGTGGACGAAGTGAAGGCGGTGACTTCGCAGCCCCATTTATTGAGAAATTGCACGGCGAGGTGACCGAGACCTCCGATGCCAATGACACCAACTCGATCTGTGGGCCGGACTCCGAATTCGACGATGGGGCTGAAGACTGTGATGCCTCCGCAGAAGAGCGGACCGGCGCTGACTGAGGAAAGAGCTTCGGGAAGTTTTGTGGCCCAGGCCCAATGGGAGCGGACGAGATCGGCGAAGCCACCGTGGCGCCCGACGATAGTCCCCTCGCCTGTGGCACAGAGGTTGTGGTCACCGCCCATGCATTGAGGACAAGTCATGCAGCTTTCGGAAAACCAGCCGAGCCCGACGCGGTCGCCGGGGACAAGAGTTTTAACCATCGAACCAACGGCCTCGACGCGGCCAACGACTTCGTGCCCGGGGACGAGCGGATAGGAGGAAAAGCCCCACTCGTTGCGGAGCATGCTGAGATCCGAGTGGCAGATGCCGCAGTATTCGACGCGGATGTCGACATGCTCGGGCCCGATGGGAGGGAGTTCGTAGGTGAAGGGTTCAAGGGGCGATGTCGGGGATTGAGCGGCGTAAGCGTGGACAGTGGGCATGGTGGGATTATTGAGTATTGGTTTATCGGATGATGCCGCGCTTGCTCGATGCCACGAAGGCAAGGAGGCGGGCAATGACATCGGGCCCGGAAAAGTCGGCGGCGATTTTTTCGCAGGCTTGTTTGACGTTAAGATTCGAGCGGTAGAGCAAGCGGTAGGCCTCGCGGAGTGTGCGAGTGTCCTCGGCTACGAAGCCACGGCGTTCGAGTCCGACCTGATTGATTCCACGGACCTCGGCGGGGTTGCCATCCGCAATCATATAGGGAGGGACGTCTTGAACGATTTTTGTGCAGCCTCCGACGATAGAATGCTGTCCCAGGCGGCAGAATTGATGCACTCCGGAAAGCCCGCCGATGATGACATGATCCTCGACTGTGACATGCCCGGCGATGGTTCCGTTATTTGAGAAAATGACATGGTCGCCGACTGTGCAATCGTGTGCGATGTGTGAGTAGGCAAGGAAATTTCCGTGATGACCGATGATGGTTTTGGTTCCTGGAAGAGTGCCGCGGTTGACTGTGCAAAATTCGCGGAACGAGTTGTTGTTTCCAATTTCCAGATAGGTCGGCTCGGAGGTGTATTTCAGATCTTGCGAGCGCTGGCCGATCGAGCAGTAGGGATAGAAAACATTCCCCTCTCCGATGCGTGCGGGACCGGCTATTGAGACATGGCCAATGAGGCGCGTTCCGCATCCAATCTCGACCTGCGGGCCGATATGGCAGAATGGACCGACCTCAACATCGGGGTGCAAAATCGCAGAGGGGTCGATGACCGAGCTGGGATGGATTTTTGTCATTTATCGACAAGGCCAAAGAGCAGGATTCCTTCGGAGACGACCTCGCCATTGACCAAGCAGCGGCAGGAGGCCTTGCCGAGGCGTTTCTTGGCGCTAGTGAGTTCGCACTCGATGAAGAGTGTGTCGCCGGGCATGACGGGTTTGCGGAATTTGACTTCATCGGCACTCATGAAGTAGCCGATTTTTCCCTCATTCTCGGTGCGGCGCATCATGATGATGCTGGCAACTTGGGCCATGGCTTCGAGTTGGAGAACGCCTGGCATGACGGGATGGTTGGGAAAGTGTCCTTGGAAATAAGGCTCGTTGATAGTGACAGCTTTCACGCCGGTGGCTTTCAATTCGCCATCGAATTCCACAATGCGATCCACCATGAGGAAAGGATAGCGGTGTGGGAGAATCTGCATGACCGCATTGATGTCGAGGGCACCAGGCGAGGCGGCAACGGGTTTGGCTGCGGCTGGCGCGACGGCATTGAAACGCTCAGCGAGAAGTTTGGCGGCCTCGGTATTGATGCCGTGGCCGGGTTTTACGGCAACAACATGGCCTCGGATGAAACGACCTGAGAGCGCGAGATCACCAACGATATCAAGAATCTTGTGGCGAACGAACTCGTCAGGGAAGCGAAGTGGCTCTTTGCTGAGGACGCTGTCACCCCTGGCGACGATGGCGTTTTCGAGGCTCCCGCCTTTGATGAGGCCTTTATCCATGAGGGGCTTCACATCCTCGTAAAAAACAAAGGTGCGGGCGGGGGCGATTTCTTTCTCGTAAATCTCAGGGGTGATTTCCGTGGAAAGAAATTGCGTGAAACGCCCCTCGGGGCCGACCTGCGTGCAGGAGACTCGGAATTTCGTATCCGGGAGAATGACGAGGATCGAACCGTTGGACTCGATGGTGACCGGTTCGCGGATATCAATATAACGGCGCGGCGCATCCTGCTCGATGATGCCGGCTTTGTTGATGAGGGCGATGTATTCGGATGCGCTGCCATCGCCGATTGGGGGCTCGTTTGCGTCCATTTGGATGAGCGCATTGTCCACCCCCATTCCCGTCAGAGCCGAGAGAACATGCTCCACTGTGTGGATTTTGACCATGCCTTGAACAAGCGTGGTCGCGCGCTCCACGGTCTTCACATATGCGGCGGCGGCATCGACAATCGGCTCATCGGGCAAATCGATGCGCTGAAATTTGAAGCCGTGGCCAACTGGTGCGGGCAAAATCGTGAGGGTGACATTTTCGCCTGTATGCAGGGCGCTGCCAGTGAGGCTGGCGGATGAGGCAAGTGTGCGTTGTTTTTCCAAGGTGCGAATGGGATTTTAAGGATTTATGCGAGTGGATCGGGAAAGAGGCGAAATGCAGAACAGCAGGGTGTCAGGATGCAGAGCCAGAATCACTTTTGGAGAGTATTTTTCCATCGAGCATTTGTATACGAACCGGCGCCAGTGCGGCAACTGAGTCGCTGTGGGTGACAATAATCAAGGTGGCAATTTTTTGGGAAGCAATCTTTGAAAATGTCTCGCAAACCATGGCGGCATTGGCGGAGTCAAGATTGCCCGTCGGCTCATCAGCCAAGAGAAGTGCTGGGTGTCCAACCAAGGCCCTCGCCGTGGCAGTGCGCTGCATCTCACCGCCACTAAGCTGATGGGGAAAATGGGAGGCTCGATGCGATAATCCGACGAGGTCGAGCATTTCCGATACTCTTGTGGTCGCGAGCGAGGCGGACTCGCCGCGCAAGAGCAATGGCAATTCCACATTTTCCCGAACTGTCATGGCAGGGAGGAGGTTGAAAAATTGGAAGACAATACCGAGCGTATTCCGACGGTAGCGGGTAAGCTCGGCCTCACCTGCATCGTGCAAGGGAATGCCAGCAACACGAATCTCACCCGATGTCGGGTGGTCAAGCCCGCCAAGCAGATTGAGCAGCGTGCTTTTCCCACACCCGCTGGGGCCGGTGATCGTGGCAAAAGCACCAGGCTCGAGGTCAAGCGAGACGCCATCCAATGCGCGAACCTCGCCGATCCCGGAGGAATAAATGCGCGTGACGTTTTGCAGAGAAACCATGGAGCAGTCATACTCAACATCTCATGCTCGTGGATCAAGAAGAGTTCCGGATTATCGGGGAGACTCCCGACCTTTTGGTCGTGGACAAGCCAGCTGGGCTCCTCGTGCACCCCAGCAAGCCTGATGGAACGCGCACTCTTTGGGACGGCTTGAGAGAGCTTCTTTGCTATGAAATCGCCAATGCGGGACAGGTCTCGTTGATCAACCGTCTCGACCGCGAGACAAGTGGATTGGTATTGGTCGCAAAACACGCCGCAGCCGCGCGGCGGGCGGCCATCGCGATGCAAGAAGGAAAGATAAAAAAGACCTATCTGACCATCCTATGCGGGCACCCAAGCGCGGAATTTTTTTCCATTGATGCGCCAATCATCAGACAGGGGGAAGTGGAGCCAACGAAGATTCATCTCAAGCGGATGGTCCACCCTGCAGGAGCCCAAGCTAAAACGCATTTTCGAGTATTGAAAAATATCGAAAACGCGGCGGGGCGTTTTTCCATGGTCGAGGCGCAACCTGTCACCGGGCGCACCCACCAGATTCGAGTTCATGCCTCCCATGCAGGTCACCCCGTGGTGGGAGACAAAATTTATGGGCCTTCAGAGGATTGCTATCTTGAGTTTATCCAAACCGGTTGGACCCTCGCTTTGGAGAAACGGCTGTTTTTGAAACGGCATGCTTTGCAGTCCGCCGGCCTAAAAATCGAGTGGAATGGCGTGCCAATGGAATGGAAAACGGGTTGGGCGGAAGATTTAAAAAAATTTGCGGGAAATGTTGACAATGATTCATAAGGATGTTTATTTTGTCTCATATGAGAAGAGCGCTTTACGCACCGAGAGTTATTGAGCAATTCCTGCCAAAGAATGATTATGTGATGAAAGAAGAAATGCCATCTAGCCCAATCGTAGAGCAGCTGAGGCATGGTTTTCTTTATGATGAATTCGAGGTGCTCCGACGTTGGCTTGATGTGAGCGAGGAGCAATTAGCAAATTGGCTCGATATTTCAAGAGCAACACTTCATCGTCGCAAAAAGACAGGTCATTTTGACAAGAATGAAAGTGATCGTATCGCTCGGCTTGCGAGGGTTTTTGGAAAAGCTTTTGAACTTTTCGGATCCGAAGAAGCCGCCCGCGAGTGGCTGAAGTCTCCCGCGCACGCGATGAGCGGCGAGACGCCCATCGCTTTTTGCGACACGGAGGTCGGAGCCAGAATGGTGGAGGACCTCATTGGCCAGATCGACCACGGAGTCTTCGCCTGAGGGTTTCTTATGCTTCGAGCCTATCGCATTGTGAACCACAAATGGCGCACCTCCGCTTTCGATGGCGAAGGTGCGCGTTTGCATGGAGGGCGCTGGAATCATCCAGGCCATCCTTGCGTCTATCTTGCCAGCTCCCGTGCACTTGCCGCCTTGGAATTGCTCGTCCATCTCACCCCAAAAACAAAGTGTGTGCGTTTTAGTTTTCTGGAATTGAATTTGGGTTCTTTATCAATTGAAAAAATTGCAACACTGCCACGCGGTTGGGATGAGACTCTGCCATCCGGCGCAACCCGCGAGGCCGGGACTGAATGGCTTCG
Source organism: Terrimicrobiaceae bacterium (assembly GCA_044342325.1). Lineage (GTDB taxonomy): Bacteria > Verrucomicrobiota > Verrucomicrobiia > Chthoniobacterales > Terrimicrobiaceae > UBA967. Next base: position 16,262 of record JBIIPZ010000041.1, read on the forward strand.
CTCCAAGCGTTCCGCTATTTTGCAGGTGCCATCGGTTTTGATACAGGAGGAGCCTAACTACCTTCTGAATCCCAGCCATCCGGAGTGTGAAAATGTATTCCCCATCGCAGCGCGCGACTTCTTTTTCGACCCCCGATTGAAGCAACACCTTGGGAGCGCCTATCTCTGAACAACCGAGCAAGCCCTCGCGGAGAGAAGTAACCCCTCCGCCTTGTGCCATGTTTCCTCCCATTCCTTTTCTCCTATGGAATCCGCCACGATGCCTGCTCCCACATGGAAATGAGAGCGCATCGGCTCAAAAATTGCAGTCCTTATAGCAATCGAAAAACGACTCTCGCCATTGTAACCAAAGTAGCCGATTGCTCCCGTGTAGATGCCGCGTGGATGCACTTCGAGCGCCCGAATGATCTCAATGGCGCGTTTCTTTGGAGCCCCCGAAATCGACCCGCCCGGGAAACACTCGCGCAATGCCGCAACATGGCTCACATCGGATCGCAATTCTCCTGAAATGGTAGAGACCAGATGAAAAACCTGTTCGTAACTTTCAAGGCGGAGCAACTCCGGCACATGAACTGTTCCGTAGCGGCAAACGCGGCCCAGATCATTGCGCTCGAGGTCGGTAATCATGACCAACTCCGCGATTTCTTTTGAGGATGTCAGTAGCTCCTGCGAACTTAATCTATCCCCCGCCTGGTCGGGACTGCGAGGCCGCGTGCCCTTGATCGGCCTAGTCTGAATGTGCCTGCCCGACATATTCAAAAAACTCTCCGGCGAAGCCGAGGCGATTTGTAAATCTCCGCAGTCCAAAAACGCCGCATGTGGAGCGGGAGAATGCTTCCTCAGCATCTCATAAAAAGCCCAGGGGTCAGCACCTCCAGCGGCAACGAAGGGGTGGCTCAGACAGACTTGATAAATGTCGCCAGCAGCAATGAACTCCTGCGCAGAATCGACCATCCCTATAAACTCATCCCTGCCAAGCAGCGGCTTGAAATCAAGATTTGCAGAGACCGAAGGATTCGAATGCGCCACAAATTTTTCCGGGCGGAGTATCCACTCCTGGGCATCATGCGAATAAACATGAAGCCGATCATAAAATGAAAAATAGAAGTCTCCGTCGTATCCAATCCAACCAATAGCGGCACCATCGGGTATTCCTGAGCCCCCATTATTTCGACGACGACGCTCCAACTCCTGTTCGAGCATCTCCCAATCACGACCACGCAAAACAAGATCCGGTTTGCAGGCCAGGACCGAAACAGAGCCATCGCCGGGGAGGGCGGAATCCAAAAAAACAAAGCCCGGCTCCTGCTTCATCGCCCGGGCGGCTTCCACAGGTCCCTCGGCTGGGTAACGCGTCTTTGGATTCATGCTCTTGCCAAGTCATCCCAAAATTGCTGTGATTTCAAGCCTGCCGCCAGCGCCATGCTTCTCAAGCGATTCATCACTTCCCTTTTTATTGTCTCCACGCTCACCTGCCCAGCCATGGCCCAAGATGCCTCGACTGCAGAGGCTCAAGCAATCCCCGCCCCGCAGGTCACTCCAAGCGATCAGGATTTTATCAACCTGCCGAACGATCCCGCAGCTCCGACTACGGACATCATTTCCGAAACACAGATTTCCTTAACGGGCGAGACCTTGCCTGCAACAGAGTCTGACAAGGATTATGTGGATCCGAACCAGCTAATGCCCACGGACGGCGCACCCGCTCCCATAGATCCACGCACGCTCGCAGCATCCGGTGAAGAGCAGGAGCGCAAGGTCAAAATCCGTTACCAACAGGTGAGAGCAAAAGCCGAACTGGATTCCGATGTGGCAAGCCTTCTCGCAAAAGCCAAAGCAGCGAGCACATTTGAAGGCGAACGCGCGGCCTATCGTAAATACTACGAATTACTCTTCAAAAAAATGAGGAAGCTCGACAACACTCTCTCGAAGAAGTGCGACCTCATGGAAAAGACCTATCTCGCACGACTCGCGCAGACTCGCGTGGAGCCTACAATCCCCCTCGAACCTCCTCCCAAGCCAGAACCCCTCGCCAACCAACCCTAAATCCATCACATCTCACACCAAAGCCGTTGCCTGACATCCCATGACTCTTTCCTGCAACCCGGAAATGAAAATCTTCACAGGCAACGCCAATCCGGCGCTGGCCCAAGACATCTGCACCTACCTCGGAGTTCCGCTTGGCGACGCCACCGTGACTTCCTTCCCCGATGGTGAGACTTTTGTAAAAATCAACGACAACATCCGAGGCCGAGATGTTTTCATCATTCAGCCCACGTGCCCGCCAACGAATCAAAACCTGATGGAGCTTCTCATCATGGTGGATGCAGCGCGGCGCGCCAGTGCAGCCCGCATCACAGCAGTCTTGCCATTCTTTGGCTACGCCCGCCAAGACCGCAAAGACCAGCCACGCGTGCCGATCACCGCTAAGCTCGTTGCCAATCTCCTTGTGGCCGCAGGCGTGAACCGCGTGCTGACGATGGATCTCCACGCACAACAATTGCAGGGCTTTTTTGACATACCGGTAGACCACCTCCATGCCATGCCTGTGATGGTCGAGCACATCCGCTCCATGGGCATCGAAAATCTCATCGTCGTATCGCCCGATGTCGGCGGAGTGAAAATGGCATCCGCCTATGCCAGCGCTCTCGGCACCCGTATCGCCATCGTGGTCAAGCAACGCAAAAGCGCGACCGAGACCGAAGCCTCGCATATCATCGGCGAGGTGGCTGGAAAAAATATTCTCATCGTCGATGACCTCACCGAAACCGCTGGCACAATCACCAGCGCCGCAAGGATTCTCAGGAAACACGGGGCCCTCGATATTTATGCTGGCATTTCCCACACCATCCTGACAGATTTGGCGGTCGAGCGTTTGAGGGACTCCGATTTAAAGGAGTTGATTTCCACGAACAGCGTTCCGGCTCGTCTCACGACCGGCAGCAGAGTCACATCACTCTCCGTTGCCGAGCTTCTCGGTGAGGGGATCAGGCGCATTCACGACGACGAGTCCGTAAGTTCGCTCTTTGAAGTAAAACAAACCAAGTAAACCACACATATGGCCAAGCAAGTTAAACTCACAGCCCGTCCCCGCTCCGAAAGCGGCCGCAATGCCGTCAAGAGCGTCCGCGCCCGCGGATCCGTCCCAGCCGTCATCTACGGTCACCACAGGACGCCTGCAAATCTCGAAGTCTCGCACCGCGAACTGGAAATCCTCCTCTCCCACGCCGTTGGAGAAAACATCCTCGTCGATCTGGAAATCCAAGACGGCTCGAATAAATCCAGCCAACTCTCGCTCATCCAGGAAGTGCAGCGCCACACGCTCCGCCACCAGATTTTGCATGTGGATTTCCAAGCGGTGTCGATGACAGAAAAAATTTCTGCCGACATCACCATCGAGCCTTTCGGCGAAGCAGACGGCGTGAAAAACTTTGGTGGCCTTCTCGAGCAGAGCATGCGCTCGATCGCCATTCAATGCCTCCCGCAAGATCTTCCCGAGATCATCAAGGTGGATGTCAGCGCCCTCAAAGTCGGCGACTCCATTCACGTCCGTGATCTCCCGCTTCCAAAAGGCGTGGAAGCCGATGTCGATGCCGACCTCACAGTCTTCATCGTTGCAGAGCCTGCAGTAGCCTCTGAAGCCACTGCCACGACTGCTGCAACCGCTCCCGAAGTCATCAAGGAGAAGAAAGCCGAAGCAGGCTCGGACAAAAAGTAATTCCCGCCGAAGTGGAATCAACCGCTGCATACCGGCTCGTAGCCTGCTTGGGCAATCCAGGCAATCAATACCAGAATACCCGTCACAATGTCGGGTTCATGGTTGGCGACGAGTTGGCAAGGCGGGGAGCCACCACATTCACCTTCGACCAGAAGTGGAATTCCGACACCGCGCGCACTGGCGGACGCACCCTCATGAAGCCGCAAACCTTCATGAACCTCAGCGGCGAAGCAGTGGGCGAGTTTTCGAGATTTTACAAAATTCCGGCTACTGAAATCATGGTCATCCTCGATGACACCTCTCTCCCACTCGGCATGCTGAGGCTTCGCAAGTCTGGCAGCGCTGGCGGGCATAATGGACTGGAATCCGTTCTCGTCCATATGGGAACAGAGGCAGTCCCCCGAATCCGCGTTGGGATCGGAAAGCCGGAGAGCACCCTCCATAATCATGTCCTCGGCGGATTCCGCAAAGAGGAACTTCCCCTGCTTCAGGAGTCTGTGAGCAGGGCGTCGGACGCTTTTGAATACGCCAACGCCCATGGCATCGAAGCCGCAATGAATCAATTCAACCAAAAAAACCAGGAACAATGAACAGATACGAAGCACTCCTCGCCCTCAATACGCGAGGCAAAGAAGAAACCATCAAAGACACCATCGAGCGCCTTGAAAACGTGCTCAAAGCAGAGGGAGCCGCCATCGAGCAGGTTCAACGCCTCGAAAAACGCGAACTCGCCTACGAAACAGACCACCTCAAGAGTGCCTACTTCGTGAATTTCGTGTTCGAAGCCGCCCCGACCGCGATCGATAAACTGCGCTCAAAGCTCAAACTCGACAACGACATTCTCCTCCAAAACTACCTCAAACTCCCTACCAAAAAAGCTTCGGCTCCAGCCGCAGCCTAACCCCAATAAGGAAGCCATGGCCAACGTCAACAAAGTCATCCTCATCGGAAACGTCACACGCGACCCTGAAGTCAAGTTTACCTCAAAAGGCAGCGCCGTTACGGACATTGGCCTGGCCATCAACCGCAACTACACCCTCGACAACGGCGAGAAACGCGAGGAGACGACATATGTTGATGTCGAACTCTGGGGACGCCTCGCTGAAATAGCGGGTGAATATGCCAAGAAAGGCCGTCCGGTTTACATCGAAGGCCGCCTTCGTATGGACACCTGGGAAGACAAGGCCAGCGGGCAAAAGCGGAGCCGCATGAAGGTAGTGGGTGAGAACCTGCAGCTCTTAGGCGGTCGCACCGGAGGGCCCGGCCCTTCCAGTGGAGGAGAGCATGAGAGCTACGAATCCGCTCCTGCCGCCCCTCGCCGCTCCGCCCCACCACAACCTCAGCGTCAGGTGGCGCCTCCTCCGAGCGACATGCCGGACGACGACATTCCATTCTGAGGCCCTGCGAGGCTTGAAATCTCAAACCAGGCGGGCATTGGCATGAACAATTTCCCATGAGCACGCCAGACCCCAAATCCCAGGATCTCGAGCCGATAGATTCGGCTTTTGAGATTTCCCTCAGGCCACCGCTTTTCGAGGAATTTGCGGGTCAGGAAAAAACTGTCGAACGCCTGCAGGTGATGGTCGAGGCGGCCAAGCAACGAGGCGACACGCTCCAGCACATCCTCCTGAGTGGCCCACCCGGACTTGGCAAGACCACCCTCGCCTACATCATAGGCAATGCCATGAACTCCGAGGTCCGCACCACCAGCGGACCGATGATCGAAAAGGCTGGCGACCTCGCTGGACTGCTCACAAACATCGAACGCGGCGGAGTTCTCTTCATCGATGAAATCCACCGCCTGCAACCAGCGATCGAGGAGTATTTGTATCCCGCGATGGAGGATTTCAAACTCGACATCGTGATTGACCAGGGCCCCAGCGCCCGAACCGTAAGGCTGAGCCTCGCTCCCTTCACACTCATCGGCGCGACGACCCGCTCGGGTATGATCAGCGATCCGCTGCGCTCACGATTTGGCATGAACTGCCGCCTCGACTACTACGCTCCCGAAACCCTTGCTGCCATTGTGAGTCGCAGCGCGGGACTTCTCGGCAGTGAGTTGGAGGCAGGCGCCGACTTGGAAATAGCCCGCCGCGCGCGAGGCACTCCACGCATCGCAAACAATCTTCTCCGCTGGGTGCGAGACTACTCCTTGGTTCGTGCCGGGGGCCGAATCACCGCCCAGAGCGCCACCGACGCCCTCACCATGCTCGACATCGACGCCGAGGGCTTTGACGAAATGGACAAGCGCATCCTGGAAGCGATCATCGGCCTTTTCGATGGAGGCCCCGTAGGCGTGAATAGCCTTGCCGTCGCCATCGGAGAGGAGTCCGGCACGATTGAGGAAGTGCACGAACCCTACCTCATCATGCAAGGCTACATCAAACGCACAGCCCAAGGCCGCGTCGCCATGCCGAAGGCCTACAGAAAGCTCGGTCTGCCTGCGCCAAAATCCGCTCCCGACTCCCCCTCGCAGCCTGACCTCTTCAAAGCTTAGCCATGGATTTCATGCTTCGAGGCAAAGTCGCCATGGTGGCCGCATCCAGTCGTGGTCTGGGATTTGGAGTCGCCCGGGAACTCGCGCGCGAAGGCGTAAAGGTATCCCTCGCCAGCAGAGACTTGGAGTCTGCCAAGAAAGCTGCTTCGCAAATTCATGAAGAAACGGGAACTCCCGTTCTCGCATCGCAAATGGATGCAAAAGATCCGGCAGCCATAGCGAATTGGACATCACGCACCATCTCGGAATTCGGCGGAGTCGATCTCCTCGTAGCCAATGCAGGCGGTCCTCCCGCAGGAAACTTCGACTCCTTCAGCGACGAATCCTGGCAGGATGCCTTTGAACTCAATCTTCTCAGCACTGTTCGCATGATACGCAGCGTCCTCCCCTCGATGCGCCAACGCGGCGGCGGCTCCATTCTCACGATCACCTCTATCACCGTCAAAGAGCCCTCCGAACAACTCATTCTCTCAAATGTCATGCGATCCGGAGTCACAAGTCTGGTTAAGACGCTCTCCATGCAACTCGCTCCAGAAGGCATCCGAATAAACAATATCATGCCTGGCAGAATCGATACCGACCGCATCAGGAGCCTCGACAGCACACGCGCCGAACGCACCGGGATGACGCCTGAAGAGTGCCGAGCCGAAGCCATAAAGACGATTCCCATGGGCCGCTACGGCGACATCACCGAATTTGGAAAAGCCGCAGCGTTTCTCCTCTCCGACGCCGCAGCCTACATCACCGGCTCCAGCCTCGCACTCGACGGCGGTTCCCTCAAAACCGTCTGGTGACGCTTCAAGGCGTGCCTCCGAAAACGAGACGCCGAAGCCATATTTCAGCAAACAATGGGTGCTGCGCGGTTGGACGGAAACTAACCACGGAGGACACGGAGAGCACGGAGTAAAATGAGGAATTGCAGTTTGTCGAAAGACGCTGAAAGCCGAGATTTTTTCTCCTAACCAACAAGTCACATCATATTACAGTAAAGAATAATATAAAACCACTGATTACCCGGATGAACGCGGATACGAACAAATGGGCACGGGTGCATTCGCGGCGCGAATGGGGCAGGGTAAAACAAAAACTCTGCAAGCAGGCTTGCAAGATTTTTGCTTTTTTCTGCCAATCCCAGATTGATGGGATCATCCGTGCCCATCTGAGAAATCCGTGGTTAGTTCTT
>JBIIPZ010000013.1:0-69992 GCA_044342325.1 Terrimicrobiaceae bacterium
TCCCGAAGCCAAAACCTACTCCGATGATGTGGATTCCGTCGTAATCCCCGGCATCGATGGTGAGCTTGGCGTGCTTCCACTGCACGCCCCGGTCATGACACTGCTCGAGCCTGGAGAACTCCGAGTTCTCAAAGGCGGCCAGGAACTCCGCCTGGCCGTCGGCGAAGGCTTCGTTGAAATCACTCCCGAAAAGGTCGCCGTTCTCACCGACATGGCCGTGAAGGAAAGTGACATCGACGAATCCGCTGCCGAAGAGGCAATCCGCCGCGCCGAGCAAGCTATGTCTGGCGAGAAACTCACCAACGAGGAATACGCAGCCAACAACGCTGCTCTTCTCCGCTCCTTGGCTCTCGTCAAAGTCAAGCGTCGCCGCCACCATGTTTAAGTAGGTCGATCTATCCTCAGGGTTAATACCTGGTTTGCATTTATTTTTTCGGACTCTATATTACTTTAAGCAAATCAAGAAACTTTGGCGTGATAAGCACGCATAAAATCAAAGGCATTTGAGCTATAAATATATGAATTCTCGTAAAAATCGAAAAAGCCGCTTCTCTCAATCAGGCTACACGCTTTTTGAGATCATGTTGGTGCTCGGCATCATTGCCGTGCTGGTGGGATCGGCCATTTACATGTTGGTGGGAAATATCGATGTGGCCAAGGAGCAACGCGTGGATAGCGATATAGAGGCCATTTCCATGCAACTCCGCACCTACGAAATGCTAAACTACCGCATGCCAACGACGGAACAAGGTCTCAAGGCACTGGTTAACCAACCCACCACCGAACCTCGCCCCCGCCGTTGGAAACAACTCATGAAGACTGTCCCCATTGATCCTTGGGGCAATGAGTATGTATATCGCAATCCTGGCAAGGGGGGCGCAGCATTTGACATTTACTCGCTCGGACCCGATGGCAAGGAGAGCGATGATGACGCCGGAAAGAACAACTAAGCATATTTTCATAAGAAGCTCAAAATGCGTTGGATATACGCTTTTTGAGATTCTTCTTGCTCTTGGAATTTTCGCCGTAGTTCTCGGGGTCACCATCCCCATGCTAATGAATTCATTTGGCGCGACGGAATCTGAACAAATAACACAGAGCATCGAAAAACTTGCTCAAGAGACTCGCCGAAGTGCCGAAGAAAAGGGAGAAACCCTCCGCCTTCAAATACGAGAGACAGGAATTTACGCAGGAAAAGGGTTTACATCTTTCGATTTGCCTCGTGAGTGGAGGCTGAAAATAAAGCGTTTCACTGATAACCGCTTTCGCAAGCCAGAAAAACTTGAATTCTGGGAATTTAATAGCGCTGGAATCTGTGATCCAATTGAAATTCAACTGGTAAATCAAAATACTTCCTTTGTTTTGCAATTCGATCCGTTAACAGCCTTGATTGTTGAAAACAATGAGTAAAAAAGGGTTTACTTTGTTTGAAGTGCTGATCGCCTTGGGTGTCTTTGCACTAGCAGTGACAGGATTAGCATTGACCCTTCAGGCGGCAGTTGATGCGGCACTAAATGCTAGAAGCAGGATGCTTGCCCGCACGATTATAGAATCAAGACTTGCGGCGGCAATGGCCGATCCCCCGATGAATGGCAAACGCGAAATCGACGCTCGCTCAAATAATGGAATAGCCGTGCTTGAGACATTTGAGCAGACCGAAATCCGCAATCCTGATGGAACAATTCTGCCGGGAATGTGGAAGCTAATCGTAACAGCTGGCCCGCTTCCTGCTGGAGGCAAGGAACGTGCTGAGATTCTGGTTTATAAACCATGAATAGATTTATTGCTAAACGAAACCGCTCAGGGTTCACACTTTTTGAACTCATCATGGCTCTCATGATTCTCGGCTTGCTCAGCGGTGCAGTTTACTCGATTTCAACCGCTGCCTTGGAGACGACCAAAGCCGTTATTTCTGAGCAAGCTGGATCAAGACGTTTGGAGGCGTTTTTGAAAGTAACTCGAGATGCATTTTCAAATCTGCCGGCGGATGGCAAAGTTTTTCTTCGGTTGGCCAAATCCTCGACGGGCTCACCCATTCCAGAACTGGTTTTTATGGAAACATCAGGGGCTTTTGGTGTTTCAAGTCTCGGTGGAGGCTCACTCATACTTGCTGCAAGACCTAGAGCGGATGGAACACGCACATTCTCTCTTCTTCGCCTCCCACCAAACTCCCAGGGAATCGAGCTTGAGCGACTTCGCTCGCAGGGGGCCTGGGTTTCCCTGTTGCCCGGAGTCGAAAAGGTAAAATGGTTATTTTTTAAAGGAGGCGAATGGATTGACGAATGGCCCGAAGGCCCAGAGCGTCTGCAAATGGCCCGTCTGCAATTTGAATATGACAAAATGCCAGGCGCCTCCATTGATGTCATCTTTTGGATTCCCTCTCTTGTGCCTCCGCAGGCCCCCCCGAAGCAGAATGCACAACCCGTAAATCCGAAATCACCCGAGCCAAATGAAAAGCCGTAAAAGAATCCAGGGTGTCGCTCTTCCTTTAGTGCTTTGGTGTATAGCATTTTTAGCAGGATTAGTGATCCTTGCGGGTAGCATGGTTGAAGGCTGGATTCAAAGTGAGGCTCGAGCTGAAAAGCGATTTATTGCCAGACAAATGGCTCTTAATGGAGTCGCCTATGGGTTAAATCCGGCTGTAAATTTAGGGAACCCGCTTTTACAGAATGGAAGCAGAGACTCTGAAGGCTATGATGTCAAAATCACAAATGAGTCCTCCAGAATCAATCCGAACTACTGGATTCAACTTGGGAATCGTTCCTTATTTACACGCCTCTTTACTGACTGGGGAACGGAAATAACCGCCAGCGATGCCGCGATTGACTGCCTTACAGACTGGATAGACGCTGATGATTTTGTCCTCATGAAAGGTGCTGAGCGCAGGGAATACGAACTCGCGGGCCGCTCAGGGTATCCCGCCAATAGACCGCTGAAGCACATTCGTGAAATGGAAGCAATCCTGAATCTTTCATCATTATTATCCGCAAAGCAAGGCTGGCAGGATGACTTTACTATTTGGTATAGTGGAAAAATTAGCATCCAATATGCCAAAGAACCACTTCTCAAGGCCCTCGCCGAACTCACACCCAATCAGTGTCAAGCGCTCATCCAGATGCGATCAGGCCTTGATGGGGTTGACAACACGGCGGATGACCGAAAGTTGGAATCGATCGAGGCGGTGGCGGACTTACTTGGAGCTGGAGGCAAGCAGCGCGCGGCCCTGCTGGAGTTTTTCGACACCTCGGGAGATTTGCGCCGCATCGAAAGCACTGGCTGGTGCGGAGGCGTATCACACAAGATTGTCGTTATCGCGCCGACAGGGTCGCCTGGACAAATTATGAGCTGGGAGGAGCGATGAAACCACACACTCCCGATGCGGTGCTGAGGCCCGGCGCGGAAGGCTGGGAGCTTTGGAAATTCCCTCTCAAGGAATCGCCCTCACTGGATCAGGCGTTTTCAGAAAAGTCCCTGGATACTTTTGCAAATGTGGTGCTGGCTCTGCCTTCGCGCAGTGTTCTGTCCATGCCATTGTGGATAGCTTCGCAAGGCGATCCTTCGGAATTGGCCGAACTGGAACTGACGAGCCGACATCTCCTTCGAAAGGACGCGCAGGTTTATACAGTTCCCGTCCTGGAAAAAGAAGGACGCACACTGGTTTTGGCCCTTGCAGCGACGGATGACGAAACACCGCACGCCTACCTCAAGAAGGCTAAGAATTTTGAGATTCCTGCGAGGCTTTTTGATCCCGCAGGTGCCGATGTTCTGGTTTGGCACGAACAAGGGGGGCTGTGCTTCGCCATTTACCGTGAAGAAAAATGCGTCTTTTTTGCTGCGACGGGGGATGCGAATCCCGGCCCAGCTTTTTGCGGGGCCATCTCACGCACGGCAATGAGACTGAAATCAGAAGGCGTCATCACCCGCATGCCTGCCAAGTTGCGCTTGATCGGAGATTTTTCGGAGTCGGATGCGGCGTCCGTTGGACACACGCTGCGTTTGGATTTTGAAATTGAAAAACAGCTTCCAGCCCCCGTTCTACCAACAATCTTGAGTGCTGCGGCGCCTCCGACGGCTCGCGAGGCATTACAGTCCCGCACGCGCTTGAAGCGTCTGGCTTCTTTTGCCACAGCGGGTCTAGCCATTTACGCAGGTGTCTTGTTTTTTGTTGCCATCGACCTCGGTTGGCAACGCTTCCAATTGCATAGGCTGCATACCGAGTTTAAGTCCATTGAACCGGCATCAACGAAAGCCCAGCACCTCGTGACCGAGTGGAAACAATTTCGATCCGCCATCGATCCGCATACCTTCGCGATCGACCAATTGGCCGCTGTGGCCAGCGAAATCCCAGGCGAGCAGGTTCGATTAACCCAATACAACTACGATAAGGGCCGACTCTCGATTGCCGGGGAGGCCACGGATGTCTCGCAGGCTTATGAATTTTTTGAGCGAGTGAAAAAAGCCCAACTCTTACAGGATTACGACTGGACCTCCCGCCAACCGCAATTAGCGGGCCGCAACAAAGTGAGGTTTGAAATGGAAGGAGCACGACCCGATGCGAAAACTGGCGAAGAGTGAAACACGCTTGCTCCTGATCTTCAGTGCAGCCGTCTTTTTGGCGGTGAATCTTTTTGCCGTTCGAGCTTGGCTGAATCACCGATCGGGCGTTTTGGCCGCGATTTCGGAGACGCGTTCAGAACTCTCGTCATCCCGCTCTTGGATTACCGCAGCGGAGGCACTTGAACCAGCTCGCGACTGGATGCAACAGCACCCCTCGCCTATCGAGAAACCGGATGCCGTTAATACCGGACTTCTCAACACTGTTCGAAATATGGCTGAAAAATCAGGCCTCAAGATCGCAGAGGAAACACTTCTCCCCGGAGAGGAGGCCGATGGAGCCCGCGCGGCAGTCCTTCAGACAAAAATCACAGGCCCCTTCTCAGGAGTGGCTACCTTTTTATTCGATATCCAGAATCCCACCTCCTGGCGCTCCGTGGAAAAAATGATGATCCGCAGTGACAACGAACCGCCCAATGTGGTTGTGGAAATGGAAATCCGCCAGTATTTCCGCTCCACGGATTCCAATCCTGCGCCAACTACCTCCGAATGAGAATTCCGCTCGCCATCTCAATTTTACTGGCAACCACCGCTTTGATGCAAGGTGCGGACGATGCGCCTTGGATGGAGCAGCGTTCGATGGAAAAGTTTCAAGTCCTGCTGAACCGCTCGCCCTTTTCGCTACCCACAGCGGAGGAAAGCGCCCCGATGGCCGACCGTTTTTTTCTGACAGGAGCGGCCACCATCAACAATGAAGCCGTAGTTTTCGTCTTGGATAAAAACACTCAGGTTCGCCACATGCTCTCCGTCAAGCCGGACGCCGCGAACAACCAACTCCTCGATTACAAACCGGATGCCGACCCGAAAAACATGAGCGCACGCATTCGAATCGAAGGCCAAGAAACAACCATTCGCTATGCAGACCTCCCTGCAGAGGCTCAACCTGCGCCACAGATGCCAATGAACCCGCAATTGCCTCAGCAGCCCGGAGCTCCTCAGCAACCTCCGGGAGCTGCAGCCGTGCAACCAGCTAACACCAATGGAAATGAACCGCCACGACGCGTCATCCGTCGCCGAGTAATTTCTGGCCAACCACCAGCCGCCCAGCCCGTCCCTAATCAATGAAAAACCACTTCATTCCTGTCATTCCCGCGCTCCTCCTCTGCGCGATGCCTCTTGGAGCCCAGACACCGCAAGTCCTGCCTCCGGGGACACCGGTCACCCCCACCCTGGCTCCACCGGCAGCGCCCCGCCCTGCCGAATCTGTAAGCATTACTTTCCCGCGCAACTCGGTGCTGGATGTCATTTCTTTTTACGAAACACTCACCGGCAAGCGCATCATCCGCGACTCGAACCTCGCCGGTCAGGAGCTCTCGATCATGGTCGCCAAACCGGTCAGCCGGGACGACGCTATTGCGATTGTCGAGAGTTCCCTCTTGATGAACAACTACAGCATCGTGCCGGTTGACGATCAGACGATCAAAATCCTCGGCCCGAGTCGTGCTCCGCGCACGGAGGGTCTGCCCCTACTGAGCGAGATTCAATCCCTGCCAGCAGATGGCGACAAGGTGCTGAGCTTTTACAAGCCGCTTTCTTTCATTTCCCCAGAAGAAGCCATCGCTGTCGTGCAGGGCGTCGTGCAGATCAATGCCTACGGTTCTGTGGTTCCTGTTTCAAATACCAACGCCATCATCCTCACGGACAAAACCCCTGTCATCCGAAAGGCTCTCGGCATTCTTGATTTGATCGATGTCGAGCCGGCCCGTGTCGTCACAGAGTTCATCCAGCTTCAGCGCGCCAATGCAGAACGCGTTGTTCAAGTCCTCGACGAAATGTTCGGGAAAGATGATCCCGCAAAATCCAAAGCATCCACCACTCAAGCCCAGACTCCCGCGAATCCGCAAAATCCCGAAACCCAGCAAGCCGCAGGAGGAGCCTCTGGCGCCCGCTACGAAAACCGCCTCATTTCTGGAAAAGCGAAATTCCTCGCCGACAAGCGCACCAACCGCATCCTCGTCGTAACCCGCGTTGAGAATTACCGTTATGTTCGTGATGTGATCTCTCAACTCGATTCTGCCGGAAATTTCGAGCAACCGTTCACCAGAATCCTCAATTATGTTCCGGTTAACGACATCTTCCCCGTCCTTACCGATATGCTGAGCGACCCGGATTCCGAGAAGCAGGGCGGCACTGGACAGACCGGGCAAAGCGGATCAAACAATAATCCCCTGAATCAAAACTCGACCAACAACTCGAACGGTGGACTTGGCAACACTGGCGGCGATGGCATGAGTCGTCCTGACCGCCTGGGCGGCGAGTCTCAGCAAGGCGCCCCGCAATCTGCCACCATCGGAGAAATCCGACTGATTGCGGACAATAACTCCAACAGCATCATCATATTTGGACCACCTGAGAGCAAAGCCCGCGCCAAGCAGATTCTGGACATCCTCGATCAACGTCCCAAGCAGGTCTACCTCGCCGTTGTAATCGGCCAACTGAGACTGAGCAAAGGCGTAGACTACGGAGTCAGCTACCTCATCAGAAATAAAGGATTCCAACCTCTCAACAATCTCCTCGGCAATAGCGACGCCAGCGGAATGGCAGCCACATCGCTCAGCCCAAGTATACTGCCCGGAGGCACATTCCCAAATGCGGCGTCCATAGTTAATCCTTCCTCACTTACGCCGGCACTATCTTCCCTCGCGGGACTGACCATTTACGGAAGCATCGCGGATTCGGTGGATGTCTTTGCCCGTTTCCTAGAAAGCACCGAGCGCTTCCGCACCCTCTCACGACCGGTCATTTACACGACAAACAACCGCAAAGCCACCATCCTTTCAGGTCAAAAAGTGCCCGTGCCGACCCAATCGCTCACCACAGCCACCGGCGGCGGCATCAGCGGAAACGGCAGCGCGATTACTTCTAACATCCAATATCAGAATGTCGTGCTGAAGCTCGAGGTCATTCCGCTCATCAACTCCGACCGTGAGGTCAACCTGATCATTGCTCAAACAAACGACAATGTCATCGGCACTGATACTATTTCGGGCAACAAGGTCCCCATCATTGCCACACAAGAAATCACCACCAGCGTCCGTGTTCCCAATGGCGCAACAATTGTGCTCGGCGGATTGATTTCCGAAGACAAGGAACGCGGTGTGGAAGGCATGCCCTACATCTCCGATATCCCAGTGGTTGGATCACTCCTCGGCGGACGCACACAGTCCAAAGTCAGAAAAAATGAGCTCATTGTGATGATCCAGCCCTTTGTGGTGGACTCGAATCACGAAATGATGAAGGCGAGCGCCTACGAGGGTGACCGCTCGCCGCTGGGCCGCGATGGACAAGCCATGACTGCTCCAATTGCCGAGCAGAAAACCCCTCCTGCCGTCTGGACTCCCACACCGCTGCCACCTGAGAAAAAGAAAAAGTTCCGCTGGCCTTGGACAAATGATCAATACAACTGACGATCTCCTTCGCCTTGCGGAACTCGCGGGTTCCAATGAACCCGATAAGTGCCGCGATGTGCTCGACCGCGCCGCTTTTGCCCAGCGGTCTCCCATCGCAGCATTGCTCGATTCCAAGCTCGTTCAGGAATTGCCTTTCCTAAAAGCCCTCGCCTCTGAGCTGGGAATCCCTTGGCGCGAGGAGGAGGATGTCGCCCCAATCGAAAATGTGAGGGACAAATTCCCCGCCCGACTTGCGCTGGGCCAGATTGTTTTGCCCGAAGCAGCAGTTCCTGGCGGCGAGTTGAGCCTGTTGACTTTCGATCCCTTTGATTACGCGACATGGCAGGCCGTGACCCAGCACTGGCGCGGTCCGGTCAGTCTCGTCATGACTTCGCGCAGCCGTCTTGTCGAGACGCTCAAGAAAACCTACGGCGTCGGTGCTGATACCTTTGAAGAACTTCTTGAGGGCCGTGAAGACGACCTACCTGGAGGAGCCAAGGAGGAGGTCAATGTAATCGACGAGGACGACTCCGAAGCCTCGGTGATGAAATTTGTGAACCAAATCCTGCGCGAGGGACTCCAGCAAGGTGCGACCGACATCCATTTCGAACCGCTCGGCCACGACCTCCGTATCCGCTACCGCATCGACGGCGTCCTACAGGAGGTTCCCGTCCCGCAGCGGATCAAGATGCTACAGGACTCCCTCATCTCCCGCCTAAAAATCATGTCGGGCCTCGACATCGCCGAGCGTAGGCGTCCGCAGGACGGGCGCATTGCACTCGAAATTGCAGGTGCGCCGATCGATGTGCGCGTAGCCACCATTCCGAGCGTGAACGGCGAGAGCGTAAGCCTGCGACTTCTCGGCCAGCAACAATTCGACTTCTCCAGCCTCGGACTAGACCCCGAAAATGAGAAACGCATCCGCAACCTCATATCTATCCCAAACGGCATCGTTCTCGTAACAGGCCCCACAGGCTCGGGAAAAAGCACCTCGCTCTACACTTTTTTGAGCGCCATCAACTCGATGGAGCGCCGCATCGTCACCATCGAAGACCCTGTCGAGCACAAGCTCAATGGCGTCATCCAGATCGCGGTAAAACCCGAGATCGACCTGACCTTCGCCACCGCCCTGCGAAGCATCCTTCGCGGCGATCCAAACATCGTCATGGTGGGTGAAATGCGTGACCTTGAGACAACGGAAATCGCCATCCGCGCCGCACTCACAGGCCATCTGGTCTTCAGCACACTCCACACAAACGATGCTGTGGGCGGCATCACCCGCCTCTTGGACATGGGCGTAGAGCCCTTCCTCGTAGGCTCCGCAGTCCGCGCTTTCATCGCACAGCGCCTCGTGCGCCGTCTTTGCAAATTCTGCTCCCAACCGGCCGATTATAAAGCCGAGGACCTAGCGGCTGTTGGCTTCCCGATGGAGTGGGCAAACAAAATCCGGCGACCTGTCGGTTGCCCACACTGCCGGAATACTGGTTTCTCAGGCCGCACCGCCCTCTTTGAAATCTGCCAGATGAGTCCGCGCATGCAGGAACTCATCCAACGCCGCGCCCCGGCAAACGAACTCCGCGAACTCGCCCTCCGCGAGGGCATGGTCCCACTTCGCAAGGCAGGCTGGGAAACCGTCTCCCACGGCGTCACCTCGGTGGAGGAAGTCGTTCGCGTGACATCCAGTGAACTGCAGGTATTAGACGAGTAGCAGGAAGATGGCTGACTTTTCCTACAAAGCGAGTAACGCCTCGGGGACGGTGACAACGGGAACAATCGCCGCCAATTCACGAAGCGATGCCTACCGCCTTCTACGCAACCAGGGCCTCCAACCCATGAGCGTCTCGGAAAGCGGAGGATCGGCCGCCGCCACCAAGAAAACATCGACCGCTGCAGGCAACGATCCCCTACCCCGACTGAACACAACCCAGTTGCTCTATTTCACCGAAGAACTCGCCGAACTCCTAGAGGCTGGGCTCAAGCTTGAAGGCGCACTGAAAGTCATCGAGCAGCGGCAGGAAAAATCCGGCGTCCAACCCATCGCCGCCCGCCTTCGCCAGCGAGTGCGCGACGGTTTCAGCTTTTCAGCGGCCCTGCAGGAATGTGGAAAAACCTTCGATCCGCTCTACTGCAATTTGGTGGCTGCAGGCGAGGTCTCCGGCGCGCTCCCCCAGATTCTCAAACGCCAGTGCGCCTACCTCACACTCATCGGCGACCTCCGCCGCCGCGTGGTTTCCTCCCTCCTCTATCCGGCCATCGTTTTTTCATCTGCGATTGTCCTGATGTTTGTCTTCCTGACATTTCTCGTGCCCCAGTTGTCCGTCCTCCTTGGAAAAACAGGCCAGAAACTTCCAATCATCACTCGCTTGCTCATTTCCGTAAGCGAGTTTTGTGGACAGTGGTGGTGGGCGATCCTCGCCTTCTTTGGCATCATCGTCCTTTCCGCCCGCGCGGCGGTGCGCACTCCTGCGGGTCGGGATTGGTGGCATCGCTCGATGCTGGACTTTCCAGTTGTCGGCCCCGTCCTGCGGGCAAAATTCTACGCAGAAATGCTGCAGACCCTTTCGACACTCGTCTCAAACGGCGTTGCCCTGCTCCAAGGTCTCAACCTCATGACCTCAGCGACAATGAATGTTTTTCTCAAAGACCTTCTCATGAAAACCTCCGCCATGGTCGGAGAAGGCACCAGCCTCGCGACCGCGCTGCGGCGCGTCGGTTTTTTTCCGCCAGTGCTCATGGATATTCTGACTGTCGGCGAGCAGACGGGCGATATCGCCACGGCTCTCGAGCGTGCAGCCAAGCGCTTCGACCGAGATCTCACCACACGCATCTCGCATCTCACCACACTCGTCCAACCGGCAATTATTCTTTTAGTGGCATTGTTCGTTGGCATCGTTGCCTACTCGATGATCGCGGGCATCCTGACCAGCGTGAGCTCGCTGAAATCCCGATAAACTCTGGCTCGGGGGTTTTTCCCGATTGAACTCCCCGTCTGCAACCGCTAGGTAGGAGGGCGAAATGCCAACAGATATTTTGCGCTCCAATCCGCTCCGCGAAGGCCTTGCTCAACGCTCGATTCCAGATCCCTGCACGCTCGTGATTTTCGGTGCCACTGGCGACCTCACGCACCGCAAACTCGTTCCGGCGCTCTACAATCTCGCCGCCGATGGGGCTCTTCCGCCTGCCATCAATGTTGTGGGATTTGCCCGCAGGGATAAGTCAGATGAGGTTTTCCGCACTGAACTTGAAGAAGCGGCACGCAAATTCTCCCGCCAAGCCATCAATGACGACCTCTGGAAAAATTTCGCCTCGAACATCTGCTACCACCGCAGTGAATTCGACAGACTCGAAGGCTACGAGGCCCTCGCCCGCCGTCTGGATGAGATGGATGCCACCCGTGGCACCGGCGGAAACCGCCTCTTCTACCTCGCCGCAGGCCCCGACCAATTTGAGGTCATCTTGGAAAATCTCCGCAAAAGCGGCCTCAACAAATCCCGCGCAGGATCTTGGAGCCGCATCATTGTGGAAAAACCCTTCGGCACCGACCTGCCAAGCGCCAAGCGCCTGAACGATCTTGTCGAAAATGCATTCGACGAGTCTGAGACATTCCGCATCGACCACTACCTCGGCAAGGAGACTGCGCAAAACATCATCGTCCTCCGCTTCGCAAATGCCCTCTTCGAAGCGATGTGGAACTCCCGCTACATCGACCATGTCCAAATCACAGCCAGCGAACCGCTCGGCGTGGAAGGCCGCGCCGGCTACTACGAAAAATCCGGCGCTCTCCGCGACATGGTGCAAAACCACCTTCTCCAACTCCTCTGCCTCACCGCCATGGAACCGCCCGCCGGCCTTGATGCCGACTCGATCCGTGACGAGAAGGTGAAGGTGCTCCGCTCCCTGCGCCCACTCACGGGTGACGATGTTTTCAAGCATGTCGTCCGAGCCCAATACGGCGCGGGTTCGATCAACGGCAAGCGTGTTGCAGCCTACCGCGACGAACTTAATGTAAACCCCGAGTCCGTCACCGAGACCTATGTCGCCATGGAGCTCAATGTGGACAACTGGCGCTGGGCGGGCGTTCCGTTTTTCATCCGCGTCGGAAAACGCCTGCCAAAAGCCGGCACCGAAATCGCCGTTCATTTCAAAAGCGTGCCGCCAGTTCTGTTCCGCGCCACGGGCGAGTCGATCGATGACAATGTGCTCGTGATCCGCATTCAGCCTGACGAGGGTATTTCCCTTCGCATGAGCGCCAAGATGCCGGGCTCCAGTCTGCGCATCGAGCCGGTCAAAATGGATTTTCACTACGGCACCAGCTTTGGAAAGGCCACTCCCGAGGCCTACGAACGCCTTCTCCTCGACGCCATGAGCGGCGACGCCACACTCTTTGCGCGTCGCGACGAGGTGGAGCAGGCTTGGAAATTCGTTGATGCCATCCACGAGGCTTGGACGACACGCTCGGATGACCTGGCACTCTACTCCTCCGGCTCATGGGGCCCCGGAGAGGCAGACGAACTCATTAAACGCCACGAGGCCACATGGAGACGCCTGTGAGCAGCGAGGCATCCATAGAACCCGGCCTCCCTGTCGAGATCGGCAGAATCGACAAGGAACTCGGCAAACTCTGGGAGTCGAGTGGCGATACCAAGACCCGTGCCTCGTTGATCAACCTCGTTGTTTACACGGAAAACGAATCCACCCTTGCCGCAGATAACGAAGTTTTGGCAGCTGTGGCCGGACGCCACCCCTGCCGCGCCATCCTTATCCTTGGCAACCCGTCGGCTCCAACCGCCCAAGCCAAAGCCTGGATCACCGCGCATTGCCACCTTCTCGGCAAGGACACACGCCAGATTTGCTCCGAGCAGATCACTTTCCGCTTGGATGGCGACGCCGCAAATGCCCTGCCGAACATCGTTTTCTCGCATCTGGATTCCGACCTCCCGCTCTGTCTCTGGTGGAAGGCCGACTTCCCCGAGCCACTCGATGAAAAACTCTGGGCTTGGGTGGACCGCCTTATCTTTGACAGCAGCTCCTGGCACAAACCCCATCACCAGTTTTCCATTATCCGCCATATTTCCTCACCAGGGAAAAGTGCAGCCGTGCTGTGCGATCTGAATTGGACGCGCCTCCACGCATGGCGCTTTGCACTCGCAAGCCAGTTTGACAACGCC
This sequence comes from Terrimicrobiaceae bacterium, assembly GCA_044342325.1. Classification (GTDB taxonomy): domain Bacteria; phylum Verrucomicrobiota; class Verrucomicrobiia; order Chthoniobacterales; family Terrimicrobiaceae; genus UBA967. Next base: position 13,172 of record JBIIPZ010000013.1, read on the forward strand.
TCTGCCTTTCCGCACCTGAGCCAAGTAGAGTCCCTCGCCCTCTGCTGCGCCCCGGGCTCTCGCATCGCCGCGCTCCTCCTCATGGGCTGGCTTGCTGGCCGCTTAAAATGGCGTCTGGATGCTGAGAATGAATCTTTCGTCACCACGAACGACCGACTCATTCCTTTCCACATCGAGGAAACACCAGGGCCAGACCTCTCACTCATCTCGATCAAAACCTCCGACGCACACTTCGAGCTCCGGCTCGCAGAAGGCTCCGATTTTTTCGAGTCCACTATCCAAACACCCGGCATCCCTGAGATTTGCCAAATCCTCCCCGCACCGCGCGGACGATTGGAAGACACCCTGCTGGCGGAGTTAAGCCGCGCGGGAAGGCATGCCCTCTACACCGAGTCGCTGGAAGTTATCCTTCCCTTGCTGAAGCGGTAAAGCAGTCCAAATATTATGGAAGTCTTTATCAGGGTCCTACCCTATGTCAGGCGCTACCCGTTTCTCGCTTTTGCCACCCTCTTCTGCGCGGTAGCGGGCACCCTCATGGTGATTGTCTTTCCGGCGATCACTCAGCAGATCGTCGATCAAGTCATCGGTCAAAACCGCCCCGACCTCCTGCTGCCGCTCGTGGGACTCGGCCTCGCGGCCTTCCTGGCACAGAACGGCCTCAACTCGCTTCGCATCTTCTTCAATAACCACTTCGAGCAATGCGTCATTTTTGACCTCCGCAGCGAACTCTACGCACACATCCAGCGTCTCCCGCTCACCTGGTTCGACAACCGCTCGACGGGCGACATCATGACACGCCTCGTTGAAGATGTGACCAGCGTCGAGCGCGTGCTGATTGACGGCATCGAGCAAGGCACTGTAGCCATCCTGCAAATCTTGATCGTCAGCGGCGTCATGCTGGCCTACAGCCCGTCGCTCACCGCAGCCGTCCTCCTTCCGATTCCATTCTTGGGAGCCGGTGCCCTTGCCTACACGCTCACTGCCCGCAGCCGCTATCGTAAGCAACGCAAGGCCGTCTCTGCCCTCAATTCCCTCCTCCACGACAACATCGCCGGCGTCCGCCAAATCAAAACCTACACAAGCGAAACACGCGAACACGCCCGCTTTGACGAAGCCAGCAATGGCGTTCGCAAGGCCACCCTCACCGTGATGAAAGCCTGGGCGCTCTACCAACCCGGGATGGAATTCATTTCCTCCTGCGGACTCCTCCTCGTCGCCGGCTTCGGCACATCCCAAGTCATCTCGGGCAAAATGGACACCGGCGCCTTGGTCGCATTTTTCGTCCTCACCCGCTACCTCTACGAGCCCGTGGGACGCCTCCACCAACTGAACCAGATCTTCCAGTCCGGCCGCGCCGCAGGCGATCGAGTGTTTGAAATCATGGATTCGGAAACCGAACCTGATGAGGGAACAAACAAGGCCACCACCAGCGTGAAGGGCCATGTCGTTTACCGCGATGTCTCGTTTTCCTATGACCCCAAGATGCCCGTCCTTCACGATGTGAATCTGGAAGCCAAATCCGGCGAGATGATTGCCCTTGTCGGACCCACGGGCGCCGGCAAATCCACCATCGTGAACCTGCTTGTCCGCTTCTACGAATTCACCAGCGGAGAAATCACCATCGACGGCACACCGCTCCGCGATATCCCAAAATCCCACCTCCGCCACAGCATCGCCGTCGTGACCCAAGAGAGCTTCATGTTCAACGGCACCACCGCCGAAAACCTCCGCATCGGAAAACCTGATGCCACTGAGGAGCAAATCTGGGAAGTCCTCCGCGCCGCCAACGCCGCTGATTTCATCAAGCGCCTCCCCGAAGGCCTCCACACCCCGCTCGGGGAACGCGGAGTTAAACTCAGTGTCGGCGAGAAACAACGCCTCTCCATCGCCCGCGCCCTCCTCAAAAATCCGCCTATCCTCATCCTCGACGAAGCCACAGCCAGCGTGGATACAGCCACCGAGCGACTCATCCAAGAAGCCCTCGACCGCCTCATGGAAAACCGCACCAGCTTCGTCATAGCCCACCGCCTCTCCACCGTCCGCCACGCCGACCAAATCCTCGTCCTCGAGCGCGGATGCATCACCGAACGAGGTCGCCACACAGACCTACTCGCCCGAGGCGGCCTCTACGCCGAACTCTGCAAAAGCAGTCTCATCGAAAACTAAAAGAACCACCCCCGGCAAAATGGCCGCCCTCGAGTTCAGGCAGTAAAAAGGAAATCAGATCTCGATGGTTGAACCGATAGCGGGGAGGAGCAGCTCAAGCCCCTCGTGAGCGAAGGCCGCCTGCGCCGCGGTCGTATCGATTTGAATAGGCGGGAAAGTGTTGTAGTGGACACCGACCACTTTTTTCGCGCCGCAGAGTTTGGCAGCTTTGATAGCATCAGCAGTCCCCATGGTGAAGGTGTCGCCTATGGGGAGCACGGCGAAGCGAAGGGCAAATTCCTCCGCGATGAGATTCATGTCGAGAGTGAGCGCCGTATCACCAGCATAGTAAAAGGAACCCTCCGGCGTCTCCACGACGAATCCTGCGGGATTTCCTCCATAGCTGCCATCCGGGAGCGAGCTGGAGTGGATGGCGTTGACCATTTTGGCTTTTCCACATGGCAGGGCGACAGTGCCGCCGTGGTTCATGGGTTGTGCGTTTGAGATGCCTTGACGGCCTAACCAGTCGGCAATTTCCCAGTTTGCGACAACCTTGGCCCCGGTCTGGCGTGCGAGTGCAACCGCATCGGCAACATGGTCTGCATGGCCGTGGGATATCAAAATCACATCGGCTTGGATTTTTGCGACATCGACTGAGGCGGCCAAGGGATTTGGAGTAATGAATGGGTCAAACAACAAGCGGGATCCGCTCGACTCAATGAGGAAACAGGAATGTCCGAAATAGGTGAGTTTCATAGCACGCAAAGCAAACCACAATGAAGCCTAGCGTGCAAAGGCTACTCTCTGGCCAGAGCGACGCTAAAACCATTATGAGCCAATCCGGCCAACTCATCTCTGGTGAAGGAAATTTTCTCAGCCAAAAGCAGGTATTCGTCCTCGAGACTATTACCGAAGCTGATCGGATCATCCGTGCTGATCGTGCAAACGATGCCGGCATCAAGAAGGCGGCGGATGGGGTGTTGATCCGCGGCAGGCACTACGCCGAGCTTCACATTGCTGACAGGGCACACATCGAGTGCGATACCGCGTTCACGCAGAAGGTCGAGCACCACCGGATCCTCGACGGCCCGGACACCATGCTCGATGCGCTGCGCTCCGAGTTTTTCCACGACATGGCGTATGAAATCCGGACCGCAGAACTCTCCAGCATGCGCTTTGGTGAACTTTCCAGCATCCCTCGCCCGGCGCCAGTAGCTTTCAGCCCAATCCCCGAGAGGCGCAGGTTCTGCCCCGTGGAGGTCGATCCCATCCAGACTTGGCCAAGCGAGGGCGTCTTCAAGTATGGGAGCCATTTTTTGAGTGTAGCCATCATGGTGAATGCCTAAAAAAATCCGCACCTCAAGCCCTGCTGGCACGGCGGAGCGGATGGCTTCGCAGACCTCGCGGCCGTCGAGGTTCATAAAGTCGATACAACCCGAGGCGAAGCTCACCTCCATGTAGCGGATGTTCCGTGCGAGGCGGTCGGCAAAGACAGCGCAGGCGCACTCGTGGTAGCGCGCGGGGGAAGTGAAAAAATCCCCGACGTAACCAAGAAGCTCGGATTCGAAGTGGGCAAAGTCGCGGAAGCGGAAATCCGGCGCCCATGAGGCAGGCACGCTCTGGTATTTCCCTGGATTCGCGGCTTGGAGGAGCGGCCAAGGCAGAGCGCCTTCGATATGAAGGTGGGTTTCCGTTTTCGGCAGGGATTTAATGAATTCGAGAAGACTAACTTCCATTTTTTTAGTGGAGCAAAGAGCGCAGCATTTCCTCGAAGTCCGCAGCAGCATTTTGACTGGTGGTCGAGGCTCCCGCAATTCGGGCGCGGCGGCAGGCAGCGGCATGGGCCACAGGGTCCGAGGCCCAATCGAGCAGGATACCTGCGAGGTCGCTCGGCTTCGAGGGATCGATGACAAGCCCGGCATCCTGCTCGGAAATCAACCGCGCAGCCTCCGAGTCCGCCGGACCGATGAAAAGGCAGGGACGCCCTGCGGCAAGCACCCCGTAAACTTTGCTGGGAACCACAAGGCCGCAGAGGTTCGGCCGCATGGTGACGAGGTGGGCATCCCCCGCTGAGAGGCTTTCCGAGAGTTTGGCCGCAGGCTGGGAAGGCAAGAACCTGATATTTGTGAGACCCTTTGCAGCGGCGGCGCGCTGCACCTCCGAGCGTCGAGGTCCGTCGCCGATCATGAGAAACACGATATGCCGATCTTCGAGAATTTCGGCAGCCTTGAGCACGGCGTCGAAATCATGGCCCAAACCCATGTTTCCCGAATAAACGACCACAAAGTCTCCTTCGAGGTGATTTTCACGGCGGAAGGGATTGTTTTTATGGTCAATCGGCATCACAGGAGGCGCCCAGTTCGAAATATTGAAAATGCGTGCATAGGAAACGCCACGCTGGACGAGGCGGGCAGTCATGCAGCGACCGATGGAGACCACAGCATCGCAGCGCATCAACGACTGACTGGAAAACCAGCGCAGCAAGGCCACAAGCGGTTTTCCTTTCGGCAGGACACCCAGTTCCTCGGCCACCTCGGGATAGAGATCCTGCGCCCAGTGAATGACCTTGTTGCGCTTGAAAAAACCAATCATCGGCCCCAAGACGGCAAGCATAGGGGGGTCTGTCATGGTCACAACGAAGTCTGTGCGTGGAAGAAGCAGAGCGCGGGCGAGCAACCAGGGGATCATCACTAAATAACTTGCCGCACGCAGGATCACGCTGCGGCGCGAAAGCACTGCTCCGGCCCGGTTGATTCGAACGCCGCGCCGGGTTGCGACCTTCGGCTCGCCGGTTTCGCCTGTGGTCAAAACGGAAACCTCCCACCCCCGCGTGGCGAGCGCCTCGGCGATGTCGCGCAGCATTTCTCCCGTCGCACCGGATGCGGGGGGATAGACACGATTGATGAAGAGGATGGATGGCATGGAATTAGCGGTCGTCGGCCGAGGAGACTTTTTTAACCCATGGAGTGATGCCATGGAATATCCAATACGCTGGGATTTTCCACATTTCGATCCGGGCCCACTCGTCCTCTTGATCTCGTCCTCGCGGCGTATCCCACCATCCGATTCGGGAGGTGGTGACGCCGAATTCGATTCCGGGGATGCGTTGCTGGAAGGTGGCTAAGGCACGGCGGGCATGGAATGAAGAGGTCACCAACAAGACGCGCCGCACACCGGCGGCTTCGAGCAGGGGCTTGGCTAAGTCGGCGTTCTCCAGAGTGGACTTCGATTCCTTTTCAATGGTTATGCGATCCGCAGGCACTCCACCGCTCAAAAGAGCTCGGCGATTGGTTTCGTGGTCGCCCGTGCCAATGATAAAAACTTTTGAAGCCACACCATCGCGGTAAAGCCTGGCTGCGGCGACTGGACGCGCCTGCGACTCGCCGCCGAGGACAAGAATGGCATCGGCTTGAGGAATCGGCGACTCGATGACGAGAAGACTGCGCCAGACTTTTGAAAACCAGACTGGATAGCCCGATACGACGGCGGCGACGAGAACACATGCAAGAGTAACCGCGCAAAAAGCCAGAGTGCGCAGAAGCGGCTTCATCCCAACTTCGAGGCAGCCTCCGCGAGAAGGGCTTCGTAATCCCTGACACGGTCGGGCAGATTGAATGCGAGGGCCTTTGAAAGCGATGCGCGCCGCATGCGAAGGAGTGAGTCGCTGTCAGTCAGTATGGAGCGAAGACTGAGGCCGAAGGCCTGCGGCGTGAGATCGCAGAAAAAGCCGTTTGTGCCGTCATCGATCACATCGCTCAACCCGCCAATGCGGCTGCCCACGATAGCCAAACCATGCCTGAGCGCTTCAATTCCCGCCATAGGAAGTCCTTCGGAAGTCGATGTCATGAGGAGAACATCCGCCATGCCGAGGCGTTTGGAAACCTCCTCCCCCGCAAGCCAACCCGAAAAGGTGACGCGATCCTCCAGAGCGCATGAGCGCACGAGATTCCGCATCGCCTCGGAGAGCGGACCTTCGCCGATAACCTCAAAGTGCCACGGCAGGTTTTTGACGAGCTCGAGAGCTTGAATCGCGAGAAGGGGATTTTTTTGAACGCTCAAGCGCCCAAGCATGACGATGCGCGGTGGTCTGCCCGCTTGGAGAGTCGATGGCGGGGGAATCATGGGAACCCCGTTGAGAATCACTTTGGCTCGGACACCGCAATTTTTTGCGGCGAGGTCAGCCACAAATCCGCTCACGGCAGTGACTGCGGCGGCTTTTTTCCAGATCGGTTGAATGAACGGCCCAAGAACCCGGAAGAGGGGGTCTGTTTGCTCTGGCACGCCACCGGGCACATCTCCGAGGTGGGCTGTGAGCACATAGGGGATGCCGGTGAGTTGGTGCAGGGCGAAAGCCAATGCGCCGGTGGGAACGACAAAGTGGGCGTGAATGACATCAGGCTTCCAAGTGCGGCAGAGATTCCAGGCAGGGAAGAAGGCTGTGAGAAGATAAAGCGCCATCTCCGGCACCGAGCAGGTGTCCTCACGCCTGCGGAAAGACTGCGGGCGGAGAACAGTGACTCCATTGACCACCGCCTCGCGGGGCAGGTGGCGCAGACCGGCTGAGATAACCCGCACCTCGTGACAGCTCTGCACAAGCCCCTCGGCGACGGATGCCGCCACTCGTCCCCCACCCCCGCCTACTGGGGGATATTCGTAGCAGAGGACGAGAATTTTCATGGCAGGAAGCGGTCGTAGATTTCCTCCACGGCGGAAGTCATTCGCTCAACGGAAAAACTGGCTTCGATCTTGGCGCGGGCATTTTGCGCGATGCGTAAGGAAAGTTCAGAGTCTTGCAGCAAGGCAGCCGTGCGTTCGACAAAGAGGGGCGCGTCGTCGGAAGGGACAAGGAATCCCTCGCGGCCGTCGCCGATGACTTCGGCGATGCCATCAAGCTGCGAGGCCACAACGGGAAGGCCCATGGCCATGGCCTCAAGGAGCGTCATCGGCAGACCCTCGTAGCGCGAGGGCATGAGAAGAACATCCGCCGCGAGATAGACCTGCCGGGTGTCGGCAACATAGCCCGAGAAGGTGACCCGGTCCGCGATACCAAGGGTGATGGCCTTTTCGCGCAGCATTTTTTCCTCGGGTCCATCGCCCGCCAGGAGGAAGTGAAGATCGGGAAAGCGCGGGGCGAGCTGTGCTGCGATGTCGAGGAAGAGTGAGAAGTTCTTCTGGGGATTGAGCCGACCCACGCCGGCAACGACGCGCGCAGAGGCGGGCACCCCGAGCTCAAGGCGGGCCTGGTCGCGCCGTGCAGATGCAGGACTGAAGCGGAGGAGGTCGATGGCATTCGGCACGAGTGTGACATCGCTCGCGGGGATGGATTCGCGAGTGATCAAAAAATCCCTGCAAGATGCCGAAACGGCGACGATGTGACTGGCAAAGCGGTTTGAGAAGCGATCCAAGGCGAGGAGGAGGCGACTATCGGCCCGGCGGGTGTCGTTTGTGTGGTCGTGATTGATGACCACTGGAACTCCAAGCAGGGCACCAAGTGGCTTGGCGATGATATTGGAGGGGATGAGGTGGCAGTGGAGGATATCCGGGCTGTCCGCAAGCAGGCGCCATGGGATCGAGGCGAGATAGAGGGGAAGTAACTTGTGCGGGGAGAGCGAGTGGACTTTGACACCGGCCTGCCTGAGTCGGTCCCAATAAATGCCGTGGCCGTGCATCGTGGCGACTTCGTGTCGGAAGCGGGAACTCCCGCAGGTCGCCAGATTCAGAACAACCTCCTGTGCCCCTCCGAGGTGGAGGCTGTCGATGATATGGAGGACGCGTTTCACGGGAAATTTCTCATCTGCCACTGTTGCCAAACATATTCGCACCAGAGGAATAGGCGTTCATCCGATTGCCCGGCGAGGTGGGCGGAGAGCTTTTCGCGCAGCAGGGACGAATTTGCCTCAGGCGCGATGCGAGCGCTGCGGAGCCAGCTTCCGACCGGTGTGCCGAAGCCTTTTTTGCTCCGATAGATGATCTCATGTGGGAGCAATCCTTCGACGGCGCACTTGAGCAGATATTTCGTGGTCTTGCCCCGGAGCTTGTAATTGTGCGGCAGGCGCCGGGCGAAGTCGGCGACTTCGATGTCGAGGAATGGACTCCTCACTTCGAGGGAATTCATCATGCTGGCGCGGTCGGCCTTGGCGAGGATGCCGTCCTGCAGATAAATCTCGGTGTAGAACTGAAGCGTTCGGTCCACTGGATTCGTGCCGGAGCAAGATTCCCACGCATCGATCGCCTCGCTGTAGATTTCCTCCACGCTGAAACGAGAGTCGGTGAGACGGGCAAGTTCGGAGGGTTCCAAGGCACCGAGCCATACAGGGTTCCAAAGGCGCGCCGGATGATCCAGACCGCGCAGTGTGCGTTTGATTTTAAAATCGAGGCTGATGTTGGCGTGCGAAACAGGCAGGCGGGCTGCCAGGAGGCGGAGAGCGGAATGCAGGGGACGGGGAACAAGGCTGGAATAAAGACCTGCCAAACGCAGCGCGCGGAAGGGGTCATAGCCCGCGAACAGCTCGTCGCCGCCGTCCCCGCTGAGAGCAACGGTGACATGACGACGCGCAAAACGGCAGAGCAGCCAAGTGGGCAGGAGCGAGCCGTCGCCTTGAGGTTCATCGAGCAGATCGAAAATGCCGGGCATGCCCTCCAGCGCGGCTTCGAGGCTCAGCGTCTCGATGTGGTGATCGGTTTTTAAAAACTCTGCGACTTGAGCGGCAAAGGCCGATTCGTCAAAACTCGGCTCCTTGAAGCCGATCGTGAAGGTCTGGAGTGTGCGATCTTGGACATCTCGCGCAGCTAAAGCAGCAATCGTTGAAGAATCCAGACCGCCACTCAGGAAGATGCCGAGCGGGACATCGGCCACAAGGCGGCGGCGGGTCGCGCGGGTGAGAATTTCCAGCAGTTCTGCGGCGAGTGTGGATTCACTTTTTTGCGACTCCTCCGGTTCCAGCGTGTAGCGCCAGTAGCGATGGATTTTTGGTGAACCACCCTCCGCATCGACCGTGAGCCAGTGTGCGGCGGGGAGTTTGTAAATGCCTTCGATAGCAGAGTGCGGTGCCGGAATGAGCGCATGCGCGAGGAATTTGACCCTCGCGATTTCCGACTGGTTGCGAGGCGCAAGCGGGTGCTCGAGGATTGCGGTCAACTCCGAGGCGAAGGCAAAGGTGCCGTTTCGATGAAAGTAGTAGAGCGGCTTTTTTCCAAAGCGGTCGCGGGCCAGAAAAAGACGCCGTGTGTGCGAATCGTAAATGGCAAACGCCCACATGCCATTGAGTCGGGAAAGCATCCCCTCCCCCCATTCGCGCCATGCGTGAAGCAGGACTTCGGTATCCGAGTGGTCTGTGGCGAAAATGTGTCCCTTGGCGAGGAGTTCGCTGCGGAGTTCCGCGTGATTGTAGATTTCGCCGTTGAAAACAATGGCGAGGGAGCGATCAGCAGAGACCATCGGCTGCGCGCCACAGGCGAGATCGATAATCGAGAGGCGTCGGTGGCCAAGAAAAACACCGGCGTCCGCTTTTTCAAAATAACCCTCCGCATCAGGCCCGCGGTGCGTGAGACGGCGGGTCATGCGCTGCAAATCCGCGCTGTCGCCCGCGCCGAGAAATCCGGCTATGCCGCACATCAGACCGAGCCGGTTTGCCCCTCGCAGTTCCGGGTTCTGCTCACGAGGTAGATGGATTTATTCTGAGACTCGTGGAAGGTGCGCGTGATCATTTCGGCAAGCAGTCCCATGAGCATGCAAATAACTCCTGTCATAAAGGAAAAGACAGCCATCATCGGCAAAGGAGTTCCCGTGAAGAAATAGCCCCGCGCCCGCATGTAAATCGCCCATGCGCCGAAAACGAACGAAGCGATGAAAAACATGAAGCTCCAGAAGCCAAAAAGATACATCGGCTTGAGCATGTATTTATCGAGAAAGCGGACTGTGAGGAGGTCCATCACGACCTTGAGAACGCGCTCCAGACCATACTTCGAGTGCCCTGTCTTTCGGGCGTGGTGGCCGACCGGGAGTTCGGTGATGCGGGCGCCGTGCCACTTCGCGTAAATCGGCAGGAAGCGGTGCATCTCGCCATAGAGTCGAACACCCTTGATGACCTCGGAGCGGTAGGCTTTCAGCGAACAACCAAAGTCGTGGAGTTTCACTCCCGAGACAGCCGAGATGAGTTTGTTAGCCAAAATGCTCGGCAGGTTGCGCTGAAGCGCGTTGTCCTGGCGATCTTTTCTCCAACCGGAGCAGACTTCGAAACCTTCATCGAGCTTGGCCACGATGCGTGGGATATCTTGCGGATCGTTCTGACCATCGCCATCGAGGGGAATAATGATATCGCCACTTGCGAAGTCGAAGCCGGCCATCATGGCCGCTGTCTGACCGAAGTTTCGGCGGAAGTGCACGACTTTAACGTGGGGATTTTTTTCCGCCAAGCCATCGAGCAGTTCAGCACTGCCGTCTTGACTCCCGTCATTAACAAAAATGATCTCCCAATTTTCAGGAAAGTGCCGGTGCATGACGGCCTGAACTTTTTCAAAAAGCGGCGCCAAGGCCTCGCGCTCGTTATAAACCGGAACGGTGAGTGAAATCATGCAAAAGTAGAACGGCCTCCGTTTTCAATTCGGAGGGCGTGGGCGTCAAGGCAATCCCGATCAACAAAGCCCTCAGAGGCTCGGATCCTGACGCACGTAGTCGTAGCGCGTCTCAAAGCCCAGCTCAGGAGGAAACTCCGAGTAGCCGGAGTTGATCCATGGAATATCGCTGCGATAGGGCGGAGTGTAGCCGCCTTTATGAGTTGGGAACGGAAAGAGAGCGACCTCGTAAATCCCATAGCCAAGCCGTGCGAAGACGCGACCGGTGCCGCGCACGAGACCGTAGCTCAGGGCGGCGGCATTTCCTTCCATGTCATTCACGACCGCCCATTGGTAGGGAATCTCAGTGATACCGAAAGCGATGTTGCCAAGTCCGCGTCCAAGTTTCCGTGTTGGACCGAAGTCCGATGCCGGCGGAGCTTGAATGTCTGCAACGGCCGTAGCACAAAGCGCCAAGGAGAGGAGGGAGCAAAGGAAAGCTTTCATGTCCCTTTTTCTAAAAAGCCCATGCCGGTCAGGCAAGCACGAAATCCCGTCGGCAATGCTTTCATAAAACTCAGCGCGTTTGCAACTGAGACTCATTTCCCACCAGAGAGTCATACTTTTCGGGCAAACCGAGAAACTCGGCGACGAAAGAGTTTGCTGGATTGTTGCGCACTTCCGTCGGTGTGCCGCTTTGTTGAATTGAGCCTTTGTCGATCAGCACTACGCGGTCGGCGACTTCAAAGGCCTCGTCCTGGTCGTGCGTGACGAAAATCGTGGTGAGGCGCGTGAGGTCGTGGAATTCGCGGAGCCAGCGGCGGAGGTCCTTGCGCACTTTGGCGTCGAGCGCGCCAAAGGGTTCGTCGAGCAGGAGCACCTCGGGACGGTTAGCCAAGGCTCGGGCAAAGGCGACGCGTTGGCGCTGTCCGCCGGAGAGCTGGGTGGGGAGGCGTTTCTCGTAGCCTTCCAGCTGCACGGCACGCAGAAGCTCGGTGACATCGCGGCAATAGGAAGAAATGCCCTCCGCCATCGCAGGCTGTTTCTCCTCGGCGCGTCACTCTTTTTTGCTCGCGTTCCGACAAATTATCGCGGCGCGCCGCACTTTTTGCCTGGCAGGCCGAGCATTGAAGGCGGCGCGCCGCACTTGGCTCACGGCGTGCCGCATTCCAATACTGTTGCGCGGGCTTGGGAACTCGGCGAGCCGCACTGGCACGGCGGCTCGCGGGCTTCGCATCACGGGGCGCCGCGTTTCTTCGGCGGCGCGCGGCGCAGGGATGCTCGCGTGCCGCCTTCGAAGTGCCGCACGCGAGTCTTTTGACTTGGCGTCCCGGCACGGCACGGCCGCGCGCCGAGATCAGTTGCTCGTCGTCCGCATTCGTTACCTGGCGCGCCGCACTCGAAGCGCCATGAGCGGCCCTTTTTTAGCCATTTTTTCGGCATCGAGACCCGTGTGGAGAAATAAAAAAGGCGTCCCTCTTGCGAGGAACGCCTTTGTTCATGGGACTGTTTCCGGACCTCAGGCGGAGGCCGCTTCGGGCGGCTGATCTTTCTTCTTCGCGGGTCTCGCGAACCTCTGTTTCAGCGCATCCTGTTGCTCTGGCATGCGGGTGCACGCCGCCGGCGTTTTCAGCACGGCGTAGATGCTCCGCGTCGCTCCGAAGAGCCAGTTGCCAGAGACCAAAAGGGCATCATCCACTTTTGATTTCATGTCGCTGAGGTGCGCTTGAATGAGGCTCAGATTTTTCATGAGCTCATCCTGCGCCAACAGGGTTTCCAACTCGATGGCTCTCGGAAGCACGCCTTCGTCCTTCCGCGCGGATTCGATTGCCAAATCCACGAAGCCTCGGGTTTTCAGGCCCAGTTTCGACATGCGCTTGCGCTCCAGCGGAGTCAGCGCCGGAAGTGCCGGAAGTGCCGGCAACTTCGCCTGCAGGTTGTTGATGGTTTCGACGATCGAGGCCACATCCTTATTCGTCAGGGTGACCCGGGCGAATGCGTAGTTGGCTTCGAGGTTTCTCTCCGCCGAAGCGGAGACTGTCGTTTTGGTATCTATGGATTTCATAGGACTCCAAATAAACATAGCAGTATTTTACTTTCAACTTTTATGTTGATACTGGTCGTATTATGAGTATTTACTACCTCATGCCTTCAAAATCTGTTGAAAACAAAGCGAAACAAGCGATCACGGGGAGCCCTCTCGGCAAGCTGCGAAGTCTCATTGGATGGACTCGGCAGGAGTGTGCGATCCATGCAGGCGTGAGTCTCGCCTCATTACAAAATTACGAGCGGGGATTTGCTCCCCTGCCCTTGGAGGTGGCCCGCGCCCTTGAGAGCACCTGCGGCGTGAATGCCGAGCAGCTGCACAAGCAATCAAAGATCTGGCATGAGAGTCGCGGCAAAACCAAGCCCCAAAATCCTGTGACCATGGGTGGGAATACCTACCATGCGGATACTTTTAAAAACTACTGCAGCGCGCGGCTCTCGAGCCATGACCAGGCAAAAGCCATCAAGGATATTTCCACTCGCGTCAATCTGCTGCTGGGCGCCTTGGGAGAGAAGCCCCACCTCTTCCGCACCGCCTACCGCGCGCTTGTGCAAAACCTGGACGGCCTTCTCAAGCAAACTGGACTCTCCGTCGCGGAGATGTCCGAATTCGCCTCGCAAGGTGCCAAGGTCGAGGAAATGGAGTGGACCTTAGGGGAACTCGGTGCGGAGCCAGAAATCGCGCAGAGTCCAGACTGGATCAAAGCCGACTTGATGAAAAAATTCGGGATATTGGACAAAGTGAAAATTCAAAAAACCGAGTTCGACTTCTGGCCGGGTGATATTGTCTTTTTTCCGCAGGATCAGGAAGTGATGACTCCCGATTGGATTCTTTGTAAACGCCACATCTGGCGAATCACTTTACCCGACCAATCCCTGCTCACCATTCCCTTCAATCAATTCGAAGCCTCCGGATTGCTCGCCCGCACTTCGTCCGCAGCGCCATCGCCGCACGGGGTGACTATTGCTGAGTCCCGAAGAAATCTGGAGCTGACACATTTCACAAAAGGAAAGAGCTGACCTAGCGCAAACCTCTCACGGAGACACCAAGACACGGAGAAAAGTTCTCGCTCGGAACGCTGACGTCCTCGTCGGCATCAGCAACTCTATGCGATGACGCTACGGCAAAGCCACCAAGCCAAGTGCGACAATACGCGAGGCCAATTCTTGCGCTTTCTGGATTCAAAGGCTCGGTTAGAGCGATTGAATATCAATAATTTACGCTGACCTGCCTGACCAGTTTACGTGCAACCTATGTCCTTGGTCAGTTGTTAACCGATCTCCTCGGTTCATACCACCGACCTCGCACTCGGCGAAGAACTGCTCGAGTCCGGCAAGGTTGGAGCGCTGACCGGATCTGCTCTCAGCGCGCCGGCCGGCTGCACGCTGCTGTGGTGGTTTTTGAGGAAAAATCACCGAGCTGGGATTGATGCTCCGCGTTGTCGGTTCCGGCATGACCGCCCGTGCTATGATGAACGCTATGCGTGGGGTCTTGAATCTTCCCGGGCGCCGTTAGGCGCAGAACAGAAGTAGGGGTTCGCCCCATTGCTGCATTCCGGGCCACGCTCCATGTTTCGCCACCGAAAGGGAAACAAATGAATACAAACTCAATTCATGAAGGCGCGATCATGATCCATGGAAAAGGTGTCGGAACGATCAACTATGAAATGATTCGGAATCGCGCTTCCGAACTGGCGATGATCGACGGCCGGGCGGAGGAGGATGCATCCCAAGGCGATTGGGACGAGGCGGAGCGGGAACTGACGAACGACGCTGAACCGCCATCGCTGGAATCCGTGCCTGAATCGGAACGCTGGAACCCGATTCTGGGAACTGTTGGGCATGAGGCTGCGGTGGCATTCGATGATAACGAGGATGAAGACGGAAGAAGTGTCGAAGAGCGACTGGTTCAGGCGGGAGTCGCCGAAGCTGACCACGATCGAAGACTCGCAGCTGCTCGTAACGCCGCAGCTGAAAACGAGTGAGAGTTTCACCCCATGGCGAGATTAGCATAGGCATGGCCTCGAACGAACGCGCCCTGCTTGCCACCACACAAACCCTTTTCGCGGATGGCAAGTGCCTTCTCGCGATGGATGAGAGCAATCCGACCCGTAACAAGCGTTTCGCTGCACATGGCATTCCGCAGACGGAAGAGATGCGTCGGGCCTGTCGCGAGATGATCGTAACCACGCCGCACCTCGGGAATGACATCAGCGATGCGATTCTCTACGACGAGACGATTCGACAGACGACAGCCGATGGACGTTCGTTTGAGTTGGTTCTTGCCGAAGCAGGCATCATCCCCGGCATCAAGGTGGACATGGGAGAAAAGGACTTGGCAGGTCATCTGGGAGAGAAGATCAACAAAGGGCTTGATGGTTTGCGCGAGCGACTGGCGGAGTATTTGAAGATGGGCGCACGGTTCGCGAAATGGCGCGCCGTGTTTGCCATCGGTGATCACGTTCCCAGCCGGAGCTGTATCGAAGCCAATGCTCACGGTCTGGCGCGCTATGCGGCCTTGTGGCAGGAGGCGGGTTTGTTCCACATCGTGGAGCCTGAAGTCGAACATGGTGTTTTCAGGTCTGAACTGTCCCGTGCTCGTCGTTCCAAGCGACGCCGATGTGCCGGAGCCGAAATGAAGCCTGCCGTGAATGCGCAAGATCCGACGCGAACTGGACGCCAGCAGCTCAGCAATACCGGACAGGATCGAGCAGAGTGAACCTGCCGCTTCAGCGAACCAAAAGCCCCAATCCCAACAATCCTGCCGCGTCATGAACCCGCTCAAGACCATCCTCGTCCCCGTTGATTTCTCAACGGTTTCACGCACGGCACTTGATCAAGCGGCGCGGCTGGCGGGGCTTAACGGAGCCAGCCTTCACGTCCTACATCTGGTGGACACTGCGGCCGTCGACATCTTCCTACATGTGTGGCGGGAGCCGGAGCTGAATCTCCCTTACGCCCACGCACCCTTTGGCGCAGCGGTTCCGATGACACCGCCTGCCATCAGCGGCGACTATCTTCAGACAACGGAATCGGCGCTGCGCGACTTTGTGAGCGAGGCGTCCCGTGACATCGAATCCCGTGCGCTGATTGTCCAGACATCTGTTTGCAGAGGTCGGCATCGGCAACTGAGATACGGTGGCGACTCTTGTGTGCTGATACTGATGGGCCGTGCTCCATCCCATTCTGCGACGATGGCAAAGTGGAGCCGTTTTGGTCGCGTCTGGGGCCGGGTATTCTGGGCTGGGCTAACGGCCTGCTTTGTCGTGGAGGCCATGCAGCCGGGCTCCATGCTTCTTTTCTGGGGGGTTGTGCCATAGATGATCCTGCTTACCATCCTACTAGTCGGCTTTATCCACCGGATGATCCCGCACTTGCCC
This sequence comes from Terrimicrobiaceae bacterium, assembly GCA_044342325.1. Classification (GTDB taxonomy): domain Bacteria; phylum Verrucomicrobiota; class Verrucomicrobiia; order Chthoniobacterales; family Terrimicrobiaceae; genus UBA967. The sequence continues at coordinate 29,296 of JBIIPZ010000013.1, forward strand.
AAAATCCACACATCATGAGTCACCCAGATCCAGAGAAGACCGCCTCCGTTCTTATTAAACCACCAGTGCATCTACTGGTGGCAGTGGATTTCACATTGGAACTGAGACCCGTGCTGCGGACGGCGGCGGCGTTAGCTTCGCGCATCGGTGCAAAGATGACGCTGCTGCATGTGCTGGAGCCCATCTCGGACGACCCAGACATCACACTGCACTGGGGCGACTTTCCGAAGGAACGGCTCGAGCATGCGCGGCTGCAGTTGGAGGCACTGGCGCGTGAGGCAGGCGCGGAGGCGGCGGAAATTGTGCTGTCTGAAGGACGGGCGTTTGAAGAGATCGTGCGGAGTGCTCAAGATCGCGACTGTGATCTCGTGGTGATGGGCCGCACAGGCGAGGAGCGTGGCTTCATCCGTGAGACGCTAGGGAGCACAGTGGAAAAGGTGGCGCGCCATGCTCACTGCCCGGTTTTCATCGTTGGTGAAGATCAGACGCCCGGACCGCTAGAGCCGAGCCGCATCCTGCTGCCGACGGATTTTTCAGACGACTCACGAGCAGCCTTTGCCTGGGCAGAACTTATAGCACGTCAATACGATGCGAAATTGCTGTTGGCGAACGTGCAGGAGCCGATGGGACTGCCGGGAACACTGGAATATCTCCGCCATAGTGACCAAATTGACGCCCTGCGCCTAGAGGCCGACCAACGTCTCGAAACCTTCCGTCAGGAACACCTGCCGGTGGATTTGAGCGTGGAAACCCGGGTCGTGGAGGGCACGCCGAACCGTGCTCTGTGCCGTCTGGCGCGGAGAGAACGGGTCGACTTGGTCGTCATATCCACGCACGGCGCACAGGGCTGGCGCAGGGCGTGGCTAGGCGGCACGGCTGAGGGAGTGCTACGTGAGGCGCTGTGCTCGGTGCTCGTAGTGCCCCGCGCGCGCATGATCGAGGAGTCGGAAGGCGACGCGGAGACACCCTCATCTGGGCCGAAGCAGTCGGCGCAAGAGAAAAAGGCGAGCATCGACCTTAGCGCTCCTGTTTCCAGCCTTATGCGCATGGATTTCCCTACAGTGGAGCATCATGCAACGATTGGCGACGCACTGACGCACATCCGTCGGGTGGGCGTGGGCGAGAGGCTGGTCTATTTTTATGTCACCGGCCCGGGAGGTCGGCTGATGGGCGTCATACCCACGCGTCGGCTACTCACCGCGCCGCTGGTGGATACGGTGGACGCTCACATGATCCAAAATGTCACAGTGCTGCGGCCAGAGGAGTCGCTGCTGGAGGCGTCCGAGATTTTTGCAAAACGGAAATTCCTCGCACTGCCAGTCATTGATGAAAATCGGCGACTCATCGGTGTGGTGGACGTGGGCTTGCTCTCGGACAAGATCTTTGATCTCGCAGAGCGTGAGCAGCTTGATGATTTATTCGAGACGATCGGCTTCAATGTAGAGCAGGTAAAGGAGGCCTCGCCGGTGCGGGCGTTTCGCTTTCGTTTTCCATGGCTGCTGGCCACAATCACCAGCGGCACGCTATGCGCGGTGCTCACAAGCGTCTTCGAGCTCACGCTGGAGAAAAGCATCGTTCTTGCCTTCTTCATGACGCTGATCCTCGGGCTGGGCGAGAGCGTGAGCATTCAATCCATGACCATGGCTATCCAGGCGCTGCGCAGCACAAAACCAACGCTAAGCTGGTATCTCGGTGCGCTGCGGCGTGAGGCACTTACTGCGCTGCTGCTAGGCGCGGGCTGCGGGCTGATCGTGATGTTGATTGTGTGGCTCTGGCGTGGCGAGGCGCTTGTTGCGGCCAGCATCGGCACGAGCATCGCGCTGGCTCTGGTGACGGCCTGCGTCACGGGCCTGAGCGTGCCCGCTTTGCTGCACGCGCTGCGCCTTGACCCAAAAATCGCCGCTGGCCCGATCACGCTGGCATTGACTGACATTTTCACCCTTCTGTTCTACTTCGGGCTGGCATGGTGGTGGCTGTGATGCCCTTCACCGATCCAGTGCGGCAGCTCCTGTCGCTCCCAACCAACCTTTCCGAAAATCCAACACCAACTGCCTCCACATGAACTCATCCCAATCCCATCCTTTCATCAAATGGTTCGCCGACATCACGATTGATGACGTTCCGCTCGTCGGCGGCAAAAACGCCTCGCTTGGCGAGATGGTGCGCGAACTCGCCAGCAAGGGAGTGAAGGTGCCTAATGGTTTTGCCATCACCGCCGAGGCCTTCCGGCATTTCATCCGCGAAGCACAACTCGATGAGCGCATCCGTGCCACGCTCGCCGACCTCGACACACACGACATGGCGAACCTCAGAGAACGCGCTCATGCGGTGCGGCAGGCCATTCTCAGCGCCACGCTGCCTACTGATTTGCAGACGCTCATCGAGGCGGCCTATCGCCAGTTGCAGGGCAGCAGCACGGTGCCGCTGGATGTCGCGGTGCGTTCCTCGGCCACCGCAGAAGACTTGCCCGATGCCAGCTTCGCCGGGCAGCAGGAGACCTATCTGAATGTCCACGGAACCGCAGCTCTGCTGGAGACGTGCAAGCGCTGCTTTGCCTCGCTCTTCACCGACCGCGCCATCAGCTACCGAGTGGACAAGGGCTTCGATCATTTCAAGGTCGCGCTCAGCATCGGCGTGCAGCGCATGGTGCGCTCTGATCTCGCCTGCTCCGGCGTCATGTTCACCATCGATACCGAGAGCGGCTTTCGCGATGCCGTGATGATCAGCGCAGCCTATGGCCTCGGCGAAAACGTAGTGCAGGGCTCCGTCACGCCGGATGAGTTTCTCGTTTTCAAACCCACGCTGAAGACCGGGCATCGGCCTGTTTTACAAAAAAATTTGGGCAGCAAGGAGTTCAAACTCGTCTATGATTCCGGCGGCGGGAAGATGGTGAAAAACATCCCCGTGGCACCGGCGGATCGCGCCAAGCTCGCGCTCACCGATGACGAAGTGCTCGAACTCGCCCGCTGGGCCTGCATTGTCGAAGATCACTACTCCGCCAAGCGCAGCCAGCACGCGCCGATGGATCTGGAATGGGCCAAGGATGGCATCACGGGTGAACTGTTCATCGTGCAGGCTCGGCCTGAGACCGTGCAGTCGCGCAAGGATCTCGACGTGCTCGAATCCTATGTTTTGAGCAAACGCAGCACCGTGCTGACGAGCGGGCGCAGCGTCGGCGCAAAGATCGCAACGGGGCGCGTGCGTGTGATCAAGAGCGCTGAGTTCATCGGCCAGTTTCAGGAAGGCGAAGTGCTCGTCACCGACAAGACCGATCCCGACTGGCAACCCATCATGAAGAAAGCGGCGGGCATCATCACCAATCGTGGCGGACGCACTTGCCATGCCGCCATTGTCAGTCGCGAACTCGGCGTGCCAGCCATCGTCGGCACTGAACTCGGCACCGAGGCGCTCAAGGATGGCCAGATGGTCACCGTGAGCTGCGCAGAAGGTGATACCGGCCTTGTTTATGAAGGCGAGCTGCCCTTTGAAGTGCAGCGCACCGATTTGAAGTCCCTCGGTAAGCCGCGCACCAAGGTGATGATGAACCTCGCTAATCCCCAAGGGGCCTTTGCGCTCTCTTTCACCCCGAATGAGGGCGTCGGCCTTGCGCGGATGGAGTTCATCATCAGCACCTATATCAAGATCCATCCACTCGCCTTGATCGACTTCGACACGCTTGCCGATGCCACGGCCAAAGCAGAGATCGAGAAGCTCACTGCGGGCTACACCGACAAGCCGCAGTTCTTCGTCGATAAACTCGCGCAAGGCGTCGCCATGATCGCCGCCGCGTTTTATCCGAAGGATGTCATCCTGCGCCTCAGCGATTTCAAAACAAACGAGTATGCCAATCTCATCGGCGGCAAAGCCTACGAGCCTGCCGAGGAGAATCCGATGCTCGGCTTCCGTGGTGCTAGCCGCTACTACCACCCGCGTTATCGGGCTGGCTTCGCGCTGGAGTGCCGCGCCGTGAAAAAAGTGCGCGATGAGATGGGCCTCACCAATCTCAAGCTTATGATCCCCTTCTGCCGCACGCTCGATGAAGGCCGCCAAGTGCAGGCCGAGATGGAGAAGCACGGACTCAAACGCGGGCAGGACGGACTGGAGATTTACGTCATGTGCGAGATCCCGGCCAACGTGATCCTCGCCGAGGAGTTCGCCGATCTCTTCGACGGCTTCAGCATCGGCTCCAACGACCTCACCCAGCTCATCCTCGGCGTGGATCGCGACAGCGAAATCGTCGCGCCCATCTTTGATGAACGAAACGCCGCCGTGAAAAAGATGATCGCCCAAGTCATCGCCACCTGCCGCGCCAAAGGCCGCAAAATCGGCATCTGCGGCCAGGCTCCGAGCGATTACCCCGAGTTCGCCCAGTTCCTCGTCGAACAGGGCATCGACAGCATCTCGCTGAATCCCGACACCGTGCTGAAAACGACGCTGGCGGTCCTCGCCACTGAAGAAACTATTTCTCGCTGAACCAGAAGAATGCCATGAAAGAACTCACCCAAAACAACTGGCATGAACTGCCCATAGACAGCGTCATAAAGATTCTGGAGAGCGATCCCGGCGCGGGCCTGGCAAAGGCCGAGGTCGAGGGTCGACTGCGGCAGTTTGGCCTCAACGAGATGACTGCACAGAAGCGGATGAGCGAATGGATGCGCTTCCTGCTCCAGTTCGCGCAGCCGCTGATGTATATCCTTCTCTTAGCTTCGGCACTGATGCTCTTTCTCGGCGAGTATGTGGACTCCGCCGTGATCTTCGGCGTCACCTTCGTCAATGCGCTCGTCGGTTTCTTCCAGGAAAGCAAAGCGGAGAAGGCGATCGAGGCACTTTCCAAAATGGTCCTCACAGAGGCCACCGTGAGGCGTGATGGCCGCAAGCAGCGCGTCAATTCCACTGAACTCGTGCCCGGCGACATCGTTCTGCTACAGTCCGGCGACAAGGTCCCGGCTGATTTGCGACTGCTGCTGGCGCGCAGTCTTCAGATCGATGAATCGGCACTGACGGGTGAGTCGGTGCCGGTGGAAAAAGAAGTCGATGCTCTCACTCAAGGCTCGGGTCTCGGAGATCGAAAGAACCTCAGCTTCGCAGGCACGCTCGTTACTTACGGCCAAGCCGAAGGCGTCGTGACGGCAACAGGCAACCACACGGAGACAGGCCGAATCGCAAGGCTCATTCACCACGCGGCAGATCTCTCCACGCCACTCACCCGCAAGATCGCAGAGTTCAGCAAGCTTGTGCTCTGGGTCATCCTCGGGCTCGCCGCGCTGACTTTTGCGGTCGGCGTCGCACGGGGTGAAAGCGCCGTCGATATGTTCATGGCCGCCGTCGCGCTGGCCGTAGGAGCCATTCCCGAGGGACTGCCCGCCGCTGTCACCATCACGCTCGCCATTGGCGTCTCGCGGATGGCCAAACATCGCGCCATCATCCGCAAGCTCCCGGCTGTGGAAGCTCTCGGCAGCACCACCATCATCTGCTCAGACAAGACCGGCACCCTCACGGAAAACCAAATGACCGTTCAGCAGGTCTTCGCAGGCGGAAAATTTTACAACGTGACTGGCAGCGGCTACGAACCGAACGGCGAAGTGTTCGCGGAGGGCCAGCGAGCCGCTCTCGATCAGCACGAAGCACTGCGCGAGACACTGCTCGCAGGACTGCTCAACAATGATTCGCAGCTCGTGCGCGATGGCGACCGCCTCAAAGTCGAAGGCGACCCAACAGAAGCCGCGCTCATCGTTGCCGCGCAGAAATCGGGACTCGTTCCCGCCGACACGCACAGCGCACATCCGCGACTCGACGTGATTCCCTTTGAGTCCGAGCACCAGTTCATGGCCACACTGCATCACCGTGGCGACGGCCTGGCGCGGGTGATTTTCAAAAAAGGTTCCGTCGAACGCCTGCTGGAGCGCTGCTCGCATGCGCTCAGTGACCACGGCGAACTCGTGCCTTTGGACATCAGCGCCGTGAATGCCGCCGTCGAGCAAATGGCTGCGAAGGGCCTGCGTGTGCTCGCCTTTGCACGCCTAGAGGTGGCCCAAGATCAAGACCAACTCCACCACGACCACGTGCGCGAGGGCCTCACCTTCCTCGGCCTGCAAGGCATGATCGACCCGCCCCGTGCAGAGGCCATCGTCTCCGTGCGCAAATGTCAGGAGGCAGGCATCCAGGTGAAAATGATCACCGGCGACCACGCGCTCACCGCCCGCAGCATCGCAAAGCAACTCGGCCTGCGCGGCGGTGGCGAGGGCGAACTCATCGCCGTGACGGGCCGCGAGTTGGAGAAAGTCTCCGACGCCGAGCTGCCTGATCTCGCGGAGCGTGCCGCCGTCTTTGCTCGCGTGGCACCCGAGCAAAAACTGAAGCTCGTGCGCGCCCTGCAATCGCGTGGGCACATCGTCGCCATGACCGGCGATGGCGTGAATGACGCACCCGCGCTCAGGCAGTCTGACATCGGCGTGGCCATGGGCATCACCGGCACGGATGTCGCCAAAGGGGCCGCCGACATGCTGCTCACGGATGATAACTTCGCCAGCATCGAAGCCGCCGTGGAGGAAGGGCGCAGCGTCTTTGACAACCTCACCAAATTCATCATCTGGACCCTGCCGACCAACGTGGGCGAAGCGGGCATCCTCCTGACCGCCATCTTCTTGGGAACCGCACTCCCTCTGCTGCCTGTGCAATTGCTCTGGATCAACATGGCTACAGCCATCCTGCTCGGCTTGATGCTCATTTTTGAACCCAAGGAGCGCGACCTCATGCTGCGCCCACCACGCGACCCACAGCAACCGATCCTCACCCGGCTCCTGATTCTCCGCACTGCCCTCGTTTCCTTGCTTATCCTCGCTGGCGCATTTGGAGCCTTTCTATGGGAGCAGCAGATGCGTGGCAAAAGCGTCATCGAAGCCCGCACCACCGCCGTCAATGTCATCGTCATGGTCGAGTGCTTCTACCTGCTCAATTGCCGCTCATTACTGCATTCGATGTTCTTCGTGGGCGTGTGGACCAACCTTGCGGTCTTCGGCGGCATCGCCGCGATGCTCGGTGCTCAAGTGCTCTTCACCCACACCGACTTAATGAACCGCCTCTTCCATACCGCGCCGATTGATGGCGCTTCATGGCTCTATGTTTTCGCTGTTGGCCTTGTCGCGCACTGCATCATCGAGTTTGAAAAATGGGTGCGCCGAAAAGTAGCCCACGTCGTATGACGCGGCGCACCAGCCAGTCCTGGCACAGAATGAATCTTTGCAGATGACCTTGACCCGCTCTCTGATCGTAAAGACGCCCAGAAAGTGCTGCCCACCATGACGCTCAGCACCTTCAGTTATTTCATGTTGAAGTTCCCCCGATTCGGTGGACAGGCAGGGCGCATGAGCACATCTCATCCGTGCCGTCGCGACCCTCATGCCGAAGGTAGCCAGGAATGGAGCGAAAAAGGTCCGTTTAAGCAGATGGATGTTAGCGGTGGGGTTTGCCCCCATCCTCAATGTCAGGCAGCAATCCTAGAGTTCTATATTGTGAAACAACACCTTGAACTTTGCCGCGATGTCGATGTCTTGCACTCGGATGCCGCCTCCGTCGCTCATCAACTCAGAGCCAACAGCATTGAGCGTGATCCTCGCAATCACCTCCCGGCAGTACCGAAAATAACCATGCGCAGGCATCTTATCCGGCTTCTTTCACTGGAATGATTGCACCCCTCACCGTCTCCGTTTTCGATACCAAGCCCTACGACCGCGAATACCTCGCGAGAGCGCTGGGTGCGGAGCGTTTGGCGTGGCGATTTAATGACTTCCGACTCAGCGCGGAGACGGCACCGGCTGCTGCTGGAGCGCAGGCGGTGTGCGCGTTTGTGAATGATCAAGCTGACCGTGCCTGCCTGGAAATTCTCGCCTCACTCGGTGTTAATCTGCTCGCCTTGCGCGGCGCGGGTTACAACAACGTGGATGTGCCTGCGGCTCGTGAACTGGGCCTAGATGTCGTGCGCGTGCCAGCCTATTCGCCCCACGCTGTGGCCGAACACACCGTCGCCTTGTTGCTCACGCTCAATCGGAAGATCCACCGCGCCTACAATCGTGTGCGCGAGCTGAATTTCTCTCTCAATGGCCTGGTTGGATTTGATGTTCATGGCAAGACGGTGGGCATCATCGGAACCGGAAGGATTGGACGCATCACCGCACAGATTTTTCGAGGCATTGGTGCAGACGTGCTGGCCTTTGATTGTCTTCCGGATGCCGAATGGGCGGCCACGCTTGGTGTGCGCTACGTGGAGCTTGATGCGCTGCTGGCGGCGAGTGCCATCATCTCGCTGCACGTCCCGCTTCTACCGGAGACGCGCCATCTCCTCAATGAGCAGTCTCTGGCGCAGATGAAGCGCGGGGTTGTCATTGTCAACACGAGCCGGGGCAAGCTGATCGAAACTACAGCCCTCATAGCCGCACTGAAATGTGGCCACGTCGGCGGTGCGGCGCTGGATGTGTATGAAGAAGAGGAAGGTATCTTTTTTGAAGACCTCTCCGGGCAGATGCTGCAGGACGATGAGTTGTCTCTGCTGATCAATTTTCCCAATGTGCTCATCACAGCACACCAGAGCTTCCTCACCCATGAAGCGCTGAGCGAGATTGCCCGCGTCACCACCAGGAATCTCCTGCGACTTGAAACAAGCGAGCCATTTCTGCCCGGCACATTGCTGACCACCAAACAGGAGACTGCCAATGCGTCTTAAAGTCCTGCTGCCATTCCAAATTTTCTCCGACAAGAAGAATGTCACGCACATCGTCGTGGATATGTGGGACACTCTTTTGCGTATCACACGCTTTCCTTGCACCTCAGGATTTCTGAGTTTGTAGAACAGCGTTGCTGGGAACTACGCAAATGAGCCCCATAAGAACATCCAGCAAAGACCTCATTAATCTCGCGCGGGCCAGACCACCAAGACGGGCCGGCAGCATTTTTGGAGCACTCCTAGGGTCACCGAGTGGGTCGGACCAGGCCTTTTAGATTTGGTAATCGGCGTCGGAGCCGAGCGACTTCAGGGGAATGGCAAACGGAAGCGGAATGCCATCCTGACGGAGTTTTTTGAGGGAGACTTCAGAGACTTGGGCGAGACTGTAGCGATCAAGGATGTTGGCGATGGCGTTGCGCACATCGAGCATGAGAAGACGGAGGCCGCAGTGCTCCTCGTTGGTGAGCCGCACTATTTGTCCCGCATTCCGGACACTGGAGGCGGCGCGTCCGCAGCACCCTCGCCACACGGGGTGACTATCGCAGAGTCCCCAAGAAATCTGGAGCTGACACATTTCCCAAAAACAAAGAACCGACCCAGCGCAAGCCTCTCACGGAGACACCAAGACACGGAGAAAAGTTCTCGGCCGGATCGCGGATGCCCTTGTCGGCATCAGCAACTCTATGCGATGACGCTACGGCAAAGCCACCAAGCCAAGTGCGTCAAAATGCGGGGCCAATTCTTGTGCTTGCTGGATTCTAAGGCGTCCTTAATGGAATTAAACATCAAGATTTATGCCGACCCCTATGATGTTTTCGGCTTCTTGAGTGCTTTTCTTGCCTTGGATTCCAGCTTTTTGATGCTCTCCACTGTGGGCAGTTCCTCTGGCATCGTGCCGCCGAGTTCTTTGATGGTTTGGCGCACCTTGGCACCGACTTCGCGGTGGGCTTTGTTAGCATTGGCTTTGCCGGTGATCTTTTCGCGGCGGAGTTTTTCCTCGGCCTGGGTGGCGCGGAAGAGATTGGCGGCCAGTTCGGTGCTGCCCATGTGATCGAGGATTTGCTCGCCCTTTTTTAGCCCTTTTCGAGAGTGAATATCCTGCGCGCCCAGGCCACCGTAGAGGCCGATGTAGCCGTGGTTCTGGAAGATGGCGTAGTCGCGGGGTTCGATGACTCCGGCATCTTTCGCAGCATCGGCAAGCTGGCTGTTGTGGTTTCGCAACTCTGAGCGGATGGCGAGGCGTCGTTGATCTTCCATTTCCCCATCGCTCAGTTCCTGCCGGCGCGTCTGGAAGGCAAAGTAGGTCTGGCCGTGGGCGACGATTTCTTTCGAGGGATCAGCGTTCTGGATGACGAGGTAGCAGCCGTAGCGCGACATCATCACGGATTTCGCCGGGCGCTTCGCTCCCTTGCCGACTTCGATCATATCGGTGACCTCAACGAAATGATCCTCTACTCGCTGGCCACTGTTGAAACAGGCGGTGCGGGCCGATTCGATGACGGATTGAAAATTCCGGTAATCCGCATAGCCGAGAACCTTGGCAAAATCGCGGCTGGACCAGAATTCATTGCCCGCCGGGTTGGTGCGGCGGATGGATTCAAAGGGCGCGATTTGCCCACTATTTTGGCGAGGGTTAGGCGAGCTGTCTTCGCTGCGATTCGGTTCGTTGCTCATAGTTTCAGGTTTCGACATTCAGCGTTCGTTAGCTACTAAGCAGCACAACGGGCGAGACCCGCTGTGAACGGGCGAGGCAATATTTTTCACACGCGCGATTGCGCCAACGCGAAATCCGCGACCACCGACTGGGTAGCCCAAGCCGGACTTGCTCAGATTCACTCTGAACGGGCCAGGATTAGCAGATTTTCGATAGGTGAAGCCCATGGGAGGCGGATTAAGAAGTCAAACAATAGGAGAAGTTGCAACGGGGCGAGTCTGCACTGCTAAAAAAATCGGCAATGGATGGGTCGGACCAAGCCTTTTAGATTTGATAATCGGCATCCGAGCCGGCCCACTTCATGGGAGCGGCAAACGGAAGCGGAATGCCATCTTGGCGGAGTTTTTTGAGGGAGACTTCGGAGACCTGAGCAAGACTGTAACGATCGAGAATATTGGCGATGGCGTTGCGCACATCGAGCATGAGAAGACGGAGGCCGCAGTGCTCCTCGTCGGGGCAGGAGCATTTGGTGTAGGCCGTATGGCTCACGCATCCGATCGGCGCGAGCGGGCCGTCAATGAGACGCACGACCTCGCCCATGGAGATGTTTTCAGGAGGCTTCGCGAGGAAGAATCCGCCATGCTTGCCTCGCTTGCCATCGACGATGCCGGCTTCGCGTAACTGAACGAAAATCTGCTCCAGAAACGGGAGAGGGATTTTTTCCCGCGCGGAAATCTCCTTCAGCGGAATTAGCTCCCTACCGGCCTCGCGGGCAAGGACCATATCGATCAACGCACGCAGGGCGTATTCGCCGCGTTTGGTGAGTTTCATGGACGCTTCGAAACAGGATGTGTTGAGCAGGAACTCCGCATGGCCACATGCTACAGGCGGGAAGTCGGGGTTGGAAAGAAGGGATTCTGCAACGAGCTAAAATTAGGTTAAACCTAACGATTATTTTATTTCTTCATCATTCCCGAATGAACGAAAATCAGCCAGTCTCGCCGTCATGATGTTATTTCCATTTGCCGAGTATTGGTGGTTCTACGCTTCGTTTATTGTTTTTGTGCTGTTCGTGCTGGCGCTCGACCTCGGTGTTTTTCACAAGACCGCGCATGAGGTGGGATTCCGCGAAGCGCTCACTTGGAGTATCATTTGGGTGGCCATGGCTGTGGTCTTTGGTTTCCTCTTTCAGGAATTCGCAGCTTACCGACTGCAGAATTGCGAGCGGCTCATGGCGATTCCGGGATTCAACCCGGCTGAGGCGGCCCAGCGGAGCACGCTGCAATTTTTCACCGGCTACATCGTCGAGAAGGCGCTGTCGGTGGATAACATCTTCGTGTTTGTGGTAATCTTCACATACTTCAATATCCCGAGCAAATACCAACACCGGGTCCTTTTCTACGGCATTCTGGGTGCGCTGATCTTCCGCTGCATCTTCATCGCCATGGGTTCGATTCTGATCCAATACTACTGGGTCGTCATTCTCTTCGGCGTGTTCCTCATCGTGACCGGCATCAAGGTGCTCCTCGCCCCGGAAAAGCCCGTTGAACCAGAAAAGAACCCGGTTTTGAGGCTTTTGAAGAAGTTCCTGCCTGTCAGCCCGAATCTTGATGGCCAGAAATTCTTCACCCATCACAATGGCGTCCGCATGGCGACCCCGCTCTTGGTCGCGCTGATCTTGGTGGAAATCTCCGACATCGTCTTCGCAGTGGACAGCGTGCCGGCTATTTTTGCCATCACAAAAGAACCGCTTATCGTTTTTACCTCAAATATCTTCGCCATTCTTGGGCTCCGCGCCATGTTCTTCCTGCTCGCTGGCGTCGTGCATAAATTCCGCTTCCTGAAATACGGCCTCGGACTCGTCCTGGTCTTCGTCGGCCTTAAAATGGTCTGGCTCAACCAAGTCTTCGGCGGCCATTTCCCGATCGGATGGTCCCTCGCCATCATCTCGACGCTCATCGGTGGCTCGATTCTGGTCTCCTTCTTGGTGCCAGAGAAGAAGCACTGAGGAGAAATGCCGGATCGTTTGTAGCACAGGTCGTTGCGCTCTTCTCGAACTTGCGGGAAGAAAGCGTGCGACCTGAAGCTTGTTTTCGTGGGCGGCCGCGACAAAGAAGCCGCCAGGAACGCAAATGAGTGCCGTCCCAAAAAGGCCGCACGCCCACCGCCAACCAGATCGAGTTTTTAGAAGAGGTCGTAAAACACCTCACCGCCAACGGCGTGATGGACGCCGCCCGACTCTACGAACCGCCCTACACCTTCATCCACGACCAAGGCGTCGAAGGCGTAATCGACAGCCTCCAAGTGGACGAACTCATCTCCATCCTCGAAGAGGTCAAAAACTGGGCGATCGCTTGATTTTTTATTCATCCCAGCAGGATCAGCCTCTCCCCCACCCAAATCTTCCTCAGGGGCTATGTGATGAATCACTTCAAGAACATTTATGCCAAAAACGAGCTGACCGAGTCGACAACTGCTAATCAATTTTTAGCAGTTCAAACCGAAGGCAAGCGCCTGTGCCGAACTTCCCTCCGTGTTCGGGTGAAGGGTGACGACGAATCCAGAATCCTCATAGGTCAAGAGTCGTAGCCCTGCCGTTCCATATCGGCGAGGTTTCCACGGAATTTTTTGGCTCCAAAAATCCTATAGGAGATCAAATCAAAGTCGGGAGCGGGTGCGTTGAGTGTGATGGCAGCTCGCTCGGGGGCGAAGCGGGCGATGATCATGCACCGCACGATCCAGCGCATGATGGCCGGGAAGTTTTGTCGAATATCTCGGACGCTCGCAATTTTCATTGGCTCAGAGAAATGTTTCACACTTCGGAGAATATCAAGTGACTCTGCGCCCCCCACCCGCCGCAACCAATTATTCAGATTCGCCTGAGTTGGACGCGCTCTTTGCCAGCCTACAAAAGCGAGCCTTTCGCAGAGAACTATAAGAAACTATAATTTGCATATACTCTGTAATATTGTTTCTTTAGAAAACATGATTTTTATTTTAGGAGATGCTGAGGCGTTAGAGAAATTCGGGATTCGGCTGAAGGCGCTGCGGTTGCGGCGGAATTTGTCGCAGGAGTATGTGGCAGGAATCGTGGGAGTGTCGTTGCCCACCTACCGGAAGATCGAGCAAGGCGACGGGACGGTGGAGTTTCGCCATGTGGCGCGTGCGCTGGGGGCGCTGGGTTTAGCAGAGGCACTGGGAGATGTGATTCCCGCGACCGAGCCGGAATTGCGCTTGCAAGACCTTCTCCGCCCGGAGCGTAAAAACGCTTCGAAACCGAGGAGGAAGATCTAATGGAAAAGCGGCTTAGAGTTTTATGGTGGGATGGCTCGACGATCGGGCATCTGGTGCACCGTGGGACGCTGTATTTCGCCTATGATCCGGAGTGGATCGCATGCGGGCTGAATCTCTCGCCAATCAGCCTGCCCTTCGGCGATGTGGCCTACAACGGAGCCAAGGGCGTGGAGGGTTTGCCGGGGTTGCTTGCGGATTGCTTGCCGGATGCGTGGGGCCGCCGGGTGGCGCGGGCGGAATTTGCAAAGAACAAGTGGGGCGAACCGACGGCGATGTCGTTGCTGGCTTGGCGCGGGAAGCGCGGGCTCGGTGCGGTTTTTTTCCAACCGCCGATGGAGAATGGCAATCCAGCGCTGGAAAAAATCAGCGCGGCGGCGCTCGCCAAAGGAGCGCTGGAGATCGAGCGCGGCGAGCCCTGCGAGATCCTGCCCCTGCTGGCGAGGGGAGGCACGGCGGGCGGCGCCATGCCAAAGGCGCTCGTGCTTTTGTATGAGGATGGGAGCCTGCGCGTGGCCGAACCGTGCGACGATGGAGGGCTGGCAGGCATCCTCAAGCTCGACCACTCTGCGGACGGCGCGGCCGCTCGCTGCGAGCAGGCGATCACGCAAATGGCCCGCAGCGCCGGGGTGCGAGTGGCGGAAACGCGATTGATCGAGGAATCGCCAGGCTCACCGAGAGCGCATTTGTTCGTGATGCGCTTCGATCTCGTGGAGGGCGAGCCTCTACGGCGTGTGCATTTTCACTCGGCCGCCGGGCTTCTACACAAGACGGCCGATGCGCTCGACTACCGCGACCTCTTCCGACTCGCGATCCAACTCCACACACCGCTGGAGGACATCCGCGAAGTGGCGCGGAGGATGATTTTCAATGTCCTCGCCTCCAATCTCGACGACCACGGCAAGAACCACGCCTTCCAACTCGACGAGGCCACCCGCACCTGGAGCCTCACCCCGGCCTACGATCTCACTTTTTCGCCCGGCATCCTGCAACGCGGCATGACAATCTCCGGCGAGGTATGGCCAAGTGGAAAAACCATGGAAGCCCTCTGCCTCGAAGCAGGACTGACGGCGGAGGAATACAACGAAATCCTCCAAGCCGTGAAAGCCGCTACGCGGGAATGGAAGCGCTTCGCCGAAGATGCCGTCGTGCCTGCTGCGCTCTCTACTGAAGTGGAAGAGCGCCTGCAAAAAATGCGCCGGGAAGTTCTCGGAGAAGGATCGGAATGAACGGGAGAAATGGCATGCCGAAAGTCGAAAAGACGATACTCGAAGAGGTGGATTCCCTTTCGCCATCCGCCTTTTCACTTCCATCTTCGCAGGCCAAATCGACCTTAATTAACTCAGAAAAATGAGTTCATATTTCCGAGATAATGGCTAGGACTGTCCACCAAACCAGCAAGCCGGAAAACACCACGGTGAGGATGGCCCCTCGCCATGTCTTGAGACGCTTTTCGGCAGCTCGATTCTGGTCTCCTTCGTGGTGCCGGAGGCGAGGCCCTGAGGCGGCAACGCGGAAGATTTCGGCTTGAGGAAATCAGAGGCTGGTGCGATGGAATAACCCTCATCGGGGCGTGGCTCAGCTTGGCAGATCACCTCGTGCGGGAGGAGAAGACCGTGGGTTCGAATCCTGCCGACCCGAGTTTTTATCTTATGAATACAACATTACTTGTTTTGGCTGCCGGTATGGGCAGCAGGTATGGGGGATTGAAGCAGATGGATGGCGTGGGGCCGGGCGGGGAGACTCTGCTAGATTACTCGGTGTATGATGCGGCGCTCTCGGGTTTTGACCGGGTTGTGTTTGTGATTCGCCGCGATTTTGAGGAGGAGTTCAAGGACCGCGTGGGCCGTCGCTATGAGGATCGCTTAGATGTGGGCTATGCCTTTCAGGAACTCAACGATCTACCAGAGGGCTTCAGCGTGCTGGAAGGGCGCACAAAACCTTGGGGCACGGGGCATGCGATTCTGGCTGCCCGTGATGTGGTTGATTCCCCATTCGTGGCGATAAATGCGGATGATTTTTACGGTTGCGACGCATTTGCCGCTGTGGGCGGATTTTTGAAAGCCCATGAAGAAAACAGGACACGCTTTTGCCTGGGCGGATACCGACTTGATGCGACTCTCTCCGAGCACGGCAGTGTGTCGCGCGGGGTGTGCCAAGCGGATGCTGATGGATTGCTCAAGACGGTGCGCGAGCACACGCAGATCCAACGCACGGCGCAGGGCATCACCGATTTGGCTGAGGGTGTGGGATTCAGCGGTGCGGAGCGTGTTTCGATGAACTGCTGGGGCTTCACTCCGGCGGTGTTTCCGCTGCTGGAAACAGGCTTCAAAGATTTTCTGAAGGCTCGCGGAGATGAGGAAAAATCGGAATTCTACATTCCCAATGCCGTGGCGGACATGGTCTCAAGCGGCAAGGCAACCGTGCAACTCGTGCCGGTGGAGAGTCAGTGGTTTGGCGTGACCTACCGCGAGGACCGACCTCTGGTGGCAGCGGCCTTGGGGGAACTCACGGCCAAGGGGGAGTATCCCACGCCGCTGGGCTGAGGGGGCGCACAAGCGGCGTATCGAAGGTTTTTTTTGCGGGAAGTTCGCTGAAAGAGCCTTGAGGCCGTTTTGTGTAAAAAATGGGCCATGCCAGAGGATGGCCCTCCCAGTGGAACGCTGCCGCGTGATGCTTTTTTATCGGCCGAGGGCTTTACTTAGGGCTCTGCTGAGGACTTTGAGGGCTTTGACGCGGGCATACCACTTGAAGTTGGCGGGAATGACCGTCCAAGGCGCAATTTCGGTGGTAGTTTTTTCAAACATATCCTCGGCGGCTTCGATGTGCTCGTTCCAGCGTTTCCGGTTACGCCAGTCTTCGTCACCGATCTTCCAGTGTTTGTAGGGATCGGCGGCGCGGGATTTGAAGCGGACGAGTTGCTCGTCTTTGGACACATGGAGCCAGAGTTTGACGAGCACGGTGCCGTCATCGACGAGCATTTTTTCGAAATCGTTGATCTCCCCATAGGCGCGCTGCCAGGCCGCTTGGGAACAGAAGCCCTCGACGCGCTCGACGAGCACACGCCCATACCAAGAGCGGTCGTAGATGGCCATGTGGCCACGCTGCGGGAGCCTTGACCAGAATCGCCACATATAATGGCGGGCAAACTCCTCAGTGGTGGGTTTGTTGATGGAGTAAACGCGAAGGAGTCGGGGATCGAGGCGCTCGGTGAGACGCTTAATAGCTCCGCCCTTGCCCGCGGCGTCAGGGCCCTCGATGACGATGACAATGGGAATTTTCTTCTCATGGAGCTCGAGCTGCATGTTGAGAAGCTCGAGCTGATATTGCTTCACCTGACTTTTGTATTCCTCCTGAGTGAGGGATTTCGACTGGTCGAGGTCGTTGAGACGGATGCGTTCTTTTGGCATGAATGTCGGGAAGCGGTTTTTAAACAGGATTCGCAGGATGAACAGGAAAAAGGTGGTGGCAATTGAAGGAGATGAA
Source organism: Terrimicrobiaceae bacterium (assembly GCA_044342325.1). Lineage (GTDB taxonomy): Bacteria > Verrucomicrobiota > Verrucomicrobiia > Chthoniobacterales > Terrimicrobiaceae > UBA967. The sequence goes on from JBIIPZ010000013.1 coordinate 46,446, forward strand.
TCCGTTGCTCAGTATTTCAAAATCCTCTCGAGAAATTGCTTCACGGCGGGATGGCGGGGATTTTCGAAAAACGCTCCAGCAGCCGCGCACTCAAGCACGCCGCCATCGGCGATGAATGCGACGCGGTCGGCCGAGCGGCGTGCGAAGCCCATCTCGTGGGTGACGAGAATGATGGGTTTGCCGGATTCACGGAGTTCGACAATCACATCGAGAACTTCGGCAGTCATCTCAGGATCGAGGGCGGATGTGGGTTCGTCGAGGAGGAGAAAAGCAGGATCCACAGCGAGCGCGCGAGCTATGGCAACACGCTGCCGCTGGCCTCCGCTGAGTTGAGCAGGTTGCTTGGCCGCATGCTCGGCGAGGTGGAAGCGTTTTAGGACATCCATCGCCCGGTCACGGGCGGTTGCGGCATCCATCCCATGAACCTCGGTGAGCGGGAGCATGACATTTCCAAGGGCGCTGAGGTGGGGAAAGAGATTGTAGGCCTGAAAAACAATGCCCGTGTGGCTGCGGTGGACCCTCAAGCGCTCCTCGTCCCGCGGTAGAGGGTCGCCGTTGACGAAGATTTCGCCCGAGTCGGGGGCATCCAGGCCTGCAAGGAGACGGAGAAGGGTGGACTTGCCTCCGCCGGATGGTCCGATGAGCGCGAGGGTGTGGGCAAACTCCGCCTCGAAATTCACGGCATCAAGGACAGTCTGGGGTCCGAATCTTTTGGTAAGGCCGCGAAGGAGAATTTTCATTTTTTGCGGAGCTTCTCAGGAATTTCGTCGGGAATGACTCGGAAGTCAGGGAGGGGAACTTCAACGATTTCCTCTACGATGACGGGATCAAACGGCACGCCGGGAGCCACGGGCGGCGCGACGCGGAGGTCGCTGAACGCGACATAGCCGGTGCGGTTGTCGAGCAGGCGCACAAATGCGTAGCCCGAGTCTTTTTTCAGCAGACTGAGAGGCAAATCCTTTTCAAGCTTCTCTGGAGGGAATGCCTGGGCTGGCCCGCTTCGAAAGAACTCCGCACGCCGGACTGTGAGATACTCCGGTGGTGACTCCTTGTCGAAATGCTCCACGGCCGCGCATCCGGTCAGGAGCAGGCAGGCAATGAGACTGAGGTGTTCAAGTTTCATAGCGCACTTTGGATTCCAAGTATTTCGTCCAGAGCGAAACTGGCAGTGTGAGCACAAGATAGCAGATACCGAGCGGAACAAAACTCTCAAAGGTGCTGTAGGTCGCCGAGTTGATCTGGTTTGCAGCGAAGGTCAGCTCGGGAATTCCAATGATGTATAGCAGTGAAGAGTCCTTGATGAGCGATGAGAATTGACCCGCCACGGGAGGCAGAATCTGACGCAGCACCTGGGGGAAAATGACAAAGCGGTAGGTCTGCACAGGTGTGAGTCCAATGGCTCGGGCGCTGTCCCATTGGGAGCGACCGACACTCTCGATGCCAGCGCGTATGATTTCGGCGATGTAGGCGCCGCTGAAGAGCGAGAGGATAACGATCCCCACCGATACCCGGTCATTCCAACCCACGGCGTTTGCGATCCCGTAGAATCCAAAAAGCACGAGAACGACAAGCGGGAGTCCCCTCACCGTCTCGACATAGGCGGCGGCGGTGTAGCGCAGAGGAAGAAAAGCCGAGCGACGCGCCAGCGCCGTGAGAGCGCCTATGGCTGTGCTGAGCAAGAGGGCCGCAGCAGAGATGCCGATGGTGGCGGCCCAACCATTCAGAAATGTGACGCGATAGGCCCACACCTGATCCCAGTTTTTGAGGGAATGCGAAAAGGCCAGCCAACACAGACCGGCGTAGACCAGAAGAAGAGTGATGATGGTAACGGCCTTTGCGGCAGGCCGCGCCGGATTCGTCGGGCGATCAATGAAAAAACCAGCCTGCATATCAGCTCAGGATGCGGAGGCCTCCACAGAAACCAATTCACCCCCTGAGAAACGGAGGCTCAGCTGGATGGGATGGCAACACACCGAACAATCTTCGATCATCTCGACAGACGAGTGTGATGTGTCGGCCAAAATGCCGAACAACTCACCGCAGTAAGGGCACTCGATCTCGACATCCTCGACGCCGTCCATCGCTGATCAGTCCTCCAACCGGATTTTCTTGGCGTCGCTCCAGAGGCCTTCGAGGTCGTAGAAGGCGCGTTTCGAATCCAAGAAGAGATGGCAAATGAGTCCGCCAAAATCAGTGACGATCCATTGGCTCACGGGGAAGCCATCGGCAGAAAGGGGTCGCGCTTCACATTCCTCGCGGGCCTTTTCGCGGATCGATGAGGAGATGGCCTTGAGCTGGGGTTCCGAATTTGCGGAGCAGATCAGGAAGAAATCAGTAAAGTCGGAGACGCCACGCATATCGAGTAGGACGATGTCTTCGGCCTTTTTATCAGCGGCAGCCGACGCGCAAACGCGGGCGAGTTTTTCAGTGTCAGTCATTCAGGTAAAGTTGATGCCTTGCGAGAATCGCGCAAACGGCGTCCGGCAGCAAGTAGCGAACCGAGAGGCCTCGGGCAATGCGATTCCGGATATCTGTAGAGGAAATATCGATATTGCGGCTGATGACTGGGAAGCCCTCGATCGGCTCCAAGTCGCCCCGGGCCAGCACGACAAAGGATGCCAGTTTCTTGAGCTCATCAATTTCCCGCCATGTGTGAAGGGCAGGAACATTGTCCTCTCCGATGAAATAAAAAAGCTCCGCCTGTGGAAAACGCCGCTGCATGAGCCGCACCGTATCAGCGGCGAAGGACGGCCCCTCGCGCTCCGCCTCGCAGGCATCCATCGAAAACCGAGGCTCGCCGGCGATGGCCGCCTCGACCATTTCGCAACGACGACGGGCCGGTGCCGGCGGATGTTCCAACTTGTGGGGAGACACATTCGCCGGAATAAAAATGACACGATCCAAGCCGAGACACTCCATGGCATCGCGCGCCAGAATGAGGTGTCCGTGGTGGATGGGATCAAAGCTCCCGCCGAACAAACCGATTTTTTCTGAAGAAATCATTTCGACAGCCCTCATCAAATCTGGTTTTCCCCTCCTCATGCCATCCCAAAATCCCGGTCAGCTTCTTCTCGTTGGTGTTCCCGGCGCGGAACTCGATTCCGAATCCGCCCGCCTCTTCCGTCAAATCCAGCCCGGAGGGTTCATCCTTTTCGGCCGAAACATCAAGACGCCCCAGCAACTCCGCAAGCTCATCGACGACCTCCGCGATCTGAGCAGCGTGGAACCGATCATCACGATCGACCAGGAAGGTGGACGCGTGTCCCGACTCAAACTCATCGGCAACGAGCCTCCCAACGCCCAGCAACTCCGGGACTGCGGCGACCTAGATTTAATCCGCCGTCATGGAGATATCACCGGCCGCATCCTGCGCATTTTCGGCTTCAACCTGGACCTCTGCCCCGTGCTGGACATTTCCTTCGACGACGAAGCCGACAATTCACTTCGAGGGCGCTGCTACGGACGCGATGTTGCCGAGGTCATTGAAAAATCCAGCGCCTTCAACGAGGCACTACGAGCCACTGGTGTGATGAGCTGCGGCAAGCATTTCCCCGGCTATGCCTCAGCCGGCCTCGACCCGCACCACGAACTTCCCCGCATCGAGCGTTCGCAGGAACTCATGGAGGAGCACGAACTCGCCGTCTTCCGGCACTTCGCAAAATCGGTGGATAGCATGATGATCGGCCACATCGCCGTTTCAGGACTCGACGCGGTGAACCGACCCGCCTCGCTCTCACCGGTCATCATTCGCGACCTGCTGCGGAAGGATATGGGATTTGAGGGCCTTGTGATGACAGACGATCTCGATATGGGAGCCATTCTGAACCACTATGGATTCGATGAAACGATGCGCCTCGGCATCGAAGCGGGCAACGACATGCTTATGATCTGCCACCGCATCGAAATGGCCTCCGCTGCGAAGAAGGCCATCGACACCATGGGCAAAAAACTCGACGAGGCTCTTGAGGCGATGGACCGCTGCAAATCCCGCCTCGCGCCGCCCACGCCATTTTCTCTGGAGGCCTTTCATGCGGTGGATGCCGAAATTTACGACCTACGCGTGGCTGTTCTAAGCCCAGAATTGGCCGCGCAGCGTAGTCCAGAAGACGGCAAGCGCTCACCGGTGGAGCTTTATTAAATGAGAATTATTCACCACGGAGGACACGGAGACCACGGAGATGTTTTTTGCATGATGACCAATTGCCGAAACACGCCGACTGAATCCGGCCATTCTGTTTTTCTATAAAAAAACCTTTTTCGGATTTAAGCTGAATCCACTTTGAGCACGCCAAACCGAGTCAATATCCGCACGCCTGATGTCATGGCCCATGTCCATGCACAGGTTGAAAAACATTATCGCAGCGAACTGGTGGAAAAGATCCGGGCGCAAGGCGGGGTGCTTCAGGTCGGAAACACGACCATTCGCTTGGCGAAGGAATTCGGTTTTTGCTACGGGGTTGAGCGGGCTATCGATCTGGCCTATGCGGCAGGAAAGGTTTTCACCGACAAGCGGATTTTTCTTCTGGGCGAAATCATTCACAACCCGGATGTGAATGCCCAGATGGATGCGCTCGGCATTCAACATCTTGCCGCACACCCTTCTGATGCGGACCTGAAGAACTTGAAAGCTGATGATGTCGTCATTGTGCCAGCATTCGGAGCCGAGGTGTCCGTAATCGACGCAGTGAAGGCCCATGGTTGCCAGATTGTGGATACAACCTGCGGGGATGTGATGAGCGTCTGGAAACGCGTCCGGCAGAATGCCACCGAGAGGGTCACTTCGATCATTCATGGCAAGGCCGCACATGAGGAGACGCGAGCCACAGCCTCGCGGGCTCTCGGCGGTGATGGATCCGGCCACTTTGTGATCGTGCTGGATCTGAAGGAGGCCGGCAAAGTGACCGACTACATGGTCAATGGCGGCGACCCGGCCGAGTTTCTCACCACCTTCCGTGGAGCAGTAAGCCCGGGCTTCGATCCGCTGCAACACCTCCAGCGCATCGGCGTGGCGAACCAAACCACCATGCTACGCAGCGAAACCGAGGCCATTCAAAACCTGCTGCGTGAGGCCGTGGCAAAGCGCGATGGCGGCAGCACTGCAAACTTCCGCTACTTCGACACGATCTGCGGAGCCACGCAGGATCGACAAGACGCCCTTTTCCAACTCCTCAACGAATCCTTGGATATGCTCATCGTGGTCGGCGGCTACAATAGTTCAAATACAACGCACTTGGCTGAAATCGGCTCTGAAAAGCTCCCGACATGGTTCATCCGCAATGCAGACTGCCTGACTTCAGCGAATGAAATCCGGCATTTCGACCTGCACCTCAAAAAAGAAATCGTTTCGACGGATTGGCTGCCGGAAAGGAAAAACCTGACCATCGGCATCACAGCGGGCGCCAGTTGCCCAAACAGCCTCATCGAAGAAACCCTCCGTCGCTTGCTGGAATTGCGTGGAGAGTCCGTGGGCTGAGGTTTCATCCCGACGGGATTTGACTGACTTTTTCGGCGCCGCGCTTTAGAGTCAGCGCCTTCATGCAAACGGAAACCATCCCTCACGCTGGCTGGGAGCGCAATCTGCGGCTCGCCAATGATCAGATCGAACTTATTGTCACACTCGATGTGGGGCCGCGCATCATCAGCCTCCGCACAACAGACGGTGCGAATGTTTTCAAAACCTTCGATGAACAACTCGGTGGCAAAGGTGAGAGGGAGTGGATGATTCGCGGGGGACACCGCTTCTGGATCGCTCCTGAGGATGTGGAGCGAACCTACCATATCGACAACCACCCGCCACGGCATTGGGTGGATTCCGAAACGGGGGAGGTCATTTTTGAAGCCGAGCAAGAGGCCGGTGGGCGCATTTTGAAGACGCTCGGGATCACGATTTCGCAGGATTCCCCGAGAGTGAGAGTCCGGCACACGGCTAAAAATACCGACTCCAAGCCGCTCGAGTTTTCCGCATGGGCGCTGAGTGTGATGAAGGCTGGAGGCACCGCTGTGATCCCCCAACCGCCGCTTGGAGAGCATCCGAGGGATTTGCTGCCGAACCGGACGATGGTTCTCTGGCCCTACACCGACCTAAGTGATGCACGTTGGCGGATCGGGCGGGACTATTTCATTCTGCGCCAGGCAGCAGATCGCCCGCCCACGAAGATCGGCCTCTCCCATAAGGAAAAACAGGTCGCCTACATCGTGGATGATTCGATTTTCATCAAATCCTTCGATTTTATCGAGGGCGAGACCTACCCCGACGGTGGTTGCAATTTCGAGGCCTTCACGAATGGCGACATGCTTGAGGTCGAGAGCCTGAGTCCGCTGAAAATGGTCCCACCCGGTGGCGAGATCACCCATATCGAGGAGTGGACGCTGCTTCCCTTGATCGGCGGCATTTCCACGGAGTCGGATGAGGCACTCAGGCAAACCCTCGCGCCCTACCTTGCACAGGCCATCTGATTTTATGAAAACTCTCATGCAACGAGCTTGTCTTGTGACGCTGGTGGCGACTGCCATTTTTCAGAACGCCTGCCAGACCGTCGATAGTGAGGCTCCCGCACGGGCGAGCATGAATGCCGCTATCCGCGCTGAAGAGCCTGGCGACTACTTCATCGGGCGCCGCATGTATAAGAGCGATTACAAAATGTGGGGCTGGGTGCGCGAACCCGGCAAGTCTTGGACGACAGCTCAACTCGTCATGTTGAACGAGCAGACCAAGCTTGCGCCCGACCGCGAGGCGGGAAAACTCGGCGAGGACAACAACTACGAATACCGTCTCAGCGGCCGTTTCAGCGGCGAGACAGTGTATGAGCCGGCCAGTGACAAATTTTATCCCGAGTTCGTCCTCACCGGCTACGAGTTGATCAATACCAAGCCAACCGGCATCTATATAACCAACCGTCAGGAAGATCCGGATATCCGAATCATCATGGCACCAGCTCATTGAGGGGCATCCATCCAGTCGAACCCGAGCTCCTCGCACCGGCAGGCGACTGGGAGTGCCTACGCGCCGCTGTGGCGAATGGGGCGGATGCCGTTTTCTTTGGCTTGAGCCGCTTCAACGCCCGCATGCGGGCCGACAACTTCTGCGAGGAAGAGCTTCCAGCTATCACCTCCTTCCTTCACGCACACGGCGTGAAAGCCTATGTCACGCTGAATGTGCTCATCTTTACGGATGAACTGGATGACGCCATCGCTGAACTCCAGGCCCTGCATGATGCGGCGGTAGATGCCGTGATTATTCAGGATGTCGGCCTGGCGGAGATCTCACGCCGCATGTTTCCCGACCTGCGCGTCCACGCCTCGACGCAGATGACTATTACATCCCCCGAAGGTGTGCGCTTCGCTGAGGGGCTCGGCGTAAAGCAGGTCGTTCTTGCGAGGGAGCTGTCGCTGCGGGAATTGGAAAAGTTCCCGCCCTCGGTGCCGCTGGAGACATTTGTTCATGGAGCCCTGTGCGTTGCCTACTCGGGCCAATGCCTCACCAGCGAGGCACTCGGCCGCCGGAGCGCGAATCGCGGTGAATGCGCGCAAGCCTGCCGCATGCCCTACGAACTCGTGGTGGACGGTGCCCTGCGCGACCTCGGCGACAAGCGTTACCTGCTTTCGCCTCAAGATCTCGCCGCAGTGAATGAAATCCCGGCCCTTATCGAGCGAGGCGTTGCGTCTTTTAAAATCGAGGGACGCCTGAAATCCCCCGAATATGTTGCAGCGGTCACCTCGGTTTACCGCAAAGCGATCGACGCGGCACTTGAAGGTCTCTTTGAAGGCGCATCGCCCGAGGACTGGTATCGACTGGAAATGACCTTCTCGCGTGGACTTTTCAGTGGCTGGATGCATGGGGTCAATCACCAGGAACTCGTCGGCGCACGCTTTGGCAAAAAGCGTGGAGCCTTTCTGGGGCGTGTTGCAGGCAGCTCCAGAGACCATGTCGAATTGGAATCCACCGCAATCCCCATCAAACCCGGCGACGGCGTGGTGTTTGACACCGGCGGAAACACCGAGCGTGAGCAAGGCGGGCGGGTCTTTCAGGTTCAGGGGAACAGGCTTTTCTTCGAGACGGGCAAAATACGGTTCCATGAAATTCCAACTGGCAGCCGCGTGTGGAAAACCTCGGACCCCTCGCTGGACCGCGAATTGCGAGGCAGCTTCAGTGGCCGACTGGAGACGGATGCCGATCGACTTACGCCACTCGATCTCATCGTCAGCGGAAAGGCAGAGGAACCTCTCCTTCTCAAGTGCGGCGATGTTTTGATTTCATCCCGAATTCCCCTGCAGACCGCTCGCACAAGACCACTGACGACAGATGCCCTGAGGGCTCAACTTGAAAAGCTCGGTGGCACCGGATTCAGCCTCCGTTCGCTCGAGGCGCGGATCGAAGGCGATGTCATCCTACCCATTTCGGAAATCAACCGCATGCGTCGCGAGTTGGTCGAGAAGGCAAGCCGCACAGTGCGCGACACGGCGCCGAAGGTTGCTTTGAAGGATATTCTCCCGAGTTTTGAAGCGCCTAAATCTTCCGACTCGCATCTCTCTGTCTTGGTCCGCTCGGAAGAGCAACTTGAGGCCGCGCTTGGGGCAGGTTCCCGGAAAATCCTCGTCGATTACGAGGACATCCGCCGCTACAAGGATGCCGTCGCAGTGGTGCGGGCGCACGGCGGCGCGCAGGTCCTTCTTGCGACGCCACGAATTCAGAAAGCTGGCGAGGAGGGTTTTTTCAAACTCATCGCGAATGCGAAGCCAGATGGTGTTCTCATTCGCAACATCGGAGCGATTTCACATTTTGCAGGAAGCCCGCTACGATTGATCGGAGATTTCTCCCTGAATGTGGCCAATCCTGTGAGCGCGCTTGTTTTAAAAAATCATGGTCTGGAGCGCCTCACCATTTCGCACGATCTGAACTCGACCCAGATTCTCTCGATGCTGCGTCACGCGCCGCCAGACTGGTTTGAACTCACGCTGCACCATCACATGCCGATGTTTCACATGGAGCACTGCGTCTTCGCGGCATTTCTCTCGAAGGGTAAGGACTACACGGACTGTGGCAGACCCTGCGAAAAGCACCGGGTCCATCTGCGCGACCGCGTGGGCATGGAACATCCGCTCCGCGCCGATGTGGGCTGCCGGAACACGCTATTCCACGCCACGGCACAAACGGGCGCGGCTTTCTTTGAAACCTTCCATGCCGCCGGCCTGCGCCACTTCCGCGTTGAACTGCTGGAGGAATCGGCAGAGGAAACCACTCGCATTCTAGCCGCCTACCAAGAACTTCTGACAGCCCGTCGAAGCGGTGCCGCATTGCACCGTGAACTGCACGCCACGAGCCAGATCGGCGTCACCACCGGCACCTACAGCGGTTAAGGAGTCGCACTCAACGCGGAACCGGGAAAACGCTCGGAGAGTTCCTTCATCGCCTTGTCCGCCTCGGCATCCTTGAAAGCGCGACGGTAGGAATCAACGGCTCTTCTCAGTGCCTTCGGAGTGAGCTTGGGATCATCAACAAGGATGCTGACGGACATGAACGCACGTGCGGCGCTTTCGTAGTCTTGCTCAAGAAAGAAGACCTCGCCGGATGCGAGCCGGGCCTCTGCATTGAGCTTACCTTCGGGCTGGAGAAACAACGCCTGATCGACTGCCTGTCGGGCGGAGGCAGGACGCTTGAGGGCGATCTCGGCGAATGCCTTGGCAAGATGGGCCCTCGCCTGAGCTTGGGGATTCTGGGTTGAGGCAAGCGCCTTGTCAGCGGCTTGAGATGCCTCGTCATACTTGGCCAGGGAGAGTTTGGTCTCCGAAATCAAAAGCCAGGCATCCAGGGGAACCGAAGCCGGATTTTGAACCAGAGGCAGAAGCAACTTTTCCGCCTTGGCGAATTTTTTGTCGTCGAGATGCCCCTGCGCGAGCCAGATGGCTACCTCGGCAGGAATGGCTCCGCCCTTGTAATCATCGGCTTCACGGGCGGCAGCGGCGCGATCCTGAAGCTGGTATTGGGCGAGCAGGATGCGGAGCGTGGCACGGTCTGCGTAGTTTTTGGAATCCAGAAGCCGGGCTTTGTCGAGAAGGGTGATGGCTTGAGGGTAGTCCTTGTTTTCAAAGGCCGCCCAACCGAGCCAGAAGTTGGCCTGCGCAGCGGCGGCGGAGTTCGGGTAGCGCTTCAGTAACTCCTGAAATGCAGCTGCCATCTCGGGGTATTTATTGAGTTGGCCGAGAGTAAGGGCTTTTTGAAGGAGGGCTATCTCGACCTCCTTGCTGAATTGGAAACGGGTGATGACCTCCTCGAAGTCGGCGAGCGCTTCGGTGTGAGCTTGAGCTTTTTGCCGGGCGAGACCTCGCTGCAGGACGGCGGTGGCAGCGAGTTTGTCGCCGGGGTATTTCTCGGCGAATGCCGTGTAAGCCCGAATGGCGCCCACACTGTCACCTGAGGCATCGAGAGCCCATGCGAGCTTGTAGAGAGCGGCAGAGCGCTGTTCGGGCTTGAGCGAAGGATTTTCTACAAGCGGCGCGTAGGCTTTGGCTGCCGCAGCGTAGTCGGGTTTCTGGAAGAGCGCCTCGGCTTTGAGAAGGGCTGCAGAGGCGCTTTGCTTCGGATCAGTGGATGCCGCCAGAAAACGGTCCACTTCGGCAACGAGAGAGGGGTCCCTCGTCGCGTAGAGGCTCAGCAGGCGCTGGTAGCGGACATCGGCAGATGCAGTGCTTGGATTTTCCGAAACGATGCGATCATAAACGCGCTTGGCTTGCTCTTCATTCCCGGTGCGTCTCCAAGCAGCGGCAAGGATACCCAATGCGTCGGGGCGCGCAGATGCTGGCAAATCCCTCTCGATCCCCTCGCCCATCTGGGTAATTCCACGGAAGTCTCCGGAGTCATAGCGGAGGCGAAGCGCAGCGAGCATCGCCTCGGACTTCATCGCTGGATCCTGTGTGCCTAAAGCCGCTTTGTCGAAAAGTTGGAGGGCTTTGGCCGTCGAACCAAGTTCCGCAGCGAGGCGGGCGGCCTGCAAGGCAGAGCGGGAGGCGACATCGGGGGATGCCGCAGTGCTTGCAAGAAACTCACAAGTCTCAAGGGCTGCCTGTTTTTTTCCTTGTTTCAACTGAATCGCGGCGAGTGCCAGTGCAGCATTTTCGCGATAGGGATTCTCGCCCTCGGTTGCCAGAACGGCCTTGTAACGGTCTTCGGCGGATTGATTTTGTTGGAGAGCGTCGAAGCTTCGCGCGGCGAAGTAGGCTGCAGCCAGGCGAATACCCGGTTGATTGGCTTCGCGGACGGCGAGATCGAATTGGATGGTGGCGGGCTGATGAAGATTTTCCGTAGCGAGGATTTCGCCGAGGCGGCAGGCCCCTGCAGCAGCAAACTCGCCGGTCTGAAATTGCATGAGAAGCTTTTCGTAAGCGGCACGGGAAGCGGCAGCATTTCCAGCCATTCGGTGGCACTCGGCCAGACGAAAGAGGGCCACATCGCGGGCTGGCGAGGTGGAGTCCGCAATCAGAAACGCCTCATATTCTGGAATAGCCAGATCGTAGAGCTTGCGCGAGTAGAGATTGTTTGCGCGATCCAACGCCGAGTCTGCAGGCGACCCCGCACCGCCTGCGGGCGCGATGCGAATGTTTTGAGGGTCATCCAAAACGGTGGGTGTGGAAGCGGGATGCGCGACGGCAGGAACTGGAGAAGGTTCCACTGCAGGGGGTGGGACAGCCTGTGCGGGAGCTGGAGGCTTCACCGACTCCGCACGGCGAACTTCCACAGGTTGACCATCCGGCAAGCGATCCATCCAGGAAGGGTTCTGATAGTTATCCAGCGCAGGGGCGTTCGCAGGCAACGCACGGCGAACTTCCTGAGCATTGCAAATGGCACCAAGGCTCAGAAGGGTGAGAATCGTCGCCCGCTTCATTGCTGTCGGCTTGTCGCGAAGGCAACATTCCAGATATTCGCGCGGCGGCAGGCATCCAGCACATCCACGACATACCGATAGTCCGTGCTCTCATCCGCACGGAGGATCACTGCCTGGTCAGGATAGAGTGAGACAATCTTGGTGAGAGTTTCCAAGAGGGCTGCGGAATCCATACTCCGGCGGTTCATCACGACCGTGCCGTCGGATTTGATATTCAGAATGACCTCACCGACAGCGCGCCGAGTTTCCTTGCCTTCGCGGGCCTTCGGCACCTTCACCTCCAACTCGGTTTCGTTTCTCGAGAAATTCCAAGTGACCAGGAAAAAGATGAGGAGGAGAAAAACAATATCCACCATCGGAGCGATCTGAAAACCCGGAGAGGTCGGTTGAATGGAACCGCGAAAATTCATTTCAATCGTTCGATTTGGACACGCTGATGTGGGCAAGCAGGACTGTGGAGGCCGCCTCGAGATCAGAAATCATTCCCTGCACTCGACCGCGAAAAAACGCGTAGAAGGCCATAAGAGGAATGCCGATGACGAGTCCCGCCGCTGTGGTGATAAGCGCCTCGGCAACGCCACCTGCGAGGAGCATAGGGCGTGAGGAAACAACATCGTTGGCCACAACGGTGAAGGAAGTGATCATTCCCAGAACCGTGCCAAGGAGGCCAAGCATTGGCGCGATGGAACCGATGTCCGCGAGATAGCTGATGCGTTGATTCCAGAGACTGGCCAGTCGCATACCCTCGGCTTGAGCGATCTCCCGCACCTCTGCCATGGATGATGTTGGGTTTTTTGTGAGAAAATTCAGCGACCGCTCCATCACGCTCGCGATGGCCTCGTTGTGGCGGTTTGAAAGAGCCAAGAGGCCGAGGTAGTCGCCTTTGCGAATGAGCGCATCCGCCGCTTGCATGTAGCGGTTACTCACCACCGCACCCCGGTGCAAGGTCATGAGATAAATCAAGATCAACATGAGCCCCAGAACGGAAATGGCACCCAGCGGATACATGACTGGGCCGCCGGATTGAATGATCTGCCAAAGGTCTGTTGGGGGCGCGGTCTGTTCCTGAGAAAAGGCCGGAGACGCGACCGCCAGCAACGATGCGGCGGAGAGGATCAGTTTCATAGGCGCAAAGATTATCAGTGCGCCACCTGCTTGCAAGCCCTGCTCCACGAGCAGGGGACTTGCGAAGCCGTGTATTTCTACTGCTGCATTCCGGAAATGATGCTGATGAGCGGCATGAAGAGAGCAATGACGATTGTTCCCACCACGACAGCCAGGAAAACAATCATCACAGGCTCGAGCATGGAAGTGAGGCCGGCGACGGCATTATCCACTTCGTCGTCGTAGACATCGGCGATTTTGAGAAGCATGTCGGGCAACTGGCCGGTTTCCTCACCGACATCGATCATACTGACTACCATGGGAGGAAAAATCCCGCTGGCTTCGAGTGGTTGCACGATCGACTCGCCCTCACGCACGCTGTCATGGACGCGGTTGATGGCTCCGGCGATCACTGCGTTGCCTGCGGTTTCGCGTGTGATGTTGAGGGCTTGAAGGATCGGCACGCCGCTTGTGACAAGGGTGCCGAGCGTTCTTGAAAAACGAGAGATCGCACTTTTCTTAGTGAGGTCGCCGAAAAGCGGAGCGCGTAGCAGGAAAGCATCTATGGCGGCAGAGCCTTTCGGTGTTTGCGAAGCGAATTTGTATGCCACGGCGAGTCCTGCGATCGCTCCAACGATGAGCAGAAGGTTGTTTTTAACGAAATTGCTTGTTCCGATGACGAACTGAGTCAACCCGGGTAGCGGCTTACCACCGAGCATGTCAGCAAAAATGGCTTCGAATTTCGGAACGATGAAAACGAGCAAGAAAGCCATGATGACTATGGCAATGACCAGAACGATCACCGGGTAGAACATAGCCGAAACGACTTTGTTCTTTGTCTTCTGGGCTTTTTCTTGGAACTCGGCGAGACGCAGCAGGACGATCTCCAGCACACCACCGAGTTCACCGGCCTTGACCATGTTGATGTAGAGCTTGTTGAAAATACGCGGGTGACCGGCCAAGGCTTCGGAAAATGTCCCGCCACCTTGGACGGAATCGGCGATGCCAATGATGGTTTTTTTGAGAACGGGATCGGGCTCCTGCTTGGAAAGCACAGTCAAACCGCGAAGGAGTGGCAAGCCCGCGTCGATGAGCGTGGCCAACTGCCTCGTGAAAATCATGAGAGTCCGTCCCTTGATCGTCTTCTTTTCAAGGAAGGGAATGTTCAGGTTGATCTTGATGTCTTTCTTGGCAACAGATGCCGAAGGCGCTGCAGCCTTGCGCTTGGGGGCCTTACCGCCCTCTGTGATCGACTTGGGAAAGTAGCCCGCCTGCCTGATCTGGGCTACGGCTTCGGCTTGGGAGGCGGCGTCAATGACCCCGGTAGTTTCCTGGCCTCGGGCGTCGAGTGCGACATAGTTGAAGCTTGGCATAAAATGTATCTGGGTTGGTGGATGTCTGAGCGAAATGAATGAGCAATCCGCTGTCGTCTGTCGAGCTTGGATTTTCAGGACTGGCCGATATACGGATTCCATGCGACTTCATGGCCGACTGTGGTTTCCGGCCCATGCCCTGGCAGGACGCGCGTCGCTGGGTCGAGTGGAAAGATTTTTTTGCGAATCCCATCGAAAAGGAGCGGACCATCGCCGCCTGGCAGATCCCAGCGGCCCACGCCCTCGCGGAAAAGGACATCACCCGCCACGAGCAAACCCTCTTCGGCAAAGTAAAAGCACAGACTTCCCGGGCAATGCCCTGGCACATGGAGGCACAGGATTTTCAATCCACAGATCGCCTGCGTTTCTCCCTCCTCGAGGAGCAGATCAGCAGAGCAGGGTTCGTATTGGATATCGAATCCATGCTTCTTAAAAAAAGCCCCATCAGCCAGCATCGGGGCTGTGTCTGGGTGAAAAGCCACTCGGCATCCATGGCGGCGCTGGATTTTTGCGGCATCCATCACATGGTCGAAATGTCCATGGGTGAGAATAAGCCAATCGATCTTCTCGCCGGCAAAGTGTTCATCCGCTCCCTGGGGAGCATCGAAAAGAATGTTTCCCGAAGGGGTCTGAAAAAAATAGGCGTTGGTGTCTAGAGGACCACCGGTAAAAATATTGAACGGCTTCATGTGCTGTTGGGTCGTATGATGAGAAAGCGGAGATTTGATTTTTGTCGACTTCTCTGCAAGGTTTTCAATCCATCCATCATGAATTTTTCCAAACACGCCATCGCCACCATTTTCACGGCGCTGGCTTTACTCCTTCCGGCTCGCGCCGAAAAATCCAACGCGGTCGATCAGGGGCAAGTCGCCTTGGCCGTCGCAAACTGGCTTCAGCAGGCGCACTACAGCCGCAAGGAAATGGATGCGGAGATGTCGGCCAAGCTTCTCGCGACCTATCTTGAGCTTCTGGACTATAACAAACTCTACTTCACGCAGCAGGATGTGGATGAATTCACGCTGAAGTATGGCGAATCGCTACATAAATTCATCCGCTCCGGCGACCTCTCGCCGTCCAGGGAAATCTTTCAGCGCTTCAAGGAACGAGTGGAGAACCGCGTGGCTACTAACAAGAAACTCGCGTCAAAAAAATACGATTTCCAAGGAAAGCGCGAGGTTGAGCTGAACCGTCAGAAATCTCCTTGGCCGAAGAATCTCGATGAGGCCGACAAAATCTGGCGCGACCGTGTGGAGGCCGAACTCCTTCAAGAACACCTGAGCGAACTCAAACTCCGCTCGCCAGAAGAGACCGTGACACGCCGCTACGACCAAGCCCTGCGTAATGTGCGTGAGATGAGTCCGGATGATGTCACTAGCACCTTTCTCAAGGCTCTGACCCAAAGCTACGACCCCCACTCGGAATACATGAGCCCGACAGAGATGGAGAATTTCCAGATCAACATGAAGCTCTCGCTCGTGGGCATCGGAGCTGTGCTGCGCTCTGAGGATGGCTACACAAAAATCATGGAGATCGTGCCTGGAGGCCCTGCCGACCGCGATGGACGCCTGAAGGTCGGTGACCGAATCCTTGCCGTTGGACAAGGCGAGAAGGAGTTTGAGGATGTCGTGGATATGAAACTCGACAAGGTCGTGGAGAAAATCCGCGGCGCCAAAAATTCCGTCGTTCGCCTGCAGGTCATACCGAACGATGCGGATGATCCCTCAAAACGCTCAATCGTCGAGATAACCCGCGATGAGGTGAAGCTGAAGGATCAGGAGGCTAAGGCTGAACTTCTGGATGTGACCGACCCCGAGGGCAAGGTGGCCCGTATCGGCTGGATCACTCTGCCATCGTTCTACGCCAACATGAGCGGCGACGGAGAACCCAAGAGCACGACAGTGGATGTCGAAGCGCTTCTGACGCGGCTAAAAAAAGAAAACATCGAAGGGCTTGTCATTGACCTCCGCCGAGATGGTGGCGGCTCGCTCGAAGAAGCCATCAATCTCACCGGGCTCTTCATTCCTCAAGGACCAGTTGTTCAAGCCAAGGATCCGAGCGGGAAAATCACGGTAAACAACGACAAAAACCCGGAGGTTTCCTACTCAGGCCCGATGATCGTTCTGATGAACCGCCTGAGCGCCTCGGCGAGTGAGATTTTTGCAGCCGCGCTCCAAGACTACGGACGCGCGCTGGTGGTTGGTGACGAGCGGAGTTTCGGTAAAGGCACAGTGCAGACGATCGTAGACCTCGACAAATCCATGTCGCTGCCATTTTTCAATGTTAAGAAACCGGAGGCTGGTGCTCTCAAACTCACGATCCAAAAGTTCTACCGTATTCTCGGCGGCTCGACTCAGATCAAAGGCGTGGAATCGGACATCATTCTCCCCTCCCGCACAGACAATGCCGAAATCGGCGAAGCCTCACTCAAAAACCCACTCGACTATGACGAGGTGGCACCTGTTATTTTGATATCCAAGGAAAAGACTCCAGCGGCCAGCCTTTTTGTTGAGGAACTTCGCGAGCGCTCAAAAAAACGCATCCAAAGCGATCAGGAGTTTATTTATGTGAATGAAGATATGCAGCGCTTCCGCGAGCGCATTGCCAAAAACACCATCAGCACAAACGAGGACATCCGCCGCAAGGAACTCGCTGATGAGAAAAAACGCAAGGAAGCCCGCAAGCAGGAACGGGCGGCCCGTGGTTCCATGGTGAATGCCAAGGTCTGGCAAGTCACACTCGACGATGTGAAGAACAACCGCGAGGACTTGGAAGTCGTCGCCTACGAGCGCGAGCGCGATAAAAAATACAACATCGAAGAGGAATCAGACGAGTCGGAAGAAGAGAAGAAGGAAGCCAAGAAAACTCCCGAACCAGATCCGATCCGCAATGAAGCCGTCCGCATCATCAGCGACCTGATCGAACTTAGTAACCCTGCCAGAACGGCGAAGGTCACCGAAAACCGGCAGAATCTGGACTAACAGGCTGAGTCCCGGGGATCGCATCCGCTCTATGAGCTGCGGGCGCAAGCGTGGTTTGTTTGTCGATGAGGTGGAGGCGCGCTTCGTAATCCAAGGTAGAGATGCCGCGCCGTCGGCGTCCCAAGATTCAGCCGCCCCGGCAGCGTTTCTTCTGGATGCAATGGCGGCTCCAGCCTCTGCGCTTCGCGTCTCCGGCTTAGCAAGCACGCCGCGCAAATAGGTCAGCGGCGGCGCGCCGACCCTACCTTGTATACTCGAGCGCACTGCCGCGCGATTGCTGTAGCAGCGTCTCTATGAGCGCTGGGGGGGGCTCCGATTCGGCAGTCATAGACAGCCGCTACAAAACCGCGCGGCAGCGCGAAATCCTTGGAGGGTCGACCTCCGGCTTGACCCATTCTTCAGCCGCGAAGCGGCGTCTCAGGGGCGGCAGGCGCGGTTTTTTTATCCCTCGGCTCTTGGGTGGGCGGCCATGTAGGCAGCCTTGAGCCGCTCGATCGTGACATGGGTGTAAATCTGCGTTGTTGAGAGACTGGCGTGCCCGAGCAGGGTCTGCACGCTGCGCAGGTCGGCGCCGTTGTCCAAGAGGTGCGTTGCAAAGCTATGCCGGAGTTTGTGAGGCGAGAGATCGGCTGGCAGTCCAGCTTGTGCGAGGCGAAGCTTCAGGAGGGAGTTCACTGCTCGCGTCGAGAGGCGGCGGCGGGATTTGTTGATGAAAAGTGGCCCTGCATGCACACGGGCAGCATGGCGGTAACGCTGGATCGCCTCGAGGGCGGGGCCACCGACCGGACACACCCGTTCGCGGGAGCCTTTGCCAGTGACGCGTGCCGTCTCGCTGATGGGATCGACATCCCGCACATCCAGGCCGACGAGCTCCGAGAGTCGCATTCCGGTAGAGTAGAAAAGCTCAATCACCGCAGTATCGCGGGCAGCCATCCAAGACGGGG
Organism: Terrimicrobiaceae bacterium; assembly: GCA_044342325.1. Classification (GTDB taxonomy): domain Bacteria; phylum Verrucomicrobiota; class Verrucomicrobiia; order Chthoniobacterales; family Terrimicrobiaceae; genus UBA967. The sequence continues at coordinate 64,724 of JBIIPZ010000013.1, forward strand.
CCTGCTTGTTTTTTTGAGCTGCAGCGGGAGCCGCCACCAGATTGTCCACCTGCGCGGTCGTGAGAAATCGGGGGAGTTGTTTCTCGGCTTTGGGAAGCGAGACTTCGAGCAGCACATTTTTGGAGATCGTGCGGCGCATGTGGAGGAAGGCATAAAAAGCCCGCATCGCGGCAAACCGCAAACGCACACTGGATCTTGCCATCTCGGCTTTCATCATGTCGAGCATCCAGGCCCTGAAGTCATCAGCGCGCAACTCCGTCCAAGAGCCGGAGGGACGGAATTTCCGGAATGCCTCCAACGAAGTGCGGTAGGTACGAATCGTCTGTGGCGAGGCGTTTTTCTCTGCTTCGAGATGCCGAAGAAACTCCTCGGCTTGGCGATCCAGAGGCGCAGCCTTGGCCGGCGAGTTTTTGGCGGCGCGGCGTTTCAATTCTGTGATGCGCTCCAACTACTGGCGGCGAATCCCTGCGCGGCCATAATCTCGCTGCTCCAACTCGAAATGGCGGCGAGGGCCTGCATGGAAACTTCGGTGCCTTTCCACAAGGAAGAAGACTCAGCGAGCCAGGAACTCAATGCCGCACGCGCAGCGAACTCGCTGGCCGATGACAACTCAATGCCGCTCCACGAGGTGGGTGCCGACATTTGAGCCAAAGTCTCCGAGGCTCCTCCCCCACCCCAGCTGGTGATGAGTGCCGTGAGCCAACTTGAGAGGTTGATGGCCAAAATTTCGGTGAAGGCCGCTGACCCAAGCTGCGAGGAAGAACTGGATAACTCGGTGGAGAGTTTTTGGAATTGGCTGAAGAGACTGCTCTCCGCATGCAGGTGCTGAAGACGCACGAGCAGTCCGGCAAAAGCCGAAGAGCCAAAGAGAGAGGACGAAGCCGCGAGTTCGGCAGAGAGTTTTTGAAAGCCGCTAAAGAGACTACCCTGCGCCTGCAAGCTCTCTAGACGCGATAGGAGTTCGACAAAAGCCGCAGAGCCCATAAACGAGGAGGAACCCGCCAACTCAGCCACCAATTTCTGGAACCCGCTAAAGAGAACGCTCTCGGAATTCCACTGTGGAAGCCGTGAGAAAAACTCCTCAACCTCCGCGGAAGAAAGGCTCTCCCGGAGGCGTTGAGATATCGCGGAATGAAGCTCCTCGGAGTTCCACTGCCCGCTGGAAATACCAGACAGAATCTCGCTTCCCAGCAAAGCCTGCAAAATCTCCCGGTCGCGGGCCTCCAGCGGAAACCCACTCGAAAGGCCAAGCGGGAGCGTCTGCTGGAGCATGATGAGCGCCGGCAGGAGTTCCTCCGAAGAGGCAAAGGAGTTCGACACACTTTCCACAAGGCGCTGAAAGCTGATGTGCATGGGCACGGTGGCAAAATCAAAGGCCGTAGACTCGGAAAACTTGTCGCGCGGCGTCGTGGCGATGGGCGAACGAGAAATCGGATTCCATTTCCCGTGACGATGAAAACCAATTTCAACGGCATATGATCCGCCCGCTTTCTTAACAGGAATATACCAGTTGCGGGTTTCGAACGATACCTCGATCTCCTGCTCCAAAACGCCCGAAGCCTCTTCCACCCTCAAGATGCAAGGACCACCCGGATGGCGTGAAATATCGATGTCCCAATAGGTAAAAAGCCAATGCGGATCCTGTGCGACAAGAAACATGACCTCCTCGCCATAACTGCGCGGCAGGCAGCCTAAATCATTCAAGAGATCATCTGGCGCGACTGATGCCTGAGCATCCTTTGATGTCGCCCTGCGACGGTCTGTTTTTTTAAGAACCGATGTCGATTCCTCGCCAGGAGATTTCAGCTTTCTCACCAAAGTCCCAACCTTTCCGCTATCCTTCGGGACTCGCGTTTTTGCTTGGACTGGAACCTCATCAATAACCGTGTTTTTCTTCGTGCTCATGATTTGAATTCCAAAGACTATGGGACTTACTAACCACCAGCAAAATGGGTTGCAAGCCCCATATCGCACGGGGAGCACTTTGTGTTAATGCGCGAAACCTTCAAGGACGACTCGAGCCGGAGGAAGCTCTCAACCACAAAAAAAGAGGCTCTCCTTGCGGAGAGCCTCGATTGGGTTGATTCAACTTGTTTCCGACTATTAGCCTTGGAGCAAGCGGACGAGCGACTGCTGGCTGGTGTTCGCCTGAGCAAGCATTGCCGTTCCAGCCTGCTGCAGGATCTGGAAGCGGGCCAACTGACTACTCTCGGCCGCCACATCGACATCGATGATACGGCTGTTCGCAGCTTCAAGGTTGACTGCGTTGATGTTCAAGAGATCTTGAGCAAAGTTGACGCGACTCATTTCCGCACCGTTTTGGGCACGCATATCGGCGAGCTGCTGAAGAGCCTCTTGAGTGAGGAGTGCATATTCGTCAGAATTTGAATAGTTTAGATTTGTATTCTGAACTGTTTGGCCACTAGAATTTTCAATTTGGATAAATTCATCGATATTTGTAGCATCAAGAACAGAAGTTGAAGCTCTTGAAATAGCAACGCTACCGCCGGTAGATGTTATCGTAGACTGTGATGGAATAGGAGGGGTTCCAGCAACAGCGGGAATGTCTGTAACAGCAACAGTCAAAGTAGGTGTTCCAGTGGTAACAAAAGTTCCCGTCAACTCAACAGGGGACAAGACACCACCAGGAATTTGATAAGCGGTGAAGCCGGTCGCTGCGGTGAGGTCAGAATTAAGTGGCGCTATAAACTTATTTCCTTGAATCTCAAATGTATGAAATCCATTATTCATCATATCCATCATAGGATCGGATGCGAGTCCGGCTTGGGTGACAGTTGTATTTTGCGACCCATCTTCGGATGTAGGGACAGTAAAGGTTTTGCCAACTGCTGTAGATGCATCGAATAGTGCCACACCATTGAACTTCTCAGTCGCCAAACTCATCATTTGCAACTTGAGGTTGGAGAATTCCTTGTCGTAATTCTCAATATCTCCCGAGTTTTTAGAAACATCGCGAGAGAGAGCAGCAAGTTCCGACATGCGGCTAACCACTTTATCGGCAACTTTGAAGGCACCGTCTTGGGTATCCAAGAAAGAAACCATGTTTCTGAGGTTGATTGCAGTAGCTTCCGTGCGTTTTTGGGCTGCTGCCATTTTCATTGAAACCGCGAGACCACCGGCGTCGTCGCTGGAGTTTACAATGCGTCGGCCGCTTGAAAGCCGTGAAAGGCTTTTCTGAAGGGCTTCGTTGGCTTTTCCGAGGTTAAGGCCAGCTCCGCTGGCTGCTGGGTTTACGTTGATTGATATCATAATGATTTATTTGTTGTGACCCAATCCATGGGTCGTTTCACTGCACTGATGGTGGAGCAAACCCCGTGCCAAGTCTGGAAATCCGGAAAAACGGGACAAAACTCGAAAAAAGTGCCCGTAAAAGGAAATTTACCTACTTTCAAAGGCGGCATTTTTTTCCTCTGCGGATGAATTTCTGGTTTTTTGTGACTTGGTCAATCGAAATGAAACAGCTCGGAAACTTTTTCATTTTCTGCGTTGACAAAACATATCAACATATTTGAATATGAGGATACATCTAACCAAGACGCGGCTCCGAAGTGCTCGTCTTGGTTGCATGACGAATTTTTCGAACAGCTCTTTTTCACATTTTAACCAATCCGTCGGCCTAGGAAAGCAAGGGTGGAAGTCCCTCACTGTCGCGCAAAGGTCAAAGTCCGGGTTCGAACCGGCGGAGAAAACCGCACAGCACCTGAAACCGGTGCGCGGGCAGCGCATGACTGTCCGTGACGGGGGTAGTCCTTTCACAAAACGGGGGAAGGGATTGTCCTAAGACATCCCCGTGTTTTGAAAAAAGGACAAAAATGAAGAAAATTGTATTGGCAGCATTGCTGCTTGTGGTGGGTGCTTTCGGCTTGAGAGCGCAGACGCTGGTGCAGAGTTTTGATGATATACAATTCTGGACGGGGAGCGGGACGAACCGTTCGGCGTTGGTGCTGCAATGGAACGATGGCGGCACGCCTACCTCGCTGGCATGGGGATATAGGTGGAGCGGAAATGCAACTGGCATTGGGATGCTCAAGGCGATTGCAGGATCAACGAGTGTTACAGCACCGCAAAGTCCCTCGACGATATTGGACACTCTCAGTGGCGCAGATTCCCGCCTTACCCTGACAATGGAACGGTATGGATTCGGAGATTCCCTCTTCTCTGTCAGCTTTAACGATGGGCTTCAAAATCGCACTCGTGCGGATTGGGCGACCGGTTATTGGGCATACAGTATTTTGGGAGGAGATTTCAGCTATGACACTTATGATGCCAACTGGAATTACATAGGCCCTGCCAACTACTCTCAAAACGGATCCTCGTTTTATCCCGGCACCTGGTTTTCATCACCAATCGGCCCTTCGGATCGTGATCTTGTGGATGGCTCGTGGGATGCCTTCAGCTTTGCGCCAGGTTTTACAACAAGTGCGGTTTTGCAACCGTATGCGGTGTCAGTTCCCGAGCCATCGGTGGCGATCCTTGTTACCACTGCACTGGTTTTTTCCATGCTGAGGCGGCGAAGAAATGCGTAGGAACAGAGCTTGTCCGAGAGAAACCAACTTGATTGTTGTTGAGAGGGCATACCTGCCGATACGCACAGACTCGCAACCAGAGAGGGGCACAGGCGTCTCGCCTGTGTGCGAGGTTGGCGTTGCTGTCCAAAACAGATTCCTCTTTGCAAAGACATCCAGCGTCTGCACGGCCGAGACGGCCATGCCCCCTTCTGGCGGGTTTTCGCTGCTGGAGTTGATGGTTTCCATGGTGATCGTTTGCGTGCTGGGAGCGATTGTTTTTGTGGCAGCGAAGCAGGCTCACGCGAGTTCGTCGCTGGCGGTGTCGGCAAGTAATATCCGTCAACTGGCAGCGGGTGGCATGGCTTATTTAGGGGACAACAATTACACCTTTTGGCCATACCGGACGAATGATGCCGCGAATGGCGTTGGGGCGACCTGGTGGTTTGGATTTGAGAGTGCTACGAGCATGAGTAGCCCGGAGGGACAGCGGAATTTTGATCCGACGAAGGGTCCCCTGGCCAACTATGTGCCGAAGGGATTCCGGCCGGATCCCAGCTTTGCGCTGGGTGGGAAGGCATTCAAACCGAAATACCGGAATGGCTATATTGGAGTAGGCTATAACACGCTTCTCGGCGGAGGTTTCATAGGGAGCGGCGTGCTGAAGAGGCAAACGACGCTATCCGATCCGTCGCAGGTGGTGGTTTTTTTTACGGCAGCGCAGGTGAATACCTTCCAGAGGC
>JBIIPZ010000014.1:0-68399 GCA_044342325.1 Terrimicrobiaceae bacterium
CGGGAAAAATCGGGAGCTGGATTTGCGGCATACCCCACTATCAGCACACGAGAGGAAGTCCTTCAATTCGGTTCATTGCGCTTCCTCGAAAGCGGTGCACGCCTCCCGAAGGTCAGGATGTCTGAGCTTAAGGCGGATCACATGGACGTGGTCGATAGTGAACCGCCCCTTGGTGTTTCTATCTACGATCTGGCCGCGACCATCGGGGCTGTCGGTGGACGCGCCACCATGGATATTCTGAGCTTCTCTGCCTCGTGGAAACCCATCGAGCGCCTGGAATTTTTCGGCAAATACAAACTGGCCGTATTGACGGGCGAGAGCATCCTCAACGACTACTATGTGAACGCCTCTTACAGCTTGCTGCGTTCGCCGCTCGTGCGGGTGGGCTATGGGTTCTCGCAAACGCGCTTCAGCAAAGCCTCGCCGGTCTATCAAGACGGAGCGAACTCCACCTCGTTCTACTACGATCCAGCAGACTTGCTTGTGCAGAATTACTACGCAGAGTTTTCGCAAAACCTGGGGAAAAATTTCGCCTACGGAGCGGAGGCTCACTTTTACCAGCAACCGCTCAATGGCGGCATAGGCGCCGGCTTCTTTGGGCATGTCAAATACAGCCTGAGAGGCAACCAGGCGCTGCGGATCGATGTCAGCTACTTCAGTCAAGACCGAGGGCTCAATCGCGATGGAACCTCCTCGGCGCATTACGATTCCTTAAACATTGTGGCCAGTTATGAATTCCGATTCTAAGACATTACCGGCATCGCCACAAGAACCGACGCGAAAGCGCCGATATCATGATCAAATCCTCACGCAGCATGCGCGGCGGAATTTCCTCGCCTTTCTCATCACGGTGACCTGCGCACTGGCCTACCTCGTTTGGATCACCTTCCATATCGATTACAACTATTGGTATATAGCCTTCCCTTATATTTTTGCCGAAGTTATTAGCTTCATTAGCATGCTGCTGTGGAGTGAAATGATGATGCGCCGCCGAGAGCACGCGCCATCCGGGTTGGCTATGGAAAATCCCCCGCCGCCGGTGGATGTGATCATTACCTGTTGTGGGGAGCCGTTTTCCATTGTGGAAAAAACACTGCGCGCTGCTGCGGCCATAGACTATCCCGATTTCTCGGTGACGGTGGCGGATGATCGGCATAATATTGATATCGAGAGGCTATGCACTGAACTGGGGGTGCAATACTTGCTTCGCCCCACGCATGAGAACCGCAAGGCGGGAAATCTCAATTATGCCCTTCGGCACACCACAAATCCTTTCTTGCTTGTCCTTGATGCCGATCAGATGGCGCACCACCGTATTCTCAAAGTCCTCATGGGCTACTTTGCTGTTGCGAAAATAGGCTTTGTCACGACCTACCAAGCTTTTGATGTGCCTGAAGGCGACCCTTGGTCCAATCGTGACCGGGTTTTCTACGGGGCCATGCAAACGTCACGAAACGCCTCAAACTCTTCCATATCCTGCGGCTCTGGTGTCGTTTATCGCCGGCAGGCCCTGAATCAAATTGGCGGTTTCGCTACATGGAGTCTGGTGGAGGACCTTTACTCGTCGCTCCTGCTACATGCCGCCGGTTGGAAAAGCGTTTACCATCCCTATCCAGCCACGCATGGCACGGCACCGGCAGAAATCACCGGCCATGTCCGCCAGCGCTGGCAGTGGGCGGTGGATTCGCTCCGCTTGCTCTTTTGGCGAAACCCGCTTTTTACAAAAGGCCTGAGCTGGGAACAAAAGCTCAATTACATTGGCTTTGGCTATAATTATTTACTTTTTGGTCTGGCCTACCCGATTTTTTATCTCCTGCCGATCTGGGGGCTTTTTAGCGGGTGTTTTTTCCTGAAGACGAGCGCCTTGGCTTTTCTGCTTTGGCGCATGCCTTATGCGGTTGCTTTTTATATTTTTAACCGCTTCTCCACCGAGTGGCGGCATAGCTCCAAATCCTTCCGCGCACAGGCTGTGTTGTTTGAGGTTTACATCAGCGCGATTATTACCGCGCTCTTGTCGCGCAGGCATTTACCCCACTACTTCGTCACAAAAAAAGTCTCCGAGATCCCGATGCTGATCGAGCGTTTGAACCATGTCTTGCCGCATATTGCTATTATGGCACTCAGCTTGACAGGAATTATTTATGGCTTTTTTCACAGTTCCGAAAACCAAGTTTTTTATTACATCAACGCAGGCTGGGCGCTCTGGGTCATATGGATCCTCCTCCCATTCACCATCCTCGCCTTACGCGATCCCGCAGAAAAAACCAAGTCCTAATTATGTCAAACGATTCGAACACCATCCCCAGTCCCTCTCTACTGAAAGATGAATCGCTTGCTAAATCACCAAATCTACATGATGCAAAGCGCATTTCTACTTTAAATGACCTTCCTCTTATCAATACGGAGTCCGATATCGCTTTTGACGATCTGATTGCTCTGGCCTCCCTTCTCACCGACACCCCGCTCGGCGCTATCTCATTTGTTGATAATGACCAGGCATGGATTAAAAGCACACACGGCTTTGAACCAAAAAAGTTGGAACTCAGTCCCGCCTTTGCCGTTCAGACCATTCGAGAGCAAGAACCTTGCTTTGTTGTGCCAGATGCCACGAAAGACGAGCGGTTTGCAAATAATCCACTGGTCACGGGTGACCCCCATATTCGCTTCTATGCGGGCGTGCCGATGCTCGGTGCCGAAGGCGTGCCGCTCGGCAGCTTTTCCGTCATGGATCGCAAGCCCCGCGAATTAACACCTCATCAGATGGAACTGCTCCAGCATATCGCACGTATCGCCATGGATTTGGCCGAGCGCGAGCGGCGGCGGCGCATCCTGGAAAAACACGTCCTCTTCGGGGAGCAGGTTGGCTTGGGATTGCCTGACGTCATCTCCCAGCTTGCATCACCCACCGGGCAGATTCAGGCCCTGATTTCCAATCTTGTCAAGGAATACACCCCGTTGCTTGGATGGGTTGCCGCGCGCATCCAGCGCTTTCACGACGGCGCTTCCGCCGAGCTGTGTCATACGCCTGATGAGCCGCCAACACCCTTACAGCAAGCAATATGGGAGAAGTTGGATCAGACGGCTCTCCTTGCTACGGATGTGTTGCGTCAAGGTGCGATCTACGGGAGTGAAGCGGAGGAGGGGCGGGTATTTTTTTATGCGGTTATTCCTCTCAAATTTACGAGCCATGTGCTTGCACGGGTGGATTTTCTTTGCACAGTCCCTCAAGATAGCCGGTTTGATAATCTCTTCAAGCTCATGCTCGCCTCATTTGGTGCCATGGCTGAGAAGGTCATTCATTTGGAGGAGCTGAAATATTACGTCGATCATGACTCGCTGACAGGGCTTGCCAACCGGAGTCTTCTTATCAATGAGATCGATAAACTCATTCAACTCACACGCGTTGAGAAACCGATAGGACTTCTTTTCCATATACGCTTCGACAGCATCACCGAGATCAACGACAACTTCGGCTACACTGCTGGAGATAATGCGCTTATCGAGGCTGCAAAGCGTTTGAAATCACTCCAAGGTGGCAATGCTTTTGTGGCACGGGTCGGTGGCGATAAGTTTATGGTGCTCATGAGGGATCTGGATCTGGAGAAAAACTTCTCAAGCCTCCTCAGCGAGGTTGAGGTGTGTGTGGCGCTTCCATTTCGTATCAACCACGATGAAATCCGCATTTCCGCCGATGTGGGTTGCACCGTGATCAGCGACCCCACGGCCCACCCCATCGAAATGCTCCGCCGCGCAGAAGTGACTCTGCGCCATGCGACATCCCAGGAAGTCGGCGCTCACCGAAAAGTCTACACCTACCACGAGCAGATGTTTCAAGAGCGCCTCGAGCTCCATAAGACCAATCTTCTGATCAGGCAGGCTTATAGTGAAAACCGGTTTCTGCTCCGATTCCAACCTGTATACGATCTGACCACCAATAGCTTGATCGGCGCAGAGACGCTTCTGCGATTGAGACAAAAAGATGGCGAAATCTTGGATGCTGGCCAATTCATTTCAGCCATTCCACGCATCCGCTACCAAGCCAGTATTGACGAATGGGTTTTCAGCGAGTTTCTCCGACAATTTGGCGAACGCAGTTCAGGTCGAAAACTTCTGGAAATCAAAAATTTTATGCTCAGCTTGAATGTGACGCCTGTCTTTCTTTCCGTGAAAGGATTCGCAAAAAAATGGCTGGCCAAATTATCCAATGCGGGCATCCCTCCCCATGTCATCGTCTTGGAAGTGGTGGAAAGCCCCCTCCTCCTCGCCAATGAGAGCTTGATCGATAACTTAAATCAGCTTCGCGCCGCCGGCGTGAGGGTGTCGGTGGATGACTTTGGTTCCGGATACAGCAATCTACGACATCTCATCCAATTGCCGGTGGATATCGTGAAATTCGACAAAGCCTTTTTGTCCGAACTTTCTGGTCAGGACAGCAGATCCCGAGTCCTCTTGCCAAGCCTCATCACACTCTGCCACGAGCTGGGCTACAGCCCCATGTGCGAAGGCGTCGAGACATCCGAGCAAGTCGAATTCCTCCGCCACACGAAATGTCGCTTCGTCCAAGGCTATTTCTACGGAAAAGCCATGCCGCTTGCCGATGTCCTGGCGCTTTCTTTACAAGGCTCTCCGTCGACCGCCTAGGCACACGCCGCCAAAAAAAAGGGGTCAGGCATAAATTATTGACATGATTCTCCTGATTCACGCCTGAAAGTCTCGGCATGGCGAGAGGTAAGTTCAATCATAAGATTCAGTCATTTAGACATTTGCTTACACATTTAGTGGAAGGATCATCGTCTCGCATGGCCCAAGATTCAGCCGCGCAGCGGCGTCCGATTGTAGCCTGGTCGTCACGACCGTGCAGGGCGCCGGGCAAGGCGTGCTGGTGTCTGAGAGTGGGCCATGCCAACCGAAGCACTGGGAAGTGCGAAGAAAGCACATCGCCGATAAAAAGGGGTCAGGCATAAATTATTGACATCCGTCTGTCGTGTTAAAAGACTTAAAAAGAGGTTGGACTTGATCGAAAGCAACGAAAAGTAGGGACCCAGAAATCGGAATTATGTCAATAATTTATGCCTGACCCCTTAACGCACCCGCAAAGCTATTTTTACTTAAGAGCCATGCCGCTTGCGGAAGTTCTGGCGCTTTCTTTACAAGGCTCTCCGTCGAGAGCCTTGTAGGCACACGGCGCCAAACTTACGCCGCCATGTAGGGCAGGGTCGCGGCGCGGGTGCGCACGGCGTCGATGCCTTCGAGGAGATCGGCGATTGCGTCCCATTTGCCGGTCACAAGCGCCTCGTGGGCGTGTGGGGCGATGGTGATGGGGAAGTCCATGTCGGCGATGGAGAGTTTTTTCTCGGTGAGGTCGAGGGTGAGGAGTGCGGCGGGGTCGGACTCGATGAGTTTGGCGACGGAGCGGATGTCCTCGCCGGTCATCACGACGCAAGGCATGCCGAGGGTGATGGAATTTCCAAAGAAAATCTCGGCGAAGCTTTCGGCGATGATGGCGCGGATGCCGAAGCGGTAGAGTGCCTGCGGGGCGTGCTCGCGGGAGCTGCCGCAGCCGAAGTTGGAGCCGGAGAGCAGAATGCTGGCGCCGGTGAAGCGGGCGTCGTCGAGCGGGTGGGTTTGTCCGTCGGCTTTGGCGAAGGCGCGGGCGTCGTAGAAGGCGAATTCGCCGAGCCCGTCAAAGGTGATGCACTTCATGAAACGGGCGGGGATGATGCGGTCGGTGTCGAGGTCGTCGCCGGGCACATAGACGCCGCGTCCGCCGACTTGGGTGATTTTTTCAAGAGCCATAGTTTTTTAAAATGTGGAGTGTTTAGTTGATGCCGAAGACTTCGCGGGCGTCGGAGATTTCTCCAGAGAGGGCTGCGGCGGCGACCATGAGGGGCGACATGAGGACGGTGCGTCCGGTCGGGCTGCCTTGGCGGCCTTTGAAATTGCGGTTGCTCGAGCTGGCGCAGAGTTGTTCGCCGACGAGTTTGTCGGGGTTCATGCCGAGGCACATGGAGCATCCGGCACCGCGCCATTCGAAGCCGGCTTCGCGGAAGATTTCCGCCAGACCCATGCTCTCGGCGACGCTGGCGACGCCTTGCGAGCCGGGGACGACGATGGCTTTCACGCCTTTATTGACCTTGCGGCCTTTGATATAGCGGGCGACTTCCTGGAGGTCGCTCAGGCGGCCGTTTGTGCAGCTGCCGAGGAAGGCGACATCGACTTTCGTGCCTTTGATAGGGTTGCCGGATTTCAACAGCATGTGCGCAAGCGCCTCTTCGGCGGTCGAGCGGTCTTTCTCCGGAACCTCGTTCGGGAATGGCACCTTCTCATGAATGAAAATGGCCTGCCCGGGATTGATGCCCCAGGTCACGGTCGGCGAGATGTCGGCAGCGTCGAAGGTCACGATGTCGTCGTAGTGGGCATCCGGGTCGGATGCGGTGGCATTCCAGCGGGCGACGGCGGCATCCCAGTCAGCACCCTTCGGTGAGTAGGGACGGCCTTTGAGATACTCGAAAGTAGTTTCGTCGGGGTTCACATAACCCACGCGCGCGCCGCCTTCGATGGACATGTTGCAAACGGTCATGCGCTCTTCTTGTGTGAAGGCGTCGAAGGTTGTGCCGCCGTATTCGTAGGCGTAGCCGAGACCACCGTTCACCCCGAGTTTGCGGATGATGTGCAGGATGACATCCTTGGCATACACGCCGGGAGTGAGTTTTCCATTCACATTGATCCGGCGAACCTTGGGCTTGTGGAGCGCCATGGTCTGTGTGGCGAGGACATCACGCACCTGGCTGGTGCCGATGCCGAAGGCGATCGCGCCGAAGGCACCGTGGGTCGAGGTGTGCGAGTCGCCGCAAGCGATCGTGGTGCCGGGTTGGGTGATGCCCTGCTCGGGGCCGACGATGTGGACGATGCCCTGTTTGCCGGTGGGAAGGTCGAAGAAGGTGATGCCATTTTCCGCGCAGTTCGAGCGCAGCGCCTTGATCATGGCATCCGCGAGGTCGTCGCTGAATGGCTCGGAGCGTTCATCCGTGGGCACGATGTGATCCACTGTGGCGAAGGTGCGCGAAGGGTAGAGCACTTTGAGATTCAAGTCGCGCAACATGCCGAAGGCCTGCGGGCTGGTGACCTCGTGAATGAGGTGGGTGCCGATCAAAAGTTGGGTGGCTCCATTCGGAAGAGTGCGGACGGTGTGGGCGGCCCACACCTTGTCGAGTAGCGTCTGGCTCATAGTTAAGAACGGTTGAGAATATCGGTTTAGCGGCTCCTTGCAAGACACGACACTTGCAAAAGCCACAAAATTCGCGAGGATGACCTGTGCTCGCAGTCCTAACAATACCGTGATCACCTAAGCGGCCGCCTGGTTCGGCTGCACCTTATCTGCCACATGAAAAATATCCTCAGCAAAATTCGAGTCACCAACAGCATCTTCCTCATCGGAACCTTCCTCGTCACCTGCACGGCCGTTCCTCTCTACATCTGGCAAAACGGCCTCAATTTCTTCCAGGTGGCTTTGTTTTTCTTCTTCACCTTTTCCACAGGCATGAGCATCACGCTCGGCTACCACCGCCTGTTCTCGCACCTTACCTTCCAAGCGAATCCGCTGGTGAAACTTTACACCCTGCTCTTCGGTGCGGCGGCTTTTGAAGGTTCCGCTCTCGCTTGGTCGGCCGACCACCGCCGCCACCACAAATTTGTCGACCACGATGACGATCCCTATGACATCTCGCGCGGGCTTTTCCATGCCCACATCGGCTGGCTTCTCTTCCGCCGCAGCCCCGACACGCCTCTTACATGGGTGAGGGATTTGCAAAAAGACCGTCTCGCCTGGTGGCAGCACGAATATTATGTGCCGATTGCCATTTTCATGAGCTTCGGCCTGCCTGCGCTCATCGGCTACATCTATGGTGGTGCCAATGCCGCCCTTGGCGCGTTCCTGCTCTCCGGCTTCGCCCGCGTCGTGCTCGTGCACCACTCGACCTTCTGCATCAACTCGCTCTGCCACTGGATTGGCGACCGCCCGTATTCCACCCACTGCTCCGCTCGCGACAGCTTCCTCATGGCGGTCTTCACCTTCGGCGAGGGCTACCACAACTTCCACCACGAGTTCCAGTATGACTACCGGAATGGCGTCAAACCTTGGCAATACGATCCCACCAAGTGGGCGATCTGGATTCTCAACAAACTCGGCCTGACCAGCAACCTCCGCACCGTGCCAGAGGAAAAAATCCTCAAAGCGCAAATCGCCGAGCATGACCGCCTGCTGGAGGCGAAATTGCTCGCCCAGCCCACCCCAATCTCCGATTCGATCCATGCCATGGTCCAAAGTGCCCGCGCCCGCATGGATGAAGCCCTACTCCGCTGGGAAGAACTGCTCGTCGAATACCGCGCCGCCGCTGCAGGAAAAACCGAAATATCCCGTCGGGAAATGGCCGAACTCCGCAAGAGCCTGCAAAAAGCCAGCGATCAATTTCGCCAATCCCTGCGCGATTGGAAAAATACCTGGCAAAGCCTGCCTGCGGCTTGCTGAGGGGGGGAGAAGTTTTAAGTTTGTAAGTTTTAGGTTTTAAGTTCGCGCGGCCGCGCGTAACTCTGGGAGGGCCTGTGTCCTCGCCTGACCCAAATTTCCTTTACGGACAGCGACTTGTAGACGAAGAGACCGTCTTTTCAAGGTGACAACGGCAGGGAGTGCAAAGAGCGTTCACCGCGCTTTGCGGTTGGAGCCGATACTGTTCCAATGGAGCGCTCGGCTCTCTCTTCAGTTCTTTGGGAGCGGCTTGCCGCAGAGGGCGGCGAAGGCGTTTCGCTGGGCGGGGGTGAGGAGGGCTTTCATCTCCTCGGCTTGCCGCATGCGGTAGTCGCGGAGAATATCCACACGGTTTTTGTGGGAGACGGCACCGGAACCATAGGAACGATTGATTTCGGCAACAAATTCCAGTCCGCGGATGCGCAGGGCTTCGACTGAAGCTCTTTGCCGGTATGTGAGGCGGAGTTGTTTTTGAATCTGCGGGGAGACGAGCATGCTGTAGCTGAGAATCTGGTTTTGAATCTCGCTGAAGCGTGCAAATTGAGTCGGCGTGAGAAGCGCGAGCGCCCGGGCGTTGTTACCATCAATGAGCGCGAAGAGGCGCTGGTCTGGTGTGAGACCAGTATTGGGGGAGGCAGGGCTCTTGAGAAGGGATTCGGAGCGGGATTTCAACTCACGCCGCAGGCTGTGGATTTGAGCGGTTTGCGTCGAACTGAGGCCGAGATCCGAGCGGACGCCGGGCATTTCCATGAGCAGGGTCACCGAGCCCGGATAATCGGTCGCACGGGTGGTCGCTTGGAGCGGGGCGGAGGCGGCGAGGGCGAGACCGAAAATCGCGAGCAGGGTTTTTTTGAGCATGGAATGTTAGAAGCTTTTTGCGATGATTTGTTCAAGCTGAACGATATCAGCGGCAAATTTCCGGATGCCTTCGGCGAGCTTGTCGGTGGCCATGGCGTCTTCGTTGAGCATCCAGCGGAAGGTTTTTTCGTCCATCGTAATTTTCTCAACGCTGTCGGCTGCGGCTGCGGAGGCGTCGAGCTTGCGTGTAACGGAGTCTGAGGAATCTTTGAGTTCCTTGAGAAGCTCGGGAGCGATCGTGAGGAGGTCGCAGCCGGCGAGTTCGCGGATCTGGCTGGTGTTCCGGAAGCTGGCACCCATGACCTGCGTGTGGTAGCCGAACTTTTTGTAATAGGTGAAAATTTTCTGCACGGATTCCACGCCTGGGTCTTCGGCGCCGACATATTCCTTGCCGGTTTTCGCCTTGTAGTAGTCGTAAATGCGGCCGACGAACGGCGAGATGAGACGGACGCCGGCTTCGGCGCAGGCGATGGCCTGAGGAAGCGAGAAAAGAAGGGTGAGGTTGCAGTTGATGCCTTCCTTTTGGCAGATGGCGGCAGCTTGAGCGCCTTCCCAGGTCGAGGCGATCTTGATCAAAACGCGCTCACGGGGCGTGCCGAGCTTCTCGTAGAGGCCGATGAGGTAGCGTGCTTTTTCCACTGTTGCTTCAACATCAAAGGAGAGACGGGCATCGACTTCGGTGGAAACACGGCCTGGAACGATAGAGAGAATCTCTCGTCCGAAGGCGATGAGCAGGTCGTCGATGACCTTGCGGTGAAGCGCGGAGCCGCTGAGCGCTGTGCTGCGGTTGTCAGCGATGGCTTTTTCCAAGAGCGGCTTGTATTCCGCCTGTTGGACGGCCTTGAAAATGAGCGTGGGGTTGGTGGTGGCATCCTGCGGCTCGTAGGCGCGGATGCTTTCGAAGTCTCCCGTGTCAGCGACGACGGTGGTGAATTGCTTAAGTTGGTCGAGTGCGTTGGATTGGCTCATGGTATGAAAAACGGAGTTACTTTGTGGAAGTGGGTGCCCGATTGCAATCGGTAAATCAGTCAGGCAGCGGTGTTATTTCAATCGGAAGAATGCCTCGGCGGTCTGTGTGGTGGTGGCGGCAATCTCTTCGAGGGTGGCGCCGCGCACTTCGGCGATTTTTTCGGCAACAAGCCGTGCGTGGGCAGGTTCGCAGCGCTTGCCGCGATGCGGCACCGGAGCCAGGTAGGGACAGTCGGTTTCCACCATGAAGGCGTCCAGAGGAATGGCGGCGACAACATCCCTCACGAGCGCTGCATTCTTAAAGGTGACGATGCCAGTGAAGGAAACCAGATGGCCGAGCGCGAGGATTTCCCTCGCCTGATCTGGCGTGTTGCCAAAGCAATGGAACACACCGCGAAGCCGGCCGGTGTAGTCTTTTAAAATATCCAGCGTGTCATCCCACGCGTCGCGCTGATGAATGACCACATTGAGTCCGAATTCCGCAGCCAGGTCGAGTTGCGCCGTGAAAGCCTCCGCCTGCGCGGCTTTGTAGGCGCCATCCATGATTGCCGCCTCGGTGTCATCGGCTGTTTCCGCTTGCAGGGCGCTGATGCCTGCCGACGAGGCAAGTTTCTCTGAGGGGAGACGGTGGTAGTCCATGCCGGTCTCGCCGATGGCGGCGACTTTCGGATGGGATGCCAGAGCGCGGATGCCTTCGAGCCAGCCTTCCGATTCCTCATCGACGAAGGTGGGATGCAATCCCACGACCGCATGCACGCAGTCGAACCTCTCCGCCATCGCGACCGCCCGGCGGCTGCTTTCCAGTCCCGTTCCGATGCTGATGATCCGCTGCACGCCGGCCTTCCTGGCGGCGGCGATGACCTCCTCGAGGTCGTTTTGAAAGTCCGGGTAATCGAGGTGGGCGTGTGTGTCTATGAGCATGGGATGATCGTTCGGTAAAGGGGTGGAAAGGTTCAAGGGTAAAAGACCTCGCTCCCCGTCAGGCTTGAGTCCGTTTCGCGAGCCATGCGGCGATATCCGAGACCACGAGGTCGCGGTCCCAATCGTGCCAGAGCAAATGGTAGGCCTCTGGATAGTGGCGCAGCGATTTGTCCGGCGATGGGATTTTTTCAAACCACGCGTCGATCTGTGTGGGTTTCACAAAGCAGTCATTGCCTGCCGCAAGGACAAGCGTCGGCGCATGGATGCCCGCAGCCAACGAGACGCTATCTTGAATGAGATCTCCCAGCTCGACCAGGAAGCGCAGACTGAAGCCGCGGATGTGGTGTGGTTTTTCGCTGAGGGAATCTTGATACGCGCGGTCTCTCGTAAGCGGCGGGGCGATCGATTTTCCATTCACGAACCGGCTTGGCGTGAGCCTGAAGCCTGGCGCAACGGTTGCGATGCGGCGTAGAATCCATCGCACAGTTCCAGGCACCGGCCGCCGCAAGCCCACCACAGGAACGGATAAAATCACACCATCCACCGCATGGCGGGAGTCACCGCTTCTGCTAGACCATCCCGCATATCCTGCCGTGAGGAGAGAGCCCATGCTCTCGCCCATGAGAAAAACAGGTCGTCCCTCGTAGGACTTGCGCAGGGCGGCAACGAAGGCCGCGATGTCGAGCATTTGAGTCTCAAAATCTAGCGCCGACCCACGCCGCGCGGCGATGTGGTCACTGCCTTGCCCGCGCAGATCGAGCGCGTGGAATGCATAGCCTGGAATCCGCGCCGGGAGCGGATGAAATTGCTCGCCGGAGCCATTCATTCCGTGGACGCAAGCGACGACCGCCCGGCAGTCTGCTGTCGGCCAAGAATGCGCGCGGCGCGGCTCCCGGTCATGCGTGGTCCATGAAAATCTCATTGCCAATTCAGCGCGCAGTAATAAATCCGAAGGCATGATCCGCCTTGCAGCCCTTGTTTTTCTTTTCCAGACGCTTTCCGCATTTGCCGCTCAACTTGATCTCGCCGTGGTGCAATTTCCAGAAGTAAAAACCGCCGCCGAACTCAACACAGCGCTCGCCGGCGTGAACCTTGCCGAAATCACGAATGCCGACCGCACCGTCACCAGCGTGCGGTATCTCCAAGGCGGCAAGGTCCTCTTTTGCCAATCCATTCCATCCACCGCCACGCTCAGTTCCTCTACACGCCTCGGAAACTCCCGCGCTGATGTGACAGGCAGCTTGAAAAACAATTCACTCCAAGTGGAAATCCGCCTCACCGAGGGTGTCGATTCCGGTCTTCGGCGCTTTACCAGCCGCACCCACGCCGGCTCCGCTCCGCTTCCCACCGGAGCGCCGCGCGTCATCGCCATGCGCATCATCACGGGAAAAACAAATTCAGTCACCAAAGGGAGCGCCGAGGTCAAGGAATCCGTGTCCTGCCATGTAGTCCTCGCGCAGCTTCGTTGACGCGCCTCAGAACCAATGCTTGCGTTTGAAGAAAGCCAGCATCCCGCCGGAGATCAGCGCGCACAATCCCCAGAAGAAAACATAGCCGAGGGGCCAGGAAAGCTCCGGCATGTTCGCTGGAAACTCGGTCTTGAAATTCATCCCGTAAACGCCGGCTAAAAATGTCAGCGGAATGAACAAAACCGAAACGATGGTCAGCACGCGGATGATTTCGTTTGTGCGGAATCCCACGCTCGAGAGGTAAAGATCCATCAAGCCCGCGCTGAGATCGCGGTAGCTTTCGATAATGTCGATGATCTGCGTGACATGGTCGTAGCAGTCGCGCACATAGACCTGCGTCGCCCGTGTCACGAGACCGGAGTCATCGCGCATGAGCGTGCTGAAAATTTCCCTGTGCGGCCATGCCGCTCGCCGCAGTGCCAGAAGAAGCCGCTTCGCCTCGTAGAGTTTCCTCAGGCTGCTCCGCACCGGCTTTTCCAACAACTCCTCCTCGACCTCCTCGATGCTGTCGCCGACAGATTCCAGGACGGGAAAAATCTGATCCACGGTCGCGTCGAGAAGAGCATACGCAAGGTAGTCGGGCTTCATGCGGCGGGCATACCCGCGGCCTGATTTCAAGCGGGTCCGCACGGTTTCGAATACATCATGTCCCGCGTCCTCTTGAATCGTGATCAAAAACGATTCACCCAAAAACAAGCTCACCTGCTCGAAGCACAATTCGTCGCCTTCCTCAAAATAAACCATCTCGCTCACGATGAAGAAGTGGTTTTCAAAAGGCTCAATCTTGGGCCTCTGCGCCGTGTTCAAGACATCCTCCACCGCCAGCGCATGCAGACCAAAACGCTCAGCCACCCGCTCCAGCAGCGGCACATCGCCCAGTCCCTCGATGTCGATCCAGTTTACTTTCGAGGGATCGTATTTCACCATGAGCGAATCCCAGTCTGAGAATTCCTCGTCCAGCAGCGAGTCGGCGTCATACTGGATCAATCGCATTTTTGCGGCGCCTGATGAACCCGCGGGCGCGCTCAGAGTGCCCGGCGGCGTTCCAGATGGCTTATAGCAGAAGCGAATCACATCCCTGCGCTACATCAAACCTACTTCTCAACACACGATCTTTTTTGTTACAAGAATAGTTACTTCAACCGCACCGCAGGCAACAAGCTACGCTCGCATATCGGTTCGGCGTGGTTTTTAACCGCTTCGTCAAATTTTTTATTTTTCGCTGTGCATTCCCCACGGACACGAGTAGTGAGTGCGAAATTCTCACACACAAAAGATTGCATGGGTATTTCACCCCGTTAGTAACGACTTGTCATGTGGTGGGACTTGAACGATTGAAGAGGTAAGAAACCTCAAGCAAAAGACAGACTTTCGAGCATCACTTTTCGGTTGAGTTTCTTACACGACAAAAATAAAACTATTCCTATGATCAACGACCAAAAAATGGATCAGCGCATCACAGTGCGGCTGACAGACGACGAACTCAACGCAGCCGAGCGAGCAGCAATCGCTGAAGGCGACCGAAAAATAAGCACCCTTATTAGACGCGCGCTTTTGGTTTTTTTGCGCGACCGGGGTTACACAAATATGGGCGCCGCACAATTTGCTCCTGGGTATCTGAACCCGAACGCGCAAATTCCCCAGCCAGTCACACAGGCACAGCCGCAATATGGAGCCGCCGCTCCACAATACGGTCAGCCAAACACTCTCTCGTAAAAAATCACAGCGACTGAGCCACAGAGCGAATCACTTTCGCTTTTGCGGTCGGTTGATTAAGCTCGCGGCATGATTGCCATTGTAGGAGGCGGGCTTGCTGGGTTGGCGTGTGCAGTGGAGCTACGCCGTGTTGGCAGAGAATTTGTGCTCTTCGAGGCGGCCCCCGTTTTGGGAGGCCGCCAGCGCACGACGCGCCGGGAAGGCTTTACGCTGGATCACGGCTTTCAGGTCGTGCTCAGTTCCTATGATGCAGTCGCGTCTATTTGCAACATCGCTTCTCTGCAGCCCCGCTGGTTTGAATCAGGTGCCTTGTTGCACGACGGGCGACGCCTCACGCATCTGGAGAGTCCGTTTGAAAATCCGATCGCTGCGCTGACTTCGTCGGCTTTTTCCATTCCAGATAAAATCCGCTTAGCGAGGCTGGGAGCGGAGTTGCTGCTCACTCCAACGGAAAACCTCATCACCCGTTGCGCCTCACCGGAGGATGTCTCCACACGCGTCTTTTTGAAGCAACGCAGGTTCTCAGAGTCATTTTTCGCCCGCTTCGCTCAACCCTTTTTTGGCGGCGTGCTGCTCGACAACGACCTCTCAACGAGCGCCGGGCTCTTCCTCTATTACCTGAAAAAATTCCTCACTGGCCGAGCTTGGATTCCCAGCGGCGGCATCCAGGCGCTTCCCGACGCCCTTGGTTCGCAGTTGCCATCCACCGCGCTTCGCCTCCACACGCGCGTTGCCGCGATCTCCCACGACCCTCACGGCCTCGTTCTGGAAAATGGTGACACCGTGCGCGCCGACAAAATCATCCTCGGGCTTGATGAACCATCTCTCTGCCAACTCCTCCGTCTGCCAGCCCCAGCTCCTGCGCGCAGTGTTTCCGTTGTTTATTTCAAAACGAAAACATCACTCTACAACCAGCCATGCCTCGTGCTACCAGAGGGTGCTCACAGACGAGTGCGCCACTTTGTTCAAATCACAAACATCGCCCCCGAGTTTGCGCCATCCGGTTGGCATTTGATCTCCGCCACCGTCCTTGAGGATGCGGGCCTCTCCAAATCGCAGCTTGCCGACGAGGCTGCGCGCGAGATTGCTGATGTTTTGCCTCACGCGGCAGGCGCGCTCGAGCATCTGGAAACAATCCATGTGCCTTATGCGGTTCCCAGCCAGCCGCCGGGCTTTGCTGCAAGGAATGCCTTCCCCGATCTGCCTCACAATGTCTATGCTTGCGGAGACTGGGAGCGTGGAGCCAGCATACAGGCGGCTCTGCGATCCGGTATTGAAACAGCAAAAAGCGTCCTCTGTGGTTGATCTGAAATGAAACTTTCCCTTTCCACCTGCTGGAACTCTTGGCGGCATTCGGATGGCCGCAGCATGGTGGAGGAAATCCTCTCCCTCGGCTTCGACTCGCTGGAGCTGAGTCACGGCATACGCTCCTCGCAGCTCGAAGGCGTGCTGCAGGCCCGCGAGCGCCGGAAGTTCAAGGTCTCCAGTGTTCATAATTTCCTACCCATGCCGGTGGAGGTTCTCACCGATTCGCCGGATTGCTACGAGTTCACCTCCCACCGCCCCAAAGACCGTGACCGCGCCCTGCGTCTGACCCTTTCCACTATCGACTGGGCTGAAAAACTCGGCGCGCCCTTTGTCGTGGTGCACACCGGCCGCATCCGCTCCCTCAAGCTCACCGCCCCGCTGCGCAAGATGGTGGAGCAGGGAAAAATTTACTCCCGCGAATTCATCAAACGAAAACTCGAGGCGGTCCAAGCGCGCGAAAAAGTCGCGGATATTCACAACGCGCGCGTCTTGGAAATCCTCGGCGAAGCCGTATCCCATGCCGGCAAGCGCGGGGTGAAGCTCGGCATCGAAAACCGCGAGTATTACGAAGCCGTCCCCTCCGAACGCGATTTTCCCGATTTTCTTCAGCGCCTCGATGCCGCGCACACCGGTTACTGGCACGACTTCGGCCACGCCCAGATCAAGCACAACCTCGGCCTCATCGACCATGCCCAGCATCTGGAAAAGATGGCTCCCCGCCTGCTCGGATGCCACATCCACGACACGCGCCCGCCTTTCCGCGACCACTGCCCGCCTTTCACCGGCGAGACACCCTTCGACCAACTCGTTCCTCTTCTACCCAAAAAATGCGCCACCATTTTGGAAATGTCCCCGCGCACAGAAGCGGCTGACATTGTGAAGGCCGTTGAGGAGTGGAATAAAAAATTCAAGTAATTCATGAAACGGCACCTTCTCACAGCCATCCAGGTCATCATCACCATCGGCCTCCTCTGGTGGATTTTTCGCAATCCTGAGCAAAACCAAAAACTCCTCGCTGCGCTGGATGCCGCCAATAACTGGTGGCTCGTGCCAGGCTTGGCCGCGCTCGGCGGCGGACTCCTCCTGCAAGCCAAACGCTGGCTCCTCCTCCTTGAGGTGCAGGGCATCGTCATTTCCTACTGGCGGAGCCTGCGAATTCTCCTGATCGGAATGTTTTTCAACCTCTTCCTGCTGGGGTCAACAGGCGGCGACATCATCAAAATTTTTCTCATCATGCGCGAGGCTCCGGATAAAAAAGCCGGGGCGCTCCTGAGTGTTTTCATCGACCGCGTCGTAGGCGTGCTCGCGCTGGCACTTGTTTCCTCTGTGGTCATCATCCTGCGTTGGGACGATCTCATGAAGCATGAGGTGACCCGCTACGGCGTCTTCACCGCAGCCGTGATCCTTGGAGGTTCGATCGGCTTCATCCTCGTAGCTTGGCTCACTGGGCGTCTCGACCTCGCCACCAAACTGCCGCACTGGCTTCCCGCACGCGACAAGATCGCCGAGGCCGCCGGCGCATTCGTCCAATATGCCCGGGCAGGAAAATCCGTCGGCTTGGCATTCCTACTGTCTATTCCTGCACACATTCTCATGTTCTCGACATTCTGGTTCGGTGCCAAAGCCTTCGCCGCTGGGCTGAACCTGCTGAGTATTTATTGCGTAATGCCGATCGTGGCGACCGTCACAGCGCTGCCAATCAGCGTTGGAGGAGCGGGCCTTCGCGAGGGCCTCTTCATCAAAATCCTCGGCGCTCTTTACGCAACTCCCGAGCCAATCGCTACACTGGTCTCGCTTTCCGGATTCATGATGCAGGTCTTCTGGAGCCTGATCGGCGGCGCCATCTACCTCGCCTACCGCTCGACTGAACACACCTCCCTCGCTGAAATGGAAAAATCCGTCGACGACCTCGAAAAACGCGTTGAGCACAATATCGAAGCCGGCCGCGCACCCGAGGCATGAGGCCGAAAATCCACGCCCATTTCGCCATGACGGCGGATGGCAAGATCAGCACCAAAAACCTCACGCCCTCGCAGTTCACCTCACCGGCCGACAAGGCGCGCATCGGGGAAATCCGCGCACAGCACGATGCCATCCTCGTGGGACGCGGCACAGTGGCCGCCGACACCATGTCGATGCGCCTCTCCAGTGAAAAACTCCGCGCAGCTCGCATCGCAAAAAACCTGCCGCCCGAGCCGCTCCGCGTTGTCATCAGCAATGCCGGGAAAATCGATCCCGCATGGAAAGTCTTCCAGCACACCGGCTCGCCAATCGTCATCCTTTCCACCACGCGCATGCCGCAAAAACTCCGCGCCACCCTCGCGCCGCTCTGCGACCTCCATCTTTACGAATCCCCAACCGTTCCCCTCCCCGCCGTCCTTGCAATGCTCCGAGCCGAGTATGGGGTGAAATCCCTCGTCTGCGAAGGGGGTGGAGCCCTCTTGCGCTCCCTCGCCGCCGCCGACTTCCTCGATGAAATCCACCTCACGCTGGCGCCCGTCCTCTTCGGAGGAGCCGCCGCACCCACGCTCACCGGCCTGCCCGGCGACTTTCTCCCGAAGCCGCTCGAGTTCCGGTTGGCAAAGATGGAGCCCCTCGGCGACGAGTGCCTCCTCCATTTCAAAAGGAAAAGACCAATGGCAAAAAGTTGACGCTCCACCCAAACCAAGCCTAAGGTTATTTCATGAAAACGCGCCTATTTTGCTCCCTCCTTGCGTCGCTCGCTTTATTAGCAGGTTCCGCTCGAGCCCAAGTTCTCATCTATGACCTCGCCTTGGACAAAACCGGGCCCAGTGTGAATTACACATTCTTCGACAGCGGATATCTCGTAGTCGATCTCTCTGCCTCCACATTTTCATCCGTAATCGTCCTCACAGACCCAAATACATTCCGTTACTACCAGACAGCTGGGCTGGTAGCTGGCAGTTACGAAACAATGCTCAATTACTCTGGCTACAACCATGCTGTTATGTATGGAACATCGTCAGGCACAGACAATGCCTCCTTGCAGGTCATTGGTGCCATCGAGTCGAACAGCAATATCGGTGGAGAGCAGCGCTCCATTCTTGCGAAAAAACTCCAAGGCTACTTTCTGGCCAGTGGTGCTCAAGTTGATGCCACCACGACAAACGGCACAACTTCCAACTCCACGATTACAAGCTTTGAATACGGCTATGCTGGCTTCAGCAAAGCTACCGCGACTTACAACACAAAACTGACCAAGCAAGCGAACAATCAAGGTTATGGCGGCGCAGCGGCGCTAGATTTGGTAGGCCAGATTCTTGCCAACCGAGGCGTGCCCGGCTACACGCCCACCCCGACTCCTACTCCCACGCCGACGCCCTGAGCGCTCCCCGTTCGGGAGGCCAGGCACATATTCTCGCGGCATCTGGATTTATTTCTAAATCCGGGAAGAGAAATGCCGATGTTTTACCTTGGCAGGCGCAAACCCGCGTGAGCCCGAAAGCGGAACGGAATCCGCAAAACAAGACAAAGGATATGTCGTTCATCATCAAATCTAACGCTTCTTCCGCATTTGCCGCACGCGGACTACAGGAGAGGCACGCCCACGACCGGCGCACCGAGCACCGGCCGAACCTGACCTCACGCCATCAAGAATCGCTCGGCGATTCCTGCGACCTGACGAATTCCGGCAAATCCGCCGCCGCTATTCGTGAAGCGGGGTATTTTCAAGCACGCCTCAACGAATCCCTTTCCTTTCTCCAGACGCAGGATTCCGCCCTCGGGCAAATCCAGAATCTGTTTGTGAACGCCCCCGAGCAGCAGGATTTCCTGGATATTTTTGACTCCCTCAGCGGCGAAAAATTCAACGGTTTCGACCTTTTCACTCACGACGGCGAAGAGCAGCCTCTCTTTGTGCAGGCTTCGGAAATCGCAGATATGGTGTGCATCCACCGGCCGCTCATGAGCGCGGAAAGCCCTTCAGCCTCGCTGCAAGAAGCCGTTCTCGCCGCCCGCGAGGAAAATCAAAAGGAACAAGCCAAGCTCCGCGAGATCTCGGTTTCCACCGCAAAAATCCAGCTCTGCCCCGACATGGCAGCTGAAAAAATTTCAACGGCCCAATCCGCAAAAGAAACCATAGCTCGCTCCCAAAAATATGTCCTCTCGGATGCCGCCACGGCGCTCTCCGGACAGGCGAACTCGGCCCACGAGGCCGTCTTAAGGCTCTTTGCCTAACAGTTCATGCAGGGCTCTCCCTTTCGCCGTGGCTCCCCGGCGTATCGGTGCAATTCGCCTGATTTCAAGGGGTGAAAAAAGGCGCTCAAAACCCCTCGCTATGGATTGCGATTGGCGGCGCCTTGGGTGCGCTATCGCGACATGGAGTTGACCTCGCAGCGACTTGTTTGCTCCATCCAAGTGTAGGATTCCCCTGGGGCACATTGACCGTGAATCTAGCCGGCGCGTTCTTTCTCGGCTGGATTCTGGCGCGAGCTGAAACGGGCGGAGCGGATGCCGAGTGGCTGCGTTGCTTTGCGGGAATCGGCTTCTGCGGAGCGTTCACGACTTTTTCCACGGTGAATCTCCAGATGCTCGAAATGATGCGCTCAGGCTCGTTGGCGCACGCGGCGATTTATTTTGCCGTCAGTTTTGTTTTAGGCATCGCCGTGGTCTGGGCCGGCGCAAAGCTCGGTGTGGAAAAGCGGGCTGCCCGGCCATGATCGAAATTCTGCTCATTGCCTTGCTGGGTTCCATCGGCGCGCTTGTGCGCTATCACCTCGGAGGCTTTGTCCACACAAGCGCAAACCGCGCGCTGGCATCCGAAGCAGATTTTCCTTTCGGGACGCTTTTTGTGAACGCACTTGGTTCGCTTATTCTGGGCCTGATCGCCGGGCTTTGTTCACAAGAAATGATTCCACAAATTTTCTATGTCGCCATTGGCGTGGGCTTCTGCGGATCACTCACCACATTTTCCACGCTGGCGGTCGATCTGCAGCGCTTTCTTCGCGACGGGCGGTTTTCTTTTTTTGCGCTCTACCTTGTCGCCTCGGCTGCGAGCGGTCTCGGTGCCACAACGCTCGGCTTGGCAGTGGCCCAGATTGTCCGCTAAAGCCGGTTTTTAGGTGACGCAGGGAGGATAAAATTTGTCGGACGATGGCGCAGATTGCACTTCATTTTTCGAGCAAATAGCTTGCATTTTTTTTCAAAAAAACCTATCACAGCGGGCTCTTATGCCAAACCTTACCAAAAATAATCTTGTCAAACAAATCAGCGAAAAAACCGGCCTCACTCAACAGGAGGTTTTCAGCGTGGTTCAATTGACACTCGAAGGAATCACCGAGGGGCTCGCCACGGGAAACAATGTGGAACTTCGCAACTTTGGTGTTTTTGAAGTCCGCCTCACCAAAAAACGCATCGGTCGCAATCCTAAAAAGCCACAGGAAACAGTGGAAATTCCTCCGCGCGCCATCGTTAAATTCACCTCTGGAAAGATCATGCGTCAGCGCGTGCTCCTTCGCACCGAAGAGTTGCACCAAGCAAAAGCTGCATAATTTGAGCTTCCGCTCACGATAAGCATTGAAAAGGCCCTCCGAACTGGAGGGCCTATTTTGTTTCATCCCAAATTTGCGCAAAATCCGAATTAGCTGCTTATTACAGCGGATGCCCATTCGAGATAAACGCCTCGCGCTGATTCGCAGGTGGCAAGTTCTGAGGATTTGATATCAGACGCGACGAATCCAGCTGTAGGGGATGGCTCCATGCGAGAGCATCCAATCGTTGAATTTCTTCAACGGCCAGCCGACATCCATAACAAAGTGGCGATGAAGTTTTTCGACTTCGAGGCGCCCGAGGAGATAGCTCATCGGAACCGTCGGACTGGAGGTATACCAGTTCACATCGGCTGCTGCACGAGCGGCGGTGAAGCCCACGCCGCTTTGGAGCCTCTTGGCGGCCGCCGCATGGCTGAGCGTGCCGTCGTGCAAGCCGCAATCGATCACGATGCGGTGCGCGCGCCAAAGGGCATCGTGGAGCTGGATCAGCTCGGCACCAGGGATATCCACAAGACCATGCTCCACGGCGAGTTTCTCGCACCACATCGTCCAGCCTTCGTAGAAAATGGAGTGCGCGAAAAGGCGGCGCAGGCGGCTGGCGTGCTGGAACTGAACGACAAATTGCAGGTGATGCCCGGGATAGGCTTCGTGAACCGTGGTGAGTTCCAAGCCATGGTGCTGACGGATTTCAGCGAGTTTTTTTTCCGGATTCTCTTGGTCCAGACTCAGATCGTTCACCCAGAAGATGCCGGTTTGGTCGCGTGAAAACGGCTCCGGCGCGCTGTAGGCGGCGGTCGGAAATTGGTGCTTCAGAAAAGGTGGCACAGAAAGAACCTTCAGGGTGTCGCCCTTTGGAACTGTGACGAGGCCGAGCTTCCCGAGGCGGGCTTTGATGTCTGCTGTGGCTTGGCGGTAAATATCGAGCAGCGGAAGCTCGGGGGTCCATCCGGCAGCGGCGCGGTCAATGATCTCGCGGGCGGTTTTTCGCCCGTGACGGCGGGCGGCGCGCTCGAGAAGGAATTCGTGGCGCTGGATTTGATACTCCCCGAGGGCGCGGGCCTCGGGAAGCGAGAGGTCGAGACCGAGTTGCTCGCGGATTAGAAATTCGAACCGCTCCCGCCCGATGGAAAAGCCCCCTTTCGGCCCGGTCTTTTTCTGGGCGATGCCAGCGGCGTATTCTTCGAACGCCTTGGCGGCGGCTTTCAGAGTCGAAGCGAGGGCCTTGGGTTTGGTGGAAAGGCCGCACAACTCCTGCTCCAAACCGTGCAGAAATTCCACTGCTCCAGCGCAGGATTGGACCCCGAGCGAGGTCCAAAGCGGATCGGGTAATTCCACACATTCCAAACCGGCCCGCAGGTAGGCGGGGATTTTTTTCAACCGGGATTCGATGGCAGGGAGGGCTTGGCTTAATTTGCCGGAGTTCCTCACGACGAGTTCGAAAATCGCATCGATCGCGGAGTTCGAGTGCGTCTGGGGATTTGTGCGCCAGCGGAGGAGATCGCGTTCGGAAAGCAAATCCGTGCGAAGTCTCGCCAGAAGCCCCCGCCGGTCGAGCCAGTCGTCGCCATAAAAAGCTGCTTCGGGCAAGGCCTCCGCCGCAGCAAGTGTCCGCTCAAGAAGGGCGATATGTTTTCGGTGAGTCTCTGGCGTGTTACGGCTCAACAGGGAATCATACTCGTGAAACCCAAGCTTGCTGGCCTGCTCGGGAAAAAGTTCGCAGGATTCCTCAAGCCACTTTTTGGCGAGGGATGCGAAGCTGGCGCGGATTTTAGTCTCGGTGGGGTCTGCTTTTTGGGGCATGGCTTTCAGTCGGATTTACGGTTTGAAAAGTAGCGCTTGGATTCTGCCGCGATCACACCGCTCAACAAGAGCAGTGCAACGAGGTTAGGAATCGCCATGAGGCCGTTCATTATGTCCGAGAAATTCCACACGGCGTCACTTTTCCAGACACAGCCTACGAAAACGGCCGCGACCCACAGCCAGCGGTAGGGCATAATGGCTTTCACTCCGGCGAGGTATTCCACCGCCTTCTCGCCATAGTAGGACCAGCCGAGAATTGTTGAGAAAACAAAGGTCAACAGACCGCCAACAAGAATGATGTCGCCCAATATTCCGACCTTGTGGAAAGCAGCATCGCACAGGGTGGCTTTGGTAAGACCGCCGGTCTGCCAATCTCCGGAAGAAACAATGACGAGGCCGGTGAGAGCGCAGACGACGACTGTGTCCCAGAATGTGCCGGTGCTGGAGACGAGTGCCTGTCGCACGGGATCGCGGGTGCGCGCGGCGGCGGCGACGATCGGCGCGCTGCCGAGTCCGGATTCGTTCGAGAAAAGCCCACGGGCTATTCCATAGCGCATGGCCTCGGCGATGCCCGCACCGACGAATCCTCCCACAGCCGCCTGGCCAGTGAACGCGCTCGTGACGATGAGATGCAGCGCGCCGCCGAGCTTGTCCCAGTTCAAGCCGAGCATGATCAGGCACCCGAGAATGTAAAATCCCGCCATGAACGGGACGAGAATTGTGCAGAAATTTGAAATCGAACTAATGCCGCCAAGGATGACGGCGGCTGTAATGGCGGTAAGCAAAATGCCGACGCCTATTTTCAAATTCATGTCCGAAACCGCAAACGGGAGAAGTTCCTTTTTGGCGACGATCATGTCCGCAATGGCGTTTGATTGAACCATGTTGCCGATGCCGAACGCAGCGATGGCCGTGAAGATCGCAAACAAAACCCCCGCCCAGCGTGCATTGAGGCCTTTTTCCAACACATACATTGGGCCGCCGGACATCTGACCGCGATCGTTGGTGACACGGTATTTCACCGCGAGCAAGGCCTCCGCATACTTGGTGGCGATACCAAAAACGCCCGTAAGCCACATCCAAAGCACCGCGCCAGGCCCACCCATAAGCACCGCCCCCGCCACGCCGTAGATGTTCCCCGTGCCAATCGTCGCCGCCAGCGCAGTGACCAGCGCGCCAAATTGGCTGATATCCCCCGGCGAGCCCGCATCCTTCGTCACAGACAACTTGATGGCATGGCCGAGATGTCGCTGCATGAATCCCGTGCGGATAGTCAGGAAAAGATGTGTGCCAAAGAGAAGAGCGATGAGCCATGGCCCCCAGACCAATGATGCCACCTGTTCCGTGAGTTTGTTGAGAGTCTCCATGGGCGCCATGAAAATCCCACAACTCACACGCTGCAAGGAATCAAATCCCTCATGGCTCCGAAATACTGACGTCCCTGCCGACAATTTGTCCTTAGAAAAAATCCGGTTGAGACAAAGGCGTGCTTGAAGACAAAAAAGGCAAAGCTATTTTTTAAGTATGTCCACAGTTCAAGAAATCGAGACGGCAGCCGACCTTCTGCCTATTGAACAAAAAGAGGGGCTTTTGCGTTTCCTTGCAATCAGGTTGCGAAAAGACCGCGCACAAGCGCAACCTCGCCTTTACTCCCAAGAGGAACTTTCTTCCATGCTCGCCGAGGACGAAGCCGACGGTGAACGTTTTCGGAAAGGCCTTTGAGAATCTTTGTCGACAGCTGCGTGGCTCTCGCCGCCTGCCTCTCTAAAACAGGGGCATCGCGACTGATCTTCGAACTGGCAGCCGCGCAGGGATGGGAGTTAGTTATTTCCCAGTGGGTGCTCCGGGAGATGCGCGAGAATCTGGCGGATTTGCCTCTTTCCGCAACCCGCGTCTGGCTTGACCTCAGAAACCAACTCGTGGTCGAGGATGACGAACTGTCTTTTGATTGGCCTCTTCTTTTCCATGTCACCAAGGACAAACCAGTCCTTTGCACCGCGCTCGCGTGCGCCGATGTGCTTCTTACGCTCGATCGCAGAGATTTTGGCTCCCTCCTTGACCAGTCGGTCTACGATCTCCGCGTGCTCACCCCTGGAACGTTTCTCCATGCAGAAAGACAAGCGGGGCGCCTGCAAGAATGAAGAGAAATTCAGTGTCCGTGCAGCGTATTTAAAAGTGCCAGCGTCTCGGCTGCATTGCGCTCGATGGAAAAAGCCTCGGCAAGCCTGAGGCAGGCTGGACGCGCCTCGGCTCGGCGGTGCGCATCGCGCCAAGACTCAATCGCTTCGGCCAGCGCGAGGGCATCCCCCGGTGGGACGATGCTGCCATGGATGCCGGGGGTGAGAATTTCGGAAAAGCCGTTCGCCGTGGTGGTGATCACCGGCAGCCCGGCAGCGAGGGCCTCGAGGCATGCGTTCGAGAAGGGATCATACCAAGTCGGTAGCGTCAGGACATCCGCTGCCGCAAAGAGTGCGGCGATATCCGAAACGGGGCCTAGAAAGCGGGCGTTTGTGCCGCGATAAAAATCCGCCGGTCCACGACCCGCCACGAGTAGCGTGGCGTTATCGACCATTTCCATCGCTTTGATGGCGGTTGAAAGGCCTTTCCGTTCCCAGCCGGTGCCAAGGAAAAGAATACAGAAGGTGTCGGGTTCGATGCCGAAACGGCGGCGCGCTTCATCTCGCGGCGGAAGGCTGGCGAAGGGCTGAATGCCATTGTAAACGACACGCACGCGATCTTGCGGGAAGGAAAAGCGCGAAAGGATTTCATCGCGGATCATCTGCGAGTTCGCAATGACGAGGCGGGTGTTTGCGGGATCGAAAACACGACGCTCCAGTTCCAAAATCTCGCCGTGCTTGCGATTCAGCCAGCGGGTAGCCTTTTTCCAAAAAGGCTCGAACGCGTCGCGACGCGCAAGCCAGGCTGCGTGCACGCCATCGCCCGCCCGGTAGACGTCGCAACCGGGAACGCGCTCCATGCTGAAATGGATATCGCAGCCCGTGCGGGCACTTCGAAAAGCGGCGGCGAATTCGCGGGGCGATTTACCGCTTAGGCGTTGGATATCTCCAAACGGCCAGCGTTCGGCGGGCCAATCGGAGGTGGTGATGAGCGTGGTCTCCTCGCCCCGGCGGCGGAGCTCGGAGGCGAGTCGGATGAGGTAGGCTTCTGCTCCTCCAGTGCTCGAGTGCCCGCGGCGAACGAAGCCGATTTTCATCAGCCGCGTGTGCTTGAATGCTCGCTCTCCGGCTTCGGTGGACGCCCGAGCAGGCAGGACATGGATTCACGCGGCGGCTTGCCCTCGTGGAGAACGGCGTAAACCTCGGCCGTGATCGGGGCGTCGATGCCGAGCCGCTTCGCACACTCGGACGCGCTCAACGCCGTCGGCACGCCTTCGGCTACAGTTTTGAGCGATGCTATGATCTCGGCCGGCTTTTCCCCGCGCCCGAGCCGCTCGCCGAACTGGCGGTTCCTGCTTTGTTTGCTGAAGCAGGTGACCATGAGATCGCCCGCTCCGCTGAGGCCGAAGAAAGTTTCGCGGCGACCACCCATGGCGATGCCAAGGCGGGTCATCTCGGCAAGCGAGCGGGTCACAAGCGCCGCCTTGGCGTTGTCGCCCATGCCAAAGCCGTCGCACACGCCGGCGGCAATGGCGTAAATGTTTTTCAACGCGCCGCCGAGTTGGATGCCAGTGATGTCATCACTCGTATAAGCGCGGAATGCCTTGGACGAAAAAACACGCTGCAGTGGCTCCAGTAAATCGGCGTGCGCGGATCCGATCACGCTGGCTGCGGGAATTTGGCGGGCGATTTCCGGAGCGAGGTTCGGGCCGGAGAGCACTGCCAAGCGGCATTGGGGAAGGAATTCTCCGAGAACCTGGCTCATGAGAAGACCGGTTCCGGATTCAATGCCCTTCGTGCAGGAAACAACCGCTGTGCCCGCTGGCAGATTCAAGGCCGCGAGGGACTGGGCGGTTTCCCTCATCACTTTTGAAGGAACGACAACCACGATGAGATCGGAGCCGGCGAGGGCATCCAGTTGCGATGTGGCGTGGATGTTTTCCGGGAGGTTGATACCAGGCAGGTAGTGGGAGTTCGCGTGACGGGCGTTGATTTCCTCTGCCACGGCGGGGTTGTGCGCCCAGATCGTCACAGGCATGCCGTGCTCGGAGATGAGGAGCGCGAGTGCCGTGCCCCAGCTGCCGCCGCCGATGATGCTGATTTTTTTAAACATGGTTCAGGCGGAGGGGCGGGGTTTCTTTTCGAACCGCTTTTCCGTTCCAGACAGGAGGCGTGAGATATTCGATTTGTGGCGCCAGATAGCGAGCAGGCACATGATGCCGGCGATGCTCGTGCGCAAAGCATCTCCCTGCCCAAGCGCCCACATGGCGGCAGCTCCCGTGGGCAGCGCGACGGCGGCTCCAAGCGACGCGACCGAGACATAGCGCGTCGTGTAGAAAAGTGTAAGCCACACAAAAAGTCCAAAGGCGAAAACCGGCGGGGGAAACAGCGCCAGCATGATGCCAGCGGCCGTGGCAATGCCCTTTCCGCCTTGGAACCGCAGCCAGATCGGATAGGTGTGCCCGACCATCGCAAAGATGGCTCCCACGACGCCGGCAGTGCTCACCACGGATTGCGGCGCCCCATACGCTTTCAAGGCGATCAGGAACCCAACCATCACAGCGAGCCAGCCTTTCAAGGCATCCAGCGCAAACACGGTGTAGCCCCACTTTTTTCCAAGGATGCGCAACGCATTTGTCGCGCCGGTGCTGCCGCTGCCTTGCGTGCGCAGATCGATGCCTTGCATCCGCCCGGCAAGGAATCCCCATGGAATCGATCCAAGCAGATAGGCTTGAAGGGCGGCGATGAGGTAAAGAGTCACGCGCAAAGGTAATCCCCGTTGCCGCCCTCCGTCTCAAGAAAAATCCTGCGACCGCCCGGACTCTGGCCTTTTCGGAAAAGGCTCGGGGTTTCGACAGGAATGTGCCAATTTGCTAGCCGGATCGAACTCGCATCCCCACTGGATATTCATGCAACAGGTCAAAGACACACTCCGCGCCACCGTGCGTATCGGCTACGATGGCAAGGTCTATAAACAATTTCGCGGGCCCAAGGCCGATGAGCGATTTGCGAATGAAGTCAA
Organism: Terrimicrobiaceae bacterium; assembly: GCA_044342325.1. GTDB lineage: Bacteria > Verrucomicrobiota > Verrucomicrobiia > Chthoniobacterales > Terrimicrobiaceae > UBA967. The sequence goes on from JBIIPZ010000014.1 coordinate 28,215, forward strand.
AGTGCTTCGCTACCTCGAAAAGCGCGCCTGCCCGTTTGTTCCACGGCTCGTGGAAAGCGATGCCGAAGAGCTGAGAATAGTAACGACCAATTGCGGCACGCGCGTTGACCATCTGGACGACACCCGCTGCCGCGAGTTGTTCGCCGAACTCGAACCCTACGGCGTGCGTCACGACGACGCCGACATACGGAATGTCACCTACCGCCAGTCCGACGGAAGATTTTGCCTCATCGATTTCGAGTTCGCTACAATCTTGGAGCCTGAGGAATGAGCGACAATCCCACCTCGATCAAAGGCCTCACGTGGTCCGGCCACACGGACTGCGGGAAGGTGCGTAAAAACAATGAGGATTCTTTCCTCGGCCTGCTCGTCGATGCGCACGGGGCTCAATGGCTCGGAAAGATAGGCGAGGCGGATGTCGCCAAATCCGACTTCGTATTTGCCGTAAGCGATGGGATGGGCGGCGCAAAGGCCGGGGAGTTCGCGAGCAAGATTGCCGTGGAAAAAATTACCAAGCTTCTGCCATCGGTCTTCGCACAGGGCGCTTCGGGCATTTCCAGCGGATTTCGCGATGTGCTTCAGGAAGTCTTCGTCGAAATCCACCGCGCGCTGCTGTATCTCGGCTCCTGCTACGAGGAGTGTCGTGGCATGGGAGCCACGCTGAGTCTATGCTGGTTCACTCCGGGATGGATGTATTTCGCTCATATCGGCGACAGCCGTATTTACTTCCTCCCGGCGTCGGGCGGCATGAAACAGATCACCAACGACGACACCTATGTCGGCTGGCTTTATCGAAACGGCCAAATCAACGAGCGCGAAGCAAAATGCCACCCTCAGCGAAATGTCCTCCAAAAAGTCCTCGGCGCGGACCCGCAACAGATCGAACCCCAGACAGGCGCCGTGGGACTCGAGCCTGGCGACCGGTTTCTGCTCTGCACGGATGGCGTGACCGATGGCCTCTTCGACAGCCGAATAGAGGATATCCTGCGCAACACACCCCGGGAGGCTGCTCCGGTTCTCATTCACGAGGCGATAGCCGCCTCCGGCCGCGACAATACCACTGCAGTGGTGGTGGATATTGTCGGGTAGCCCTTTTGAAAACTTGGCGCGGCGGCTTTTGCGGTGCTACCCTTACGCACTCCATGCAACCGCCGCCTGTCACCAAATACCGGCCCTTTCCACAAGTCGATCTTCCCGATCGTCAGTGGCCAAGCCGCGCTCTGACCTCCGCTCCCATTTGGTGCAGCGTTGATCTCCGCGACGGCAATCAAGCGCTCGCACAACCGATGAGCGTGGAAGAAAAGCTCGAGTATTTTGCCATGCTCGTCGGCATTGGCTTCAAGGAAATCGAAATTGGTTTCCCCTCCGCCTCACAGATCGAATTCGATTTCTGCCGCCGCCTCATCGAGGAGAACCTGATTCCGCAGGATGTCTCGATTCAAATCCTCTGCCAGTGCCGGGAAGACCTCATCGTGCGCTCGCTCGAGGCCTTGCGCGGCGCGCGCAGCATTATTTTTCACCTCTACAACTCGACCTCGCCGAAGCAGCGCGAGTATGTCTTCAACTCGACCCGAGAGCAGATCGTCTCCATCGCCACGCATGCGGTTTTGTTTTTAAAGGAGAAAATGCAGCCACTGGTGGCTGAAGGCTCGCGCATTCGTTTGGAATACTCGCCCGAGAGCTTCACGAGCACGGAACTCGATTTCGCGCTCCAGATTTGTGAGGCCGTGACTGATGTCTGGCAGCCGACTTCCGAAAACAAAATCATTCTCAATCTCCCGGCCACGGTCGAATACGCGACGCCAAATATCCACGCCGATCAGATCGAGTGGATGTCCCGCCACCTGACCCGCCGCGATCTCACTACGCTCTCGCTTCACACGCACAACGACCGCGGCACCGGCACCGCCGCCACCGAGTTGGGACTCCTCGCAGGAGCCGATCGCGTAGAGGGCACGCTCTTCGGAGTCGGTGAGCGCACCGGCAACCTCGATATCGTCACGGTCGCACTGAATCTCTACACACACGGCATTCATCCCCACCTCGACCTCAGCCGGCTCAACGCGATCCGCGATGTTTACGAGCGTTGCACCCGTATGGAGGTTCATCCCCGCCACCCCTACGCCGGCGACCTCGCTTTCACGGCCTTCAGCGGTTCGCATCAGGATGCCATCAAAAAATCATGGGCCCTCCAAGCCGAAGGCAAGCCGTGGGATACTCTCTACATTCCGATCGACCCCGCCGATATCGGCCGCAGCTACAAAGCGATCATCCGCATCAATTCCCAGTCCGGCAAAGGCGGCGTCGCTTACATCCTCGAAACGGAATTCGGCTACCAGCTTCCCAAGTCTCTCCAAAAAGAACTCGGCCGCATCGTCAATGCCGTCTCGGACGAAAAAGGCACCGAACTCGAAGCCGAGGAAATCCACGGGCTTTTCCTGAAAACCTATGTCCTGCGTGAAGGCGCAGTGAGCCTGCGCGAGTTTCGCGCCATCGAGCGCGGCGAGCAGGTCACCATCGAAGCCGACATCGTCCTCCAAGGGCAACCCGTCACAGTCCGCGGTTCCGGCAATGGCCCGATCGCCGCATTCGTCCACGCCCTCGGCCAAACGAACATCCCGCCTTTCGAAATCCAAAGCTACTCCGAGCACTCGCTCGGCGCCGGAGCCGATGCCCGCGCCGTGAGCTACATCGAAATCAAAACCGCCGCCGCCCGCTCCTACTTCGGCGTCGGCAGCGACACCAACATCGAACTCGCTTCCATCCACGCCATCATCAGCGCCCTGAACCGCGCCATCCAATAATTCCTCCATGAAAACCCTCGTTACTGGCTCCTCTGGCCTCATCGGTTCCGAAGTCTCGATTTTTTTTGCCCGACAGGGCTGTTCCATCTACGGGGTGGACAACAACCAACGTGCGGCATTTTTTGGACCCCAAGGCGACACGCGCTGGAACCAAAAACGCCTCGCCGATCTCATCCCCGGCTTCACCCACCACGAACTCGACATCCGAGACCGGCAGGGCGTTCTCGACCTCGTTGCAAAAGTTAAACCCGACATCATCATCCACACCGCCGCACAGCCTTCGCACGATCGCGCGGCGGCGATTCCTTTTGACGACTTCGACACCAACGCCGTCGGCACACTGAACCTCCTCGAAGCCGCCCGGCAAGCCTGTCCCCAGTCGCCGTTCGTCCACATGTCCACGAACAAAGTTTACGGCGATCGGCCAAATACCATCCCGCTCCGCGAACTCGACACGCGCTGGGATTACGACGATCCCACCTATGAACACGGCATCACCGAATCCTTTTCGATCGACCAATCGAAACACTCCCTCTTCGGCGCATCCAAAGTCGCGGCGGATGTCATGGTGCAGGAATACGGACGCTATTTCGACATGCCCACCTGCTGTCTGCGTGGGGGCTGCCTCACTGGCCCGAACCACTCCGGCGTGGAACTCCACGGATTCCTCAGCTACCTCGTGAAATGCAATCTCGAAGGCCGCGAATACAAGGTTTTCGGCTACAAAGGCAAGCAGGTGCGCGACAACATCCACAGCGAGGATGTGGCCCGCTTCATGTGGGAATTCTGCAAAGCCCCCCGCATCGCGGAGGTCTACAATCTCGGCGGCGGAAAACAAAATTCCTGCTCCATTCTCGAAGCCTTCCAAATCGCAGAATCCTTCACCGGAAAGAAACAAGCCTTCACCTATGTGGACCAAAACCGCATCGGCGACCACATCTGCTACTACAGCGACCTCCGGAAAATGAAATCCCACTACTCGGCGTGGGACATCACCATCAGCCTCACCGAAACCATCCGCCAAATCGTCGAAGCCTGGAAGACACGCGGGTAACATCCTCCCCATGAGCAAATACCGCCCGGATGTGGAAAAGCAAAATCCCGTTGCCTCGCCAGTATTGATTGAAGGAAACTTGCTCGATGTTTTAGGAGATTCCGAAGCTGGGGAGATGGAATTGGAAATTCCACAATTCAAAGAAAGCCTGGCTCCTACCGACCTTCAGGCCCAATACCTGTATGTTGAGAGACTTCTGTAAATTTGCATGAAAAACGAGTATTCCGTCGAAGAAGCACAGGTGAGCCTTCCACGCATTCTGCGCGAAGCAGAGGAGCAGACAGTTATCATAACCCGCCGGGACAAGACGGTCGGCTACCTTCTTTCTCCGGAAAGATTCGAGGCGATGCTGGAGACGATGGAAATCATGTCGAATCCTTTAGCTATGGAGGCGATACGGGATCACAAATCCGGAAAAACGAAATTCTTGCCTCTTGATACCTTGAACGAGAGCCTGCAGAGCCGCTAAAAAGCCCATCATCACATGAAACTCTTCCTCACCGGCATTTGCGGCTTCGCCGGATCTGTGATCACACGCACTCTGCTCGAGCATCGGTCGGGCCTCGAAATCCTCGGCCTCGACAATCTCTCCCGTAAAGGCAGCGAGACGAATCTGGAGCCGCTCCGTGCTCTGGGCTGCGATATCCGCATCGGCGATGTGCGCGACCGGACTTTGCTTGAAAGCCTTCCGGCAGTGGATTGGATCATCGACTGCGCGGCGAATCCCAGTGTGCTTGCCGGGGTGGATGGTTCCTCGAGCCGCGATCTGGTGGACCAGAATCTTTACGGCACCGTGAATCTCCTGGAACTCTGCAAAACATGGAAAGCGGGGTTCACGCTACTCTCGACAAGTCGCGTCTATTCGATCGCCGCGCTGGCAGGATTGCCGATGGAAAAAACTCCGGCCCGCTTTGAGTTGCCATCCACCGCATCCGGCCCAGGCTGGTCGCGCAGCGGAATCACCGAGCGGTTTTCCACAGCGCCACCGGTCAGCCTCTACGGCAGCACGAAGCTCTGCTCCGAATGGCTCGCACTCGAATACGGCGACGCCTACGGCTTCCCCGTCTGGATCAATCGCTGCGGCGTCCTCGCGGGCGCAGGTCAATTCGGCAAAGCCGACCAAGGCATTTTCTCATTTTGGATCCACTCTTGGCGCGCTGGGCGTCCGCTGAAATACATCGGCTTCGGCGGCTCGGGATTCCAAGTCCGCGACTGCCTACATCCGAGGGATATCGCCCCGCTCCTCCTCAAGCAGATTGATTTCCGTGGCGCGGAAAAACCCCGCACCGTCAACCTCGCCGGCGGTCACGAAAACTCCATGTCCTTGCGAGAACTCTCCGCATGGTGCGCGGATAAAATCGGCCCCGCTCTCGCCATCAACGACCCGAATCACATTTCCAGCGACCAATCCAGCCGCCCCTTCGACATTCCGTGGGCCATCCTCGACCCAGCCCTCGCCCGCGAAGCTTGGGGATGGGAACCCACCACCACCTTGCCTCATATCCTTGAGGAAATCCGGTCGCATGCAGAATCAAACCCCGACTGGCTCGATCTCGTCACTGGCTGAAAGTTGATCTTAAAATGGACACGGGAGTGTGATTGGATATCGCCCGATGTCTTCGCCCTCTTTCATCCGCTCGCCGCTGGCGGCTTATATGACGCCGTTTTTCGTTTTCATGGGCGGGTTGATGTTGGTGTCTCTCGTCAAAAATCCCGCTGCCGATTCACTCTGGTTGCGGAGTCCGGAGTATTGGGTTTATCCGCTTCAGACAGCGCTCTGCGGAGCGGTGCTGGTTTTTTACTGGCGTCAATATGACTTCGGGAAACGCGGAGGAACTGGTCTGGCGCTGGCTGCCGGGGTGGTGGTGCTGGCTCTCTGGATCGCTCCACAGGCTTTTCTGGGAGCGGGCGCGAGGGTGGATGGGTTTGATCCCTCGGTGTTTGGCGAGGGTTCCGCGCTTTACTGGATGACTGTCGCCGCGCGGTTTGCGCGGTTGGTGATCATTGTTCCTTTGGTGGAGGAAATTTTTTGGCGTGGGTTTTTGATGCGGTATCTGATTCGAGAGGATTTCACCTCACTGCCGGTGGGTGCATTTCAATGGAAATCCTTCGCCGCAGTGGCGGTTTGTTTTATGTTGGTCCACGGCATGGCGGATTGGCCGGCGGCCTTGCTCTGCGGAGTGATTTACAATTTCGTGGCTGTGCGGACGGGCAGTCTCGGCGCCTGCGTGCTCGCACACGGGGTGACAAACCTCGGTCTCGGCCTTTACATTATGACAACGAGGCAATGGGGATTCTGGTAATTTTATGAAAATCGGTTTGGCTCAGATTAACTCGACGGTGGGCGATTTGGCGGGGAATTCCCGCCGGATTGTGGAGGCATGCCGATCGCTGGAGGCTCAAGGTGCGGATGTCATTCTCACGCCGGAATTGGTCCTCACTGGCTACCCGCCGCAGGATTTACTTTTTCAGTCCGACTTTGTGCCGATGAGCTTGGCGGCTCTCGAGGAAATCCACCGCGAAGTGGGCTCAGCGGCATGGATTGTTGGCTGTGTGCAAAAGAACCCCACTTCATCGGGACGGCCATTTTTCAATGCGGCAGCTGTTCTGGAGCGCGGATGCGCGATTCGCTGGGTTCATAAGACACTCCTGCCGACCTATGATGTCTTCAACGAGTCGCGGTATTTTGAACCCTGTCAAAAACCGGCGCCGGTCGAAATTCGTGGCACGATTTTCGGTATTACGATTTGCGAGGATATCTGGACCTCGGATTATCTACCGCGCCCATTGTATTCGTGTGATCCGGTGGAAACCCTCTGTGCCGCTGGAGCCACGGCGATTCTGAATCTGAGCGCATCGCCTTTCCAGCTCGGGAAGCCACAGCGCCGGGAAGAAATGATTAAAAATCAGGCCCTCCGACATGGTGTTCCTTTTTATTACTGTAACGCCATCGGTGGAAACGATGAACTGGTGTTCGATGGTCATTCGCTCGCAGTTGACGCGGATGGGGAAATCCAAACACGGCTTCCCGGCTTTGAAGAATCCACTCAAATCGCATGCGATCGATTGGTTGAAAAGGAATCCAGCGACCTTGAGGATTTGCGCCGCGCCTTGGTCCTCGGCGTTCGAGATTATGCATCCAAATGCGGCTTCAAGTCGGCTGTGCTGGGATTGAGCGGTGGCATAGACAGCGCAGTTGTAGCCTGCCTCGCAGTAGAAGCTTTGGGAGCAAATAAGGTGACCGGTGTCGCGATGCCGTCGCCCTTTTCCTCCTCGCATAGCGTGGAAGATGCGCTGACCCTTGCCAAGAATCTTGGCATCGAGTGCTTCAAAATCCCGATCGGCGAAAGCTTCGAAGTTTTTAAAAACCAGATGCGTCCAGTCTTTGGCGACCGACCGGAGGATGCCACGGAAGAAAACATGCAAGCGCGTCTTCGCGGGCTCACGCTGATGTCTCTCTCAAACAAATTCGGCCATCTTCTGCTCACGACTGGCAATAAAAGTGAACTCGCCGTGGGTTATTGCACACTCTACGGGGATATGGCTGGCGGACTCGCTGCCATATCGGATGTGCCAAAGACTCTTGTTTACAAACTGGCCGAGCATCTGAATCGCGACAGGGAAATCATACCTCGCCGCACGATCGACAAACCGCCAAGCGCGGAACTCCGTCCCGATCAGAAAGACCAGGATACGCTGCCGCCTTACGATGTCCTCGATGCTATTCTTAAACTCTATGTGGAAGAAAATCGCGGTGTGGGCGAAATCGTGGCCGCTGGCTTCGATGCTGAAACCGTGCGCTGGGTGACGCGCAAAGTGGACTTCAACGAATACAAACGCGAACAAGCCGCTCCCGGTCTCAAAATCACAAGCCGCGCATTCGGCATGGGACGGCGCATGCCAATCGCCCAAAGATTTTTCTCAAAATGAACGCCTCATGGACATTTCCCAAAGTGTCAACAGTGTGTGAACAACTTGTGAATCTATGCCAGCAAAGTTTAACAACTCGCCGAAAATCCAGAGTTTTTCAGAGCCATTATTTTTCACTCACAGCTTCTTCACAAAGTCAAAAACGCGTGGAACACCCACTGGGAGCCTGAGGAACACACTTCTTCGCGGTTGTTCACAGCATTAAGAAGAAGAAGTTTCCTGAAAAATAATTTCTTTATTATTAAAGCATGTGAACAACCTCTCAGCAGATGGAATTTCAGAGCGCTGAACACACTTTGCACTTGCTGCCCAACCTGCTAAAAATCCGCGCCAACCATTCAATTTAACCACCATGTCACAAGGCCCCGTTTCGCAATTCATCGACCTTCACTATCGCCACTTCAATGCCGCTGCTCTCAAAGATGCCGCTGAAGCCTACACGCGCCATCTCGACCAGGGCGGTATCATGCTCATGACACTTGCCGGCGCCATGAGCACGGCGGAGTTGGGCATTTCCCTCGCCGAGATGATTCGTCAGGGAAAAGTCCACGGCATCGTTTGCACAGGAGCTAATCTTGAGGAGGATATCTTCAATCTAGTGGCTCACGATTTCTACGAGCGTATTCCGAACTATCGCGACCTCACACCGGCTGATGAGCAGGCACTTCTCGCCCGCCACATGAATCGCGTTACCGACACCTGTATTCCTGAGATGGAGGCCATGCGCCGGATCGAGGATGTGATTCTCAAAGAATGGATGGCCGCCGATGCCAAAGGGGAGCGTCTATTCCCTCATGAGTTCTTCTGGCGGATTCTTGATTCACCCGAACTCCAAAAGAGCTTCCAGATCGACCCCAAGAATAGCTGGATGATCGCCGCCAAGGAGAAAAACCTCCCTATGTTTGTTCCTGGTTGGGAGGATTCCACTCTCGGAAACATGTATGCCGGTCATTGCATCGAAGGGGATGTGAAAAATGTTCACACGGTCCGCTCTGGCATCGAATACATGATGTCGCTGGCTGAATGGTATGCGCCGACTAGCCACAAAACGCCCATCGGCTTTTTCCAAATAGGCGGCGGTATCGCAGGCGACTTCCCGATCTGCGTGGTTCCGATGCTCCACCAGGACCTACGCCGCACCGATGTGCCGTTGTGGGGTTACTTCTGCCAGATTAGCGATTCCACAACGAGTTATGGAAGTTATTCCGGTGCAGTTCCAAATGAAAAAATTACTTGGGGCAAGCTTGGGGAAAACACGCCAAAATACATAATTGAGTCTGATGCCACGATCGTTGCCCCGCTCATCTTTGCAAAAGTCCTCGGCTGGTAATTACACCCTCATTCCGAGTCGTGCATCTTAAGACTTAATCCCTAAAACTTAAAACTCCGGCATATGCACATCCTCGACATTCTCAAACCCGGAAAACCGACCGTATCGTTCGAGTTTTTCCCGCCGAAGACCACCGAGGCGCAGCATGCTCTCTACGACACAATCCGCGAGCTGGAAAAAATCCATCCGAACTTCGTCAGTGTGACCTATGGCGCAGGCGGATCGACTCGTGAACTCACGCACGATCTGGTTTTGCGCCTGAAGACCACCACAACGCTGGACCCGGTGCCGCACTTGACTTGCGTTGGACATACCCGCGAAGAGATCACAGCCATCCTCGAGCGCTATGCCGCTGCAGGAGTGAGCAACATTCTCGCCCTCCGAGGCGATCCCCCGCGCGACAAACCCGACTACAACCATGCGGGGGATACATTTCCGCAGGCTGTGGATCTTGTGAGTTTCGTCAAAAGTTTCAGCGGACATCCCGATGCGCGCGGCTTCGGCATCGGTGTGGCTGGGTTTCCAGAAGGCCACCCTGCCACGCCCAATCGCCTGTTGGAGATGGACTACCTCAAAGCGAAAGTAGACGCAGGAGCGGATTACATCTGCACCCAACTTTTTTTCGATAACCACGACTTCTACGACTTTCGTGAGCGGTGCGCGCTGGCAGGTATTAATGTGCCGATCATTGCCGGCATCATGCCCGTGACCAGCCAATCCTCGATGCGTCGAATGGCCGAACTCGCAGGCGGCGCCCGTTTTCCTGGACGGCTTCTCAAGGCCTTGCAACGCGCTGGCGACTCGAGTGAGGCCTTCCGCCAGATCGGACTCCACTACGCCACCGAGCAATGCGCCGACCTTCTCGACCAAGGCGTTGCCGGCATCCATCTCTACACGCTCAACCAATCCACCGCCACGCGCGAAATCTGCCAGCGGCTGGGCATTCTCTAAACCCTGCGCCCATGGCTGAAACACCAGACGCCATCGCAAAAAAAGAGGCCAAGCTTCTTAGAATCCTTTCCTCCGATATTCTCGAGATCGAGCCGGATTTCAAATGCACCGACGACCTCTTTGAAGCCGGCCTGGACTCCATGGCGATCATGCGTCTCCTCATCCATGTCGAAACCGCCTTCGGATGCCGCCTACCTGTGTCTCAAGTGAACCGTGAGAATTTCTCCACAGTGCAAAAAATCGCCGCCCTCATTCCGGCCGAGTAATTCCGTGCTGTGAGTTCCCCGGAAAAAATCGACATTTTGGTCGTGGGCGGAGGCACGGCAGGAATCGCTGCCGCCGTGTCAGCTGCACGCGCCGGGGCAAGGACGCTGCTCGTGGAACGCCGAAACGCCCTTGGTGGCATGGCTTCTAACGCCCTCGTGCACACGCTCTGCGGCCTTTACCTGCTGCGAAATGACGACGCCCAGCCTTTGGCCTACGCCAATGAGGGATTTCCCCGCGAGTTAGCCGAGAGTGTCATCAGAGCAGGAGGTGCTTCAGGGCCGGTGCGAATGGGAAAACTCGATGTCCTCCCGCATCAACCCGCCGCCCTCGCCGCCGTGGCGGATGACATCACCCGACGCACTCCAAACCTCACCGTTCTTCTCCACACAGACCTCACAGGCCTCGACTCAGGTTCAGGTAAAATCCAAGCCGCGCGTCTTCAGTCGCGAGGTCATGTCTTTGATGTCGAAGTGAACTCGCTCATCGATGCCTCGGGGGATGCCGAAGCCGGTGCGCTTGCAGGTGCCGCTTTCGAGTGTGCGCCAGCGGATCGACTTCAACGGCCGGCCTATATTTTTGGGATTGGTGGCGCACATGAAACCGCTCTGGCTGGTGATGCCCGCCTCAGGCTTGCCCACCTCATCAGCGGCGCCGTGGCATCAAGCCAGCTTTCCCTCGAAGCGCTGGGCGTGGCTTTTCGCCATGGTGTGAGCCAAAACGAAATCTGGGCGACAATCGATCTGCAGGCTGATCCCTATGGCCCCTGTTCGCCGGAGTGTCTCACTCGCGTGGAGGAATGCGGACGCCGCGTCTCATTTGAAATCATCCGTCAGCTGCGGGCTCATGCCGAGGGTTTTGAAAACGCTCGCATCACCTGCACGCCCGCGCAGGCAGGCATTCGTGAGAGCCGACGCATGAGCGGCTTGGCGTGCCTCACGGAGAAGGACATCCTCCAAGGCAGGCAGGTTGACAATCACGCCGCACTCGCCTGTTGGCCATTGGAGCTGCGTGAGAATGCGAAGGGTCCCCGATTCCGGTTTCCCGAGGAAAACCGTTCCGCTGGCATCTCGCTCGATTGCCTGCGCTCGCGAACCTTTACGAATCTCCTCGTCGCCGGCCGTTGCATTTCCTGCACGCACGAGGCGCAAGCATCGATCCGCGTTACCGGCACATGCCTTGCTACGGGTGAGGCTGCAGGCAAAGCGGCAGCTGCATTTTGAGATGAACATCGCCGAGGAGATTTTTAAAAAAGCCGATCCCAACGCGGTGGCCGTTTTCTACGACGGGCAAGAAACAACCTACGCCGCTCTCGATGAAAAAAGCGCCAGGCTCGCTCGGCAACTCTGCCCGCTGATCGAGTCCCTGCCTTGTCCGCGAGTCGGTCTTCAATGTGCCGATGGGGTGGATTACATCGCACATGCCCTCGGCATCCTGCGGGCTGGCGGGTGCTTCGTCCCCATCGCTCCCGAGCTTTCCGTTTCCGAGCGGGGCCTCCTCATTGAGGAGGTTCGACTCGATGTCATCGTGAAACAAACCGCATCCGATGCTGTAGTGCTCGAGTCACAGGACCATTCTTCCCCGGTTCCCGAGTGGATCAAACCGCTTGCGGAAATACACCCCGCCTTCATTCGATTCACTTCCGGCACCACTGGCCATGCCAAGGGCATCACTCTTTCCCATCAAACCCTTCTGGATCGCATTACAGCTGCAAACGACGGTCTCGGCATCACGCCTGCCGACCGCATCCTCTGGGTGCTTCCCATGTCACACCACTTCGCTGTCTCGATCATGCTCTACCTCTGGAACGGTGCCGGCATTGTTCTGCCGCTTTCGAGCCTGCCAGGCGATTTGCTCGAAGCTTCGAAGCGCACCCGCGCCACAGTCCTTTATGCGGCACCTTTTCATTACGAGATGCTCTCTGGCTGTGACGGGCCCGCCGACGTTCACTGGCGACTGGCTGTCTCCACCACGGCGGCATTGGCGCCATCCACCGCTGAGAAAATTTCCCAAAGGTTCGGCATATTTCCATCTCAAGCACTCGGCATCATTGAAGTCGGCCTCCCCTGCCTGAATTTTCCCGCACCCGATTTGCGCCCAGCATCGATCGGTCTTCCCCAGCCTTCGTTTCAAGCCAAGCTCAAGGATTCGCAGCTTCTTCTGCGCGGCCCCGGATGCCTCGATGCCTATCTGTCTCCCTGGCAACCACGCTCTGAAATCCTGGATGAGGAGGGGTGGTTTGCCACTGGCGATATTGCTGAAATCGACACGGAGGGTTTTATCACCCTCCTTGGCCGCACGAGCACGGCCATTTCGATTGGCGGAATGAAGTTTTTTCCCGATGAGGTGGAGGCAGTTCTCAATACCCACCCCGCTGTGGAACTCAGCCGCGTCTTCGCCCGCTTGCACCCGGATTTCGGCATGGTTCCGATCGCGGAGGTTGTCATAGCCGCTGGTGTCGAAGCCCCACCCCACCTCGATCTGCTCAAGCTTTGCCGCCGCGAATTGTCCGCCCACAAAGTTCCCGTCGAAATTCATTTTGTGGACGACATTCCTCAAACCCCAAGTGGGAAAATCAAACGCTAATGAAAAGCCTCTTCCTTCTTGTTTTACTCCTCCTGTCTTCGCCGCTGCATGCCGAGGATACGGAAAAAATCCTTCTCGAGTGGATTTCCAAACAAGCCGCTATCCGGTCGCTGCGTGCCGATTTCATCCAGACCCGCCGCCTGCCTGCGCTTCGTATCCCGCTGAAGAAATCCGGCACCGTCTGGTTCGGCACCGAGGGGCGCTTCCGCTGGCAAGTCGGTGATCCAGCCGAATTGCTCTTGCTCAAGTCGCCGAATGACTTCCTCGTGATCGAACCCAAAAAATCCCTCGCCCGCAGGTTCAGCGCATCCTCCGCCGCTGCCCGTGCCATGCAGGAACTTCCCATGCCAATCGCCATCTCGCTCGATGAGTTTCAGCGCCGATTTGAAGTCGTTTCCCTCAAGGACGATGGTGGTCGCATGGACCTTCGTCTCACCCCCAAGGACCCCCGCCTCGCCGAAGGTCTCAAGTCACTCCGCATCCTCTTTGATCCAGTCAGCGGGGCCGTTTCCCTGTTTGAAATGACCTTCCGCGACGGGAGCGAGGTTTCGACCGAATTCACCCGCATCGAGCGGAATCCCACACTCCCCGCTGAGCTTTTCCAACACGATCTCCGGGATTTCAAAATCGAAGACCAATCTTGAAACATGCCGCTCTGCCATTGGATCACACGCGTTGAAAAAATGATTTTGCCGCCCTCTTCCAAAGTTTTTATTCGCAGAGCAAGAAATCCTGTGCTGACATGAGTCGTCAGTTCTCAAAGATGAATTCATTCTACTTCAATGAGTAATCTTCCGATGCCTGTGGCAGCGCAGCTCTGGAGCTACGTTCGCCGCTACAAAGGCCTGCTGGGAATTTCTGCTCTCGGCAACCTCATCACAGTCACCATAGCCTCTATGGCGCCGCTATTTGTGAAGCTGGTGATTGATGAAGCCATACCAGGGCGGAATGTGCCGTTCCTTGCCGGAATTGTGGTCGTATTCCTGGTCTTCGAAGCCGTGCGCTATTTTGTTGGCTATGGACACCACTACCTCCTCTTCTATGCCGGCCAGCGCGTTGTTTTCGACATCCGCCGCGCCCTTTTCCACCACTTGCAGATGCTGCACCTCTCGTTTTACGAAACCCAGCGCACAGCGAGTTTGGTGAACCGCGTCGTCCACGATGCCGCCGCCGTGCAGCAATTCATCACCACAGCGCTCTCGACGGTGTCGAACAGTCTCGTCTCCCTCGCTTTGGCGACGACGATCATGTTTTTCCTGAACTGGAAAATGGCCCTCTTCTGCACAGCAAGCCTCCCCCTTTATTTTTCTGTTGTTCACCTTTATCGGCGAGGCCTTCACACCCGCTCGCACGATGTGCAGGAGCGCCAGTCCGCTCTGGCTGGGACGCTTGGCGAGACATTCAGTGGCATCAAGGTGGTGAAATGTTTTGCCCAAGAGGACCACGAGCGCAGGCGCTTCCTCCAGCGCATCCGCGAAAACCTCCCGCATGAACTCGAGCTCACCCTCATGGGAGTCCGCATGTGGCTCCTCCTGGCTGGAATCTTTGCCGTTGTCTACGGATCCGTGCTTCTCTGGGGCGGCACCAGCGTGATGTATGGCACCATGTCGCTCGGCTCATTTGTGGCTTTCACAAGCTACCTCATGATGCTCTACGGCCCGCTGCAAAACCTCTCCAACCTCATCCAAATCGCCACCAGCGCCCGCACCGGATTCGAGCGCATTCTCAGCCTCCACGACATCCGCCCTCACATCACGGAAATCGCGAATCCCATCGCTCTTCCCAACCTTCGCGGTGCGGTGGATTTCGACCACATCGCCTTTTCCTATGATCGCGGCATCGCCATCAATGACTTCAGTCTCAGCGTTCCAGCCGGCGAGATCGTCGCGCTGGTCGGCCCAAGCGGCAGCGGAAAATCAACGCTCATCAGCCTGCTCACCCGTTTCTATGATCCTTCGGCAGGCGTCATTCGCATCGATGGCCATGATCTGCGAACGCTCGATTACGACCTCTACCGCCAACAAATCGGCATCGTGCTTCAGGACAATTTTCTCTTCTCCGGTTCGATGGATGAAAATATCCGCTACGGCCGCCCGGATGCCACCGAGGACGAAGTGCGGCGCGCCGCCGAGTTGGCGAATGCCTGGGAATTCATCGCCAAAATGGAAGGCGGTCTCAAAGCGCAGGTGGGACAAGGAGGTGCCACGCTCTCCGGCGGCCAACGCCAGCGCATCGCCATCGCTCGCTGCCTGCTCAAAGATCCGCGGATTTTGATTTTCGACGAAGCCACAAGCGCGCTCGATAACGAAAGTGAGGCGCTCGTCCAGCAGTCGCTTGATACCTTGATGGAGGGCCGCACGGTCTTCATTGTAGCCCACCGTCTCAGCACGATCCGCCGCGCCAATCGGATCGTCGTGATGGAATCGGGCCGTCTCGCCCAGCTGGGCACGCATCAGGAACTCATGGCGGTGGATGGCCCGTATCGCAATCTCCAGAAGCTCTCCGTCGTCCACGAGGCCGCAGCCTGAGCCTACTTCCATGTCTGCATTTCCCGCATCCATACAAACGCGCCTTCGTCGTATGAGCCGCCTCATTTTTGCGGCTGCATTTGTTGCTATTCCACTCATTGCCGCCACGGCACTGCTTCTGCCGGTTGATGAAAAAGTCCCTGCCACAGGCGTTGTGCGGGCGCAGGAGGACGTGCATGTTTTTTCGCCTCAGGATGGACTCCTCGCCGGTATCCGTTCCCCGGAGGGCAGCGCGGTCAAAAAAGGTGATGTGCTTTTTGAACTCGATTCCATCCTGCATGCCCAGCGGCTCGCATCAGCAGAGGCCTCACTCGCCGAAGCCCAGGCCACATTTCATCTCAAGGAAGCCCAACTTCAAAAGACGAGTGGGCTCCCTTTGCCAAAGGAATTCTGGCATGTGCCTGAGGAACTCAAGCAGGCCAATGAGCGTCTTGCCCTCGCAGAGAGAGAATGCGCCCGCTACGAAACCCTTTCCAGAACAGGCGGGGCGAGCCGTCAGGACTACGACCGCTCCCTCGCCCAGCGCGAGGTCGCCCGAGGTGAAGTGGAGAAAATCCAGGAAAAGCTCGATGTCCTCAGCCGTGGCTACCGCGAGCAGGTCATCGCCGAAGCAGAGGCTGAAGCCGCCGCCGCAAAAGCTGTCGTGAGCCGATGGAAGGTTGAGAGGGACAACGCCTCCGCCTTGGTCGAACGCTGCCTTATCCGAGCCTCCCAGGACGGCACGGTCACCCTCGTGCAAAAACGCCGCCCCGGAATGCCCGTCACTGCAGGCGAAAAACTGGCCCACATTTCCCGGGGCCCGGCCAACCGCGTCAAAATCTTCCTCGCCGAAGAAAAAATCATCCGCGTCGCCCCCGGCCAGCAAGTCATCATGCGCCCGCTCTCCATCCCCTGGTTCAAATACGGCCACGCCCACGGCACGCTTCGAAATGTATCCACCGAACCCTCCTTGCCCGATGGAAACCAAACCGGCCCCCAACGCTACGAAGCCACTGTTGATATCACCGATTCCCCCGTCCCTCTGGCTCTTGGCTCAACCGTCGACGCCGATGTCATCCTACGCCGCCGCCCCCTTTGGCAACTCTTCCTCCCGGCGATCCTCGATCGCTGATCTTTCTGTAGCGGCGGTCTGCGACCGCCGATGGTCAAAAATTCGGCGCTCTAAGGCCGCTTACAGGGAAAAGGTCGCAACCGCTCGCTGCTGGCTTTAAAGCGATGAGGTTTTTAAAAAATCGAGGATCACTTGCTCGGCAGCTGCGGCAGCTTCGGGAACGAGGCCGTGTTGCATATGAAACCCATGCGGCATTTTCTCGCCGATATGGAGTTGCACCGGGGCACCTGCGCTGAGGGCCCGCTTCGCAAAATCGACCCCATCGTCACAGAGGGTGTCATCCTCTCCGACGATCACGAGGGTTTGAGGCAGACTCCCGAGATCGCCATGAGCCGGACTGGCGCAGGGATCCGTCCACAGCTCCTGGTCGGGAGCATAAATGGCTCGCTGAAAGGCCAGAAGTTCGAGGCCATTGTAGGGATGATCCTTCCCCAAGCGCTTCATGCAGGCGTTGTTCTCGAGTTCGAGGTCCAATACTCCGCAGTTCAGCATCAATTTGTCTGGAAGGCACTCGCCTTTCCCCCGGCAATAAAACCAGAGCGCCGCAGCCAGATTGGCCCCCGCCGAGTCGCCGCCAACCGTGATCTCGCCGGTGAACATTTTTTTTATGGCACGAAAAACGCCGACGCAATCATGCAAAGCGCACGGGTATCTATCCTCTGGTGCCAGCCTGTAATGCACGGCCGCCACCGTCTGCCCGGATAATGCCGCCACGCGCTTCGCCCAGCCGATGTGTTTTCCCGATGCGGGCGCAATCCATCCGCCACCATGCAAATACACAAAAGCCTGAGCAGAGGCTCCGGGTGGCGTGCAAAGTGTCACCGGCACATCGATTCCGGCATCAAGCGAAGGCAGGCTGATCTCCGAGACTTCGACCTCAGGGAAATCGTTTAGGCTGGGATGGGCTTTTTTTCCCCACAATTCCCGAATCTCCGCCACCCAGCGATCGCGCATGGGAACTCCCGGCACGAGTTGACGATACAAATCCGCCGCCGGCCCGCTCAACATCTCTTCTGTGAGGCCGTTTCTCATCGGGCACCGGCTTTTGAGGATTTCACTTCCTCCATCGCCGCCTGCAATTGATTCAATCGCTGCTCCCTCGGACCCCACAACTCCACCAGAAGTGGACGATTCCTTTCCGGCAAAACCTGAAACCGACCCTCGCGATAGATTTGTTTGAAAATCGCATCCACCTCATCGCGATAAGCATGATCGACCGGCCGGATGCCATCCGCCTCCATCTCGACCGGCCAGGCGTCGGATTTCGGCACAAATGCCAGAATGTCCAGATGATCCAGCGATTCCCGCACGGCAGGAACCATCGACTCCACAAAAGCGGCGTCGATATCTGTGCTGCCCCGGTTCGCAGTGTATTGCGAATAAGCGATATAATCAACAGGCGCACGGTCAAAAATCACATCATCCGTGAATTCGCCATATCGATGAATCCGGCTGATGTTGTAATACATCTGAATGCCATTGTGCAGCTTCGTCGAGGCATCGCGGAAAAGAATTTCATATGGTCCATAAAGCCCGAGCGCTCGGTAAGGCTCCTCTTCGCGACGGAATGCAGGATTGTTTGCAACCCACTCGTTGACAACAGTCGATTTCCCCAAGGAATGGGATCCGGATATGGCAATGCGCATGCTCGATTTTGTTGGGCAGAGTCTGCATTTTAAAAACCGATTGGAAAACAAAATCTTGCCTCCGGCAGCGCGGAGGCGAGTTTTTCAGATACGGACTATTTCAGCTTGGCAAGAAACATGCAGGATTCGCCCTTGGTGTTGACGATATCCATTTTGAGTTCCGGTCCGCCGGTCTTCCCCGCAGGCTGCGACACAGTTGCGGTTCCTATTCTCCTAAAATGGCTCATATCGATGGGAGATCACCCCATTTCGAAGCGCGCCGAGCCATCCGATCTTGAGCTATGAAAACGTCCATTTTGTTGCTGTCTGCTGGTCTTGCCGGAACTGCGGCTATGACATTCTTTCTCCTCCTGCCACGCTGGCTGGGCCGCGTGCATGTGGATGTCATTCGAGCGGGAGGCGCGTTGGTTATGGGTTCAGGCAATCGATCGGCTTTCCATGTCGGTTTGGCCATTCACATCGCCATGGGCATCGGCTTCGCGTTCGTCTACTTCGCATTTCTGAGTCTTTCCTCGCTGCCATTTAACGCCCTCACCGGCTTGCTGCTTGGCAGCATTCACGGAGTCATAGCCATGTTGTTGGTTTCGATTTTGATCATGGAACACCACCCAGACGCGCGCTACCACGACCGTGGCCCCTCCACTGGCTTGGCCCAACTCGGAGCCCACATGCTCTACGGAACCGTCGTCGGATCGGTCGTGGGTTTATTGCGTTAGCCAAGCGATTTTCGCAGAGGGCTCCGCGCCAACCCCCGCGCGGCAGCGCGCTCGTCTACATTGGAGGGACATCCTCCGGCATGTCCCATTTCTCTCGGTCGGCGTGGCAACCTCATCGATAACCAACCACGCTCAGCGCCTGCACAACCGGGACGGTTGTGCCCCCCTCTTTCGCGCGGTGACGCATTTGTTTAGGTTTATGCGGCGGAAATGCGTGGGCTTGGCGCGGCGGCTTTTCTCCAATTTTGCGGAGACATTTTCATTTGCAGGCTGAAGCGCCGGTAGAAGTGCGAGATGTCTTGGTATCCGCACTCGAATGCGATGGTTTTGATCGGCAGGGCGCTTTCTTTGAGCAGGCGTGCGGCGTGGTGGATGCGCAGGTCGTGGATGTAGTCCAACCAGGATTTTTCGAAGTGTTTTCGAAACAGGCCAGAAAACGATCGGCGGCTCATGCCCATTCGGGCGGCCACGGCGTCCATGCGTTCATCGATCCAGAAGGACTGCTCCAACTCCCGGCCGTAGGCTAAAATCCTCGCCTCGGCCGTGCGGGTGGTGCTGGTTTGCTCGGTGAGTCGAGCCGCGCCGACCATCAACTGCATGGCCAGACTCAGGCTCAATTCCTGCGATCCGATGTCACCTTGACGGGATTCAAAAACAATGCGACGCAGGGCACTGAATGCCTGATCGACAAATAGACCGTCTTCGATGATGCGGCTATTTCCAAACACGGCATCGAGCAATTCCTGCGAAGGGAAAACCTTTCGGCGCAGACAGAGCGCGTAAAGCGTGAGCGGATCGGCAAGATTATCCTCCAAGCGATACTCGGTTCCTTCGGGAACGGAAATCAGAACCGGCGCCCGAAGCCGATGAGTTCTTTCTCGCAGATGAATGGCTCCTTGCCCCTCGAAGATGAGAATCCATTTCGGGAAGGCGTCTTTGCGCCAATCCATGAAAAACCTCGTGCTGTGATGGCTCTCAATCACAGCCACTCCATTGGCTCCAAAAACAGGTTCAACCGGGCGGTTGGTGAGATTTTTTCGGGACTTCGCCACGGATGTTTTCTCCAATATTTTGCCCAATCTGCAAATGACATTTTCTCGTGCCCGCGAACCCCCTCCGACACGCTGGTGCTCCAACCCTGTCCACTCCATGGCCACCGAATCCACCCCTCTCTCCGAAGAATTGCCGTTTCAAGTCCTCCGCACCACTTGGCAGCCTGTGATAAACTCCGCCGACCTTCCTGTGGGAAAAGTCACCGGCGCCACGCTCTTGGGAGAGTCCCTCGTCATCGCCCGTTTTCCCTACGGTTCGCTCCTCGCCGCGCGGAATGCCTGCCCGCACAAAGGCTACGACCTCAGCAAGAGCCATATTTGCAATGGCCGCCTGCAATGTGGATACCACGGCTGGCGGTTTAACAGCGCTGGCGAGTGTCTGGACATTCCATCCCTGGTGAACCCTCCGGCCAACAAGCTTGAACTCTCGCATCTGCAAAATTTCGCCGTTCAGGAGCGCTACGGAATGGTCTGGGTGCGCCTCTCCGAGCACGAATCCGCTCCGCTGCCCGAAGTGCCCGAATTTGAAAATCCCGACTGGACCTACATCGTCGCTCCGCCGATGCGCTTTCAGTCCGGCTACCGCAGGGAAGTCGAAAACTACCTCGACATGTCGCACTTCGCCTTTGCCCACAGCACCACGCTGGGCGTGGCCGCTAATCCCATCATTCCTCCCATGAAGATCGAGGAGTATGAGGATGGATTCCTCATGGATGCGCCGTTCCCCGCGCTCGAGAGTCCGCACGAGCAGCCCGGCAAACTCCAGGAAGCCCACCGGCGCCGCCAGCGTTGCTATTTGCCGAACTTCACGACCATCCGCCAAAGCTTCGCCGACGGCGACGAACGCGTGCTGGTGCACATCCCCAGCCCGATCTCATGCGAGGAATGCAAGGTCTTCTGGGCCCTCGCCATCTCGCCCGGCTTCCGTGGCCCCGCGCCAGAATGCCAAGTCGAATTCGCCACGGCCGTGCTCAATGAAGACCGCGAAATGTGTGAAAACCAAATCCCGCACGAGGTGCCGGTGAACCCCGTGAAAGGTGGCTGGGGCGTGCTGGTGATGCCCGGCGACACGCTCGCCAACACTTTCCAGAAAACACATCGTCAATGGCTCATGCGTTCCGCAAAGCAAGCCGTGCCGGTTTAAGCACAACTTCCAAACGCCCGCCCCAAGCAGAATTTCCTCAACGGCCTGCACACCGACCACCTTGTGCTGGAACTCGCCCACCGCCCGGAAACCGACATCAAAGTGAACCATGTCGAAACAGCCGACGAAGTCGCATCCCGCATCGACCGCGCCGTCAAAAAAGCCAGACCCGGCCGCGTCCGCTGGGTGCACCCTGATTGCGGATTCTGGATGCTCAAACGCTCCATCGCCGACCGCAAAATCGAAGCTTTCGTCGCCGGCCGCGACAAATACCTTGGTCGCTGACCGGCAAAGCGCACGATTTGCAGGTGGCTTAAGAATCGCGGGCTGGCCAGACCACGAGAACAGGGCGTTCACATTTTTGGAGGACACCGAGGGCGACCGACCCCGCGAGGCGGGCGGCTGCTCCAGGTCTCGTGTGCGCTCCGATGCAGACGAGGTCGGCGTTGAACGACTCCGCAGCTTGGCAGATCGCTTCGACGACATGGGAATTTTCAACGACGCGAATCTCGGATTTGACGGAGGAAACGCTGGGAGCGTCGGGTATTTGCGCGCGCAATTGTTCCGTGCACTCGGCGATTTGCCGGGCTCTTTTGGTGGATTCCGAAGGTTTGCAGACATGGGCGATGCACACGGTGCCATCTTGATCGACGACAGAGTAGGCGTAGGAGAGAGCATGCGCGCCACTTGGTTTCAGGTCTGTCGCGACCAGCACACGGCGGCATGGATGCAAGGCCGGAGAGGATTCCAGAGCCTTTGGCACGCAGACAACACTCATCGGAGCATGCCGTAGAATGCCGCTGGAGAATGACCCATTCGCCAAGCGCTTCAGGCCTTGGCGTTGATGTGTGCCGACTACGAGTAGGTCGGCCTGGTTTTTGATAGCGAGATTCACAATCTGGAGATCGGCTTTCCCCTCGCTGGCGCGCACCAAAATTTCAAAGGACTCGAATCCAAAAATCGCCGAAGCCTTTTCCCGTAAATCCCGCTCAAGTATCGCCTGGACGGTGGGCTGGTTTTCATTTGATTCCTGTGAGTCGCAAAGGCCGAGGCGCTTTTCTTCGCGATACGGAGAGTTCACATGACCCAGCACCACTTCACACGGACCGATCTCCTTCAATTTGCCGACCCAGTGCAAGGCGGCGTCCGAAGAAGGCGAGAAGTCCGCGGCGACAAAAACCCTCAACGCCCGCTCCCCGCGGCCCCATGCCTCGAAAGGTTTGGCTGAGCGGACAGTGAGCGTGGGCACGGGAGCGGCTTCCGATATTTCTTCGGAAACACTCCCGAGCGTCCAGCGATCATAGGCCGTCTTGCTCACTGCTGAAACCACCAGCAAATCCACGGGATTTTTGGCTACGAAATCGACCAGGGCATCCTCGGCATATTGCCCGTGCAAGACCTCCCCGCTCACGCGCTCCAAGCTTGAAGATGCGGATTCGATCGCGTGCTTCAGCTTCTCGCGGGCAGGCTGCAGATACCGGGTTGCTTCCGCCTTCGTATCGCAGTGCACATTGAATTGGTCCGCCACATGCAGAAGCGTGAGCGGCTTGTGAAACCGCCCGGCCATGGCTGCGGCGGCGGCAACACCCTCAGTGGAATTTTCAGAAAAATCCGTGCCGCAAACAATCAATCGATCGGTCTTTGTTTTCATGCTTCAGCATAGCACTTCCAAGGCGAGTGCTCGTTTTTTGCGCGTGGGGTGTTCACCCCGCGAAAGAGGTGGGCGCGACCGTCTCGGTTGCGTAGGCTTAGGGTGTGGTTGGTCATCGATGAGGCGGCCATGCGCATCGAGAAAAATGGGACATGCCGGAGGATGTCCCTCCCAGTTTACGGTTGGGCCAGGCTGCATGGGGGGGGATTATCCATGCAGCCTGGGCTGGGGAGAGTTGGTTCTTTTATCGGCTGACTCTGGGGAGGAGTTGTTTTTTGCGGAGCGTGACTGGTGTGGCGGAGTTACGCGCGGCGGCGTAGTTCCAATCATTCACCGGCTTTTTCCAGCACGGCATCCATGCGGCTCTCTTCGATTTGGGTCATTTGAGCAACGACCGGCTCGCGCTCTTCAGGATTGCTCATGTCTGCCGATTACAGGAGTATAACAATCGGTTTCGTAGGCCCTGCTGGACCGCTTGCAGCCGCGCTTGACGAAGCAGGGCCTTGTCGATGGGCGGGGTTCGGCGAATTCCGGTTGCTTACAAGTGATCACAGCACGCCCGTTTGAAAGAATGCTGTCTTTCTCCCATGTAATTTAATAAAGAAGCCCTTTATGAAGATCTCATCCTCTCCTGCGCGAATTGTTCTCGCCATCTTGGGCGTTGTTCTCGCCACAGCCTCGGTGCATGCCTCAACGAAGCAAAAAAAACCCAATATCCTCGTCATCTGGGGAGACGACATCGGCCAGTTCAACATCAGTGCGATCAATCGTGGTATGATGGGTTATCGCACTCCGAACATCGACAGCATCGCAAACGGGGGTGCGTATTTCACCGACTGGTATGGCCAACAATCCTGCACCGCGGGGCGCGCGGCTTTTATTACTGGCCAGTCCCCTATTCGCACCGGCCTGACCAAAGTCGGTCTCCCCGGCACTCCCGAGGGTATGAAAAAAGAGGATCCAACCATCGCGACACTTCTCAAGGCGCAAGGTTATGTAACCGGCCAGTTTGGAAAAAACCATCTCGGTGACCGAGACGATATGTTACCGACCAGTCATGGTTTTGATGAATTTTTTGGAAATCTCTACCACCTCAACGCAGAGGAGGAGCCGGAGAACCCCGATTATCCGAAGAACCCGGAGTTCAAAAAGAAATTTGGCCCGCGCGGCGTGATTCATAGCTTCGCGGATGGTCGTATCAAGGACACCGGGCCTCTCACGAAAAAGCGCATGGAGACCATCGACGAGGAGGTGACGGAAAAGGCTATTGATTTCCTGGAGCGCGCCAAGGAGGAGGACAAGCCGTTTTTCCTCTGGTGGAACTCCACGCGCATGCACATCTTCACGCATCTCAAAGAAGAGTCCGATGGCAAAACAGGGCTTGGCATTTACGCCGACGGAATGGTCGAGCACGATGGACAAGTCGGCGAGTTGCTCGCGAAACTCAAGGAGCTCGGCTTGGATGAAAATACGATCGTCATGTATTCCACCGACAACGGCGCTGAGGCATTTACTTGGCCTGATGGCGGCTCAACCATGTTCCGTGGTGAGAAAAATACGCAGTGGGAGGGCGGTTATCGCGTGCCGACTTTCATCCGCTGGCCCGGTGTGATCAAGCCCGGCACTGTGATCAATGAGATCGGCGCACATGAAGACATGTTGCCAACATTTCTTGCTGCGGCAGGCGACACGACCGTGAAGGAAAATCTGCTCAAAGGGGCAAAAGTTGGTAACAGCACCTACAAAGTGCACCTTGATGGCTACAATCTCCTGCCCACGCTCATGGGAGAGGCGGCTTGGCCTCGCAAGGAGTTCATTTATTGGACGGATGATGGCAGCGTAGCGGCGCTGCGATACGAAAATTGGAAGATCACCTTCCTCAAACAAAACGCCCACGGCATGGATGTGTGGCTCCAGCCCTTTGAGGAACTGCGCGCACCGATGGTCACCAACCTCCGAATGGATCCCTTCGAGCTCGCTCCCGACATCGGCATGGGCTACCAGCGTTGGTATCTGGACCACATGTTCGTCATTGCCCCGGCTGCGAGCTATGTGGGCACTTGGCTGCAGAGTTTCCGTGAGTTCCCGCCGCGCCAGAAGCCAGGCAGCTTCAATCTCGACCGCGTGATGGAGTCGGTCACCAAAGTCTCCCAATAATTTAGGTTGCTCAATTTTTCGATTCAAAAGCCGTTTCGATTGATGCCCTTTTATTTCTTTGTCTTCCGAAAGTTTGCGCTGGCACAATTGAAAGTCGAACAGGGCTCCGATGACGCCGAAATCCAAGCCATCCTCATGAAATGAAGCTCACGCCACATATTCTTGCCCTGCTTCTCGCGTCGGCTCTGCCGTCTCTTGCTTTGGCCGACCCCCTTCCTTCTTGGAACTCTGGCGCGGCTAAGCAAGCCATCCTCGACTTCGTCGAAAAAACCACCGCCCCAGATTCCAAGGATTTCGTTCCTCTGCCAGAGCGTATCGCTGTTTTCGACAACGACGGAGCACTCTGGCCTGAGAACCCGGTGCCTTTCCAACTTGCCTTCACGCTCGACGAATTGCGCCGCCGCCTGCCCGAGGAGCCCTCGTGGAAAGACGATTCCGCTGTGAAAGCCGCGCTTGCTGGTGATGTGCCGGCATTGCTTGCAGATCATTACAAGGGCCTTTCCCGCATCATCGAACTGGTTGGGTCTGGAATGACCACGGAAGACTTTGCCGCCCGCGTGCGCGCTTGGTTTTCCACCGCGCGGCACCCGCGTTTCAAGCGCCCTTACGATCAACTTGCCTACCAACCCATGCTGGAGGTGTTGGAATTTCTCCGCGCCAATGGATTCAAAACTTTCATCGTTTCCGGTGGCGGGGCGGATTTCCTGCGAGTCTTCACGGAAAAGACCTACGGCATTCCGCCCGAGCAGGTCGTCGGCTCCAATACCCGGGCCGTTTTTGAATTAAGAGATTCCGGGCCCGTGCTGGTGAAAACAATGGACGACCTCTTCATTGATGACAAATCGGGCAAGCCTGTCGGTATCCATCAATTTATTGGCCGCCGCCCCATCGCTGCATTCGGCAATAGCGATGGTGATAAGCAAATGCTGGAATACACCACCATCAGCAATCCCCGTCCCTCCCTCGGGCTGATCGTCCACCACACCGATGCCGAACGCGAATACGCCTACGACGCGAAGCCCAAAAGCACAGGCCAACTTGTCGCAGCTCTGGCCGAAGCAGGGGATCGAGGGTGGATCGTTGTTGATATGAAAAAAGACTGGCGACGGATCTTTTCGGAGTAGTTTTTAGCTTCTCGCGAAGCCACATCTTATGAAACGACTCGTTCTTTCCTTCTCAATCAGCCTGACCACGCTCCTGGCGCAGATGGAATCCCAGCCTGCAACTTATGAGGCGCTTCAGTCGGTCTCTGTGGCCGATTTCGTTCCCGCCGCAAAGCTGAGCAGCTCGCTTTACACCATTGCTCCGGCCGCGCAGCCGGACGGCCTGCATCTCACCTACACGCTTCAAGGCCCCCATGGCGCCGAATCCGTCACAGGCACGCAAAGCCTTGCTGTTCGCACCAGCGAGATCCAAGCGATCACGGCGCTCGATGCGCTTGATGGATCCGAGGAGTTCGGAAAGGCACTCGTCAAAGCGGGCGCCGAGAAGGTCGAGAGTGTGAAGGAAGCCGCAAAAGATCCCCTCGGCACGGTTCAACGCCTTCCCCAAGGCGCTGCCCGCTTGCTCGGACGCGTCGGCGACGCTGTCAAAAACACTGCCGAGGGCAAAGCGAATCCACGCTCCGGAGCCGAGGCGGTTCTTGGTGTTTCGCGCAAAAAATCCGCGCTGGCCGTCCAGCTCGGAGTCACACCTTATTCTAGAGATGTCCTCCTGCAGGAAAAGTTGGATGCCACCGCACGAGCCATGGCAGGCGGCGCGCTTGTGGTCGACCTCTCCGGCTTCTTGCTCAGCGGGGGAGTGGGCACCGCGATTTCCGTGGTGAATGTGAACCAAACACTCCAACGCACGCTCATCGAATCCACGCCGCAGGAAATGAGCATCAAAAACCGCGCTGCGCTCACAGCCCTCGGAGCCTCTCCCACCGAGGTGGAAGGGTTTCTTTCCAACACCTCCTTCTCACCTTGGCAGAAGACAATTCTCACCACCGATCTGCAAGATATCGGCCGAAATCCCGATCCGTTTCTTCGCCTCGCATCCAAGGCCACCACGCCGGAGCAGGCTCTCGACTTCATGCAAGTCGCGCATATTTTGCGGAAGCACCACCAAGATTCCGCAGCCCTTGTGTCGTTTCGGGAAGAAGCGGGTGTTCTTGCAGCTCTGGATTCCCAGGGCGTCCTGGTCGCCCCTCTCGCGGGTGATCTCATACTTTGGATGGAACCGACTGAATCCCGCGCGAGCACGCTTCGCAAGATGGCGCAGGACGATCCCAATGTGAAATCCCTCGCCCTCGCGACCGACGGAGTCCTCTCTGCACGAGCTGTGGATGAATTCACCAAACGAGGCATCGTCACGATCCCTCAAGCCCTTGGCCCGATTCGTTAAAATTCACCGTTTTGAATACGCTCCCACTGATCCTGACACTGGGAGCGTTTCTTTTTGTTGGATGCCAGCCCGCGCCACAAACAGACGGCATGGTTTTGATTCCGGGCGGCGAATTCGTGATGGGCTCCGATGCCGAGTATGCGTTTCCCAATGAGCGGCCGGCGCATCGCGTAAAGGTGAAGCCATTCTTTTTGGATATCTATCCGGTCACGAATGCCGAGTTTTCCAAATTCGTGAAAGCCACCGGCTATGTCACCCTCGCCGAGCGTGCTGTGGATTGGGAAGAAATGAAAAAGCAAGTCCCACCAGGCACGCCTAAACCGCCTGCCGATGTTCTTGCGCCCGGCTCTTTGGTTTTTCAATCCACCAAGGGCCCGGTGGATTTACGCGATCTATCCGCATGGTGGCGATGGACGCATGGCGCGTCGTGGTCACATCCCGAAGGGCCCGGCAGCAGCATTGCGGGCAGGGAGAATCATCCCGTGGTCCACATCGCTTGGGAGGATGCGAATGCCTACGCTGCATGGGCCGGGAAGCGGCTTCCCACCGAGGCGGAGTGGGAATTTGCGGCGGTTGGAGGCAACGAGGGACACCGCTATGCTTGGGGCAACGAGGAACGGCCCGTCGGGCGCTTCATGCTGAATCGCTGGACGGGTCAATTTCCATACCGTAACGACGCCTCGGACGGATTCGCAGGAACTTCGCCGGTCGGCTCCTTTCCCGCGAATGGCTACGGGCTTTACGACATGGGTGGCAATGTCTGGAACTGGTGCAGCGACATTTATCGCGCCGATGCCTTTGCCGAGCGCTCCCAGAGCGGCGAGATCTGTTGCGATCCCGCCGGCCCTAAAACCACGCAAGGCGAAAAAGTCATTCCAGGCGACCCTTCGCCGCCCACAGTTCCTGGAGTGGAACGCCGTGTCACCAAGGGTGGATCGTTTCTCTGCCATCCGGATTACTGTGAAAGCTATCGCCCCTCGGCGAGGCGTGGCACACCGCCGGATACGGGAAGTAGCCATGTCGGTTTCCGCTGCGCGAAAGATGCTGCTCCGGTAGAGTAGTGTGGCAATTTGCGTTCAACTTATCCCCGTCCGAATTTGAAAAATGTATGATCACAAAGGATGTCTCTTCCTTTTCAGCGCGACTTCGTTTCGTTCACGGATCGTCTTTTTGTCTCTTGCCCGTGATCTCGGGCAGGCTTAAGTTTCGGCCATGCATCCCGTGGTGAATATCGATGATCCGGTTGGGAAGGTCGTCGGCAAGCGCGCCAACCTCACGCAAGAGAATTACATCGATTACGCAATGAGCCTGCAGAATAGCTTGCGAGGGTTTCCACAACCGAAAATTCCGAAAGGGGTTTTTCGATTCAAAACACATGAGGATGCCGACCAATGGCTAATGGACCATTTGATCCGGAAACCGGCGAATTGATCCCCCGCTCGCCCGAGCGCAAGGATTTAGTTGAACTCTGCCGCGAGCTGCACCACCGCGGCGCTAAGTTCATGGTCGTAGGAGGGTTTGCCATCATTTTATCTGGCTATCCTCGAACCACTGGCGACATCGACATTCTCATCGACACCGACTTGGAAAATGAGGCACGCGTTTACGAGGCTCTCGCCACTCTTCCGGACGGCTGTGTGCGGGAACTCGAAGCCGGTGAAGTCGAAAAATACACCGTCGTGCGCGTGGCAGACGAAATCCTTGTGGACCTCATGGCAAAAGCTTCCGGCATCGACTACCACGAAGCCTCCCAAAGTCTCGTCATTCACGAAATCGATGGCGTTCCGATCCCCTTCGCCAGCCCCGAGCTGCTCTGGCGCATGAAGTGCCGCGCCGGCCGTGAAAAAGATCGCGGCGATATCGAATTCCTGCGGCAGTATTTCATGGCTAAAGGCATTCAGCCTCCGATGCCTTGACTGGTTCAGAAGGGGGCATGGCCGTCCCGGCCGTGCAGGCGCTGGATATCTTTGACTCGGGTTTTTCGGGCCGAATCAACAGCGTCATCTCTTCAAAAAATTCGCGTCCCTCCGAGCATCTGTCTGGGTGGAGTGTTCGTAAGACTTGGTAAGCGCCACATTTCGGCGAAAAGTATGAGTCTCTTGAACTCCCAATCTTTGATTCAAATTGTCCCATGAAAACCACGCTTTTGCCCGAGCAGATTTCCCGGATCGTGCGGTTGGCTTGGGAGGATAGGACGAGTTTCGAGGAAATTGAGAAGCGCACAGGCTTTGTGGAGCGGGATGTCATTGAGGTCATGCGCCGCGAGTTGAAGCCCTCAAGTTTTCGTCTTTGGCGTAAAAGAGTGAACGGCCGCATCACCAAGCATAGGCGCCTGCTCGAGCGCAAGCTCAAGGGACCACCGACTGCGGACTTCGATGACTGAAATCGGCAAGGCTTTGCCGCAAACAACGGGTTGGTGGAATCAGGCCTACGCCGATGCGGAGTCGGTGGACTACACTGATCCGGACATGAAATCCGACGCTTTTTACTATTGCCCCGTTTAGCCGGGGGATATACATTTCGAGAGTGACAACGACTTTACAAGCATGGGGAAACAGTCAAGGAGTGCGTCTGCCTAAAGCCCTGCTTGCGTCTTTGGACCTGAAGTCAGGAGCTGCTGTCGAAATCGAGCTAAGCTCGAAGAAAGATGCGATCATCGTGAGACCTGCGAAGTCGCCGCCGCGCGTCCGAGGTCGGCATCGCATCGAAGATCTCGTGGCGGCCATTCCGAGGGGCTACAAAACTGCCGAATTTGAGTGGGGAACAAGCGGCCGCGAGGTCTGGTAATGACTGCTTGGATTCCGAAGCAGGGAGATTTGGTGGCGTTGGATTTCGATCCGCAGGCTGGCCATGAACAAAAAGGACGCCGTCCGGCGCTGGTAGTGAGCAAGGAGGCTTTCAACAAAGGCACCGGTATGGCGATCTGCTGTCCCATAACCAATACGGACCGGAGGATGCCTTTTCATGTTTCCATCGTAGGGCGCACATCACTAACGGGTTTCGTGATGTGCGAGCAGGTGAAGTCGCTCGATTTTCGATCGCGCGGAATGAAGCTTATTGAACAAGCTCCGCAGGATGTGCTGGAGGATGTGCTCTCTATCATTGACGCGTCAGTGTTTTGATTTCAGCAGAATTAACCACAACCGAGCGGAGCGAGATGGAGCGCCGAAGGCGGCCTCGCAGGGGTGAGCGAAGCGAATCAAAGGACACAGAGAGCACGGAGAATGAGTTATTTGCTTCGAAAAGCATCCGGTCTTTT
The DNA here is from genome assembly GCA_044342325.1 of Terrimicrobiaceae bacterium. GTDB lineage: Bacteria > Verrucomicrobiota > Verrucomicrobiia > Chthoniobacterales > Terrimicrobiaceae > UBA967. The sequence continues at coordinate 58,783 of JBIIPZ010000014.1, forward strand.
GGGCAATCTCCAATACTCCACAAGGCATTCCTGTGAATCTTTTTTTGGGTTCAACCTGATTTGACGCCTGCCAAATTTGCCCACTCGAAAACCTCCTCGGTGGCAAGGGATGCTATCGCATCAAAAAGGGCTATAGCTCCATCGACGACTTTGACATTCCTGGGAGCCGCATCGGTTAGAAGAATACGGGTTTGTGGATTCATATAGGCATCCAGACTGAGTGGAAGAAAACCAAATTGTGCCAAGGCGGCATGAATTTCACTCCGTGAGGGGTTTGGAGTATTGATTACGGGTTGGCTGACACAGATGCGCGGCATCTTGAGTCTATCTTCGGGTGGAAGGAACCCCTCGAAGCGGGTTTGGTATTCACCCAGTTGGTTCAATAACATCCACCTTCTCAGGTAAAAAATTGGATCCTCGTTGATTGATCCGTGAAAGTTTTTTCCAGTTCCATCCGGATCAAATCGCGAAAAATAGGGTTGGCATCCGAAACAATCCCCGTGGGTGAGTTTGTAAACGCGGCCCGAGTCTTCCTCCAAACGCAAGACCAGATGTTCATCTCCGCCGATCTCGTATTCTTTGTCTTGGAGCCTGCCTGCCAAGGAAGGGTTGTTTTCGGGCGAATTCAGCGCGTTCGTGAGAACCTCAAGACACCGCCTCCGAGATTCCTTCCAATCGAGCGGTGGATTTCCGCCGTGAAGCCCTTCCAACCGCCGTAGGATTTGACCCAGTCTCCGGTTTTCGGGGCTGGCATCTTCGATAAGCCGTCAGTCGATTTCAAAGGCCATGTAGATGGAACCTCCTTTTGAGAAACAGAATTTTCAACGAGCGAATGCACAGTCCTTAACTTAATCGTCCGACAGCTTGGGGAAGTCCAATAAAAACCTCAGATATTACTGCCGAGGAAGGTGTGGATGCCGCACTCACTTTTGTCGAAGCCGGTCCAGCGGCCGGCGCGTTCGTTTTCGCCGTCGCCGGTGGGGCGAGTGCAGGGTTGGCAGCCGATGGAGCGGTAGCCGCGTGCGGTGAGGGCGTTCACGGGAAGGTCGTGTTTTTTGATGTAGTCTTGGACTTCGTCACGGCTCCAGGCGGCCATGGGGTTGAGCTTCACTATGTAGAGGTCGCGGAGGACATCGAAGTGGTAGAGTTCGACGATCTTTGTTTTCTCGCGTGAGTCGTTTTGCTGGCGGCGAACTCCGGTGATCCAGACATCGAGCGTGGAGAGTTTTTTTTGAAGGGGAATGACCTTGCGGAGGGAGCAGCAGAGGTCGGGCTTGGTGTTCCAAAGCTCAGGGCCAAGCTCGGCGGATTGTTGATCGACGGTTTGCTCGGGGACGAGCGGCTCGATGGTGATGCCGAAGCGTTTTTCAACGGCAGCTTTCAGGTCGAGCGTCTCGGGGAAGAGCAGGCCAGTGTCGATCGTGAAGACGGGGAAATTCAGGCCGTTTGAGAAGGCTTCGTTCATGACGACGAGACCGGCACCTTGAAAGCTGGTGCCGATCGCGGCGCGTGTGCCGAATTTTTCCCATGCCCAGGACAAAACCTCCCGCAGGCTGGCGGATTCCAGCTCCTCAGCCTTGCGACGGATTTCCTCGGGATCGAATTTCGACGGCATAAAAGATTGAACCACGGAGATCACAGAGGGCTCGGAGGTGAAGAAAAATCTTCTCTACCTGCCAGGCTTTACCAACTCTGTGCTCTTTCTGTCCTCTGTGGTGAAAAACTACAGGCTTTTTGCTGCGGCGGCGACATGGGCGGCAGTGATGCCGAGTTTTTCCATGACGATGTTGCCTGGGGCGCTGAGGCCGAAGCGGTCGATGGCTACTGTTTTGCCGTCGAGGCCGACATAGCGGAACCACGGGTCGGAGATGCCGGCTTCGATTGAGACGCGTTTGCGGCAGGATTTCGGCAGGACGGATTCCTTGTATTCCGCGCTCTGCGCTTCGAAGCGTTCGAAGCACGGCATGGACACGACGCGGGCGCTGGCACCGAGTTCGGCGGCGGCATTCATGGCGTGTTGGAGTTCGCTACCGCTGGCGAGGAGGATGAATTCCAGCGCGGCGGTTTCTTTTTTGGCGATGTAGCCGCCCTGGAAGGCGCCTTCGCGGCGTGTGGCGACGGGGATGCTGTTTTGTGTGGGCAGGTTCTGGCGAGAAAGCACGAGCATCGTCGGCCCATTGGTCTTCTGGAAAGCCGCTGCGAAGGCGCCGGCGGTTTCCTCGGGGTCCGCGGGACGAATGACATCCAGGCCAGGAATGGCACGCAGGGCAGCAACGGTCTCGACAGGCTCGTGGGTCGGGCCGTCTTCTCCAACGCCCACGGAGTCGTGAGTGAAAATGTAAACGGTCGGGAGATGTGACAGCGCAGCGAGGCGGATTGATGGACGTCCGTAATCGCTAAACACGAGGAATGTCGCACCGCTGGCGCGGAAGATGCCGTCGTAGGCGATGCCGTTCATGATGCCGCACATGGCGTGTTCGCGGATGCCGAAGTGGAGGTTGCGTCCGGCGTGGTTGGTGCGGTTGAAGTCGCCGCCGTCCTTGATGTAGTTCAGCGTCGAGCCGTGCAGGTCTGCGCTGCCGCTGGTGACGAGTGGCATGGCGGCGCAGATCGGCTGGAGCACATCGCTGCCGGCCTTGCGGGTGGCGATATTGACGGCCGGATCAAACGGCGGGATGACATCGAGGAGGTTCGGAGTTTTTCCAGCGATGGCGTCATCGATTTCCTTGGCCAAGTCGGCGTTGGCAGTGCGCCAAGCGGCGTAGGATTTTTCCCACGCGGCGTATTCGGCCTTGAGGGCGGCTTTGCGTTTTTCGAAATACTCCTTGGTCTCAGGGGCGACGAAGAAGGTTTCCTCGGGTAGGCCGAGGGCTTTGCGGGATTCGGTGACAAATTTCACGCCGGCCTCGCCGTGGGCCTTGTTTGTGCCGCTGACCTCGGGAATGCCTTTTCCGATGAGCGTCTTTGCGATGATGAACTGCGGCTTTCCGCTGGTGGCGGACTTCGCTTTTTCAATGGCCTCGGCGATCTCGTGGAGGTTGTGTCCATCGATCTGGTGGACATCCCAGCCGATAGCGGCGTAGCGCGCGGCGGTGTCCTCGCTCTGCGTGACTGGGCCCATGGCGTCGAGGGTCACATTGTTGGAATCGTAAATGAGGATCAGGTTGTCGAGGCCGAGGTGGCCTGCGAGCGCGCTGGCTTCCATCGCCACGCCTTCCTGCAGGCAGCCATCACCCGCGAGTGCGATGACATGGTGGTTGAAAATGCTGTGCGCGGATGTGTTGAAACGGGCCTCGCACATTTTGGCCGAGATGGCATAACCAACGGCATTCGACACGCCTTGGCCGAGCGGGCCTGTGGTGGCTTCGACGCCGGGTGTTTCGTGGAACTCCGGATGGCCGGGAGTGATGCTGCCGAGTTGGCGGAAATTTTTCACCTCATCCATCGAAACGCCGTATCCCGCGAGATGGAGCCAGCTGTAGAGGAACATGCTGCCGTGGCCTGCGGATAGGATGAAGCGGTCGCGATTCAGCCAGCGGGGCTCATCAGGATTGAAGCTCATGGAGGCTCCGAAGAGAACGGCTCCGATGTCCGCCGCGCCAAGTGGGAGGCCGAGGTGGCCGGATTTGCATTTCGTGACGGCGTCCATGGCCAATCCGCGTGCGTCGCGGGCGGCGATTTCGAGAGTAGCGGTGTCTAAATTCATATGGGATTCGTTTTTGAGCCTGCCAGAAAAGCCGCTCTGGCGGCTGATGGCAAGAGACAATCCCGTGACGATTCCGCTACGAAGCGGCCCGCTCGGCGCGGCGGAATTCTTCCATCTCGCGCTTGAGGGCCTTCAAAATTCTCCGCGTCGAGAGAATAAGAAAATCGATGTCTTTGCTAAACTGCGCTGCGCCGTAAAACACGCAGGCCTGGCCGCCCATAAGCAGCGCCTGAACCTGATGTTTCTGGATCGTAGAAAGGACTTGTCGGATCGGGGTCGGGATCAAGGCTACCTCCCATGGCTAAATATTGAGCGAAGATTTTCTCGCTTTCCCGGAAGCGCTCGAGCGGAGTGAGCTTTGCCCACTCCTGCCACTCTTCAGGCCAGTCCTCGAATTTCATCGCGAGGGCACAATAACGCGGGGGGTGTGATTGTTGAGTGGCTGCTGAACGACTCCCTCCTCGCGCGCTACAGTCCGTATTCCAATAAATCTCGGGTATTACTCGTCGTCTTCATCGCTCTCGCCTTTTTTGTAGGTGAGGCCACGGAGTTTTCCTTCGATGAAGGCATCGATGTCGCCATCCATCACCGCTTGAATGTCGCCGGTTTTCACGCCGGTGCGGAGGTCTTTCACCATCTGGTAGGGCTGGAAGACATAGCTGCGGATTTGGTTTCCCCAGGCCACATCGCCTTTCTCGCCGTATTGGCGGTCCACCTCGGCGCGCTTTTTGTCGCTTTCGATTTGGAAAAGTTTCGCCTTGAGGAGTTGGAGGGCGAGTTCGCGGTTGCGGCCTTGGCTGCGCTCAGCCTGGCAGGCAACGACGATGCCCGTGGGGATGTGCGTGAGGCGGCAGGCGGTTTCGACCTTGTTCACATTCTGCCCGCCTTTACCGCCGGCGCGGAAGGTGTCGAGCTTGATGTCCGCCTCGTTGACTTCCACTGGCACATCCTCGATTTCCGGCACGGCATCCACACTGGCAAATGATGTGTGGCGGCGCTTGTTCGAATCGAAAGGCGAGATACGAACGAGGCGGTGCACTCCGCGTTCGGTCTGCAGGTAGCCGTAGGCGTTCTGGCCAGTGACGCGCAGCGTGGCGGATTTGATGCCTGCCTCGTCGCCGAGCTGGATATCTGTGATGGCGCACTCGAGTCCGTGGCGTTCCATCCAGCGCTGATACATGCGCAGCAGCATATCGGCCCAGTCGCAAGACTCGGTGCCGCCCGCTCCGGCATTGATGGAAAGGAAGGCAGGGCAGTTATCGTAGGGCCCGGAGAGCAGGGCGGTGATCTCGAATTTATCGAGGTCTTTTTGGATCGCGGAAAATTCTGCCATCACTTCGGCGGCAGCGGCGGCTTGATTCTCCGGCGGCTCTTCCATTGAGAGTTCACGCAGAACATCAAGGTCGGCAGCGCGGGACTCCAGCGCCTGCATGGGTTGAATCTTCGAGCGCAGCGAGGATACCTCGGCGACATCGCGCTGGGCGCGTTCGCGGCTGTCCCAGAAATCCGGCTCGGCCATGCGTGCCTCGATTTCAGAGAGTTTTTGGGTCAGGGCCGGCAAGTCAAAGAAACCTCCGCAACGAGGCCAGGCGGCCTTTGATCGCGGAGGTGTCCAAATTCTGAAGTTCTTCGTTCATTGAGCCCGACACGCTACAGCCGCGTGGGGCCTCTTTAAACTTAATTCTGAAAACTCCCGCAAGACGGGTCTCAGTTCGCGCTCTGCTTGGGGGCTGGTGCCACTTGCGTATCGAGGCGGTAAATCGTCTCTCCCTCCTTCATGACGCCGATGCGGTCCCGGGCGATGATTTCCACATATTCGCCGTCATGTTTGAGAAGATGCACCTCGCGCTCGCGGCGAGCCTTTTTGAGTTCTTCTGCGGCGAGGGTGCTTTTCTCCTCGGCGAGTTGCGTGGAGAGTTCGCGGTGGCGGGCGATTTCGGGATAGAAGGCCGCCACGGCCACGGCTGCGAATCCTGCGATGATCAGGGCGATCATCATTCGGTTGGCCTTGTGCCAGACCTCGGGATTTCTGCGGCGTTTGGAGCGGATGGGCTGCACGGCATCATGCGTAGCGGAATGATGGCGAAATTCCAATCACGACTTTCGGCTTATTTTTGACGGCCCGTTTTGGTTTCAAGTCCGAGAAGTTTCACAAATGGCAGAAACAAAACCCCGCAGAGCGCCACCACAGCCTGGGCGCCAAATCCGCCCAAGGAAATCAATGTCGCAGTCGCGGATGGAGTGCCAAAAAAAGCACCCAGCAGGGCGTTGAAAAGTGCCTCGCGCAAACCCAGTCCATAGAGTGCCACCGGCAACATGGTGAGCGTATCCACGATTGGCATGATGGAAAAAAGAGCACCGATCTGCAGCGGTGATCCAAAGGCGCGGGAACTAAAATAATATCCCAGAAAGTGCGCGGCGAGCGCAGCGGCGGCAAGCAGGCATCCCGTCGTCACAGCGCCTGGTCGTTGGGCCATTTGTTGAAAAATTGCGCCCGATTCCAAAAGATGCGGGCTGAATCGCGGATGCCGCCGCCTCACGAAATCGCCGAGCGCGGGGATGGACGTCGTCCACCACAGAGCGAGCAGGATCATGGTGCCGCCTAGAAGGCTCGCTGCGGAGAGCACGATGCCGCGTCCCATTTCGCCAGAGAGGAATGTTTCCTGATTCCATGCCAATGCCGCCGCCATGAAGACCACAAGGGCCACCAGCCCGCACAGACGGTCTGCAAGAACTGAAAAGGCGGATGCCATTTTTTTATCAGGGTAAAGCCGCATGAGATACATCGTCCGCACGGCATCGCCTCCCGCCGAGCCGGGCAAGCCGAGCGAGTAAAAAAGCCCGATCGCCGAGAAAGCCACGGCATCGCGCCAGCGCAGTGGAAGGCCGAACGCATGCAGAATCACCCACCACCTCGTCGCGCAGAGAATCTCGCTCAGGGCCGCTGCACAGGCCGCGCCAGCCAGCCAGGAGAAATCCGCCGCCGCCAAGGCCCGTGCGGCATTTTGCCTCAACTCCGCATCACCAAAAAGCCGGGCGAAAATGTAAATCGTTACCGCCGCTTGCAGGATCGGAAGGAGATATTTTTTCATGGGCGGCGAGGTGCGATTTTTTACCACACCGCATCCGGCGCGGCATCCGAAAGATTCAGCCGCACGGATTCGCTTGCGCATCCAGCCCGCGACGGCCAGAAGTTTCCCATGCGACAGATTCTGACAGCCATCGCCGCCGTGCTTTTTCTCGCCAGCCTGCACGCCGAGCTTCCGCCTTCGGCCTACGAGAAGATGCAAGCAGCCGCTCCCGAGTATTTGGAAGTCGAAATCTTGCGCGTGGACATCAAGCCCGGCGCCGAGCATAGCCAGCAGGATGTGGAAATCACTGCACGCATCGCCAAGGTCAACCGGTCCTCGGCAAATCTCCAACCCGGCGGCATGCTGAATATTCTCTACACCCTCACCGACCGACCGCCGGGCTTTGTGGGGCCTGGACAAGTCACTATTCCCGCCGAGGGCGACAAGACCGTGGCTTATCTCAAAAACGGAGAGAAGCCCGATGAATTCGTGCCCGCCGCTGGGGCCATGACATTTCGCAACTTTTGATTTCTTCGATCCATGGATGCCGATGAAGTCCTGCTCGCCGTGGATCCCTCTCTACGCGGAACGGGTTTTGCCGTTCTTCAGCGGGCCTCCGGCAAGGTGCGGTGTCTGCATTTCGATGTCATAAAAAATTCTCCGAAGCTCACAGTTCCCGGCTGCTTGTTGGAAATTCACACGCGTCTCACGGATGCCATGTCGCGCTTCCAGCCCACAGCCATGGCCGTCGAGAGCGTGATCTATGTGCAGAGTTTTCCCACGGCCATCACGCTTGGATCCGCCCGTGGGGCGGTTCTTCTGGCCGCCGCCCAGCGCGGGCTACCCATCCACGAATACGCGCCGCGTCGCGTTAAACAAGCTGTCGTGGGAACAGGTGCTGCGCAAAAAACACAAGTCGCCTTCATGGTCCGCACACTTCTTGGCCTCACGGTCACGCCTCCAGCCGATGCGGCGGATGCCATTGCAGTGGGCTTCACCCATTTTCAAACCACCAAATTCCCCGCGCCCACCGCTCTCCGCCGCCGATGAAACTTCTTCTTCCCGGTCGCCTTTCGTTCGAAGCCGCTCTCGCCCTTCAGGAGCAGCTTGTCCAGCAGGTGCAATGCGGCGAAGCCGATGAAACGCTCATCCTCCTCGACCACGAACCCGTCTACACCATCGGCCGCACTCGTGACCGCTCAAGCCTTCGCGAAGGGCTTCCCCACGCCGTCTTCGAGACCAATCGCGGCGGCCAGGCCACCTATCACGGCCCTGGTCAGCTTACGGGCTATCCCATTCTCGATCTCAACACGCGCGGCCGCGACCTCCATCTCTACCTTCGCTTTCTCGAAGAGTATCTCATCCGCTTCTCAGCTAGCTTTGGCGTCACAGCTTACCGCCGCGAGGGCCTCACCGGCGTGTGGGTCGGGGAACGAAAACTCGCCTCGCTCGGCGTCGGTGTTCGCAAATGGATTTCCATGCACGGCTTCGCCATCAATATCCTCGCCACCTCCACCGCCGCCTTCTCAAGCATCACTCCCTGTGGCCTCACGGGTGTTGAAATGACCTGCCTCGAGCGCGAGAGCGGTGTGCGGATCGACTTCGAAACCTCTCTGCAAGGGGCTGCGCGGCTTTTTGAGGAAATGCTGCCGCAACTTTCGGCAACATCTGCAGCCTGAGTTTCTCGAAAATCTCCAGACCCTATAAAAGTTGCAGGCCGCCGCGACGAGTGTCACGACGGCCTGCTGTTCCCCCCAGAACGCCTTCAAACTCTCACGGCTTCTCTCCGTGCACAAGAAGTTTTTTTATTTTTTTCAGACCTTTGAATCCGCCTGAAAAAACCCAGCGCAATCATCCATCGCCCAACTCGACATTCCAATACGCGATGTCGAGGAAGTGACGCCAACTCTCGTGCGGGTGGTTCGATAGCGAGATGTTCACGAACGGCCTCCAGCGTGGACGCTTGGGCTTGCGAATGAGTGCCATGCCGACCTCGTGCGGGAGCCTGTTTCCCTTGCGCGAATTGCAGGGAATGCACGAGCAAACGATGTTTTCCCAATTCGTCTGCCCACCGCGATCCCTCGGCATGATGTGGTCAAGATTCAGCATCTCGCGCGAAAAAACCTTGTTACAATACTGGCAAGTGTTGTTGTCCCTCTCAAAAACATTCTGGCGCGTGAACTTCACTTCCTTCTTCGGCAGTCGCTCGAAGAGCAGCAGCACAATCACGCGCGGCACCCGAATGCGCATCGACACCGTTTTCGCCATATCCGGATCCGGATTGCTCTGCGAAAAATCCTGCCAACTCTTGAAATCATGGGTCAAAAAACCCTGACCGCCCTCTGCGGAAACCACCTGCGCATGACCTTGGTAAAGTAAAGTGAACGCACGGCGGGCACTGCATGTATTCACCGCCTGCCAGAGGCGGTTGAGAACCAAAACGGGTGTATCGAGAACCGATTGCATAAAGGTGTTGGCGTCGGCAACGGACATCCATCCCCTTCAGACGGAAATCCCCGCTGACTCGCGAAGAATTAAGTTCTTATGCTTAAAATGTCAAATCATTTCCATGAAAACTTTCTCCAGCTCATTTCGCACATCGCGATTGCGCAAATAAAATGCAAGCGGCTGAAAACAAGATGTTAATCCTGAAACAAAAATTCTTGTTTGTGTAAGCTTCCCCGCCCGTCGCCTTTCCGCCCCATTAAAATGATTCTGGTGCGCCAGCACCGCCAACCAAACCAATGAAATGAAAAGTGTTCATCATGCGAACTGAGCATCAAGCATGTAGTGAAGCGGGCGGGGTCGGGAGTAATTCCGGCATCGAAGCCCCGTGGAGC
>JBIIPZ010000016.1:0-64185 GCA_044342325.1 Terrimicrobiaceae bacterium
GAGCGGCAGAAGCGGGTGACGGTGGATGGAGTGGATCATTACCTGGACCTGCTCTTTTATCACCGCAACCTACGGCGACTGGTGGCGGTGGAGTTGAAGCTGGCAGACTTCAAACCGGGGGACAAAGGCCAGATGGAACTCTACCTCGGCTGGCTGAACCGCTACGAGCGCAAGGAAGGCGAAGAAGCCCCCATCGGCCTGATCCTCTGCGCTGGGAAACGTCAGGAAACCATCGAACTGCTAAATCTCGAACGCAGCGGCATCCAGGTTTCCAGCTACTGGACCGAAGCCCTGCCGAAAGCAGAAATGGAACGTAAACTGCACGAAGCCGTCGCGCTGGCCCGTGCCCGACTGAAACTCGACGCTCTCTGATCATGGCGAAAAAGAAGAAAGCTCCCGAGCTGACCTTTCAGCAGCACATCGCGGATTACCTGATCCGCGTGCATGGCTATGGCAAGTTGGAGCAGACCGACATCACGGATACGGAGCACTGCATCGCCGAAGACCAGCTCTGGGCCTTTCTGAGTGCCACCCAGGCTGACACGCTGAAGAAGCTGACCGACGACTACGGCACGGACGCGGGGGAGGAGGTCTTCAAGGCGCTGCGCAAGGCACTGGAGCACACGCCGCTGTGGTTGCTCTTCCGGCAGGGTTTACAGGTGCGTGGGCTTACGTTTCAGCTCTACTATGCCAAGCCCCGCTCCGCTGAAAGCGCGGGCGCCAAGGGCTATGCCGAGAACCGCATCACCTTCCGCCCGCACTTTTATTTTGGTCTGGCGAACCACGAGATTGATTTCGTCTTCTACCTCAACGGCCTGCCCATCGTGGCGCTGGAGCTGAAGCACGAGGCCAACCAGAATGTGCATGACGCGGTGTCGCAGTTCACCAAGCGCGACCACGCACACAAGATTTTCCAGCATCCCTTCCTCTATCTCGCCGCCGACACCACCGACGCGATGGCCGCCACCGACCCGCGCAAGGAAGAGAACTTCCGCTGGCACAACATGGGGCTGACCAACACGCCCACGAATCCCGACGAGTATCCGATCGAGTATCTCTACCGCGAGGTGCTGTCGCAGGAGCAGTTGCTGGAGGCGTTGTCATTCTTCCTCGTCCGCGTGCCTGAGCGCGAGGCCGAAGCGGACAAGCCCGCGCGACCAGCCTCCACCATCTTCCCGCGATACCACCAAAGCCGGCTGGTGCGGCGGGTGGCAGAGGACATCACGGCCCACTTCGCCAAGGCGGGAGACATCGGTAAAAAGTATCTGGCCGACCATTCCGCAGGCAGCGGCAAGACGCTCTCCATCTGCTGGCTGGCCAGCCGGCTGCACAGCCTCTTCAAGCCCGGCACGAATGAGAAGCTGGTGGACATCACCTTCATTCTCACCGACCGCAAATCGCTCGACACAAACATCCGCGAGGACATCGAGAAGTTCACCCACCTCAAGGATGTGGTGGGCATCGCAAAGAAGGCAGACGATCTGCCGCGTTTCCTCAAGGAGCGGAGATCTATCATCGTCACCACGCAGCAGAAGTTCGCCTGGGTGCTGGAGGAAATTCAGAAGAATCCAGAATTGAAAAACCTCCGGGTGGCATTCCTGATCGATGAAGCTCACCGCTCGCAGGAAGGCCACATGGGTGCGGCCATTCGCTTGCCGTTCCGCAAGGAGGGCGAGCCAGACGAGGAAGCCCCCGAGGAGGATCTCGAAGAGCAGATTGCCAAGGCTATCCGCGAGCATGACTTGAATCAGTTATTCGTCGCCTTCACTGCCACACCAGCACCCGCCACCGTGTCGATGTTTGGCAATCCCTTCGACAGCTACACCGAGGCCGAAGCCATCGCCGAGGGCTACATCGTGGACGTGGCGGCGAGCATCATCTCCTACAAGACGCTCTACAATCTGGATTGCCCCATCGTCCCGAAGCCAGACGAAGAGAAGGTCTATCCGAAAGGCGTCGTGTCCAAGGCGCTCCAGAACGTGGCGTTTCAGGACGACGGGCTGATTCAATACAAGGCCGAGGTGATGCTGCGCATCTTTGAGAAGGACGTGAAGCCGCTGATCGGCGGACGCGCCAAGGCGATGATCGTCACCTCATCCCGCGTAGCCGGGCTGCGGTATTACAATATCATCAAGGAAAAGCTCAAGGAGCGCGGGGCCGACTACAAGGTGCTCTACGCCTTCTCGAATTTCGTCCACCCGGAGACGAACGCTGCCATCAGCGAATATGCCGTGAATGAGTTGCAGACGGGCGAGTTGATTGAGGACCGCTTCGAGGGCGACGACTACCGGATTATGGTGGTGGCAAACAAATTTCAGACCGGCTTCGACCAGCCGTTGCTCGCGGGCATGTTCCTCGACAAGCCGGTGCTGGATCGCAACGCCGTGCAGACGGTTTCCCGGCTGAATCGCTGCCACCACGGCAAGAAGGATGTCGTGGTCGTGGACTTCACCAACAACGCCAAACAAATCCTGAAAGCCTTCGCGAAGTATCGGAAGGGCACGCCATTCGAGCCGGAAGAACCGGACGAGGAGACCTGCCCGAAATTACATGCAGAAATTCTCGCCGCGGGCGTCTTCACCCAGAAGGATGCCGCCGATATGCTGGCGCTTCTCAAGAGTGGGACAGATGCACAGGTGCAATTCCAGGTGAACGGACTACGGACGCGCTTTCTCGCGAAGCTCACCGATTGGGAAGACCGCAAGGCGTTAGTCTATTTGCTGGCCCGCTTCGTGAAGAGCTACCATTTCCTCACCTGCTTTTTCACATACTCGCCGCAGATTCAGGAGTTCGCCACCTTTGCCGAATACGTGGGGCCGCAGCTCATCAAGGCCGGACCGTCTCCGACCTGATGAAGCAGATTCGCGCGACCATCGTCACCAAGGCGGCGGTGCAGTATCAAGGAGTGATGACCAGTGGCGGTCCGGTGAAGCTCCAGCCCGGCAAAGGAAAAGGCGGCGCAGGCCCGGTGCCGGTGAAGGTCTCGGTGCAGGACGTGATTGAGCAGATTCGCGCCAAGTTCGACATCACCGACGAGGAGGCGCTCTACATCAAGCAGGTGACAGATCAGAAGATCGCCGACCCTGCCATCCGCACCACCGTCCACGCGCACCGCGACGACCGCATTTATCTCGAGGGACCGTATCGCGGCCAGGTCAACGGCGAGATTCAGACGACCTACGATGCACACGGCCGTTACGACGAACTCGCCGACCCGAAATACACCGACACTGGCGGCATCTTCGACCTCATGGCCGTGACGGTCATCCAAACGCATCTGTCCGAAGCTGCATGAGGTCATGAGCAAGACGATTCACGAAATCCCTGAAGCCGACCGACCGCGCGAGAAGCTCCTACGCAAAGGCGCGGCTGCGCTGAGCGACCAGGAACTGCTGGCTGTGCTGCTGGGCAAAGGCACCAGCAAAATAGATGTGATGACGCTGGCCCGGAATGTCACCACCGTCGCGGATAAGAAAGGCTTGGGCCTGACGGTCGAGGACCTTGTGAGCCTTGAAGGGATGGGCACCACCAAGGCGATGCTTCTAGTCGCTGCCATTGAGTTCGCCCGCCGCCGCATCAAACCCGAAGGCGCGAAGATCATGACACCGGCCGACCTGCTGCCACACGTCCGCCACTACGCCGACCGCAAGCAGGAGCATTTCCTCTGTGCCAGCATCAACGGCGCGAACGAGCTTCTGAACATCCGTGTGGTGTCCATCGGCCTGATCGATCGCAGCCCGGTGCATCCCCGTGAAGTCTTCGCCGATCCACTATCAGACCGCGCCTCCGCGGTGATCGTCGCCCACAACCACCCCAGCGGCGGCCTCGAACCATCGCCCAGCGACATCGAAATCACCGCGCAACTAAAAGCCGCCGGAGCCATCGTTGGTATCGACCTACTTGACCACATCATCTTCAACAGGACGTGCTATTTCAGCTTCTTGGAAGCAGGAACTTTGTAACGACGCAAGCTGGCAAACCATTTTAAAAAACTGGTGTTCAGGCAGTATTTCCTCTCATTTTGCTTTGGATGGGAGTTCGCAGCTGAGCTCACGATTTGTATTGAGCGCCCGATTCTGAGTGAATTCTGGAGGTTTCCCTTGACGATGCGGTGGCGGAGGCATTCTTTATGGCGTTATGAGTTCTGTTGCTGAAATCGAAGCTGCAATCGAAAAATTGCCAGTTCCCGAAGTTGACCAACTGGCTCATTGGCTGGAGGGTTTTTTACAACGGCGCGTATCGACGCCTGCCTTGGGAAATTGGTTGTTGAATGCAAAGGGCGCGGCTGTTCCAGATGCTCAAACTCAGGCGATCATGAACCTGACCCGTGGTGAAGAATGACCCTACTCGATACCAATGTGCTGTTGGACGTAGCCACTGCTGATCCAGTCTGGCTTGAATGGTCGGAAAATCAAATTCGATCCGTGGCACTTGATGGGCCGATATGCATTAACCCGATCATCTATGCGGAACTTGCTCCCGCATTTTCCTCAGCGAGGGAGTTGGATCGTTGGCTCGCTCCTGAAGTTTTCAAGCGCCTGCCCTTACCCTACTCCGCCGGTTGGCTGGCGGCGGCGGCGTTTCTAAAATACCGCCGCAGTGGTGGCGTGAAGACATCCCCTCTGCCTGACTTCTACATTGGCGCCCATGCAGAGGCTGAGGGGCTTGTCTTGGTTACGCGTGATCCGGTGCGGTATCGCACTTATTTCCCCAAGGTCAGGCTGGTAGCCCCAGCATAGAAAACTGAGGTAGGGAACAGGGGCTCGAAAGGTTGAAAAAATGGATCCAGAAGAATCAACAACAACCCGTTGCTGGGCAGGTATGAGGCAGAGGAACCGGAAGCCTACCGCTTCAGCGCGCATGAGACGAGGGACATTCTGGCGGCGAAGCGCGAGGCGCGGAAGGCTGGGAAAGTGAGCGGACCTTTTACCACAGCGGAGTCCTTGATCTCACACCTGCGCCAAGCGAAGCCGTGAAACTGCGGACGACACAGCTTAGATAAGACTTTTGCCCGGCTATCCGTGCGCGATCAGCGGCGTGTGGAGGCGGCCTTGACACTGTTCATGGACCAGCCGTTTCATCCGGCCCTGAAAAATCACGGCCTGACCGGGAAACTGCGAAATCCTCTACTAATCCGAGAAGTCAACCGGCTTGTGAGCATGCCAAAGTTGAGCCGACGGGGACGTCGGCGCGCCGGGAGAAAAGTTTCTCGATGCGAGATTCCGAGAGTTGGCGTGGGGTTTTAGAGATTCTCCGAGACCAATGCCGACTCGCGAGTGTTGTGGACTTCCATGGTTTCGAGGAATCCGGCCATTTCGAAGACTTCGCGCACGGCAGGTGTGAGGGATGCGAAGGCACAGGTGCCGCCTCGGGATTTCATCCGCTTCACCGTTGCGAGAAATACCCGCAGGCCGGCACTGCTGGTGAAGGAGAGACCGGAACAATCCAGAACGATGCGGCGGGCGTCGGTCGATAGAACAGCATCGAGATTGCTTTCAAGGACACCGACTGTGAGGGCGTTGAGGTGGCCCTCTACGGTCAGAGCAGAAGTTGTCCCGGAATTCAAAACGGCGACTTTCAGTTCAGGCAGGCTCATGAGTTGCCGAGTTTGATAAATCGTGAGCGGCAGGGTGGCGATGTCTTTTTAAAGGCTCAGACATCCTGATCCACCAAGAAAACGAATGAGCCCGTCCTGCTCGGATCACCAAGCGCTGAACATTTGAACCACGAATTCCTCGAAGGAACACGAATAAAACTGACAAGGAGAATCTGCGGCGAAGCCCCTCCCCATTCGTGAAAACTTGTGCTATTCGTGGTTAAAGAAATTCCATTGATCATGGATCGTTGTTGTCCTTTGAATGGCGATGGCTTTCTGGGCAAAACGGAGATCATCCGGTTTCCCCGCCATGCGGAAGCCAATGGGCATAGTTCAGGTTGTTTGAGACTGCTCGGGTGAATGCCCCACGGGGCGAGTTTGAATTTGAAATCAGGGCAACCCTGTTCATGATGTGGTCGATGAAAACTCTACTACTCTGCCTTCTCCTCGCTGCAGCACCTTTGCATGCCTCAGACTTATGGAGCACTGATTATGCGGCTTCGACAGCCCAAGCCGCCGCTGAAAAAAAGCCGATTCTTTTGGAATTCACTGGCTCGGACTGGTGCCCACCCTGCATGAAGCAGAACAAGGATGTCTTTGAGCAACCTGCCTTCGCAGATTTCGCAAAAGACAAACTGGTGTTGGTGAAGCTGGACTTCCCCCGCAGCAAACCGCAGGCAGCGGAGATCAAGGAGCGGAATCAACAACTCGCAGCGCAGTATGAAGTGCAAGGATTCCCAACCGTTATTCTCCTTGGCCCTGATGGCAAGGAACTCGCCCGCGAGGTCGGTTATAAAGGCGGAGGGGTGCCTGGATTCATCGAGTGGGTGAAAACAAATTTGAAATAACCAACAGCTCAAAACTAATTTCCGATGCAAGAAGTTCTCGATCTTTTCAAACAAACCGGAGCCCTGCTCCACGGTCACTTTCTCCTGCGCAGCGGTCTTCACAGCCGCGAATTTTTCCAGTGTGCCCTCCTCCTGCAAGACGCGCCTATCGCAGCGCGCGTGTGCGGCATGCTTGCAGAAAAGCTCAGCGCGTATGATGCCGAAACTGTGGTATCACCCGCAGTCGGCGGGATCATTGTGGGACAGGAAGTCGCCCGCCATCTCGGCAAGAGACACATCTTTGTTGAGAAGGATGGAAATGGAGGACTCGTTCTGCGGCGAGGATTCGAAATCCGCCCCGGACAACGCTTCGTTGTAGCGGAGGATGTCGTGACGCGTGGAGGTAGGGTTCAGGAGACGATCCAGATCGTTCGCGACCATGGTGGAATCGTCGTAGCGGCAGGCTCGATCGTCGATCGCAGCGGCGGCGAGCTTCCAGATTTTGGATGTCCCTTCGTTTCCTTGGTGCAAATGAATGTGGAGACCTTCGCGGCGGATAACATTCCTGCCGACCTTCAGGGAACATCTGCCATCAAGCCCGGCAGCAAGTAGCCCATCGCGGCGATTGACATGGGAGCCGCCACGGGCAAAATGCGCGGCTCACATTTCAACCACACATACCACTATGGCACTTGCAAC
This sequence comes from Terrimicrobiaceae bacterium, assembly GCA_044342325.1. Classification (GTDB taxonomy): domain Bacteria; phylum Verrucomicrobiota; class Verrucomicrobiia; order Chthoniobacterales; family Terrimicrobiaceae; genus UBA967. The sequence goes on from JBIIPZ010000016.1 coordinate 7,123, forward strand.
CGGCTCCAAAGCTCCTGAATTCACACTCAAAACAATCGGCTCCGAAGGCCTCACGGACTTCAGCCTCTCGTCGAACTTCGGCAAGAAAAACACCGTCCTTCTTTTCTTCCCCCTCGCCTTCACCGGCGTCTGCACGCAGGAACTCTGCGATGTCACAGCGGGTCTTGCGAAGTATGAATCCCTGAATGCCGCGGTCGTGGGCATCAGCGTAGACAGCCCCTTCGCGCAAGAAGCCTGGGCGAAAAAAGAGAACATCAACATCCCGCTCGTGAGCGATCTGAACAAGGAAACCGCGAAAACCTACGGCGTGCTTCTCCCCGATCTCATCGGCTTGGGCGCTGTCTCCGCACGCGCTGCGTTCGTCATCGACAAGGACGGAGTGATCCGTCACAGCGAGCAGACTCCGACTCCAAAAGAACTCCCCGACTTCAACAAAATCGCCGAGGTTCTCGCATCGCTGTAAAAACCATTCGCGGAAAAACTCAAAAATCTCCTTGTCACGGGGGGCGAGTCGTGATGACCTTGCACCCCTTTTCCGCAAAACAAGCGGAGCACTTTTAATATGGCTAAAGAAATCGTAGGACAGATCAAATTGCAGATTCCCGCAGGTGCCGCAAATCCGGCTCCTCCCGTAGGCCCAGCCCTCGGTCAGCAGGGTGTAAACATCATGGCATTCTGCAAAGAATTCAACGCCGCCACGCAGAAGCAGTCTGGCGACATTCTCCCGGTGGTGATCACCGTCTATAAAGACAAAAGCTTCACCTTCATCACCAAGGCTCCACCAGCAGCGATCCTCCTCAAAAAGGCTGCAGGTCTTGCTTCGGGATCGAAAGAACCCAACAAAACCAAGGTTGGCAAAATCTCCAAAAAGCAGGTCATGGACATCGTCAAAATCAAGATGAGGGACATGAACGCCCGCACCGAGGAAGCTGCATTCCGCACACTTTGTGGAACAGCCCGCCAGATGGGTCTCGAAGTCGCCGAGTAAAACCGTAAACATTTTTTCAATTCACAACCCGCCACTTCAACAAAGGAAGTGGCGGGTTGTTTTTTTTGGCTTGTCTTCCGGAAATTTCTTCTTCGCGCAGGTAAGAATTTTGTGGCCTGCGGGGTTTGTTACGCAATTGTAACAAATCTAATTTTGGCGCATGCTGCCCATCTTAGTTCACTAACAGTCCAAATGAAACTCACATCAAGCTTGGCACTTTGCCTATCCATCGCAACCTCACTCGCCTTTGTCACTCCGGCACGGGCACAACAAATCTCAGGCGCCGGCGCCACATTTCCGGCTCCGCTTTATCAGCGCTGGGGTGTTGAGTTCAACAAAGTGCAACCCGGCATTCAGGTGAACTACCAATCTGTGGGCAGCGGAGCCGGTGTCAAAAATTTCATCCAAGGCGTGGTGGACTTTGGCGCGAGCGATGCCGCGATGTCGGATGAGGAAATCGCCAAAGTCGCTGCGGGTGCCGTGATGATTCCGGCCACAGCGGGAGAGATCGTTTTTGCCTACAACCTCCCCGGAGTTTCGGGCATCAAGCTGACTCGCGAGGTCATGGCCGGCATCTATCTTGGAAAAGTCAAAAAGTGGAATGATGCCGCCATCGTCAAAGCCAACCCGGACTTGAAGCTGCCCGACATGCCGATCCAGGTGGCCTACCGTTCCGACGGCAGCGGCACGACCTATGTTTTCACCCAGCACCTCTCCGAGATCAGCGATGAATTCGACGATGAAGTTGGCACAGATAAATCCGTGACCTTCCCTGTCGGCGTGGGTGGCAAAGGAAACGAAGGCGTGACAGCCCTGATCAAGCAGAGCCCGGGCACAGTGGGATATGTCGAGTATGGCTATGCGAAGGACAACAGCCTCTCCATGGCATCCCTGCAGAATAAATGCGGCAACTTCATCGCTCCCGACATCGCATCGGCCCGCAATACACTCAGCAATGTGCAGCTTCCTGAGAACCTCCGCGTCTGGCCAGTTGATCCGGAGGGTGCCAATGACTATCCGATCGTGAGCTTCACCTGGCTGCTGCTCTACAAAAAATATCCCGATGCCGCAAAGCTCAAGGCGCTCAAGGAATTCGTGACTTGGGGTCTGACAGACGGCCAGTCCTTCTCTGAAAGCCTCGGCTATGTCCCGCTTCCGGCGCCTGTTGTGGAGAAGGCAAAAGCCGCTCTCGCAACGGTCGAATAACACCGAAAGGCCCGACCAAAGTGTCAGCACCTGAGAAAGACATCATTTCGCCGTCCGGCTACCGGCCGGCGCCGGATTTCTTCAAGATTATCTGTCAGACGGCCTCGATCCTGACGGTGCTGATGCTTGGTTGGATTATTTACGAAATCATCGAGTCAGCTTGGCCTGCGATTCAAAAATACGGACTGGATTTTGTTACCACCTCGGCGTGGGTTCCCAACCGGGACCGATTTGGCGTGCTGCCGTTCATCGTTGGCACTTTGGCCAGTTCGTTTCTCGCCATACTCCTGGCTTTTCCGCTCGGCGTGGCGATCGCGATCTTTTTGAGTGAGAATTTCCTGTCGCCTGCGATTCGGCAAACCATGCGTTTCGTGGTGGAAATGCTCGCCGCGATCCCGAGCGTTGTCTACGGCTTGTGGGGAATTTTCGTGATCATCCCGATCGTTAAGGCCTTTGGCGACTGGGCTGTTTCTTCTCTGGGCGGCTTCCCGCTTTTCTCTGGCCCAGCCTATGGCAACTCCCTGCTGACGGCCTCTGTCGTGCTGGCAATTATGATTTTGCCGACGATCACTGCCATCTCTCGAAACGCCTTGGCAAGCGTTCCCAAAACTCTTCGCGAAGGGGCCTATGCCCTTGGTGCAACGCGCTGGGAGGCCATTTTCAGCGTCATCCTACCGACCGCTGCTCCCGGCATTGTGGCGGCGACGATTCTGGGTCTGGGACGCGCCATGGGAGAGACGATGGCTGTGGCCATGCTGATCGGAAACAGTTCGAGGCTCTCCTGGTCGGTGCTCTCACCCTCCGGAACACTCGCAGGCTTGCTCGCGAACCAGTTTGGCGAAGCTCAGGGCCTTCAAGTCAACTCCCTCATGTATGCGGCCCTCATACTCATCGCGATAACCCTTGTGGTAAACCTTCTCGGCGAAGCCGTGCTGCGCCACACGCAGAAGCAAACCGCCGGTATACGCTAACCTGCCATGGATTCCATCGCCTCACATTCCTTGGATTTCTTCGACGGCGAATCTTCTGAAAACACGAAGATCGTTGCGCGCTCCCTGACAAACCGCATCCTCAGCGGCATCTGCATCACTCTTTCGCTCCTGACGATGGTGCCATTGATTTCGATCATTTTCCTCCTTCTCAAAAAAGGCCTCCCTTTGCTGGGAGCAGGAATTTTTACGGAATTACCACCTGCCGCAGGCATGACAGGCGGAGGTTTCGGAAACGCCATCCTTGGCACGCTGGTGATGGTAGGGATCGGTCTGGCCGTCTCGGCCCCTGCGGGAATCCTCTCGGCGATCTACATCAATGAATACGCACCGACATCCCGCCTCTCGCAATCCGTGCGCTTGGTCGCCAAACTGCTCACAGGTATTCCATCGATCATCTGCGGCGTGTTTGCTTTTGCCGTCGTTGTCATGATGACTGGGACCTTTTCAGCCTATGCCGGTGGCATGGCATTGGCCGTCCTCATGCTGCCAACGATTCTTCTGACATCCGAGCAGGCACTCCTTGGCGTCCAGAGTGCCTACCGCGAAGCTTCCTACGGCCTTGGTGCCACGCGATTCCAAACGATAGCCCGCGTCGTTCTGCCTGATGCTTTTCCCGCGATCATGACAGGCGTCATGCTGGCCGTCGCCCGTGCCGCTGGGGAAACTGCGCCATTGATTTTCACAGCTCTCTTCAGCCAATTCTGGGCGAAGTCGCTTAATGAGCCGACCGCTTCCCTGTCCGTTCTCATTTACAACTTCTCCACGGTTCCCTTTCCGCACCAGATCGCCATGGCGTGGACGGCTTCACTGGTCCTCGTGGCTTTTGTAACGCTCGCCAACATCGCAGCCCAAACCATATTCTCCCGGAAAAACTGACCGACTCCACTCAAGGAAATCCGATGCAAACCTCAAACGAAGCACCTGCAAAAAACACAGCGGAGGACAGGAATCCACTCGGCCGACCGGATTTTATTTCCGTGAAGGATTTCAATTTTTTCTACGGAAAAAAACAGGCTCTCCATGACATCAACATGGACATCCCCGAGCGGCAGGTCACTGCGCTGATCGGCCCTTCGGGTTGCGGGAAATCGACACTCCTGCGGAATTTCAATCGCATGAACGAACTCATCGACGGAGTCCAGCACACGGGAGATATCCGTATCCTCGGGAAGAGCATCTTTGACAAAGGCGTCGAGGTTATCTCCCTGCGCCGGAGCATTGGCATGGTTTTCCAGAAATCGAACCCCTTCCCGAAATCGATCTACGAGAATGTCGTCTTCGCCCTGCGCATTAGTGGAATTTCCAAGAAATCCGAACTCGACGAATGTGTGGAGCGCAGCCTGCGCGGAGCCGCGCTATGGAATGAAGTGAAAGACCGACTCCATGAAAGCGCATTGGGGCTCTCCGGCGGACAGATGCAGCGCCTCTGCATCGCCCGCGCCATCGCTAATCGGCCGAAAGTCTTGCTCATGGACGAGCCCTGCTCGGCATTAGATCCGATCGCCACGGTCAAGGTGGAGGAACTCATTCGCGAGCTGAAGCGTCAATTCACCATCGTCATCGTGACCCACAACATGCAGCAGGCCACACGCTGCTCGGACAACACGGCATTTTTCTATCTGGGAAAACTTGTCGAATACGCCGACACTCAGAAAATCTTCTCAAACCCCTCGGAGAAACAAACCGAAGACTACATAACCGGTCGCTTCGGTTGATTTTCCGATAGCCGCATTTATTCTAAAAAATGGAACCCGCACGACATATTCTCAGTAGCTTTGAAGACGCTTTGGACAACCTGCGCAAGGATGTCCTGATGATGTCGAGTCTGGCTTCGCGAAGTCTGGAAAATGCCAGAAAAGGTCTCTTCGAACGCGATGAAGACTGGTGCAATACTGTGATCGCAGATGACGAGGAAATCGATGCGCTGGAGATCCAAGTCGATACCGAGGGCATCGAAATCATGCTTCGCTTCCACCCTTTTGCCTCTGATCTGCGAAATGTGATTGCGGCGATGAAAACCAGCGTGAATCTGGAGCGAGCTTCCGACCAATCCGTGGGAATCGCCCGTCGGGCACGCAAGCTCATTGCGCTCCCTCAAATGCCTACCACCTCGCGCATCGAGCCCATTTTCAACCTGGCTTCGTCGGTTTTTAATGACGCAATCAAGTCCTATGCCGACAACGACATTGAATTAGCCCGGACAATCAAGGGGCGCGACAAGGAATTGGACGAACTCAACCGAGATTTTGCCGACAACCTCACGGAATTAATGCCTCAAAATCCTGAGCACATCAGAGGTTTTCTGGAATTGATTTTCATCTCACGCTGCCTAGAGCGCATTGGCGACCAGGCAAAAAACATCGCAGAAGATGTGATCTATGCGGTCTCGGTGAAAGACATCCGGCACAGCCACTCAGTGAGGTAGTTCGGTTGTGCAGCGACTCCGCCGCGCTCAATCCCTCAAGCAAAGGGCAGCGGCGAAATTGGCAATCTCCCTCGCTCCTGCTGGATGACTGAGCGGGCCGGTGGCTTGATAGCGTTGAGAGTAGTGGGCACCATTTTGGTCAAAAAGACCTCTCACTGCCTTTGCGATGGATTCGGGAGTCATCGCAATTTCGCCCGCGCCGTTCTCTACGAGTAGTAGAGCATTTCCCTCCTCCTGACCGGGCACGACCTGCGTGATGATCATAGGAGTTCGCGCCGCCATGGCCTCCTGCACAGTCGCTCCGCCGGCCTTGCTGATGAGGACATGCGAGCGCCGCAATAAATTCGGAATTTCGGAAGTCCAGCCATGGAGTTCGATCTCCTTGCCAGCCTCGATTGCAAGTTGCTGGAGTTTTTTCATCAGCAACTCATGGCGTCCACAGGTCACAGTCAGCGCGATGTTTTCAACGGAGAGCAGCTCCCGGACAATATCCGGAGCGACATCCTGAGCCGAATTCACCATGTAAAGAACTTGCCAGCGTCCATCCGCAGGGGGATTCGCTCGCTCAGGCAAAATCTCCGAAAAAACTGTCGGCACCGGAAACCCAGTGACGCGGATTTTTTCGCGGGCTACCCCACCCTGCTCCAACGACTTCGCGGTGGGCTCATTCGGAACGAGGAAATAGTCGCTCGTGCAGCGCCACCAGATCGAATTGATGGTGAGGGAATCCGTGATCACCGTGACATAGGAAAACGGCCGCCCCTTTCCCTTGCGAACCTGATCCAAGAAAGCTCCGTAACCGGGGAAGCAACTCACGACGACATCGGCATCATAGCGGGTGATGCGGTCTGCCAGGAGATTCACAGCCATCCAGAATAAGCCCACCCCGCGATTCACCCAAGGCGCACGGTCGAGAAAATTGTAAAACGCGCTCCAGACTCCGGGATGCTTGTTAATGATATGGCGGTAGCCCGACTGCAAAAGACGGTTCAGCAATCCATAGGACTCGTCAAAAATGTCATTCACCGCAACCGCCACTTCGGGATGAGACTCCCTCAATGCCTGCTCCAGATTGCGCGCTGCGGCATTGTGTCCCTCACCAAACCCTGCAGTCAGAATGAGAACAGAGCCGGAAACCATAGTATGTCAGACGGGAAGACTTCCATTTCGCGGATCGGCTTTGCCAATGCGTCGGGTGATCTCGAGCGCGATATCCAAGGCATCGGCTGCCGCCAACCCTGTGACCTTGGGTTTCAGGCCTTCGCGGGCGCAGTTCAAAAACGATTCCAGCTCGATTTTGAGGGGTTCACCCTTCTCGATCGCCACCGGCTCGCGAACGATGCGTTTCCCACTGAAGTCGGTGACAATTTTCGAGTCGGTTGCCAGACCGATTAATTTACCGAGCCCCGAGCTTGTTCTTTCGTCTTCGCGGGCCAACCGCAGCAAGTAGCCGCTCTGGTTTTTATAGTCCAGCGAGAGATAGGCGTTCTCTTGGAAGACGCGGATTTTTCGAACCCGCTCTTGGCTGATGCGGCTCGCCGTGACATTCGCAACGCACCCATTCTCGAAACGGAAGCGCACATTGGCGATATCCTCGCCCCGGCCAAGCACGGAAATACCCACGGCATCCAAACTCGCCAACGGTGAGCGCACGAGGTGCAAAATGATTTCTATGTCGTGGATCATGAGGTCGAGGACCACTCCGATATCCGTGCTGCGATTCGGATAGGGCGAAAGGCGGGTCACCTCCAGAAAACGGGGGTTTTGCAACTGCGCCTCGAGCGCATGCAGGACGGGATTGAATCGCTCCACATGCCCGACCTGGAGCACGCATCCCTGCCGGGCGGCCGCCTCAGCCAGTTCGCGGGCGTGTGCGGGGGTGTCGGCGATGGGTTTTTCAATGAGCAAATGTTTGCCCCGACCGAGAAGCTCCATGCCTGTGGAGTGATGAGTCACTGTCGGCGTGCAAATCGTCGCGGCATCCACCAAACCAGCGAATTCTTCGAGTGATGAGACCGCCTGGCAATTGAAGTTTTTAGCTGCAGCGGCCGCAGTTTCCCGGTTGGTGTCATACACCGCCGTGAGTTGGCTACAGGGCAACTCGCTGTAGATGCGTGCATGGTTTATGCCCATGTGACCAACACCCACCACACCTGTTCGAATCGTTTTCATTGTCCGTGAAGGGAAATACCAAGACGCACAGCCTCCGCACAGACTTTCGATCGATCAAGCAGCAAAGTGGCGCCGGCCTCCACGCCGATGGCGTGAATTCCTGCCTCGGCTGCCACTTCGAGTGTGCGAGTGCCAATGACTGGCACATCGAATCGCGTATCCTGACCAGGCTTGGATACCTTCACCAAGGTAGCCGATCCACGCCCAAGCGCGCCGCCTCGGCGAATGGCTTCATTCGTTCCTTCGAAGGCCTCCACCGCCAAAACCGTTCCATTTTTGACAACCACCGTCTGGCCGATATCCAGGCGGCTCGTCTCCTTGGCGATGCGGAATCCAAAATCAAGATCAGCCAGATAGCGCGACTTGAGCTTGGGGCCGGCAATCAAGCCCGGCGTGGCCAGATGCTCATCGAGATAAGTTGTCGCAGAAACAAGACCGACGCCGACTTTCTCCAACTCTGCAGCCACTGCACCAAAGAGCGTCTCGGCATTGCGCTCCTTCAGCTTTGCCAAGAGGACAAGGGCCTTGAAATCTGGCCGAAGATTGAACAAGTGGCTCGGAGCAATCTGACCGGCCATGAGGGAACGACTGACACCGGACTTTTTGGCGGCATCCAGCAACCTGCCCATCTGGCCAACCTTCATCCACTCCACAGCATCGACCATTCCAGCAAGCTCCTCCTTGGTCTCGCCTTCGAACGCTGCCATCACGATGCGGGAAACCCCCGCCTTTCTGGCCCCCTCGACCACCAACCGAGGATAGTCACCGCCTCCAGCGATGAGAAACAAAGGGGCTGCGTCTTGAGAGAAAATCATGCGAGAAAATCAATTGCCCACCTCATCGAATCGATTCACGCGGAAATTGCCACTCCGAGCAGGGGACTGCTGTTTTTTTACACCGCTGCGAGAATTTCCGCCGCTGGATGGAAAAACGAAACCCGGCTGGTCGGTTTTATAGGTGTTCACGAAAATCTGGGCTGTCTGCCCGGCGCCGGGCAACTTGCGCCGTTGAGCAATAAACTGGCTGGGGCGATAGTAATTCGTGAAGTCTTTGGCGAATGCCGAGCGATTGATGCCGATGTAGAGGTTTTTTCGGATTTCATAGTGGAGGTGGGCGGTATACATGCCGCGATTCGTCCCAATCGTTCCGACCTGCTGCCCTCGCCCGACCTGTTGGCCTTTGCGAACCATGATCTGGTTCAGGTGGGCATACATCGAGTCCACGGTCTTAAGTTGCCCACCCTCGACGAACGCGTGCCTCACGATGACAACATTCCCCCACCCCATACGGGCGTCCATCGCGAAGGTCACATAGCCATTTCCAATACAATAAACCGGAGCACCCAGATCGCTATTGCCGCCAGCCACGCCATTCCAGTCCTCGCCCGGATGGTAGGACAAGAACCCTCTGGACATGTAATACCCCTCGGCATCGGGTTTGCCGACCGGCATGTCGAAACCATCCGCCACCCTCACTGCGGCACGGTTGCCACCGGGGACAGCCACAAGGGCTCCCACGAAGAGCATGAGAAATATCCAAAACAGCCAGCGTCGCATGAAGGGGGAATTTAAACCCGACCGAACGAGAACCGCAAGCCACACGACCCGCCGGAAGTTTTCAGAAAAATGATGTTAGGGTTGCAGGGAGACTGAAAATCGACAACATCGCGCCCATGTCAAAAGCCTTTCCGCCGCGACTTCGCACATCAGGCCACTCGACGGCCTCGTATGCGATCGTCGCCAGCAAATTCAATCAGGAATTTGTCCAATCCCTCGTGGACAATGCCCACACGGAACTCAACGCACTTGAACCGGGAGCGAATATCGTCCTTGTCTGGACGCCTGGCTCCTTTGAGATCCCCCTTTTTGTCCAAGCCACGGCGGAACTGAACCGTTTTCAAGCCATCCTTGCCTTGGGAGTCATCTTGGAGGGTGAAACCGAGCATGCCCGCCTGATCGCCGAGGCGGTGACACGCTCACTCATGGACCTTTCGCTCAAACACAAGGTGCCGGTCATACATGAGGTGCTCCTCGTCAAAGACGAAGCACAAGCCCGCGCGCGATGCATGGGCACAGAACACAACCGTGGCATCGAAGCCGCACGGGCAGCCATCTCGGCCGCCCGCAAACTACCGGAGATTGTATAACCATGGGAGTCCGACGCGATGCCCGCGAAGCAGCGGTGCAATATCTTTACCAACGGGAAATGCAGGGAGATCAAAGCGATCAAGCCCTGGAAGAATTTTACGAAATGAGGGGACTCAGCCCGAGCGGCAAGAGGTTCTGCAACGAACTACTCGAAGGCTGGATGCAACACCGCGAGGAGATCGACGAGGTGATCGCAAAAAACGCCCGCAATTTTGAGTTTAACCGCCTCTCGGCCGTCGATCGCAATGTGCTGCGCATCGCCTGCCACGAAATCCTCTTCCGCTCGGATATTCCGGCGCCGGTAGCCATCAATGAAGCCATCGAGATCGCCAAGAAATACAGCACCGAAGATTCGGGAAAGTTCGTGAATGGCGTTTTGGACAATATCCGGAAACAAAAATCCGCCGTCGCCTGACCTATGGCCGCAGGATTTTTTAAAAGTTTCATCTCCCGCTTCACCGGTGGTCCGGTGGATTGGGACGAGCTGGAGGAAACACTGATTCGCGCTGATTTCGGCGTTTCCATGACCACCGTCATCCTCAAGGCCATGAGAGCCCGGGGCGGCGAGGTGAATGGAGAAACCGCTCTCCAGGTGCTGCGCGAGGAAATCCTTAAAATCCTTCCTGCCGACAATGCACCGCTCACGCCACTCCCCTCGGGGCCGCGCACAATCCTTGTGGCCGGCGTCAACGGCACTGGCAAGACGACCTCCTGCGCTAAGCTCGCAAACTGGCTAAAATCCCAAAACCACTCATGCCTCCTCGTAGCGGCGGACACCTTCCGCGCGGCAGCCATCGAGCAACTCTGCGCCTGGGGTGCCAAACTCGGCATTGAGGTCATTCGCAGCCAGTATCAAGGCGACGCCGCAGCCCTCTGCCACGATGCGTGGAACAGCGCCCGACGCCGCAATATCGAATTCCTCCTCTGCGACACAGCTGGACGCCTCCACACAAAGAGCAACCTCATGCAGGAACTCGCCAAAGTGGTTCGCATCCTCGGCAAGCAGGATGCCACTGCTCCCCATGAGAAGTGGATCGTCCTCGATGCCACCACCGGTTCAAACGCCCTTGTGCAAGCCCGCGAATTTCACAAAGCCATCGGCCTCACTGGCGTAATCCTCACCAAACTCGACGGCAGCGGAAAAGGCGGGATCGCCATTGCCATCCAACACGAACTCGGAATCCCGACGCGATTCATCGGCACAGGGGAAAAAGAAACCGATTTTGCGCCTTTCGATCGCGACAAGTTCGTGGAGTCGCTGCTCTGAATCAGGATTGCGCGGCCATCGCGTGTCCGGCGATCCAGCCAGTGGTCCATGCGGCTTGGAAATTGAAGCCTCCTGTGATGCCATCGATATCGAGCGCTTCACCGGCGAAGTGAAGACCTGGAACGATGCGGCTTCCCATGGTTTTGAAGTCCACTTCCGGCAAGGGAATGCCGCCACAGGTGACAAATTCCTCCTTGTTCGTGCTTTTTCCCCGCACCGGTAGCTCGGTGGATGTCAAAAGAGACGCGAGTTTTAGGGCTTCGGTGCGGGACAGGCGAGCCCATTTCGTATCCCGCGCAATGCCGGATTGAAGGACCAAAGACTCCCAAAGCCTCGCTGGCAGTGGGTTCCAGCGAGTGCGAAGGATCGTCTGACCGCCCGATGTTTCGCGGCAGGCTTGGAGAGCCTCGATGAGGGAATCGCGATTGGTCTCAGGCAGCCAATTGATCCGGAGAGGGAATTCATAGTGGAGGTCGTAAAGTTCCCTCGCACCCCAAGCGGAGAGCCTGAGAACGGCAGGCCCGCTCAGGCCAGTGTGCGTGACCAGCAGCGGGCCGCATTCTTTTAAGTGCGTCCCCGGCACAGAGACCTGCGCCGAAGCAACGGAGATTCCCGGCAATTCACTCAGCCAAGGCGTATCGATATGAAAGGTGAAAAGCGACGGCACCGGCGACATGAGGGAATGCCCCAGCAAAACGGCAGGATGCCCCTCGGGTCGGCATCCCCCACCCGCCCAGAGCAGGCGGTCGCAATCGATGCGCTCGCCATTTGATAGATCGAGCAGGAATCCCCCGCCCTCGCGCCTTTCGATCATGGTCAGGCCTGTGTTGTTGAGGATACGAACGCCTGACTTCTCGGCGGCGGTGGTGAGGCAGTCGATGATCGTTTGCGAGGAATCCGTGGTGGGAAACATGCGTCCATCGGCCTCGGTTTTGAGTCGAACGCCGCGGCTCTCGAACCATGCCACGGTATCCGCCGGGCCGAATCGACTGAATGGACCGATAAGCGCCCGCCCTCCCCGCGGGTAGCGGCGGGAAAGCTCGCGGGCCTCGAAGCACGAGTGGGTGACATTGCAGCGACCGCCGCCGGAAATCCGAACTTTTGAAAGTGTGCGAGGGCCTTTTTCCAAAATCACCACGCGGGCATGTGGGGCTGACTCGGCAGCGGCAATCGCCCCAAAAAAACCCGCAGCGCCTCCGCCGACCACGACAATCTTGAAATGGGAATCACTGAGCACACGGCATTAACCCCAAAGAAACGGCCAAACGCAAAGAAGAACGCTCGGGGACAGCGCCCGGCTTGCGCACGCATGGAGTCTGGATTTACTGATAACAAATGAACCCTTTTCTCCTGATCGCGATGCTGGCACTCGGCTGCGTGGTATGCTTTGGTGAACCGATGAACGAAGAAATCGCAGTCGTCGGAGGAGGATGTTTCTGGTGCGTGGAAGCGGTCTATCAAGGCAAGCCGGGTATCAAGTCGGTGGTAAGCGGCTACGCTGCGGGAAAAAATCCAAACCCGACTTACGAGGAGGTCTGCACCGGCCAGTCAGGCCACGCGGAAGTGGTGAAGATCTCTTACGATCCCTCGGTGATTTCCTACGAGAAGATTATCGAACTCTTCTGGGATGCCCATGACCCAACAACGCTGAATCGGCAGGGTGCCGACCGGGGCACACAATATCGCTCGATCATCATCGCACAGAACCCAGCCCAGCGCTCATCAGCGGAGAAGTCCAAGGCCGATGCCCAAGCCCGGTTCCGCGATCCCATCGTCACCGAAATCATCGATGCGACGGAATTTTTCCCAGCTGAGAGCTACCATCAGGACTTCACAGCGAGAAACCCCAACCACCCGTATGTTCAGGCGGTGATTGCGCCCAAGCTTAAAAAGCTGAAAAACAAGTAGCGTTCTCGGATTGCGTCTTGACGGATGACGGATTGTCGAGAAAGTGCAGCCCTTTCAAATGTTGGGTGTTTCATAGCCCTAGCGACAAATAATTGACCACAGAGGACACAGGCAGCACAGAGAATGAGGTTTTTATTATAATTTTCAGAAGCGAATTGTCAGGGGCAACACTCCCGCTGCTTCCTGTCCTGTCTATGGAGATGATCTCAAATTGAATATGGTCGTATATGTGAAATCAGGTTGTTTTTGGTGCTCCGATGCCATTTCGTGGCTTCAATCGAGAGGCATAGCACACACGGCGGTGGATGTTTTTGCAGATCGCTCAGCCTTTGATCGCATGAAGCAAATCTCAGGACAGACCAAGGCTCCCACGCTGGAGATGCCAGATGGCGAGGTGCTGGCGGATTTCGATGTGGCCCAATTGGAGCGGTTTTTGAAAGCAAGGGAGTCTCGATGATTTCGGAGCTTTGTGTTGTCGCTGCGGTGGGCGTTCTTTCGATTGCCCTGCGCAGCTTTCACAGTCAGGCCCTTTTTCGAATCGGCACATTCGGATTTATCGCGACATCCTTCCTCGCCGGATGGTTGCTCGGTGGCAGCATGGTTCTCGGAGCGGTTTTCGCATCCACATGGTTCCTGCTGCCGTGGTTGGAGATTCTCACGCGTGCGCGGCGACTGCGTCTACCTTTGCACCGCCAGCTTGAAAAATGCCCTCCTCCGCCATCCAGCAAGTTTCCTGACTTCTCGAGTCTCTCGGATGAGATGGAGGGCTTGGGTTTTGAATACGCGGACGATGTGGACTGGTGTCACGACGAGACGCGACATTTCTACAGGCTTTTTTACAATGCCGAGAAGCGCACCTCGGCATCAATCTGCCTTCTCGAGCAGGATGGGTTTTCATTTTTCTATGTCACATTCACCTCACGCGCGGTGGATGGAAGAGTATTCATGACTTGGAACTATCCGTTTTCCTACGGCATGCATCTCCTTCCACAAACGATTCTGAACCGCGTGGATGAGGGACTGAGCGCGGAAGAGTTAGCCTTGTCGCACGCGGATTTTCTGGAAAATCAAAGCGTCTTGGAACTCACTCCTCTGGACGCAGAATTTCTCCGGATAGAGATCGAGAGGGATTTGCGAACACAACTGGAGCACAATATTGCCCGGGGAATTCTTGTGCGCGACAAGGATGAGATGATCCGCTACTCGGTGCGCGGAATGTTTTTCCTCTGGGGCCAGTTCTTGCGGGAATTCGTCAAATTTTCCTGAGCGACGAAATCACTCGGGCGACTCGTTCCAGAACTTCTGGAAGGCTTCAGTCCAATCGCGAGTTTCAACGCGTGTGCGGCCAGATGCTCCCATATTCTTTCTCAGGTCGGCATCGATGGCGAGTTTGCGGATGGCTTCAGCCAGTTCGGAGGCATCCTGGCCCTTGGTGACAAAACCATCCACGCCGTTGGAGACTAGATCCCTCGGGCCGCCGATGTCCGAAACAATGACCGGAATGCCGCTGGCTTGCGCCTCGAGAATAACATTTCCAAAGGTATCGGTGGTGCTTGGGAAAACGAAAAAGTCCGCCGAAGCATACGCTCGGGCCAAATCCTCACCATCGAGGTAGCCTGTGAAAATGGCATCGCCAAGATGGCGCTTCATCTCCGACATATAGGGGCCATCACCAACAATAATCGGCCTCACGGGCGTTTGAGACTCGGCAAGGCGTCGCGTGGCTGTCACCAAAAGATCGAGGTTTTTTTCCTTCGAAACCCTGCCGACAAAAAGCATGGCCAACTCGCCCTCGCGCAGGCCGCGAGCCTCCCAAAAACGCCGGTCGCGCTTGGAGGGATGGAAGAGGTGGGTATCAAGGCCTCGTGGCAAGATGCGAAGGCGCTCGCGGGGAATCCCTCGCTCAATCCAGCATTTGCGGTAGTCCTCGGAATTCACATAAAGCACATCGAGTTGGTTGTAGAACCAGTGCATGTAATTCCAAGTCAGCGTCTCCATGAAAGAGTCGTCCGTAAGGATGCGGACATACTGCGGGAAGTCAGTGTGGTAGATGCCGACCGCGCGCAGGCCGAGCATTTTGGCGGCTGCCAAGGCGCAGAGACCGGTGGGACCCGGCGTGCTGATGATCAGCTCCGAAAAACCTCCCCGCTCGAGATGATCAAAAATCTGGAGCACTGGCGGAAAGCTGAGGCGTTGCAACTCATACTCGGGAAGTTCGAATTCACCAATGGGCTCGAAATTTTTCAGAGGAACCCCGTGGTCAGCGATCTCCGAGCGGCAGGTCATGATTGTGACATCGTGGCCAGCTGCCACGCCGGCCGCCGTCATTTTGCGAATCGTGGTCGCAACGCCGTTCACGTCCTCAAGCGTATCTGTGAACCATGCCCGCTTCTTGTTTTTCAAAAGCTCGGGCACCTTGCCCGCGATGGGAAGTGCTGTCTGCCTCAACCAGTCGCGCTTCGGAAGGCGGAAGGCGTGAATGTAGGGGCTGAGCAAGGCCACGACTGGAGCAAGAGGGATGATGGTCTGGATGCTTTCGAGGAATTTGCCTTTGGAGATCTGTTGAATGAACTCGGTGACGAGCCGGTAGCCGATTTTGTTGGCGATGAGATTCGCCATAAGAAAGGCGCGCCGTTCCGCCTCGGCGATTCCGGCTGTATCCCGTGCCATGGCGGCCTTGAGTTCGGGTTGATTGAGCGCCTCCGAGAGTTGCTTCCAGAGCGACATGTTGCCGGACTTGGCGATTTCAAAAATTTTACCCGTCAGAATGCCCTGCGTGAGAAATCCAAACTTATCCAAAAGGGAGAACTCCGTCGGGTCGCGTCCCTCCATGAAACGCGAGGTGATTTTTTCAAGAAGAACGGATGTCGGATCGCCCGGTTTCAAAGGAAGGCGCGCCTTGGCATATTCGATGGCCGTGCTGTAGGTGCCGTGGGCCATCGCGAGAGGCGTGCCAGGCTGTCCAACGCCCTCGCAGCAACCTGTGCGGATGTTTTCCAAAAAGGCGAAGGCATCGGCAGCAGCGGGCGTTTCGGTAAATGCAACTGCCGGACTCGTGCCTCCTTGGTCATCGGATCCGCCGGTGAAAACTTTTTTCCATGGCTCAGGATGCGTCGGAGAAATGCCTGTCCGGGCGTTGAACACCTCGATCTGACGCGGAGTCAGTGAGCTCAGGACCTCACGCGCGGTTTGGCTCAACAACCCGCAGTAGCGGCCATTAACAGACTCAAAATGCCGGAAGAGGAGGATGAGCTTTTGCAGATGCAGCTCGGTGAGTTTGCCATTCACGCTGTGAAACGGGTGGGCCACCGAATGCGCGATGTTTTCCGAGAATAGATACTTTTGCAGGTCGTAGATACTCTCCCTCGCCTGCTGAATGTCATGGTGCTGAGACTCCGTGATGCCCCAGACCAAAAGGTGCACGCGGCAATCATCCTCGGGAAAAACGGTGGAGACCTCCTCGCCGATGATCACATCCGGCAGGTGGGCAATTTCGAGGCAACCATTGATGCTGTTTTGATCCGTGAGCGTTACGAAGCGCATGCCCGCAGCCCGAAGTTTGCTGTGGAGTTCAAAGGGATCGGAAGCGCTGGCAGGAAAATCCAGACGCCGCAAAACCCAGTCCGCAGCCCGGTCACTGTGTCGGGAGTGGATGTGCAGATCGGCGCGTGTTGTGGAACGACTCATTCTTGTCCTCGCATGCTGGCGAGCCATTGCTGATATGTCATTGCACGCCTTCCCGCAAGAGCGGCGGAGGTGAGTTTTAAAATCTGATCCCGGATCGCGGCATGATCCCAGTCAGGCGGATGAATGCCTACGCGTAGAAGCGGAGCGTCCCGGAGGGTCAGCGCAAGAAGACGATTCCATGCCAGACTGCACACACGACGCCATGCCGCCCGCACGCTCCAGACAAGGCTGCGCGCACTGTGGACATCGCCACTCTTGAAATCGCTCACTGTCGCAATTCGTGTGGTGTATTCAAAACCGAGATTACGAACCGCGCATTCTGCGTCATCTCCTAATAGCCACGCCGGAGCGATGAATCCGGTAGCGGCAACTCCGCACGCAGTAAATTCCGACATGCCCGACTTCAATCTCTCGCGGGCCTCCGTTTCACTCAAATCGAAGAACTCCCCCTCACCCGCAGTGTAGGATTGGGTGACCATTTTTTTAAAAACACCATCCGCCGCCTGCTGTTCCCTTAGGTGGTAGTAGCCGTGCAGAACAGGCTCATGCCCGGCTGCAACCCTCTCCCGCAACCACTCGGCGAATGTGGCATTCATCGAGATCCGCCCTCTCCTATGGTGGTCAGGAATGACGAGCAGGGATGTCGAGGCACAGCCGATTTTTTTTAAATCGTCGAGGATCTGCTGCGTCTTCTGGAGAGTGAGCGGACTCACATCGTGAATGGATACCACCAGACCGCGATTCATAAGTGTTTTTTGCATTTGCCAAGACGGCATCTTGCGCGAAGCTTACGGCAATGTCAGACGAAAACCAGAAGCCATCAAACGACAACCGCCAACGTCAAGGCGGAGGTCAGGACCCTCAACTCAACTGGCGCGGCCTCGTGCTATTCGCCATCGCCTTTGCTCTCATAGGCGGTGCGTTTTTATTCCGAGGAAACAATCTCGCTCAAATCCAGCAAATCCAGTATCCGAGATTCATTCAATTGGTGAAGCAAGGGAAGCTCGTCGTCAGTCCCGAGTCGCCCCTTCAGCTCGTCGTGGAGGAGGGCCGCAACACGCAATATTTCGAGGGCAAATTCAAACTTCCGTCACCAACAACCGGCGAGGAAGTTCCCGTTTCCTTCAACACGCCGATTTTCACACAATTCAACGGATCCGAAATCGAGCAGGCTCTCAGCGAAGCTGGGATCACTCCAGCGATCACTCCAAAGTCTGATCTCCTCGCATCGGCCATCGTTAGCTTCCTGCCGATCGTCTTTTTCCTCGTCATCCTCTATTTCTTCTTCCGCTCGCAGATCAAAATGGCGGGCAAGGGCGCGTTGAACTTTGGCAAGTCCAAGGCTCGAATGCTTTCGAAGGATAAAAACCGCATCACCTTCAAAGATGTCGCCGGCGTCGAGGAGGCAAAAGACGAGGTTCAAGAACTGGTGGAGTTTTTGAAGGATCCCAAGAAGTTCCAAAAACTCGGCGGCCGCATTCCCAAGGGCATCCTCATGGTAGGCTCCCCGGGAACCGGCAAAACCCTCCTTGCCCGCGCCATCGCTGGCGAAGCGGATGTGCCCTTCTTCTCGATCAGCGGTTCGGACTTTGTGGAAATGTTTGTCGGCGTCGGCGCCTCTCGCGTTCGCGATATGTTCGAGCAGGGCAAAAAATCCGCACCCTGCCTTATGTTCATTGACGAAATCGACGCGGTGGGTCGCCATCGCGGACACGGCATGGGCGGTGGACACGACGAGCGCGAGCAAACGCTCAACCAGCTCCTCGTGGAAATGGACGGCTTCGATACCCAGGAAGGCGTCATCATTATTGCAGCAACAAATCGCCCGGATGTCCTCGACCCCGCGCTCCTGCGTCCAGGCCGCTTCGACCGCCAAGTCACCGTAGCGCTGCCTGATGTGAAAGGCCGCGAAGAAATCCTTAAAGTGCATGCCAAGAAAGTGAAAATCGCCGAAGGCGTAACCCTCGCCGTGCTGGCCCGTGGCACGCCCGGATACTCCGGTGCGGAACTGGCAAATGTTCTTAACGAGGCCGCGCTTCTCGCCGCGAGAAAGGGCCTCAAGGCCGTGACCATGCGCGAACTCGAAGAAGCGCGTGACAAGGTGCGCTGGGGCAAGGAACGCCGCAGCATGGCCATGAGCGAACGGGAAAAAATCTCCACCGCATGGCACGAGGCTGGTCACGCCATCCTGAATGTCCTCCTTGAGCACACCAGCCCGCTTCACAAGGTGACCATCATTCCGCGTGGTCCTTATCTCGGTGCCACTATGTATCTGCCCGAGGGGGACAAATATTCGACCCAGCAAAAAGAGGCACTCGACCTCCTTGCGGTTACCATGGGGGGACGCATTGCCGAAGAGATGTTCACCAAAGACATCTCAAACGGTGCCTCAGGCGATATCCGTCAAGCCACCAGCCTCGCCCGCAAGATGGTTTGCGAATGGGGCATGAGCTCACTCGGAATGATTAGCTTTGCCGATGGCGGCGAGCATGTCTTTTTGGCCCGCGACATTTCCCGCCCTCGCGAATACAGCGAACACACCGCGCAGCAAATCGACACCGAGGTGAAGCGCATCATCGATGAAGCCTATGAACGGGCCCGCGTGCTTCTCGAAGAACGCCGCCAGGCCGTGGAGACCCTCGCCAAAGCCCTGCTCGAATACGAAACCCTCGATGCCTCGCATGTGAAGGAAATCCTCGACCACGGAAACATCCAGAACCCGCCAATCGTGGAGGTCGCTCCTCCACCCTTGCCGCCACCGCCCTCCGACTCCGCACACGAGCCGCAGGCGCCCATTAAGCCGGAGTTTCCATCCGGAGGTCTACCAGCCGCAGCACCTGCGTAGTCACGACGAGCTTCCAAGCGCTCCTTTGTATCGAAGTTCAGAATGAATCCAACCGATGCCGGTTTTTCAAAAATGGGCATCGAAACTGCGCAGCGGCATATTTTCCTCTGCGTGGGACCGGATTGCTGCGCTGAAAGCCAGGGGCTTGAGACATGGGAGCTTTTGAAGCAGCGCATCAAAAAGCTTGGAATTCCGGTCTTGCGAACAAAGGCTGCATGTTTCCGAATCTGCTGCAAGGGCCCATGGATGCTCATCTATCCAGAGGGCATCTGGTATGGCGAAGTGACTCCAGCACGATGCGAACGCATCATCGAGGAGCACTTGATTGGAAATGCGCCAATCCAGGAATGGGTCGTCCGCGAGCACCCGCTTGCTGAGTGAATCTTCCCCCAGCAACGGATTGTCAGGGCAATGGACTCCTGTCATTTCTCTGCAATGTCCTTTTTAAAATTTGAACTGAAGACCCGCTGATATGCTTACCATCCGAAATCTCAAAAAATCCCACGGCGGCCGACTGCTTTTCGAAGAAGCCGACATGCAAGTCAACTATGGCGAGCGCATCGCCTTGGTCGGCCCCAACGGCGCCGGCAAATCCACGCTTTTTTCGCTCATTTTGAAAAAGGACGAACCGGATGACGGAACGGTTCAACGCGATGAATGGACGACCCTCGGCTACCTGCCTCAGGAGGCTGAGGCTGTGCATTCCGAGACGGCTCTCGACATCGCCTGCGGGCGCGCGGGCGAACTTCAAGCACTCGAAAAACAACTCGCCGCGCTCGAAGCCGCAGGAAATGTCGAAGGGGCAGAATACCTCGAGGCCCACGCCAAACACGAGGCGCTCAGCAGTTCGCATGTCGAGGCGAAGGCAAAGAAAATGCTCACCGGCCTCGGCTATCGCGAGTCCGACTGGAGTCGTCCCGCACGAGAACTGAGTGGTGGATGGGTGATGCGTGCCCACCTCGCGCGACTTCTGGTTATGGAGCCCGACCTTCTGCTCCTCGACGAACCAACCAACCACCTTGACCTCCTATCCCTTCTCTGGCTGCAGCAGTATTTGAAAACCTGCTCCAGTGCACTTTTGCTAATCTCCCACGATTTGGAGTTCATGGATGCCCTCATCGACGGCGTTTACGAAATCGCGAATCCCAAGCTCATCCACTACAAGGGAAACTATTCCGCCGCCATGGAGCAGCGAGAGCGCAACTACGAAATCCAAGCCGCGGCTTACAAAAACCAGCAAAAAGAAATCACCGCACTACAGGAATTCGCCGACCGCTTCCGGTCCGTCTCCTCGAAAGCCGCCCAAGCCCAGAGCAAGCTGAAGCAGATCGAGAGGATGGAAAAAGTCGAGCGCCCCGAACCTCCGAAGAAACCCTTCCGTTTCCGAATCCCCCAGCCCGAGCGCGGTGGACAACGCGCTGCCATGCTCGAGGGAGTCCAGATGGCCTACGGCGATCATGTTGTTTACCGCAACCTCGATCTCCTTATCGAGCGCGGTGAGCGGGTCGCCCTCGTTGGACCAAACGGAGCCGGCAAGTCCACGCTCGTTAAAATCCTCGCCGGCGTGGTGGAGTTTCAAAAAGGCAAATGCGCGTTCGGCAGCAATTCCAAGATCGGCTACTTCAGCCAGCATCGCGCTGCCACGCTCAATCCGAACCACTCCCTGCTCGACGAGATCCTTTCTTCAAACGGAACCCTGCGCGAAGACGAGGCCCGCAGCATTCTTGGCTCGTTCCTCTTCAAGCGTGACGACATCCATAAAAAAACAGCTGTCCTCAGCGGCGGAGAAAAGACCCGCCTCAACCTCGTGAAGTTTCTGGTGAATCCCCCGAACCTTCTCCTCATGGACGAACCAACGACTCACCTCGATATCCTGACCGTGGAGTCCCTTGTGCTCGCACTCGAAGCCTACGAAGGCACGCTGGTCTTCATCTCGCATGATGTCCACTTCATCCGCAAACTTGCCAACCGCGTCCTCCACATCAATGCGGGACAGGTCAACTCCTACCCTGGCGGCTACGATTACTTCCTCGAAAAATCCGGCCTCCTCGGCTCCGAGCGCTTCGCCCTCACTGCGGAATAGAAACGCGTTTGACAGCTTCACATTCGCACCGAGCGTCATGAGAATGAAAATTTTCGCACTCCTGCTTGCTCTCTGTGTTTCCGCACAGGCGACATCAATTCCCGAGTTTCAGCAACGCTTGCCAATGGAGGTCGTTTTTAAAGGCGGAGAAAAATTCCAGCGCTTGGTTAAGCAAGCTCAACGCGAAAACTGGGCAGCCTTGCCGATCGGCGAACGCACAGCAAGAGTCGGAAAGGCCCTGCTTGGGACGCCGTATGTGAACTACACACTAGAGATTCATGACCGCATCGAATCGCCATCCGTGAATTTTCAAGGTTTGGATTGCTGGACATTTTATGAAGTCTCCCTCGCCTTTGCGCGCATGCTGCGCCTGAAGACAAGCGATTACACGCCAGAAGACCTCCTCGCCCTTGTGGAACTCGAGCGATACCGCAACGGCCGCTGCGACGGCGGGTATCTCAGCCGGATGCACTTCTTGGAGGAGGTCTTTGCCGATAACGAAACTCGAGGACTCTCGGTGAACCCCACACGCGATCTCGGCGGCGAGCCGATTCAACGCCAAATCCGGGAAATGACATCTTCCTGGAAAAGCTACCGCTACCTCCGGAGCAACACCGCCCTTTTGCCCGAGATGGGACGCATCCAGGAAAAGGTATCCGCCCTGCCCGTCCACCACATCCCCAAGGATCAAGTGGCCTCAATCGAGAAATATATCCACACCGGCGACATTATCGCGATTACCTGCCGGGACAGCTCCGCCTACACATCCCATGTGGGTATCGCCGTGCGCAAAGCCGACGGAACCCACTTCATGCACGCCACATCGCGACGCGACAAAGGCCGCAAAGTCGTTCTGGACGGCCGAATTTCCGACTATCTCAAACGCTCCGACGAGCACTTCGGAATCGTTATCTACCGCCCGTTGGACCTCCCCGCTGTCTCGCGGAATGTGGCCACGGCGCAGTAAGTTTCCAGTCAGCGGCATTTTTCTTTTTGATGCCCACCGGCGCAACTAAACTGGCCTCTACGTGAATCTCTACCATCAGCTCCTTCGTCCTTTTTTTTTCATGTTGCCAGCCGAGGCCGCGCATAATTTAGCTATCCTTGGCCTGCGCCTGACTCCGCCTTCCCTCTTGCGATCTGCATTCGGCGTCACGCCACAAAAACCTACCAAGCTTTTTGGCCTGACATTTCCGAATCCTGTAGGCCTTGCGGCGGGCATGGATAAAAATGCGACCGCTCTGCGCGCCTGGGAGGCTCTCGGGTTTGGATTTATCGAAGCGGGAACAATCACAGCCATGGCACAGCCTGGAAATCCTAAACCGCGTTGTTTTCGGTATCCCTCGCAACAAGCACTGATCAACCGGATGGGCTTCAATAATGCGGGTGCCAGTGTGGTGGCGAATCGCCTCGCCCGCCAGAAGGCGAGTGGCAGGTGGCCGAGCGTGCCGGTAGGCATCAATATCGGCAAATCGAAGCTCACACCCAACGAACAAGCAGCCTCGGACTACGCCACGAGCTACAAACTCCTTCTCCCCTTCGGTGATTATTTCGTGGTGAATGTAAGCTCTCCAAACACACCGAATCTCCGCGCATTGCAGGATCGTGATGCGCTCGCAGAGATCATTCAAACTCTCAAACGCATCAATAACATTAAGCCTCTGCTTGTAAAAATCGCACCGGATTTGACAGATGACGCCCTACGCGACATCGCTGCATTGGCCGACTCAGAGCATCTCGCCGGTCTCATCGCCACGAATACCACACTGGACCACAGTTCAGTTCCGAAGGATTCGGATCAGCAAGGCGGGCTGAGTGGTCATCCGCTCCGCCAGCGTTCCACAGATGTCCTGCGCATTCTGCGCTCAGCGACCAAACTCCCGATCATCGCTTCAGGAGGGATCATGGACGCGGCCGCCGCACACGAGAAACTCGAAGCAGGTGCGAGCTTGGTTCAACTCTACACGGGATTCGTTTACAATGGCCCGCAGTTGATACGCGACATTGTGGCCTGATCGCGTTCAGGCAATTTCAATCTGGAACTTGAATGGACTGCGGGCAGTTCCGAGGATGATGTTGTTCTTACCAAGGACAAGAAGCTCGCTTAAGGAGGCGTTCTTTACACCGATCGGAGTTCCATTGACGATTGTTCCCAACGAACTACCCGTGTCCCTCACATAAAAGCACTCTCCCTCTCGCTCAATGAGGCAGTGTTTGCGGGAGACCTGAAAGGGTTCGCCGTCGGGAATACTCAAATCGTTTTTAATCGTCGAGGGATCAAAACCTCGATCGCCGAAACCATCGCGCCCGATTTTGAAAGGAAATTTTACAATCTCTATGGAAAGAAAATTCTCGGAAAATTTGGATGCGCAGAGAGGTGTGAGCGGAGAAATAATGACTGTGAATGTCACAACATCTCTTGGCTTCGACAAATACGTATTCATTCTTTGTCTAAAAAATATTTAAAATAGTTTAATTTATTGCCTATAAAGTAATAATTTTACTAAAAGTTACATCTGCTTTCAAAGCAGTCGGGAGTGACTTTGTAAGAGCAAAACCCAAATAAGGCGGCAGAAAGATTGCAGAACTTGCCGAAAAGTCACTCTCTTTCCTTGGAAAAAAGCGAGCGAACTTTCAGTCAGCAACTACCGCCAGAAGCCCGACAAATCTCGCCGCGCTGGATGCGCCCGAGGGCGTCGTAGGCAGCGTATTTATACATCTCGGAGAGGGTCGGATAATTAAAACAGGTATTGATGAAAAAATCCGCTGTTTGACTCAACAGGAGGGCGGCGAGGCCGGTGTGAACAAGGTCCGTCGCCTGCTCACCGATGCAGTGAACACCAACGAGGGTCATATCCTCTGCACGGAAGAGGAGTTTTAAAAATCCTTCATGGTCGCCGATAATGAAGCCACGCGTATTGCGCGCGTAGGTGGTTTTTCCGATGACATAGTCGCAGCCTTTTTCGCGAAGCGACTCCTCAGTCTCCCCCGCAGACGAGCACTCGGGGATCGTATAAATGCCAAGGGGCAGAATGCGGGCGAGACCGGTTTTGTATTTGAGGTCGAAGGCATGGCACATGGCGATGCGCGCCTGCTCCATGGATGTGGAAGCGAGTGCGGGAAAGCCGATCACATCCCCAGCGGCGTAGATGTTCGAGACATCCGTCTGATAATGTTCATTGACCTTCAAAAGACCTCGCTTGTCGGGTGAGATGCCGATTTTATCAAGGCCGAGGGACGCGGTATTTCCTTGGCGACCGGATGCCGAGAGAATGGCGTCGAACGATGCAGATCCAGGTTTTTTGAAGTCAACCTCAAGCTTTGCTGCGGAGCGGATCGACTGCACGGAATCGCCAAGCAAAAGCTGGATACCCATCGCGACCATAGCGCGCTGGAGTGCCTCGGAGACTTCCGGATCAAGAAAGCCCAGCAAACGATCCCGGCCGTCAATAAGTGTCACCCGCACTCCCAGGGCGGCGAAAATACAGGCGTATTCGCTGCCGATCACTCCGCCGCCAATCACGAGGAGGCTGTCAGGAAGTTCCCCGATATTGAGAATCGTATCAGAGTCGAAAAGGCGGGTATCCTGCCAAGGATAGTCTGCCGGGCGGTGCGGATGCGTCCCCGTCGCGAGGAGGATCGTTGTTGCGGTGAGAGTATTGGATGTGCCATCCGAACCTTGAACATGCACCGTGTTGGCATCCAGCAAAGACCCGGCCCCCTTATATGAGCTGACGCCATGACGCTCCATGTTGGAGTCGATGCGGGCACGCTCCTCAGCGCGCACATTGTGAAAATGGGCGAGGAAACCTGCGGCGTTGATGCGTTGATCGGGGTCGAAGCCGAGCCCATAGAGTTCGCGTTTACGGAATCCCGAAAGGTAGAGCGCCGTCTCGCGGAGCGTCTTGGAGGGAAGAGTCCCTGTATTCGCCGCAGCACCACCGGGAAATGGTTCCCGCTCGATGAGTGCGACTTTCTTTCCAAAATAAGCCGCCTGCGCAGCCCCCTTCTCGCCGGCTGGGCCGGAGCCAATGACAATGAGGTCGTAGTGCATTTCCCAAGTGATGCAAACGCACATCTTCTTGTTGACAAGTTTTTTTTAAAAACATGGAAAAAAATTTCGATCCGTGTTGCCGAAAAGGCCGCTGGAAGATATCTCTCTCCGCCTGTTTAAAAAAAATGCGCAAAAAAATTATCGCCGCCAACTGGAAGATGAACATGACCGTGGCTGAGACCGTCAGCTACCTCGAAAATTTCCGCAGTCATGTGGATGAGGTCAATGGTGTGGAAATTGTCATCGCCCCGCCATTCACCGCCATCGCGAAACTTTCCGATCTACTCGGTGGCTCGCAAAAAATCCGCCTCGGCGCACAGAACATGTATTTCGAGATGTCGGGCGCCTACACAGGGGAGGTCAGTCCCGCCATGCTGCGCGAGCTTTTCGTGCGTTATGTCATTCTGGGCCACAGCGAACGCCGCCAGATTTTCGGCGAGACAGATGCCCTCGTTAACAAAAAGGTTCTCACCGCTCTGGCCAGCGGCCTTCGGCCGATCCTCTGTGTCGGAGAAACTCTGGAGGAGCGCGATGCCGGTCGTGAAAAAGAGATTTTGGAAACACAACTTCGCGGCAGCCTCGCAGGTGTCACCGCAGCCCAAATGAACGATGTCGTGATCGCCTACGAACCCGTTTGGGCCATCGGAACCGGCAGGAATGCCACTCCCGAGCAGGCGCAGGATGCCCACGCCCATGTGCGCGCCGTGCTTGCGGAACTCACAGATGCCGCCACCGCCTCGAAGGTGCGAATTCAATACGGCGGTAGCGTCAAGCCCGCCAATGCCGCGACACTCCTGAGCCAGCCCGACATTGACGGCGCTCTCGTTGGCGGCGCAAGCCTTGAAGCCCTCGCCTTCTCGGAAATCGTCAAAGCAGCCATTGAAAAATAATTTTCCGTTCTTTGAGCTGAGCGCCCGCTGTTCAAATGGGCGGGCGCAACGCTCTGAAAGAATTGGGATTTGCATGAACTCCCGCTTTGAGGGATGTTTTTGCCCCTTTTGAAAATGACAGATTCGGAAATCCGACAAACTGCGGGCACTGTCCCGGTGGACAATCTGCGTGTGGCAGGGGTGACGCGCCTCATCTCACCCGCACAAATCAAATCTCAATATCCTGCGAGCACCAGCCAGCTTCAATTGGTATCCAGCGCCCGTGCGGCATCCCGTGCGATCTTGAGCGGCGAGGATGAGCGCATGCTTGTCATTGTCGGCCCCTGCTCGATCCATGATCCCGTCTCTGCCTTGGAATACGCCCAGCGCCTGGCTGATCTGAACCGGGAGGTTTCCGAACGCTTCCTCATCGTGATGCGTGTTTATTTTGAGAAACCACGCACCACCGTTGGCTGGAAGGGCCTCATCAACGACCCTCACTTGGACGAGTCCTTCGACATCAGCTCCGGCCTCATCCTCGCTCGCAAGCTCCTGCTCGACATCTTGGATTTGGGACTCCCCACGGCGACCGAGTTTCTCGACCCCATCGTGCCGCAATACATAGCTGACCTCATCAGTTGGGCAGCGATCGGTGCGCGGACGACGGAATCCCAGACCCACCGCGAAATGGCCAGCGGACTCTCGATGCCCGTGGGTTTTAAAAATGCAACAGACGGCAGTGTGCAAACTGCCATCGACGCCATGGGGTCCTCGCGCACCGCGCATAGTTTTCTCGGCATTGATCAAGATGGTGCGACAAGCATCATCAAGACCGCTGGCAATCCCGACAGCCATGTCGTTCTCCGTGGCGGCAGAAATGGCCCGAATTTCAGCGCGAATGATGTCCAAGCAGCCCGCGATGCCCTTCGCAAGGCAGGTCTAAACGCCGCACTCATGGTCGATTGCAGTCATGCAAACTCTGGCAAGGATCCCAAACGCCAACCCGATGTGTGGCGGAGTCTGCTGGACCAACGCGCCGCAGGCAGCAGTGGGATCATCGGAGCCATGCTCGAGAGCCATCTTCATTTCGGTGCCCAACCTCTCGGTGCAGATCCGGCGGCTTTGCAATACGGCGTTTCCATCACGGACGCCTGCATGGATTGGCAAACCACAGCCGCACTTCTGCGCAACGCCTGAATACGGCAGGGTCGAACCGCTTCGCCCTTAAAATGAAAGCCTCGGAAGCCCCGTTCGCTGCGATCGATTTCGAGAGCGCGGGAACGGCTCCGGGCCTCACGGATGAGCCAGTTCAGGTGGCCATTGTCCAATGGCAGAGCGAATCACCCGTCGTCGCTCTGAATTCCCATCTCCGCCCCTCCCGTCCGGTCACTTGGGCAGCGCAACAAGTTCATGGCATATCGGATCATCAACTCACTCACGCACCGCGCCTCATCGATCTCTGGCCCCAAGTCCGCTCCAGCCTCGAGGGACGCTGGGTCGTTGCGCACGGCGCTGCCACCGAGAAACGCTTTCTTCGCGTCTTCCCCTTTCATGGCTTCGGCCCATGGGTGGATACTCTAAACCTCACACGCGCCGTCTACCCCTCGCTGCCTTCGCATGCCCTCGGCGATGCGGTATTGGCACTCGGTCTACTCGAAAAAATCATATTCCCCGGATTTCGCTGGCACGACGCCGCGTCGGATGCCATCGCATCGCTCGTTCTACTGGATCATTTGATCGAGGCTGCGGGCCTGGCAATGGAGCCTGCGGAAATCCTCACTCGACCAAATCTCGCTGCATATTTCGCGTCCCGCAGGAAATAATCTCAGAAGGCGTCATCAAAAAATCCATGCGCGCATCGTGAGGCTCCGAAGGTATGCGTTCGAACAGCACCTCCTCAAAACAAACCCCCACGCGCAGGCCATCAAATTCCGACAACAGCCGGTCATAATATCCCCCACCCCGTCCCAATCGAACGCCGCTGCGGTCGAATGCCAAGCCTGGCACGAGGATGACATCCGCCTTCGCCTCGGCAATCGGGGCGTTCGGCGTGGGTTCCAGAATTCCAAAGCTGCCCTCGACAAGTTCGGCGGGATTTTTCACAGCGTGTAGGCTGACGCTGGAACCTGCCACTCGCGGCAGGATGATTCTCTTTCCCTCGGGCCAAGGCGTGAGGAGATCGGGCTCCGATGGCAGGGCGCTGAAGACGCAAACCGTCCGCGCCGCGAGCCAGGTATGCCAGCGATTCAAATGGCTGAGAATTTTTTGCCCCTCCGCCCGCCGGCGATCCGAATCCAGACCAAGCAGAAACCGTCGCGCTTCCGCACGCAGGCTTTGCTTTTGTTCAGGGATCATGGAGGATGGTATTAAGCATGGTGCGAAAGTTCATCGAGAGAAAAATCTCCGCAAGACGCAAGCCCGAGAACCATGTGGACATGAAACTCGGCAGCGGATGGCACAAGAGGAATTTCCTCGCGGAAGTCGTCATCCCCTCACTTTTTGCGAAGCGTGAAGGCCATCGCGTGAAGCCTGTCTTTCCCGAGCTCCAGCATGGGCAAATCTGCATCACTTGGATCGGACATGCCTCTTTCCTCATTCAAACTCCCGAGCACAGCGTGCTCATCGATCCCAACTGGGCAAAATGGCTGAAAGTCATCAAGCGCATCAAGCACCCCGGCCTGGAAATCCACGACCTGCCTGCCATCGACCTTGTGCTGGTCACGCATGCTCATTTTGACCATCTGGACCGCAAGACGCTTCGAGCCGTGGCCAGCGACCAGGCCATCCTGGTTCCTGAGAATGTCGCGGGCCTCGTTCACGGTCTTGGCTTCAATCATGTGCAGGAGTTGCAGCACTGGCAGTCCTTTGAACTCGGATCTCTGAAGGTCACGCTCACCCCGGCACGCCATTGGGGCGCCCGCGTTCTCCACGACACGCACCGCGGGTTCGGTGGATTTCACATCGAGTATGCGGGACGCTCGGTTTTCCATTGTGGCGACAGCGCCTACTTCGATGGCTTCAGCGAGATTGGCGAGCGTCTGCCGGTGGAAATCGCCCTCCTGCCGATAGGGGCCTACGACGCCCCCACGAAACGAGATGTCCACATGAA
This sequence comes from Terrimicrobiaceae bacterium, assembly GCA_044342325.1. GTDB lineage: Bacteria > Verrucomicrobiota > Verrucomicrobiia > Chthoniobacterales > Terrimicrobiaceae > UBA967. The sequence goes on from JBIIPZ010000016.1 coordinate 36,875, forward strand.
CCCTGAGCAGGCCATCGACGCGTTTATCCAGCTCAAAGCAAAAACTCTTGTTCCGATGCATTTCGGAACCTTCCGTCTGAGCTACGAACCGCTCCACGAGCCGCCCGAGAGGCTCATCCGCCACGCTGCCGAGCGCCACATCCTCGACAGCGTGTGCCTTCTCGAAGAAGGAAATCCCAGAGTTTTTTAGTTTTTTTCGCACCCCTGCAGAACAGCTACTCGTAGCAGTTTACAGTGAACAGCGACGATATAGACGATTTGCCAGACCAAACGGATGTTATGATCCTCCCGTGGGTTTCCCTTTTTCCAGGCACTCTCCTACCGCTGTATATCTTTGAGGAACGCTACAGGCACATGACCCAAGCGGCTCTCACAGGAAATCGGATGTTCGCCATAGCGCATACCTATGATGACACAACCATTGCGCCAATCGGCGGGCTCGGAGTCATTCGCGCCTGCGTAATGAACGCCGATGGAACCTCCAATCTCGTTCTACAGAGCCTCTCGCGCGTCGAGTTTTCGCGATTCAAAAGCTCTCCACGGCCCCGTGCGGACATCAGCATTCTTCGCGATGACCAAGAAATCGGCGATGTCAGGGGCATTCGGAGTCAAATTTCAAGCAACTGCGAGAATCTCCTCGCTGAGGGATTCGAAACGCCTGAAGGCTTTGCGGATTACCTGCGTTCTTCGATTTCCGACTCGGCCTTTACCGACCTCGTTGCCTCGACACTCATTTCGGATGCATCCCACCGCCGCACGCTCTTTGAAACCATCGAACTCAAGACCCGCATGTCGCTCCTCCTCGAAATGCTCTCCCCCACCGCAGAGTCGGCCTAACACCCACCTGTGGGGTAAATTTCCAGCCCTATCTTGCGGAGGGAACAGAGGCTTTGAAGACTACAGCAGATTCGCTCTGGCTGGTGATCTCGTAACTGCAGTCCTGCGAAGCAAAGAAGGACTCACCCTTATTGATCTGAAGCTTGTCACCATCAGCTGTCGCCGTGACTTCGCCTTCCATCACAATAAGGATGTCTGGGCCAGTGCGTGTGCCCGAGTGATATCCCCTCTCCTGGCTACACTGAAGGCGGCTGAGTTCAAATTCGGCCGCAGGTGTCGCAAAGACGGTCTCGCCTTTTCCTGCATCCCTGCCGTGAATGATATCGACCTTACCCTCATCGAATCTCAAGACGCGCATCAACTCGGCAGGATCCACATTTTTGGGTGTGAGACCGCCACGCAGCACATTGTCGGAATTAGCCATCAACTCGACATTCACGCCTTCGAGGTAGGCATGGAGTGTTCCTGCCGATTGATAAGTCGCCTCACCCGGCTGCAATCGAACAAGATTAAGCAGATAGATCGAAAAAATGCCCCGGTCACGGTGCCCATCTGACAGAGGAAACTCCCGCGCGGCGCGTGCGGCCCAGAAGTCGGGCAAATCCTTATTTTTCGCCGCCTCCTTATCGAGTCTTGAGATTAGCGGATTCAACAGACTATCCACCTCGGCCTGCGGGATTGTCATAGCCCGCGCATAAAGTTCCCGCAGTAAGGCGGATCGTGCCGCCGCATCATTTCCCGCTAGCGCCAATCTCTCGGAAAAATCAGGCATCAAGGGCTGCAGTTCCTGAACACTCCGCAGGCTCTCGGCAATTTCCTCGAGCGGGCGGAACCCATGCAGCATCCAGAAATCCGTGAGTGCCACATGCACCTCAGGCTTGTGATTTCGGTCCTTATAATTTCTCGAGGACGCCTTAATGGGAATGCATGCAGCTTCCTCTGCGTCAAACCCAGCACGAGCTTGCGCAATCGTCGGGTGGGCTTGGATGGAGAGCATTTTTCGGGCATCCAGCACCTTGAATAAATACGGGAGCAAATTCTCAAAACGGTCAGCAACACTTGCGCCGAGGATTTGATCTGGTGCGGCAGCGATCAACTCTGGCAATGGAACTGGACCATCAGGTGATTCCACGACGGAAGGGCCTCCGTCATGTGCGCCAAGCCAGAGTTCCGCACACGGTGAGGACGAGGGATGTGCCTGCCTAAGCAGAGCCGGGATGAAATCGAAGCCGCCCCAGTCGTAGTGCTGCACGACGCCTTTGAGTTTGAAAAGTCCTTTGGTCTTCATATCGAGAGGTGATTGCTAGTGTAAATCGGCTTCGCTTTGAAGCGTCAAACCGGGAGGAGGTGCTTCGCCGAGAAGACCTGTCTGATCGGAAGTGGCGAGCGGCACGACTTCATGAAGCACACGGCGGCGCACTTCATTGATATCCCAACGCCGCAAGAGTGAATCGATCTGGTTGCGGGTGGATTTTGAAACATCCACCGGGCGCAGGCCAGTGAGACGCGCGGCGCGGAGCCAAGCAGCGGCGGCTTCAGGGCGCAAAGACTCACCCAGATCGATTTCCCCCAAAACACCCCATGCCTCCTCGACGATCTCCGGAGGTAGGATTTGTTCTGTTCCGGCGTGAAAGAGAACCCGCGAGAGGAGGCGCCCGAGGGCTTTCCAAAACGCAGGATTTTTGGGTTGGGCATCGATCGCTTCTGTGAGGCGACGATAGATGCTTATTCGGGTTTCAGAGCCGATCGATTCGAGCGCACCAGCCAGCAGGGCGACCTCAGCGGAGGGCGCGCAGCCTTCACGCCATTCTGCTGCAGCGGCATTCCAGATGGCCTCTGATTGGGCTGCATCGAGACCGGCGGCGATGCGACGCGCACAGATCCAACGCTGGATTTTTACTGCTCCACTGGCGTAACGCGGCGGTGCGGCAAGAATCTCAGCCAAGGCAGTCGCACGCTCTGAATCCCCGTTCATGCCGCAACCGGGACGCAGAAACCAACCCGCAAGATGCAGCCAAGTTTCCTCGTGATCTGCCGAGTTGAACCGCTGAGGGGCAGCCTCAAGCCAGATATCAAAAAGCCGACGCACGATTCCGCCAGTCCATGCCGACTTCTGATTACCAAGAGCCTTCTCGCCGACGGTAAAAATCGTATTGACCGTGAGCTTCTGACGCGTATTGCGCGAGGGATCAAGAAGTGCAGCGAGCTGTTCCCCAGCGCGAGTGACGGCATCCGATGTATCGGCGGAGCGTTTTTGAGGTGCCACGGCACGGCCACGCAGAGAGAACTCAAGGGGCCAAGGTGCATCCCAGCGGAGCCCGGGCTCTGCGCAGAGAAGCTCGACACGAAGAAGTCCGGTGGAACGAAGGCATGTGCGAATCTCAACGCGCACGCTGGGATCACTGGGAGCACGCGCCCCCTGCGGCGGAGCCAAAATAGTCTCCACGGCTGGCAATTCGGAAAAACCCTCGGTATCAGTGCTCACCACATTTCCAGGCATGTCGTCAGGACGGCGGGCATTGCGTAGAAGTTCGAAAGAGGCAGGCTTGCCAACCAGCGCGCGAAGATCGGGATGGCCTGCAGTGAAATCCTTTTCGGCCTGCGCACCCTGCGGCAGCAGACAGAGTGCAGAGTTTTGACCGACACCCATATAATAGGAATGTGACGCCCCCGCCTCGATGCGTGAAGCATCGCCAGTGGCGCGGAGATGAAGAAACCTTGCCGCTCCTCGAGCCACGGCCAGATCGGGGTCCGTATTTTCAAGAACCTTGGGAACATGCCCCGGTTGCCAGCGCGAGAGATTCTCAAGAATGCGACGACGAACTGCAGGAGCCTTGGTGAGTCCACCATTGAAGAGGATGAAATCAACCGCATCCCGGCCACGCAGGAAGTCGCTGAGGTGGCGGGTCACAGCAGGATCTTTGGCATAGGGGAGCCCCATTTCCCTCAACCCTAGAGGGGCTCGCAGCGGATGCTCCCCTGCGGTCACCAAGGGGAAGAAACCTTCCAGCAAGAGTGTGGAGATTTCGCTTGATGAGACTTCGCAACGAAGTATTCCCGAGAGAAGCGAGGTGCCGGGCTTCGAGACGGCAACAGGCCAAACCTTGCCTTCTTCAAACTCCGCACCGAGGGCGTCCTCTTTGATTTCGCGGCAACGGGCGAGGAGTTGGGCAAAAGTCGATGCCGGCAACTGCGCTCCGGGCGTCAGTTTTTCTTCGAGAAAATGGGCGAGAGAGAGATCAAGATTGTCGCCACCCAGTAAAACATGGTCGCTCACCGCGATGCGCTGGAGCTTCGGAAGGGGCGAGTCTGGTCTCGGTTCGACAGCAAAGAGGCTCAGATCCGTCGTTCCGCCGCCGATGTCCACCACCAGCACATGGGATTTTTGATTTCCCGCTGCGAGGGCTTCGCGCGCTGCGTCCTCATTTTCCAGCCAAGCGTAGAAGGCAGCTTGAGGCTCTTCGAGGAGGATGCAGGAACCAGGGAAGCCTGCTTCCCGGGCGGCTTCGAGAGTGAGTTGTTGCGCGGCGGGGTCGAAGGAAGCAGGCACAGTAATGGCGATATCCTGCGAAGCGAGCGGAGCATCTGGGTGTGCCTCGTTCCAAGCCGAGGCGAGAGTCTTGAGAAGGTTCGACAGGGCATCAACCGGACTGATCAGGTCAGAGGACGAAAGATCGCTCGAGCCGAGCGGAAGAAATTTGGCACGACGGTCCGCAGCATGATGGACAAGCCAGGATTTGGCGGAATGAACAACGCGCCCAGGAACTTCAGCTGCACGGGCGCGGGCGAAGCGTCCGGCGACCCACTGCTTGCTCTGGTCCGGAGGAAGATAAAGAAACGAGGGAAGGGTTGGTTGAGAGATTGCGGAGTGCGCAGTCTCAGGCTGGGAAATCGCTAGAACCTCGCTGTGCCCGGATGTCGAAGCGGACAGCACAGACGCAAGGGCGGAATTTGTCGTTCCGAGGTCGATGCCAATACGAAAAGAAGACATGTCTTGTAGCGCCAAAGGGAATTATTCCCACGAATGGGAAGATTCCTCAAAGATCAGGGCTTTTGAAAAAGCGGCAGGAATTTTGCATACCCCTGCTTTTCGAGTTCGTCTTTGGGTATGAAACGCAAAGCGGCCGAGTTGATGCAGTAACGCATCCCTGTTGGAGCAGGCCCATCGGGGAAAACATGGCCCAAGTGCGATTTACCCTCCACTGAGCGCACCTCGACGCGCTCCATGCCATGGGTGACATCGACCTTCTCCTCAATCGTCTCAGCTTTGAGCGGACGAATGAAGCTCGGCCACCCTGTTCCTGAATCGAACTTGTCCAGCGAACTGAACAACGGCTCGCCGGAAATAATGCAGACATAGATCCCCTCGCGCTTGTTGTCCCAATACTCGTTGCGGAACGGAGGTTCCGTTCCGCACTGCATGGTGACATGTTCCTGAAGTGGCGTGAGATTAGGCTTGGTGTCTTCGGCTTTCACAAGAGGTAGAGTGGCTAAAAGAGTTGCGACTATTTGAGTTTTCACAAGCAACCCTAAACCAAATTTTCGCTTTGCACAGGAAGTATGAAATTTGGCGCTTTTGTTGGCAAGAGGCTCGGCGAGGAACTTGGAAAGCATGCCATTGCTGAGGGTCGTGATTATTTTACAAAAAAGTCTTTGTCCTTTGGGTTGCCGCGCAGTGTAGGGTGGCACTATGTCAAATATGGACGCCGAACGAGGGACCCAAGGCAAGGCGCTGAGGGTGAATTTGGACAACGGATTTTATGGCACTTTCGCTGAAATCGGAGCCGGCCAGGAAGTCGCCCGACACTTTTTCTCAGCAGGTGGAGCAGCTGGAACGGTGGCGAAAACCATGTCGGCATATGACATGACTTTTAGCGATGCCATCTACGGTCCCTCGCGCCGGTATGTCAGCCGCGAGCGTTTGGAGACTATGCTTGGGCACGAGCAAAAACTCCTGATCGAGCGGTTGGGTGCAACAGCCGGCGACAATCGGAGATTCTTTGTTTTTGCAGACACCGTCGCAGCCCGCAGCTTCCGCAGGCACGACGAATCTCATGGCTGGATGGGCCTCCGTTTCCAACACGCCCCCCGTGCAAAATTCAGCGACATCATTCTCCATGTCCGCATGCTGGATGCCGAGAATCTACTCCAACAGGAAGCCCTTGGCATTGCTGGCGTGAATCTCATCTACGGCGCGGCGTTCAACCACCAGAACCCCCGTGCGCTTATCGGCTCGCTCCTTGATGACCTCAAGCCGGGCCGTATCGAAGTCGATATGATCCGCTTCTCAGGCCCCGCGTTCGCAGGTGTGGACAACCGCATCATGAGCCTCGAACTCGTTGTGCAAAAACTCACCCGCGCGACATTATTTCGCCCAGATGGTGAGGTTGTGCAGGCCTCGGATGCTTTTTATAAAAAACCCATCCTCGTGGAGCGTGGCAGCTTTCGCCCTGTCACCTATGTAACGAACGACATGCTCGACGGTGCCAAGCGACTTTTCGAACAGGAAAGCGGCGTCGCTGGCGCCGAACCGGCCATTCTCATGGAGATCACCATGAAAAATCTCCTCTCTCACGGCCCGCTCGATCTCCAGGATTTTCTCGATCGTGTGGACCTCCTCGCAGCTCTCGGCCGCACCGTGCTCATCTCCGACTACGGTGAATATTACAAACTGGTGAACTTCCTTACCCGTTACACGGAAGGCCCCATAGGCCTCCCCATGGGCATCCCGGGACTGAATGAGATTTTCAATTCCGAACACTACAACGATCTTGAAGGCGGCATCCTGGAAGCCCTCGGTCGCCTCTTTAAACGTAATGTCCGGCTCTATGTGTATCCCTTCATCTCACCGAGTGGCGAACTCGTGACCTGTGGAAACTTCCGCACGCCTCCCGGCATGGAGAACCTTTACGAACATCTCCGGGTCAACCACCTCATCCGCCCCATAGAAGATTACCGCTCCGACTATCTCCAAATCCACTCTCCGAAGGTTCTGGAAATGATCGCCGCCGGAGACTCGACCTGGGAATCCATGGTCCCCGAGGCTGCGAGGGATGTCATAAAAAAACGCGGCCTCTTCGGTGCGCCGAAACTTGCTTAAGGCACACGACAACGCCATCGTCATCGGCTGACATGTTTTTCCGCCGCCTCGTTCTCAATAGCTTCGCCAAACTCAAACTCGGCCGCCTCGAAGTCATCCTTCCGGATGGCGCCCGTGGCGTCTACGGCGGACTCGGCGCGGGTATCCAAGCGCGCATCGAGGTGAGTGATGAGAATTTCTTCAAGAGGTGCGTCCTCAATGGTCCGATTGGTTTCTCTGAAGCCTACATGGCTGGAGAATGGACGACCGACGACCTCACAAAGGTCATCGCCTGGTTCATCCTGAACGCTGACAACACACAGGCCATGCAAACGCGCCAATCGCGTGGAACGGGCTTTTTCAATTTGCTCAATGCTGCCAACCGCGCTTTCCACCTGCGTCGGCCGAACAGCCGCACAATGAGCCGGAAAAACATCAGCGAGCACTACGATCTCAGCAACGAATTCTTCCAACTCTGGCTCGATGCCTCCATGACCTATTCCAGCGCGTATTTCGAAGCAGCTGACGAGCCGCTCGAAACCGCTCAGAGCCGGAAATACGATAAACTCTGCAAACGCCTGCGCCTCGTTCCCTCCGACAGCGTCTTGGAAATCGGAAGCGGCTGGGGCGGCTTCAGCATGCACGCCGCCAAAAACTACGGCTGCAAAATCACCACCGTCACCATCTCCCGCCAGCAATACGACGAAGCCTCGCGCCGCATTCAAGAAGCGGGTCTCGGCGATAGAATCCAGCTCCTGCTTTGCGACTACCGCGACCTCCGTGGCCGCTTTGATAAAATCGCCTCTATCGAAATGCTTGAAGCCGTCGGCGATCGCTATGTGGACGGCTACTTCGCCAAAATTGACGAACTCCTTCATCCGCAGGGACTCCTCGGCCTTCAAGCAATCCTCTGTCCCGACAACCAATATCCCATCCTCCGCGATGGCGTGGATTTCATCCAAAAGCACATCTTCCCCGGCTCCCTGCTGATGTGCAATGCCCGCATCACCCGCGCCATGACATCCTGCGGTGACTTGAACCTCTTCGAATATGAAGACATGGCCCCCCACTACGCCCTCACCCTCCAACGCTGGGCCGAAACTTTCGAGACCAAGCTCCCAGAAGTTCGCGCGCTGGGCTTCGACGAAACTTTCATCCGCAAATGGCGCTACTACCTGCGCTACTGCGAAGCCGCTTTCGGCACACGCCACATCACGGTCGCCCAAATGGTCTACTCCCGTCCGGACAACCTCTCCATCCCCTCGCCGATCTACCAACTCAGCGATCAGGGCATCTAAAATTCGGCAGCTAACCAGATCGGTCGGCCGCCGAATTATGGCTCAGATATCAAGGCTTCAGCTTTGAAGTTCGATCATTTGGTGACAGGAGAACTCCGGAATGCGGATGGTGACGGCATCACCATTCTGCTGCAATTCGACGGCCGCGCCGCTTGGTGCCAGCATGGCTTTTTTGATGCCTGGCAAGCGCAGCGTGACTTCGGCGTTGTGGAGAGGCGGAAGTTCCTCAATGACCTCGACGCTGCGGCCGCCTGATGCATTACCGCCGGAGAGTTGAATGACTCCACCTCGGCTGATTGTCGGCGCGTAGAGCAAATGCAGGATGAAACGATCCTTCTGCGAAGTAAGGGAAATGCGAGCTGTCGAAGGCAAGTTTGTCTGGAGCGAGATCTCGTCCTTGAGAAATTGACGCAATGCGCGGACGATGAACTTACGGTAAGCGACCGCTCCGTAGGCGCGATAGTGCAGGAAGACCGGATGCGCAAAATAAAGGATGTTTCCGTGGCGCACACCGCAGTCGAAACCGGATGGCTCGAGTTTGTTTGGCGTGTGCTGGTGGCTGCAGAAATGCTCCCAAGTGCGGTTGAAATAAGGATCGAAGATTTGACCAAGCGACTGACCATCCGTGACGCGGATCCGGTGCGAGCGGCTATACATGATCTGCGGCATGTTGACGAATGGGGCGCGCAGCTCCGGCAGAGGCAGAACATAATCGTGGCCGCGGTTTGGTTCGTCCTGCGGCGGATAGCTTGGGCTGAGGCCTTGATACTCAGCTCCGAGGTCAAACGCAAAAGCCTCACGACCTTTCCAGAGACCGCTTTCGCCAGAGAGAACTAGCTTGCCGCCTTTTGCCAGATAGGCGTCCAACTTGGCTTTCAGTTCGTCATCGATGCGAATGTCGTCGGGCAGAATGATGGCCTTGTAGGGCGAGAAATCCATCGTGCGGTCAATGAGACCGAATAGGAAATGACTCTCGAGAAGGACTCGTCCAGCACCATCATCAGGCCAATTGTTGCGCTCGTTGTGGTTTTCCGATTCGCTGGAGAGGACGGCGATGTCAAAGACCTGCCTCGCGTCGCGGCACCAGGGTTCCTTGTCGCGCACCTCGCGGTAGGCGGCACCGATGACTTCGTAGGTTGAGGGATCCAATTCACCTGCAGGGTGCAACTGGTCTCCGACGCTGCATTTTGCCCCATAGGCGAGCATGGCAGCGCATTCGTAGCGGAGAGCATTCGGATGCTTGTAGCCGCCGAACTCGCCCCAGGTGGTGTGAAACTTACCTGTCATACCGAGGAAATCGAATGGCAGGTTGCATGTGTATTTCGCCGAGGTCGGGAAATGGTCATAACCCCAACCACCTGTCGGCAAGGACTCCAACTCGAGATGGCTGAAGTAGGGTAAAATGTCATGGCGTCCGCGAGGAATGTGGCCGCCATTGTGGAAGATCGGCATGTCCGAGCGGAGCGACTTCGCGGCCTCAGTGGTCAGCCGATAGTATTTCTCAAGGGCGAGACGCGAGGACTCCTGGCGATCCTCCTCTTTGAGCGGGTCGAGCCCGTTGGCCTTCATGAATTCCAAGCTCCAACGGGTGCATGATTGATACTGGCTTATGATATCGAGGAAAATGCCATCACAATCAGGAAAAAGACGCACCGCCTCGCGGATCTGCTCGCAGAGATAGTCGAGATACGGGCTGTGAAAATCCATCATATGAAAGCCCGCCTGCAGCGTGCGCTGCGCCCAACCAGTGTAGCAACCATCCTTATTCACCTCGCGCCATTCGGGGTGTTCATAGGAGGCGAGGTTGTCCACGCCAGCAGAGAGATAGACCGGCGCGTTGATGCCAGCTTCCTTCGTGGCGTCGTATTGTTTGCGGAGAAGATCGAAGCTCAGATGCGGATGGATTTTTCCAACCGTCGTCGGGTGGTAGCTCCAACCATGGTGACACTTTGAAAAGAGAGTGATCGAATCCACCGCCGCCGCCTGCAGCGTGTCCTGCCATTGCTTTTTGTCGAACCTCTCACCGATGCCGGGAATGTGCGGCGAGGTGTGGAAATCGAGGTGGATCTGGCGAAAGCGAAGAGGATGGGTTGTGGAGCTCATGAGACTGCGAAACTCCCAAAATCCCCTTGCCGCTTCAATGTGCGAAAGATTCTATTTTGTGTATGTTTTACACAAGCGCTAACCCGGAAGGCATTCGTGGCACATCTTCCGAGTTGACGCTTCGCATCCTCACCTCGGTCTTAGTCAAACTCACGAAATGGGCCAATTCAGACCTGCGCGCCCCCTATTGGAGGCTTTACTGGAACAACACCTCGGGTGCTTCGATCATCACAGGTAAAAAAACAATTCCCCTTGAGCCGTCCCATTTCGTGCTCATTCCGCCGGAGACATCATTCACGACAAGCATGGCGAACGAGACGAATCATTTTTATGTTCATTTTCTCACATCCTTGATTTGGTCTAACATCGGCGCTGAGGTTCTCCCAGCCTCGCCTTCCGACCTCGAAACCATGAATTCCATCCTTCATGGAGAAAACTCCGCATCCTCTGCGTGCTTGGTGGCTTCACTCGTCACAAGCGCACTCGCCCGCCTCGATCCTAAAAAATGGACCAGCCACGCGGATCAGGATACCCGAGTGCAGACTGCGATCCAAAAGATCGAAACGCACACTCCCGGCGTGCCCAGCGTTGCCTTCCTGGCGCGGGAGGTTGGCATGAATATCAACGCCTTCATTCGACTCTTCCGAGAACGCACGGGCCTCACACCGGCCATGTATGCCCGGGAGCGCCGTATCGAGGTGGCATGTGTCCTGCTCCACCACAGCGCAAAAAGCATTGAAGAAATTGCTTCAACCTGCGGCTTCTGCGACCGCTACCACTTCACGCACGCTTTTATTCGCTCGCGCAAAACCTCCCCTGCGGCTTTCCGAAAACAGATCCAGCGCTGATCGAGGAGGCAACGCTGGTCGACTCGAGATTGGAGTCCAGAATCAGTTCGCGAGTGTCGCTCTGATGACTGTGCCATCCTGCAACTCGCCTTGGTTGCTGGTCACGATTTCCTCATCTGGCGACAAATCTTGGGTTGTTCCATTCACCGACCAGCGCACAGCAGCGGTGGTGCCGTTGTCTATCTGGATGACAATGGACTTCCTGCGGACTACGCCGTTTTCATTTTTGAAAAGGAATGGCATGCCCCCGTCTCTAACGATGGCACTGCTGGGCACAAGGAGAGCGGGCTGTGGCTGGCTCATGGTGAGTTTCATTTTGCCATACATGCCGGGCAGGAGACCTGCGGCCTGACCGGCGGGCAGTCCCTCTGGAAAATACGGCAGTGTGCGGCTTTTGAGATCGCTTCGACCGTTCGACTCGGCCTGAACCTGAAATTTCGCATACTCGTCCGCGGTTCCGTTGAAGACGTCCAACTCAACGCTCAGAGTGCGGTCTCCCGACTTGAGGCTTGGGGCGATGCGCGTCAGGCGACTTCGAAAAATTTTCCCGGGCAGGGCATCCATACTTACATCAGCGATGGTGCTGTTCTTGGACAAATAAGCCACATAGGCCTCAGGAACAGCCATGGAGATCGTCACGATGTCTGTTCGATCCACTGTGAGCAGCGAATCCACGCCTGGAACGATAGCAGCACTCGGCACAAAAAGACCTGGATCGGCAGACCGCTCTGAAACGACTCCATCAAAGGGTGCATTGATCGTTGCGAGAATTCCTGACGCATCGCCGGTGTCCAACTGGACCAACACCTCGCCAGCAGTGACCTTGTCGCCGATGGCTTTCTCGACGGATTTGATGGTTCCAGCCACCCTAGGCAAAAGGCCCACTTGATAGTAGGCGGAGACCTCGGCGGGCTGCTCCACACTCACGGTTTGATTCGAAGCGGCTTGAGGTTTTCCTGTCAAAACACGGATTGCCACTTTGGAGGTGGAATTGTCGGTGGCAGTCACATTGCCGAGGACATTTTCCATGGAGAAAAGTCCGAGTGTCATCAATGCGGGGAGTAGGCGGGTATTAGCTATGGTTGTTGATTTCATAAATTGCGGGCGTTTTTTCACATCTCAGGCCTTGTCCAAATCCGGAGGCTCTGCAGGCGTGTGGCGAACGAGGAGAGCGTAGAGGACTGGCACAAGAAAGAGTGTGAGGAATGTGGAACTTATAAGTCCTCCGACAATGGCACGCGCCAACGGCGTGGCAGCTTCCGCGCCCCGACTCAGACCCATGGCCATAGGCGTCATTGCGAGCAGGGTGGCCAGGAATGTCATAAGGATGGGGCGGAAGCGCGTGGCGGCGGCCTCTCTCATGGCCTCCCCGGCTCCAAGCCCGGATTCCCTGCGGCGGCGGTTCGCGAAATCCACAAGGAGCACGCCGTTATTCACCGCGATGCCGATGAGAAATGTTGCCCCGATGAGAGACTGCACATTGAGCGTTGTGCGCGTCAGGAAGAGCATCCAAAGCACTCCGATAAAGCCCAACGGAACGCTGAACATGATGACTCCTGGAGCAATCCAAGAGCGGAAAAGCGTAACCTGGAGCAGATAGACCTGCACCACGGCCAGCAGGATGCCAAAGCCCAACTGACGGAATGAATCGTTCATGCGCCCATACTCGCCCTTGAGATTGATTTGCAGCCCTTCGGGCAATTGGACTCCAGCGATGGCTTTTTGAACTTCCCCTGCGATGGAGGCGAGGTCGCGGCCCTCGGTGTTTACAAAGACATTGGCGACTCGTTTCAGACCGACATGGTTGATTTCGACCTCGCCATTGGTGCGCCGTGGTGTGACGAGAGTGCCCAGATTGATCGAGGTCTGTCGTCCCTTTGCTGATACAGGCATTGTTAAAATATCCTCCAATCGGCGATCCACATCCTCTGGGAATTGGACGCCGACGAAATATTGGTTTCCAGACTGTGAATCGATCCAGAAGTTCCTGTCCACCGAAACGCTGGAATTCAGGGCCACCACCACCTGAAGCACCACATCCTCCATCGCCAGTCCCTGCTGGGCGGCCTTGACGCGATCCACATCCAGCACGAGATACGGTGCATCGTCGCGTTGTTGGATGCGCACATCAGCTGTTCCTGGAATCGGGGCGACGAGGGCGCGAATCTGGCGCGCAGCGGCGAGGAGTTGCTGAGTTGTGCCGCCTTGAATCTCGATATCAATCGGCGAGGAACTGCCTTGATTCAGTGCGGTGGAAACCATGCCGCCTGTGTCGAACTCAATCCTCAAATCCGCAAAAGCCGGTTCCTCCTGAAACGCCTTTCGGAGAAGAATAGCATATTCCTGGGCACTCTTGGTGCGCGAGGGAGTCAACTGCACGCGGATGATGGCATCCTGCTGGCCAGAGTTGGTTGTGTAGGCTGCCGACCAATCGGGATTCAGGCCCATCTCGGAGACGATCATTTCCCTCTCGGATGCAGGGATGTTTTTTCGCAAAAATTCCTCCACCGTTTTGACCCGTTCCTCTGCGGCATTCAAGCGGAGGTTTGAGGGCGCGCGCAGGCGGAGGGTGATCTGACCGGCATCGACCTGCGGAAAAAACTCGCGTCCGATTTGAGGCAGGAGCAGGAGCGACCCGGCGAAGAGGAGTGCCATGGCGACGATAAGTTTTGCCTTGTTTCCCAAACACCAATCCAGCGCCCGCAGGTAGTGCGCACCAAGACGGTCGATGCGAGACTGAAACCAGGCCGAAAATCTCGAAAAAATGGAAGCGCGACCTCCCTTGGAACGGTGTCCCTCAGGCAAAAATTTCGCACACATCATTGGCACAAAAGTCCGGGAGAGGAGAAATGAGGTCAGCATGGCAAAGCCGAGTGCCAAGGTGAGAGGGCGAAAGAGAAAGCCACTGATGCCTGCCATAAAAGCCAACGGCGCGAGCACGAGCACCGTTGTGCAGGTGGCGACAAGCACGGGAATGAGGACCTCGCCGCACCCGTCGATGGCGGCCCGGAGGCGCGATTTGCCCATGGCATGGTTTCGATGATTGTTCTCCAACTCCACGATCGCGTCGTCCACCAATGGCCCTATGGCCAAAGCAAGTCCGCTGAGGGTCATCAGATTCAGCGTGTTTCCTGTTGCAAAGAGTCCCAAGACCGCACCGCACAAGGAAAGAGGAATGGATAAAGTGGCGATGACTGTCATACGCCAATCGCCAAGGAAAAGGAGAATCATGAGACAAACCAGCGCTATGCCGATGACTCCCTCAAGGGTGAGCGCACCGAGAGCCTTTCGCACCGCCACGGTCTGATCCATCACCAGGCGGAGCACTGTGCCCTTCGGCAGGCTTTGCTCCATGGAGGGAATCAGTTTTTTGATATCTTCCACGACTCCCAGGCTGCTGGCCCCGCGCTGACGATAAATCGGAACAAACACTTCGTTTGCGTCATCGATACGAACGCGGGATGTTTGGATCGTGGCGGCATCTTCCGCATTGCCGATGTCGCGGAGAAAAATCGTTTGAGCCAGGCCAAAAGTAATAGGCAGGGAGTTGAGTTCCTCCACGCGGTTCACCATCGCGTTATTATCCAAAAGCATCTGATTCGGCCCGAAGTAGGCTGTCCCGGGCGAAACCATGAGGTTCCCCTTTTTGAGAGCGCCTACGACATCCATCGGCACGAGATTTCTCGCCTCCATGCGTTTGGGATCGAGATAGATCATAACCGTGCGGTCGCGTCCGCCAACTACCACGGGAGCGATGCAGCCATTCACCGCGCCGAGCATGTTTCGGACTTCGATACGGGCGATGTCCTTTTGCCGCGCATCATCGAGGAACGGGTTGGTAACGGTTAAAATCCCGACAGGCAGCGTTCCTGTGGCATCGAATGGCAAGGCCACGGGCGGCAGAGTGTTGGGTGGCAGATTCGGCAGAGCACCCAGCGCGAGGGAGTTGACCAGTGTGAGTGCCTCGTTGGGATCGATATCGTCGCGGAAATAAACCTTCACCACGCTCACGCCCGGCACCGAGCGGGACTCCACCGAGCGGGCACCGGGAGCCTGGCTCACCCAGCGTTCCATGCGATTGGTGATCGTCTTCTCGATAGCCGAAGCCGACATGCCGGGGTAGTAGGTCAGCACCTGAACCGCCGGAGCCTTGAACACAGGCAGGATATCCACCGGAATTTTTACTGCTGCAAGCACGCCCAGAATCAGGATTCCCAGCACTAAGGCCAGAACCATGTAGGGATTGCGCAGGGATGCCTTAATGAGCCACATGAGAGATCGGGTTTCTAAACAAAATAAAACTCAAGAGCTACAATCAAAACCAGCGCTGTTTTTCAATATTCCGAACTCGACGCAAAAAGCCCCATCTCTATAAAGAATCCTCTCCGCTTTTGCGGCAGCCTGTTTCATGAAATCCAAGATGCACCTTCACAAATCAACCAACGGATTCATCCGTTCGCATCTGGTTGGCCTCCTCGCAGGCATTGGACTCGCCTCCATCGCGATTTTCGGGAGGAACACCGTGGAGTCGGCCATGTCGTTCCTGAAGGAAATGCGCCAGGACGGCTATGCGACGACCGCCTCGGCAAGGGTGAGCGTTTCTGAAATCACCTTCGATACTTCCACCATGCCATTGCCGCCGAAATTCTGGCAGGAATCAGAGCCCTCTATCGGCGCTCCCCAGCTTTTTGAAGAGTCAACCACTCAACCGCCGCTGATCGTAACCTCTCTCCAGCAAAAATCGCTGCGAAATCCAGAAGTTGCAGTGGAGGAGCATCCGCTGCAAATAAACAAAACATCAGAACTCGAACCACACCCCTCGCCGACAGCTACACCGGTTCCCAAACCGGCATTCGACGCTAGCGCCCTCAAGAAGGCGCTTCACGAGAATCTTTCCTCCGTCTTCACCGGCGACCTCCCTTACATCCTTCTCAAATCAGGCGACCGCCTTTACGCGGGCTCCAAGCTCACCGAGGGCGTCACGCTCGAGGCCATCAGCCCCACAGCCATTCTCTGCACCACACCTGTGGGCATTTTAAAAATCGACTCGCAGCCGGATTCGGATTCGCTTGAGACCGCCACCGAAAATGAGAAATCCCCTCTCCCGCTGGATGTCCCAAAGAGTCCGGATGGTGCATCCGCTTCTCAGCCTCTGTAGCCGGGAATAATTCCTGCACAGCCTGTTCAAAAAACCTTGAGGAAATTCCTGAACAAACTCATCCCTCGGTCTTTTGCAGCCTGGTCACTCACCGCCATTGCCGCAGGCATTCTCTGCGGAGCCGTCTTTGGTCCTCGCTGCGCGGTGCTGAATCCACTGGGAGAAATTTTTGTTCGGGCCTACGCCCTCGTTTTGCTGCCCTACCTGATTTTTGAGATCATCGGCATCTTCGGGGGCTTGAGGCGCGAGTCGCTTGTCGCGCTTGTGAGACATGGCGGCCTGACGCTCATAGGCATGCTTCTGCTTGGCGGTGCGGCGGTCGCGCTGCTTCCTCTCATGCTGCCACAATTGCTTTCCTCGCCGCTGTTCGACCCGGACATCCTCGAGGCGAGGCCCTCGGAATCTCTCATCGAAGTCTTTCTGCCCTCGAATATCTTTGCCGCGATGGCCAAGGGAAATGTGCCTCCTGTGATGTTTTTCAGCATCGTGATCGGCATTATTTTGCAGAAAATGAAAAACAGGGAGGAGATCCTCAAGCTCGTCGAACCCCTGCGCAGCCTCTTTACGGAGATTTTCACTTTCGTCGCCAAAAAAGTCGCACCCTTCGGCATCTTTGCCTTCACAGCCAATGCGTTCGGTAACGCGCAGGGCAGCGATTTTGAGAGGTTGCTCGGTCTTTTAGCCATGCTCGTCGTGGGCTTCATCGTTCTAGGTTTCATTATTCTGCCAGGCATCGTCTCAACCCTGACCCCCTATCGGCTGCCTCAAATGTGGAGCGTGCTACGCGATCCTTTGATCCTGGTCATCAGCACAGGAAATATCCTCATGGCCATGCCGCTCGTTATCGAGGGCCTGCGGCGGGTTTTGGTAGACGAGGCAAAAGACGAAGACCGTGAGGGAAGCGACTTTGCGGTCGTGGAAGCCCTTGTGCCTATCTGCTTCACCATGCTTGGGATCGGGCGGAATCTTCTCATGGTCATTTTTCCCTTTCTGGCGTGGTTTCATGACACCCCTCTCTCCACCGGCGAGATCATGAGACACATCCCTTCCATTTTCGCTTCGGCCATGGGTGGTGCCCAGGCGGCTTTGCTTATGGAGCTGCCGCGGCTCGGACTCCCGGTCAATTTGCTTTCCATCTACCTAATCAATTCGCAATGGATTCTCCGGATATGCGAACCGCTCTCGCTCATTGGCACAATGACAGTGGCTTTCGTCTTGTTCGCGACCATGAATCGCAGGCTCGTGTTTCGGCCAGGCCGGGCCGTCCTTGTCTGCGTTGCTGCGGTATCCATCTCCATGCTCCTTGGCACTGCATGCCATCGCATTCTTGCCTCACAGCTCAAAGGCTTCGCTCACTCGCGGGAAATCGTCCTGTCCCGCCAGTCGCTACTAGACCTTCCAAAGCCAATCATTCTATCGAAGGAAAATCTGCCCGCACCCGCTCCAGTCAGTCTGGATGCCATAAAACAACGCGGCGTGCTCCGCGTGGGAGTGAAGTCCGACTCCGTGCCTTGGGTTTACCGAAACCAAGCGGGCGATCTCGTCGGCTATGATGTAGATCTGCTCGCATCCCTGGCGGACGCCCTAAAAGTCCGGTTGGATTTGCTCGAAGGCAGCCCCTCGGAGCTCAAGCAGTGGCTCCTCCAAGGCCGAATCGACTGCGCCGCTGGTGGATTGCATGGCACTGGTCTGGCCACAATCGGAGACTTCTTTTATCTGCGCTATGAAAAAGCAACCCTCGCTGCTTTGGTTTCTGACAAGGGTTTGCGAAAACTGCAGGACGCAATCGGATCCCAAGACTCAAAGACCCTCCGCTTTGCAAGCCAAGGCCGACAGGAAATCTCCTCTGCTCTTCATCGAAGCGTGGAAACAATCCTATCCGAGGGAAAAAACCACAAGCACGCTGTTTTCCTTCCGATCCAAAGCAAAGGGGAGTTCCTCTCTGGCATGGATGACAAGTTCGACGCTCTTCTCACCAGTGCCGAGGCCGGATCCGCCTACGCAGTCATCCATCCCGAGACAACCATGCTTCCCATTTTCGGCACCGCCCTGTCCTCTGATATCGTCCTTGTTTTCCCAAAAACCGACGACCCCCTCTTGGATTATGTGAGCGACTGGATTGTCGAAAATCAAAACCTTGACCTCCTCGAGCGTCTTAGGAATCACTGGATTTTATTCAAGCCAACAAAGTGAGAACGCCGAGCCCATTTTGCCTTGCAAACAGAGCAGAAGAGCAGAGCCTCCCCTCCCACTCCAACATGATGATCAAACCATTCGCAACCCTCACCGTTTTCCCACTTCTCCTCGCCACCTTGCAGGCGCAAACGCCAAAAGAAAACCAAGCCGCCAGCACAGTCACGAAAGCCACCAACGCCGCCGAAGCCGTCTTGAAAAAGCTCCCCTCCATCCCGGGCGCGGCCGATGCCAAGGTCATCAACATCCACATCGGCGACAACTACACCTTTGGATTCGACGAGGGAGTCGATGCCGAGGAGTGGGGCATGACCGACAACCAAAATGAAAGCGGCCAAGCCGCAGCAGCAACCGGACAACCCGCCGCCGCCGCCACACCGAATGAAAAACCACCAGCCTATCGCAAGCTCGACTTCCGCAAGGGCGATGTGGTGCTCATCGCCACCGAGCAACCGGTGGACTCTCCCAAGCAGGTTGAATCCCCAACCGCCACAATAACTGCCCCTGAGACTGGAGCTGCCCCGACTTCCACTCCCACCGCGCAACCAGTCCCCATTGCCACACCCTGAAGCTCATTAAAATCCGATGAAACATTTGATTCGTTGCATTCTTGCAAGCACTCTACTCCTCTCATTTCAAGCCTGCGCGTCGCAGAGCAAAGTAAAAATCAAGGGCTATTCTGCGACGCCGATCGCCAAGCACGGCCAAGGCGATGCCAGCACAGCGGAATTCACGCGTGTTAAAACGATAAGCCTCGGTGAGTGGCTTAAAGTTCAGAAATTTGCCGCACAAAACGGCTATGATCTCCGCGAGCCTGAAGCACTCCGTATTTCTGGCAACGAAACCATATACCAAGTTACTTGGTGGGATGCCGTTAAATGGTGCAACGCCAAAAGCTCCATGCAGGGCCTGACGCCTGTCTATTATTATCGCGGCTCCGTCTTCAAGAAAGGATCCGGAAAACCAGAGATAGACCATCGTTCAAATGGCTATAAATGGATAACTTATCCAAATATGACGATTGCTAAAATCAACCTCTACTGATCAAAGCGCGCCCGGCATGGGTGTTTATCCCATTCCTTTCATCTAAGCAAAAACGGCAGTTTTGATTGTATTCTGAAAAGTTAGCTTTTCGGAACCATTGATGATTGCAACCAGTTCATCGGATTTATCAAAAGCTCCATTTTTATTGGAGTCAAAGTAAAGCCCATTTCCTGATACGCCTTTTACACCCGAGGATTTTAAGAAATAATTCTTAGCTTTTCCAGACAACTGAAGATTGTCCTCGCCAACGCTGAAATCCGTAATAAGCGCATAATCCTCGAGGCCGGCTTTTTTGCGATTTCCATCACTATAAAGTGATCCACCGGAACCGAGCACAAATCGATCTGCTCCACTTCCACCTGTCAGGATATCGATCTCGCCTTTTCCACGACCGCTTGCCGTGGAGCAACCAGTGAGTGTGTCTGTGCCCTCGCCTCCTGAAATGAAGTCGGAGCCGAGATCGCCCACGAGAGCATTGGCGCCGGAATTGCCATAGATGGCATTGGCGCCGGAATTGCCATTCGCATTAATGTTTGCACTACCCATCAGCCTGAGTTCACGAAGACCCTCAGGCATGCGATCGACGGTGCGGGATGTTTGCAGCACTGCGGGAACTGCACCAGGCGATCCTTCCACAACAATCTCTTCGATTCCAAAAGGAAGAGAGGAAAGAGCCACTGTGCTGTAAATGGTGTCGAAGCCGCCATCTCCATCCTCAAGAATCAAGACATCGGCGCTGGAAATGCGATAACTATCATTGCCAGCACCTCCTCGAAGCGTGTCAGT
Source organism: Terrimicrobiaceae bacterium (assembly GCA_044342325.1). Lineage (GTDB taxonomy): Bacteria > Verrucomicrobiota > Verrucomicrobiia > Chthoniobacterales > Terrimicrobiaceae > UBA967. Next base: position 57,221 of record JBIIPZ010000016.1, read on the forward strand.
CGATGATTCCGATACAAGCAGGTCATTTCCCAATCCGCCATCCAGGAGATTTGATCCAGATGATCCATAGAGGGAATCGTTGCCGAGATCGCCATAAAGCGTATCATTTCCTACGCCTCCGATGATTGAATCAGCCCCTGCGGCACCCTGGAGCTGGTCATCACCAAGCTCTCCAATGATCGCATTGGAGAACGAATCACCGATCAGGATGTCATTGTAATCCGAACCCGCTAGGTTCTCGATGCCAATGAGCGTGTCACCGTCAGCATGTCCTCCAGAGAGGGAACCGGTAGTCAAGTTCACATATACCCCAGCGAAAGAGTGGTCATAGGTGACTAAGTCAGATCCGGATCCGCCTTCGATGAGGTCTGCGCCACGACCGCCTTCCAGCGAATCATCGCCTTCCGCACCATACAAGAAGTCATTCCCACGATAGCCGAAGATGTAGTTTGCTGTCTTGCTACCAGTCAGGGTATCTCCTAACTCCGAACCGACGAGATTGTCGATACTGATCAGTGTATCCCCTGTGGCGTCACCACCGGCAGCTGTTCGTGTCGATAAATTGACCGCAACCGCCTCGGTGGATTCCATGTAGATGGCAAAATCACGACCGCCCTGACCATTTATTGTATCCGCACCTGCCCCACCCTCGAAGATATCGTCGCCCGCTCCGCCGTAGAGTGAGTCATTGCCGCCGAGTCCTTTGAAGACGAGACCTTGAGACCCTGCAACGATGGTGTCATCGTGCTGGGTTCCTTCAAATTGCTCGATATCAGTGAAGACATCGCCAGCTGCGGCGCTACCACTGTGGGTTCCAGTTGCAAAGTTCAGAAAAACACCTGACTCCGCCAATCGATAGGAAACAAGATCCAAACCGTCATTTCCATCAACCCTGCTTATGCCTGCGCCGCTGATCTCAATAGTGTCATCTCCATCTTGTAGATTCCAAATCCATTCACCTGTTGCCGAGCTGGATACAATATTAACACTTTTTTCAGGAGAATTGAAAGTTCCACTCTCCTCCACTGGAATGTAAACTTCCCTCTCATCAACTTGAGTCTTCACAACACCTGCAGGGGCCGTGGAACCCGCAAGGGCCATCGCTTGCGGGCCGGCAAGTTTATCAAGAATGGTGGAAAATTGGCCATTTTCATATTTGAGAAGATCCTCTGCCAAAAATACATATCTTCTCCTCATGGAGGCCCACCCCCAGTCGATACGCCCTTCAACAAAGCCTTCGAACGAAAGTCTACCGCTTGGATTCAAAAGCGCGAATGGATCAAAAGTATCTCCAAAAACAAGAGCCAGCGATTCTCCGATACGCAATTTCCCGTCACTATTGGGATCGTTCAAACCGAAGGTCGCATTTCCATAAAGACCACCGCCAGCAAAGATGGATGCAGATCCCACATTCAAGCCCGCGGAAAGCTCCGCACCGACTGTAACCCCCGCCTTGGTGAGATTCGAGTCGAGGTAGAGTCCGTCGATGGCCTTTACGGTGCTCCAGCCGATATCCTCACCATTGTAGTAGCCCTCGAGCGTTGACAAGAGACCATAAGTATCATATCCCCCTGCCAATTGGGCGAATGCATTAACAGACCCCGCCAATCTGCCTGCAATCGGCCCGTAGATCGGAAAATTTACTCCAAAATCGGCCGACAAATCCATTTTGGGAGTTTCGAAGGTGAAAACATCGCTGGGCTGGCCAAGAAGCAGATTGCCAACAAAAGTGAGAGGGTCATTGATGACCGGAAAGGAAAATTTGCCCGAGGAGAAATCTGCGGAGGCCTTGGCAAAGTCTTCGAATTTATCGGATTCCTTCCACCCTTGTTTTTTAAGGGCATCTTTAAAATCTTTTTCCGTTTTAACAACAGATACTTTTGTGGGATCAAAACTTTCTTCCCAGGCCTTCTGTGCATCTTGCAAAGATATTGAACCAAGTGTGACGATGCCGGATGAGGAAAAGGTCATCGCGTCTACAAATTTATTGAACTGAGCAAGCCACTCAATAAATTGTCGTGTCGATTGATTTAGGGCACCCGTCGATTCGGCCAGTTGCAAAAGTGTGTAGGGCGCACCAAGGTTTTTTAAATCGGTGATTTCCACTGTGAGCGCATCCGTGAAACTCTTCGAAAAGGAGACGATGCCCTTGAGTTTCTGAAAATTTTCATAAATGAGGCTGTTTGCTCCAAACAAGTCATTTATATCAATGCTTATATCATCGAATACGATAGTTGGCAGCTCACCTCCAGCCAATGACCAGTCCAACTTGAAATCCGTCGTAATAGCTGGAAGATACTTGATTGGCGTATACTTAAGTCCCAAATCCAAATCGGCTACAATATCAAATCGGTCTTGGTAATCTAAATCCAAGGAATCCAATTCATCCAATCGCAACAGTTTGTCCGCATCCTTGTCTTGAAATGCACCCACATAAGAAATTTCAAAATCATTTCCCGTTGTGGTGTTGTCTTTGGCCTCAAAATTGAGGATCGGCATTTCAACTTTACCGCTTGTGCCGTTGAGATTTGCAATCAGTCCGATGGATGCCTCCATCTTATTTTTATTTTGTGCATCCTTGCCGGTATCAAAGTAAAAACCAGCTTCATCCACGCCAATACTGGCTTTCAGCCCCGCCTCGGCACCCACAGAGAAATTGCCATCCGATTGGAATTGTAAGAGCTCCGGCATTCCGAATTCCTTATCAATCGGAGCATCGAACTCCCCGGATACTGCAATATCGAAATCCAAACCCCAATTACTACCAGCGCTGGTTGTTCCGTTTTTAATACTAAGATTCAAGCCGAGATACATGTCGGAACCGAATACTTTAACAGGCTCGTCCGTTCTGTTTTTATAGACAAATGCATCGCGAGTCCCGGTATTCCCATCGTTGGTAATTCCCAGTTCGTTCAACAGAGCAGTGCCAAATTCCTGTGCGGTAAAAGTGCCATCGGAGATTTTAGCGGCTTGTTTTTCGAAAACCTTTAGCGAGGCATCCCGAATCGGTGCCAGAATATCAATCTTATCCGTGATTTCATTAATCGATTCGCCTATTCCCGGAATTGGCTTGGCAAGAAGTTTTTTTGTGACTTCGAGACCTGCACTGTTAAAGAAATTTGACCAGGCATTTTTGAAGTAGTCAGTAATCAATTGATTGGCGTCAGGCATTGTTAGGTTTATTGATGCGCCGACTGCAAAGAAGCAGGCGGGGCGGATGATGTGTGGTTTTGGGAAAATTTGAGTTGGCAGGCTTCCGCGATATTTTTAGAAATCGAAAATGCCGTAAAAAATATGCCGTAAATGAGTTCTGGCGTTGCTTCGACTGCATCGGGGGATGGAAACTTCAGCTCCGTGCGTTCAATTTGATAGTCCAACTTCACGGCTCCGGCCTCTGGTTTGGAAAAACGCGGCATATCAAGGTGGACAGTGAGCGGTTCAGCAGAGAATGCGGGACCGCTTACGGAGGATCTTGATGAGAAAAGCAGGTTCAGTGCCAGAAGAGTCCTGATTTGCTGAGCGCAGTGAAAGTGCGGCGAAAGAAGTTTTTCCAACTGTTCGATCAACTCCTTGATATTGGGAGGAATGTCCTGAACCCGCTCAAGAATCTCTTTTTTCTTTTGCTCCTCGCTTTGAGCCGAAGACAAAACATGGGCCATTTCCATGAACTGTCGGATTTGCTCCAAAAAAAGCGCTTGGTGCGCGGACAAATCGCGCAAGGCAGAAGCCAAAATCCAATCTTTTGCTGCCGGCGTGGTCTCCGAAAACGAGGTCGGTCGTTGAGTGGCGCGAGGTGCTGGCGGCAACGCCGAGAGGTATTGTTTCCACTCCATCTCGCCCAAGCTAAGAAGACCTGCATGTGCAGCAAACACTCCGTCCCGTAATGCAACGACGCGCTTCACATGCGCATCAACAATCGATTGAAGTTTGATTGGGTCACCCATATTTAAATCTGCGAAAGAAAGACCATTCTTTAGATTCTTTGTTCAATACCGGCAAAACATTTTTGAAAATACAACGCTCTAAGTAGCGGTCGTTATGAAACCGACATCGGCGATCAAATGAAAACCCGCCGTGAGAAGAGATTTTCTTTGCGAGGGGTAACAAAGAATTTCTACGGCGAATTTTTTTTCAACAACAGGACTTAAGACCAACCGCGCACGCTCCAACCAAGTGATCGCGGGCAGAAATTCTGGAGCAAGCCGAAATCGAAAACGGGATACCCCCTCCCCCACGCAGAGCATGACCTGATCGGAGAGCACTTCGGCCTCGCGTGCCGAAAGCGTGGGTGAAATCACAAATTCTTTCACGCCGGGTGACGCATAGGGATTCACTATAATATTTGACATAGGAATGTTAGTGGAGTTTCGAAAAATTTGAGTCGGGTCCAGAAAAAATCAAAAGTCAACTCCTTTGCCAAATTTTTTGCTCTGAATACCTCGAAGGACGGCGGGTGAGTCCGAAAAGCCAGGCCATATCCATATCCCGGTATTCGTGGAGGTCGCCAACAAGGCGCGTATAGAAGTCGCGCAACTTGGGGAGTGGCAACTCACGTTCGTTCACCTGCCCGGCCTTTGAAACGCAGCCTCCGATGACCTCGATGAGTTCGCTACGGTGAACCGCATATCGAAGGAAGGCCCCTAGGGAGAGCAAGGGACCAGCGAGCGACTCATTCGATCCACTGCGCTGGATATTACAAATAAGAAGCGCCGAGGGATCCGGTTGCCGAAGATGGAGCTCCAGATTCCGCCAAACAAGTCGCACACCCAGAAATGCCGATTTGGAGCGGTGCGGCGAGAGCGGAATGGCAGAAATTTTGTAACCATCACCAACGAGTTGACGGGCAAATGGGGATTCCAAGGGATCGGCCAAAATGGCAAATTCCTGGAATCGCGCATAAAGCGCGGTCGCCTCGGCTGCAGAGTCCTCCATCGAGGTTACTGGCGTTTGGGTAAGGTTTGAACCCATTTGAGAATCTCCGCGATGGGAGCCAGCATTTCGTTCGGTATGAAGTCGTCGAGCTTCACATTGTCATAAAGGTGCCGGGCGATACGGGCATTTTGCACAACTGGGACTTGATTGTCCTTGGCCACATCGATCATGCGGAAAGCAAGACTGTCGACGCCCTTCACTGTTACTTTCGGCAGCTTGGTGATGCCTGGCTCATAGTAGAGCCCCACAGCGTAGTGGGTCGGATTGGTGACGAGCACAGTGGCGCTTTTTGTTTTGCCGACGGTGTCCTCGTTGATCATTTCGCGGTGCAGGCTCTTTCGCTGGCCCTTGATTTCCGGACTGCCCTCCTGCTGCTTATATTCCCGCTTCACCTCGTCCTTGGTCATCTTCATTTCCCGTGTGAATAAAAATTTCTGTAAAAAATAATCCGCTGCGGCCACGACGACATAGACTCCCATGAAGGGGAGAATGAACCACAGGAACATTTTCTCGAACACATTAGGCACGGCTTGGATATCCGTGAGCGGCAGCTGCATCAACGGGTCGATAGAATCTTTGATAATGAAATAAAGAAGCAGGCTGAGAACGGAAACTTTGAGAAGCGATTTCACAAACTCCATGAGATTTTTGAGGGAAAAAATCTTCTTCACGCCCTCAATAGGGTTGAGCTTGTTCAGGTCCGGCTTCATGGCTTCAAAGGCAAACATGAAGCCCACTTGAAGGTAGCTTCCGGCGAGCACGCCCACGATGCACGCGAGAGCAAGAGGGAGGACCACGCTCAATAGCGTCTGCAGCGATTTGGCGGCCATCATGCTGAACGCTGTCGCAGGATCGTCGTTGGCGACTGCAAGACCTGCCGTGAAAAGCTCCTGAAAACTTTTCACAGTGGTATGGAAAAGGCCCGCCGTGGCAGCCAGAACAAACACAGTGACAATCGTGGTGGTGACATCCGTGCTCTTCGCGACCTGTCCCTTCTCACGCGCATCGCGCAGTTTTTTGTCTGTTGGCTGCTCGGTTTTTTCGCCGCTGGATTCGCTCATTTCAAGACAGTCGAGAGAAACTGCAAAAGGGAGTCTTCGGAAAACATGCCCTTGTCCATACCCCACACGATGGTCGTCGTGTAAAAAATGAGCAGGAAGAAAGTAAGGGCGCTCTTCACCGGCATGGAAAAGAAGAAAATATTCAGTTGGGGCACGAAGCGGTTCATCAGACCAAGCCCCAAATCTACGAGAGTGAAAACGATCAAAAACGGCGCGGCATACAGAACCGTCATGGCAAAATAGGATACCATGATGCCCGAGATCGCCGCCTTAGCCCCGGGGCCAAAAGAAGGAAGCATTTCATTGATCGGATAAATCTGGAAGGAAGTCAGCACAGCTGAAAGAAACGCAAAAAATCCACCTGTGACGAAAAAAATGGCCGCACTGAAGCGGATGAGAAGGTTGGCCGTGGGCGATGTCACCGCGCCAAACATCGGGTTGAAAACACTCGCCGCCGTAGCGCCTCGCTGAAGGTCGATGAGTTCGCCTGCGCTCGAGATGGCCCAAAAAAGAAGGGAGGCAGGAAGGGCAAGGAGCAAGCCCAGCACGATCTCTTTCGTGCAAAGGGCCAGCATAACGAGGGGCGACTGGGAAATTTCGAGCACCTGAGGCATGAGCAAGGGCAGCGCAATGCCGGTTGTAACAATCACAAATCCCCTTCGCGCCAGTCCCGTTGGGCCGCCAAAAAAAGGCGTTATCAGCAGAGCCACCCCAATCCTCGCCGTGGCGAGGAACATGGAGATCATCCCCACCCCAAAAGCCTCGAAACTCGGGATCATTGCGATAGCGTCGGAAAATCTCGCATGGCAGCCATCGCGAAATTCAAAAGATCCGCAAAGACCCAATTGGCGGCATAGATAATCACGAGAATGGTCGCCACCAACTTGATGGCGAAAGGAAGAGTCTGGTCCTGCACCTGCGTGAGGGCTTGAAAAAACGCCACCAGTAGGCCGACAGCAGTGGCCACAATAA
>JBIIPZ010000068.1:0-6347 GCA_044342325.1 Terrimicrobiaceae bacterium
CTGGGAAAAAAATCCTGCCGCACGAGTGCGGTTTAAAAGTCCATAGCCAAATCAGGTGAAATGGCTCTGCCAAATCCCAAGCACTGGCGGAGTATGGGTTGCCGGATTCTTCCCTCGAGATACCATGCTGGCACGAGCTATGGAGAAGCGGATCAATTTTGGCAAATCGAGCGGAGGGCGTCAGGGGCAAGAGACTTCAGTGACACGTGCCTGCCGTCTAGCCGCCTTCGGATCCAAGCCGCCTGCATTGACTGTTGAAAATACTGCCGCGCTTGAGCCAGGAGCCGATGAAGTTCTTGTGCGGATGCTTGCCGCGCCGATCAATCCGGCGGATTTGAATGTGATTGAGGGGACCTATGGTGAATTGCCGTCGCTTCCCTGCACGATTGGCAATGAGGGGGTGGGAGTGGTCGAGCGCGTCGGTGCTTTGGTGAGCGGATTCGCTGTTGGGCAGACTGTGATGCCGCTGGCGTTCGGGACTTGGGCCGAGCAAATGGTGGTGCCTGCGGAGTCGTTGGTCGCCTTGCCAGAGGGGCTTGATCCCTTGCAGGCGGCAATGCTTGTGGTGAATCCGGCCACGGCCTGGCGTATGATTCATGATTTTGTGAAGCTCCAGCCCGGAGATTGGATTGTGCAGAATGCCGCCAATTCGGGCGTGGGTCGCTCGGTCATTCAATTGGCCAAGGCACTGGGTCTCCGCACGCTGAATGTCGTTCGGCGTGCCGAGTTGATCGATGAGTTGCGTTCCAGCGGAGCGGATGTCGTAGTGACCGAGGATACAGACCTGAGAACGGAAACGCTTACACTCTGCGGCGGCGTGCTTCCGAAGCTCGGGCTGAACGCCGTGGGCGGGGCCAGTGCTCTCAATGTGGCCAATGCTCTCTGCGTGGGCGCTCCGCTTGTCACCTATGGCGCGATGGGCCGCCAGCCTCTGAAAATTCCGAATGGCCTCCTGATTTTTAAAAACATTTCGTTCCAGGGATTCTGGCTCCGGCGGTGGAAGGAATCCGCGCCTCATGCCGAGGTGCGAGCCACCTACGAAAAGCTGGCCGACTACCTCGCGGCAGGAGTGCTGCACACTCCGGTTCACAAGGTCTTCCCGCTTGATCAAGTGCTCGAGGCCATCGCCGAGGCCACTCAAGAGAAGCGCTCGGGAAAAGTTCTGCTGCGGATGTCTTGAAATCGATCCTTGCAGAATTAACCACCAAAGACACGCAGGCAGACTTTTACCGAACTTTTCCCCTCCGCCGTCTCTGTGTCCTTTGCTGTCAATCCGCTGCTTGAGGTTTCATACAGACGGGGCCATTTTCAATCCATGCAGAATGAACCGCGAGCATGGCAGAATTTCTCCCCGGGCGATCTGTCGTTTTCTTTTCCGCAGGTGACCTGTGCGAGCGTTCCCGAATGTGTGGCGCGATCGGTGGCCGCATTTCCGCTTTGGGCATCACGTTCGCTGGATGAGCGCCGAGATGTTCTCTCTGGCTGCCGTGAGAAGTTGTCCCTCGCCGCGGAGTCCCTCGCTACACTTATTTCGCGGGAGACCGGGAAGCCGCTTCGCGAGGCCCGGCTTGAGATGTCGGCCGTCGTGGCGAAGTTCGACCTCACTTTTGCCGATGGAGAGAAATATTTGCGCGATGTGGTTGTGGAAGATGGTCCGAATCCGGCCCTCGTCCGTCAGCGGCCTCGCGGGCCTAGCGCAGTGATCGCGCCCTTCAATTTTCCTGTGCATCTGGGCCATGGCGCGGCGCTTGCGTATTTGCTGGCGGGCAACACGGTGTTGTTCAAACCCTCGCCGCTGGCTTCCAATGTGGGCCTTGAGTATGCGAGGATCATGCAGGCTGTGCTGCCGGCGGATGTCTTTCAACTGGTGCCCGGGTGGGGCGAGACTGGTCGGGCGCTCTGTCTGAATGAGGCGGTGAGGTCCGTTTGCTTCACAGGCTCCGTGCCTGTCGGGCGCGAACTCTCCAGCGCATTGGCTGCTGACACCTCGAAATCTCTCGCACTCGAACTCGGTGGCAAAAATTCCGCCATCGTCCTAGCAGACGCAGATCTCGATCTCGCTGCCACAGCCGTGGCTGACGGTATGTGCCTCACCACCGGCCAGCGCTGCAACGCCACCTCGCGTGTCCTTGTTCATCGGCGGGTGGCGGATGCCTTCCTCAGGCGCCTCACGACTTCGCTTACCCGCTACACACCGGGCGATCCCATGAACGAGAACACGCTCCTCGGTCCGCTCATCAGCTTCGCTGCGCACGAGCGTTACGAATGCCTCGTCTCCGCAAGGGTGGGGGAGTGGATTGTTCCCGGAGGCATTCTGGAAAAAATCCATCCCGAGATGCATGGGTATTATGTATTGCCCGCTGTCGTGCTGGCGCACGATCCACTCGCTCTCGACGAGTCCCTGCTGGCGAAGGCGGAAACCTTCGCTCCTGTGCTCGTGGTCGAGATTTTTGATGAGGAGGATGAAGCGATCCGGCGTCACGAAGCTTGGAAGTTCGGGCTCACGGCCAGCCTCTTCACCTCGGATGCAGCCAACTTTTCGCTCATCGGCTCGAAACTCTCGGTAGGCAACCTCTACCACAACCTGCCCACGACATTTTCTCCATCCACCCTGCCATTCGGCGGATGGGGCGCTTCGGGGAATTGCCATCCCGGAGGTCGCGGCTTTGTGCGTTTTGCCGTGCAGGAACAGGCGATCCAGTGGAAAACATGACACTTTCATGAAACGCGGATTCCTCGACAAACTCATCGACCGTCTCCCGCTGGTCCAGCCCGGCGAAGTGCAGAACTACCTCGTCGAGATCGCCCGCGAGAAGGGTTTTTTGGAAACCATTTTCAACGCCATTCTCGAAGGCGTTATCGTCACAAATCCCAAGGGACGCATTCTCTATCTCAACCGTGCGGCGTGTGGTTTTTTCGGCATTGAATCCGATGCCAGCCTCGGCAAGCCGCTGGCTGAGGTCGTGCGAGGTATCGACTGGGAGACGCTCAGCGGGCCGAAAGCAGAAATCGTCAGCCGTGACCTCGAGGTCTTTTATCCTGACAGCCGGCTTTTGAATTTTTACGTCGTGCCGCTGCTGAGCGACGAGGCCGATGGACACAAACCCGAGGCGGTTGGCCGTGCGGTGATCCTGCGCGACATCACGCAGACCCACCGCGACACGCAGGAGACCATCGAGGTCGAGAAATTCTCCGCGCTCACGATGCTGGCGGCGGGTGTTGCCCATGAAATCGGCAATCCCCTCAACTCGCTGAATATCCACCTCCAGCTCATGCAACGAAACTTGGAAAAGGCTCCGCCTAAACTTCGCTCCAAGCTGGAAGAGTCCGTTCTGGTGGCCCGCAGCGAGGTTTCGCGCCTCGACAATATCATCACCCAGTTTCTCCGCGCCATCCGCCCGCAGAGCCTCAATCCCGAACCAGCGGACATCAACCGCATCGTCGATGAGGTCTTTGATTTTCTGCATGTGGAAATCCAAGACCGCGACGTGCTCGTCGAGAAGCAGCTCGAGCAGGGGTTGCCACTGCTTCAGATCGACCGCGATCAGATCAAGCAGGCTTTCTACAACATCTGCCGCAATTCGTTTCAAGCGATGAATTCCGGTGGCATCCTGCGCGTGAGCACATCCGCCGATGCCACCCATGTGCGGGTCGTTTTCATGGACTCCGGAGGCGGCATATCGCCAGAAAACATCACCCGCATCTTCGAACCCTATTTCACAACCAAATCCGGCGGCAATGGATTGGGCCTTCTCATCGTGAGGCGAATCGTCCGAGCCCATGGCGGGGAGGTCATTCTCGAAAGCTCGCCTGGTCGGGGACTCACCGTCACCATCCTCTTGCCAAGAGTCGACCAGCGGGTGCGTTTCCTGGAACAAGGCATCGTCGAATCCCAAAATGAATAACGAACTCAATCAACTCCACGACAAGGCAAGCGCGAACTACCGCACCGGCTGCCGCACACCCTCACAAATCCTCGCTCCAGCCGATCTCGACGCCCTCGCGAAGTTCGGTATTTCAGCGCAGTCTCTCTACGATGCGGTGGACGACCTCGCCTGCTATGGCGAGCCGGATAAGGCAGTCTTCGTGGAACTCGCCCAAATGCGGGCCGATTTTTTTCTTTCAACGCTCCATGGGAGCCTGCCATCGCAGATCGTTCAGGAAAGCGAGTTGCCGCTAAAATCCGCGGAATTCGAAGGCGTTTCCTGGCTGCTACGTATCATTCGCAAAGCCCAGTGCTTCCTCGAGGGCAGCCTCTGCGACGACATCATGTATGGATGCTCAGGAGACCGATCTTTTTTAAAAAAATACAACGCCACCTTGCCTTCCTTCCTCGCTGTGGTGCGCGATACCCAAGGCGACCCCGCCAAGGCGCTGCGTTTCCTGACCGACTCCCGCGCGCGATAGCGCGACGACATCCCTCCCAGTTGCCAGCCGAGATTACTCGCAGGAAGTGCCCGATGTGGTTGAAATCTTACCCCGGCTTCGCCATGCCACTAGGGTGAGGGCCACCCAACCGAGGGCAAATGCGATGGGTAGGCTGAGCAGGGCTTTTCCAAAAATAGCGTCTTCCGAGGTCAAGGTGCCAGAAGCGCGTATGCTTGCCGTGAGGCTGGCGAAGCCGATTCCACTGAGGGCGTAGCCTATATTCAGCGCCATGCCGCGAAAGCTCAGGATCGTGGCGCGCACGGCTGAGTCGGTCCATTGGTTGAGGTAGCTTGAGACGAAATACGACATCATTGGCATGGCGAGACCCAAGGGGATTACCACCCATACGCCCCAAACTGGAGTGGCGAGGCACAGGCCGAGGAGGCCGACAAAAACCAGAACTGCCAGCACACAGAATACCCGCACTGGCGAGAGCTGGGATGCCATGCGCCGAGCGATGGACGCCGCCGAGAATCCCAGCAAGGCATAGAAAGAGCCGAGGAGACCATTTACGAATTCCGGAATCTCGATGAGTCGATAGTAGTTGCTGCCAAAGGTGAGGAACAAGCGCACGAGAGAGTCGAATAAAATGGCGCAAAGCAGAAGCAGTCGAACCCGGGTATTGAAGAAAACAAACCTCGCTCCGGTCAAGATGTTGTCGAGTGCCTCACGCACCGGATGCCGCCTCGACTGCGTCTTGCCGGCGGTCGGGGGTTCTCGCATGGCCAAAGCGCAAATCAACGCTGGCACGGATGTGGCCAGTGTCAGATAAACCGGCCAGCGAGTGGTGTTGCCTACCCCGCCGCTCCACCCTACGAGATTCGCCGCCGCTTCCCAAACATGCCGGTCAAAGGCCAGCGCCCCGAGGATCATGGCAATGAAGAAACCGCCTGATGACCATCTCATCAGGTTTGCCAAGACGCCGCGCCACCGTTCCTCGCGACCTTCGACTGGCAGCGAGTCGTAGGCGAGCGCCTCATCCGCGCCGCTCGCACAGGCCTCCGCTACACCGCTCAGGATGCGATTGAGAACAAGTAGCGGGAAAAGCCAGTCTCCCCGCGGAGCAAAGGCGAATACCGCCATTTCTGCAACCATGAGGGCTCCTGCAAGGATGACCATCCATCGCCTGCCGATGACATCTGCTAGCGCGCCGGATGGAATTTCCAGCAGCAGAATCGTCACCGCCCAAATCACATTCAGGGTTGCGTATTGCTCCAGACTCAATCCCAGATCCAAGAAAAGAACCCCAAGAACCGGATAGTAAAAGCGTGCATTGAAGAACACGCGGAAGGCAATAAAGAGCGGGATATTTCGGCTCACGGCGAGCAGTGTGGAGTGCGATGCCGCGCGCCTATGTAGCCAGTGTCTCTCTGACTGTGGCGGTGAGTGGCCGCGAGATGCCCATCCTTCTTGGACTGGCGCCTGGTTGAGTGGGTTTCGGACATCTTTTGAGATTCTTTGCTGTTGAGCATGGCCGTGCGATGAAAATCGCATTTTGCACTCTGGCGCGTAGATTGTTCCTGTCAGTTCATCGTTAAGCAGGTTCAGTGTCTATTTTTCGCGCATTGCTGCGACGAAAAACTTGCGAAGACGCTTTCGCGATCTGTATAGTTTTAGAGGTTCTCCAGCGTCTTAGATTGCTGGACATTCGCATAGTTGGCAGTAAAGCGGCAACGAGCAGGATTCCTGCTTATTGGCCTGAGAAATTAAACTGCTGATTGTTATTACAAAGGAGGGGTGGCAGAGTGGTCGATTGCGCCGGTCTTGAAAACCGTTTTCTTACTGGTTATTAGGGTCTTGTTGCTTTAATAGTTCATCTAAAGAAGTCCTGAATGATCTTGAAACATCACTTATCTGGCAACAAGTGGCAACAAGTAAATTTCCTCTTTAAATGTTTCATCCTATTGCAGGGGGGCTTC
>JBIIPZ010000015.1:0-64392 GCA_044342325.1 Terrimicrobiaceae bacterium
ACGAGACGGAGCTGGCGCTCGTTGAGTAGAGGTCTGATTTCGGCGAATTTGGCTTGGAGAGTTGCTTGGTCGATCATCATTCAAAGCCTGCCATAGGCTCACAAAAAATGCGACAGTTATTTTTGCGTGACACCTTATCATGTTTCCCGAAAGAATTTTATTTAACCACAGAGGACACAGAGAACACAGAGGAGAACTAAACGTCACCGATGCATTCGCGACGCGAATGGGGCAGAGAAAAAACAAAAACTCTGCAAGCAGGCTTGTTAGATTTTTGCTTTTTTTCTGCCAATCCCATCTGGCTGGGATCATCCGTGCCAATCCGAGATATCCGTGGTTACTTCCCCTCCAACCGCGCAGCGCCCGTTCTGGCCTGAAAACTGAAAACTGAAAACCGAACACTGAATACTTTTTCCGCTTTTTCTTTGATCGAGCTTTTAGTGGTGATCGCCATCGTCGGCCTCCTGATGACCGCCACCGTTCCTGCTCTCAACAGCGTGCTGGAAAATGGCCGCCTCACGCAAGCCGCCACCTTGGTTGTCAATCAATTCACCCTGGCCAGGCAGAAAGCCAGTGCCGAAAAAAAAAACATCACCCTGCGCTTCATCCGAAAAGACACCTCCTCGCCCTACGACCGCATCCAACTGGTCACTCTGGATTCCGCAACCAACGCCACACCCGTGTCTCGCCTCACCACACTGCCAATGCAGACGGCCATCGCCAGCGATACAGCCCTCACCTCCCTCATGAGCCTCACCGAGTCCACTGCCAGCAGCGCGAAAGACCCCTCCCTTCCGGAACTCGGAACCTCCTACCTCTATAAACAATGCACGTTCCGCCCTCGCGGGAGTCTGGATGGAAGCCCTCTCACCATCACAGACAAATGGTTTGCCACGGTCGTCCTCCAGCGCAACGCATCCAACACCACAGCCGCCGCCAACTTCGCCACCATACAAGTCGACCCCGTTAACGGCGGCCTGCAGATTTACAGACCGTAAGAAAAGGCTGTGACGCCGCTCTAAAGCGGCATGGACAGGGACAAAAAGACCAGAGTTGCTGCCAAACCTTCGGCTAAAATGGATGTGGCTCTGATCCTCATAATTTGGCGTTCAGGGATGAGAGCGTGTCGAAGTGCGGAAGCTTACACAAAAGCGCTGGCCATGGCGTAGGGAACCGGCAGCGGGATCTCGAAGGTTGGACGGAATTTTTTTCCCAGCTTGGCCAGCCATTCGTGAGTGGGGCAGGAGTAATCGTGAATGGTGAGCAGGCAACCGGCAGCGGATGGAGCGAGGGAATAGCGTTCGATCTGGATTTTGACCGGATTGGGATCGCCGTGCATGGCCAAGGTAACGGCAGCGCGTTTGTTCGGGGTGTCGAGTTCGATATTTTGCACAGTGCCGATGCCTGCGAGGTGTTTTTCCAATTCGGGTTTGAGGAACGAGGCGACAACACCGCCTGTGGAGCCTCCGAGGGCGCTGAGTAAGTTTGAGATCATGGGAATGAGGCATTATGGGAACGAATCCGGTCAAGGGAAGGAGGAACTCGAGCATCGCAATTCGGCGGCCGGCTGGGCTCTTCGCAAAAATCCGCAGCTTGTGGCATGGCGTCAAAATCCATATGAAATCCGGGCATGAACGACCTCTCCGCCTTGCACAAGAGCCTTCATGCGGCCGTCAAAGCCCGCCTGGACATCGTAGCCGACCACGCGTTCCGCGATCGCGATGCGGCAGCGCATCTGGAGGCGCTGAAATCGGCAGCGGCGCAGCTCGACACACTCGTTGCGAACCTCCCGCCGGATACGGATCCCACACTGCGGCATTACTTGGAGCGCCAGAGCTACACAAAGGCACTGGCTTGGCTGGAGGAGGCGTGACGAATCCCTTTTCGGCTCAGATCGACCTCAAGGCCACGCTGCAGAGCGGGCAGGTTTTTCACTGGCACCAGAATGCGGACAACTCCTGGAGCGGACTCATAGGCGAAATGCCTGCGCAAGTTTTTGAAAAAGACCGGCGCCTTGTCGTCGCGCAGGGCGAACCAGGTGTCATTGCGAGGCACTTTGCGTTGGATCATCCGCTGGACCAAATCACCGCCGCGTTTCCAAGAGACCCGACGAGCCAAGCAGCGCTCACCGCCTGCGAGGGAATGCGCATCCTGCGGCAACCGCATTGGGAATGCACGGCCACTTTCATCACGAGTTCGATGAAACAAGTCGCACACATCCGCTCCATGTCTCTGGCCATCCGCGAGCGGTTCGGGATGCGCATCGAGGGATCCGATATCTCGGCCTATCCATCTTTCGAGACGTTGGCAGGCGCTTCGGAGAGTGCCCTGCGCACTTGCGGCCTTGGCTACCGCGCCGGGAACCTTCTGCAGACTGCGCGAATTCTGGCGGAAGGCAGGCTGAACCTGGATGCCATCGCCAAACAGAAAACGCCGCTCCTGCGAAAATCGCTCACGAGCCTTCCCGGAGTCGGCGTGAAAGTGGCGAACTGTATCCTCCTCTTTGCCTACGAGCGGCTCGATGCCGTTCCGATCGACACATGGATTCATCGCATCCTGCTCACCATGCGCGGTGGGAGGGACGGCACGGCGGCGGAACTCGCGCGCTATGCCCGGCGGCGACTGGGTCCCTACGCGGGCTATGTCCAACAATACCTCTTCCACCACGCCCGCTCGCTCAAGCGGGGCAGGACTCCGGTGGCGCAGAAAAACTGAACCCCAGTGTCATTTCGCTCTCGCGGTTCGACCCTGCGGAATGTTTCTCTGGTGGGATGAAATTGATCTCATGGAATGTCAACGGCATTCGCTCGATACTCGGCAAGGGGTTCATGGATTACTTGGATGCCGAGAAGCCTGATGTGATCTGCCTCCAAGAGGTCAAGGCCCGCGAGGAGCAGGTGCCGCAGACATTCGATGGATACGAGGTTTTCTGGAATGCGGCGATCAAGCCCGGCTACTCCGGCACGGCGATTCTCACACGGAAAAAGCCAACGTCCGTCATCAATGGCATAGGCCGCGAGGAGCACGACAAGGAAGGACGCGTCATCAGCGCCGACATGGGGGATTTTTTCCTGGTGAATGTTTACACGCCCAACTCCAAGCGGGAGCTCACGCGACTCGACTACCGCACGAGGGAATGGACACCGGCATTTATCGACCACCTCCAAACGCTCGAAAAAACCAAGCCTGTCATCTTCTGTGGTGACATGAATGTCGCTCACCGCGAGATCGATCTGGCGAGACCGAAGGACAACACGCAAAACGCTGGATTCACAATCGAGGAGCGGGAGGCCTTCGACCGAACGCTAGCGGCGGGTTTTGTGGACACATTCCGCCACTTCGAACCCGGCGGTGGACGCTACACTTGGTGGAGCTACCAGAACGGCGCCCGCGAGAGGAATATCGGATGGCGCATCGATTATTTCTGCGCCTCGGCCAAGCTCGCGCCAGCCCTGAAATCCGCATTCATCCACGATCATATCTTGGGCAGCGACCACTGCCCGGTGGGTCTGGTTTTGGATGTCTGAAACTTTTTTGAAAAAACTTTGAACACCCCTCTCGATCGCGCGTCTAAGTTATCAGTTGAGACAACAACTCAGGTCACCGCGGTTCAGTTTTTAATTGTTTTTTCTGAACCACCAAGCGGTGACCTGATCTTTTTGTTGCATTTGTCCCCTTGCAGGGCGTCGGGCACTTGGCTAAGGAGGCGCAATGGATGACACCGTGCTATTGGTAGAAGACGAAAGCGATGTGGTGGATTTGCTGCGCTACCATTTCAAAAAGGCTGGTTTTAAAGTTCAAATCACAAACTCGGGCGATGCTGGACTCGCTGCAGTGCGCTCCAAGAGGCCGGATGCCGTGGTGCTCGACTTGATGCTTCCCGGCATGACGGGCCTCGAGGTCTGTCGCGCTCTGAAAGCTGACAACGAGACCTCAGCTATTCCCGTCCTCATGCTCACAGCCCGCAGCGAGGTGAAGGATCGCGTGAAAGGGCTCGAAATCGGCGCGGACGACTATGTCACCAAGCCATTCAGTCCGAAGGAAGTCGTCCTTCGCGTCCAAGGTCTCCTGCGCCGCATTCGTAGCGCGGCCGAAGAGGTGAATTTACTGGAAGTGGATGGCATCTCGATCGACAAAACAGCGCTCAGAGCCTCCGTGGATGACCAGCGCCTGGACCTGACTACGATCGAGTTCAAGCTCCTGCTCACCCTCGTCACCAATCGCGGACGCATCCTCTCGCGTGAGACTCTCCTCAGCGATGTGTGGGGGTATTCGACAGGCGCGGACACTCGCACTGTGGATACGCACATGCGTCGCCTTCGTGAAAAACTCGGCGATCACGCGTCGAAGGTGGAAACCATCCGAGGCCAAGGCTACCGCTTCAGCGCGCCACACACACCTTGAGCGGGATGTGGAGTTTGTTGCTTCTGACAGCCTTGGGTGTGGCGGCATGGCTGATTGTTTATCGATTTATCCGCCCCCTGAGAAGGATCCGGGAAGACATTCAGCGCCTATCGAGCGGGAACTTCCAACTTCCGGCGCTCGACACAGAGGCTTCGACCTATCAACTCACCGCACAACACATCCGGAAAATTGCCGAGAGGCTCCGCACGCTGGATGAACAAACGGTGGAAGGCGGTTTGAGTCTGCGCGGCATCCTCTCCGGCATGAAAGAGGGCATAGTGGTCGCAAGCCGGGACAAACGAATAACCCTCGTCAACGAATCCCTCCAAGCCTTCTTCCCTGCAGCCAAATCCCATGTCGGGCGCTCCGTGCTCGAGGTCTTCCGCCGCCATGAAATCGAACAGGCCGTCTCGGCAACGCTCACCGATGGAAGCAAGCAGGACCTCTCCCTCGTCTTTGAATTCACCCAGCAATCGGGGCCGGTTGTTCAGCGGCACTTCGATATCCATGTCTCGCCGATGTCGAGGGCCTCGGAAGAACTTCCCCAGGCTGCGCTGATCGTGTTTCAGGAAGTCACCGCCATCCGCACGCTGGAGGCCGCCCGCCGGGAATTCGTGGCGAATGTTTCGCATGAATTCCGCACCCCTGTCTCTGTCATCAATGGCTATGTGGAAACGCTGTTGGATGGTGCCACAGAGGATCCCGAGATGACCACTGTGTCGCTTCGGGCGATCCATCGTAATGTGCAAAGACTTTCCCTGCTACTCGAAGACCTGCTCACCATTTCCAGCATGGAGGGCAAGGGGCGCCGGCTGTATTTTTCTCGCGTCAATCTTCGCAAGATTGCCGAGAGGGTCATCGAAAACCTCGACAGCGGCGGCGCTACAAGGAATGCGGAATTTCAGATCCAGTGGACAGAGGAAGCCGTCTTTGCCGAAGTCGATGAGCACAGGATTGAACAGGTTTATTGGAATCTTCTGACCAATGCCATCCGCCACGGCGAATCGAACGCACCGATCATCGAACTCAATGCCCGCCTGGAAGCGGAGTGGGTGGAAATATCGATCGCTGACAACGGAACAGGAATTCCCCTCGAGGATCAGGCACACATCTTTGAGCGATTCTACCGCGTCCACAAACACCGCGCCCGCGATGCGGGAGGAACAGGACTCGGCCTCTCGATCGTCAAAAACATCATCCTCGCCCACGGCGGCCAGATTTCCCTGCGCAGCACGCCAGGGGATGGCGCGACATTCATCATCCGCCTGCCCGTCTCCCAAAAAGAAATTTCGCCGACTAAATAAAGAGGCGCAACTTTTCGAGATTTCGAGTGTTTGACTCCTTGAAGATATGAAACCTCTCCACATCCTAATCGCAATCACAGCCCTCTGCGGCTCACCACTCCTCGCCACCGCGCAGCAACCCGCAGCCACGCCCGCCGCAGCGGACTCCCCCAAACACGGCCCGGAAGAATGGAAGAAGCAACGCGAATGGATCGAGGGCCTGCCCGCGGATGTGCGCAGCCGATTCAAAGAAGCACGGGACGAGGCGATGAAAGATCCAAAAATCCAAGCACTGCGTGAAAAGGCCGAGGCGGCCGGGAAGGAATTGCGCGACGCCGTGAGGGATGCGATCGCAACAAAAGACCCTGAGCTCGCCACACAATTGAGCGAGGTTCTCAAAAAGAAGGAAAAAGACCCCGCAACCAAGGAGAAAAAATTCCGCCCTGATGCACAGGGCGAATCTGCCATCCAGAAATTGCCACCCGCTGAGCGCGACCGCCTCGCAGCGGCCCGCGAGATCGCCAAACAGGCTCCGGCCGTTCAATCTGCAGAGGCCGCTATGAAAGCGGCTCAGACGCCCGAGGCACGCCGGGACGCCGCCAAGAATTTCCAGAAGGCCATGCACGATGCCATGATCACCGCAGACCCTTCGCTTGCGGACATTCTGGATAAAATCAAACCTCCCAAGCCAGACACCATGCCAACTCCCCCCGCAGAGATGGCGCAGTAGGACTACCCGGCAACCGGCGGCTTCACTTCCTTGGAATCACGAGAACTGGAGCCGTCTGCCTGGGATGAGGGAGCCTCTTGGGCTTCAGCCGGCTTTTGTTTGCGCCAGCTCCCGTCTTTGAGCATCCGCGTGTAGGGTCCCTCGACCGTCTGCGGAGAGTAAAGATCCCTGCGATTTTGGATGGTTGTGCAGGAAGTGAGAAGCGAGAGGGCCAGAGTGGCAACAATGAGGGCGGGTTTCATTTTTCCCATGTAGAACCCCCGGCGCGCAAGGTGTCAAGAATGCGAAGTTTCTGATTTCATGAAGCTCGGCGACGGGCTATCAGCAGGCCCTGCGCTTCACATGGAACTCACAGAAAAATTCCTCGTCTCACTCGGCGGTTGGCCGGTCTTCAAAGAGGCGAAGGCCATTCGCGATGCGGGACGCATTTGTGACGCCACTTACGAGCCTCCCCTGCTGAAGGGTCGCATCAACGAAGGTGGGCGGGATTTTTTGACAGGGCTGAAAATCAAGAATCCGGTGGATATCGAAAATCTCTGCCCCTGCCGGGATTCCCGCCAGCGGGGACTCATCTGCGCCCACTCGATCGCCGCAGCACTCGAAATCATCGCCCCGGCTCCCAAGCGTGCGACTCCTGCCCAGGCTTCGGCTCCAGCTGCACAGGCCTTCGCGGCCACATCCGAGCACCCGCGTATTGAATTTTCCATAGAAGGCTCGCTCCGCCACCTCGAGGGGGCGATTTCCTTTCATTACTCGAAGCCTGGCATGCAGAATCCATCCGCCGAGGCTGCCGCTCTTGCCCGACTTGTCGGCTGCGGATTCGAAAACGAGAAAGGAAAAGCCGTGCTGCGCGGCGAGGATGCCGTCGTGAAATTTTATGCCGCTGAGTTACCACGCCTCAAAAACGAATGGAGCATCAAGGAAGGCGAGCGCTTTCAACATGTCACCAAAGACATCGTCCGCTTCGAACCCCGCTTTGCACTGAAGGAGCGCAGCGATGGCTGGCTGGATTTTCATATACACTTCACAGCCGGGAAGGAGGCCATTCTCAGCGCCCAGGACCTGCAACGCCTGCTTCAGAGCGGAAAACCCCAGCTGCGCCTCGCCGATGGACGCATTGCCGTGCCGGATGCCGACCTCGCCACCGACTTGGAGGAGGTGCTTCGAGACTGCGACCCCTCGCAGGAACGAGGTGCATACAAGCTCCGCGAATCTCAACGCGGATACATTGAATCCAGCATTGCCGAGTGGACGGGGCAACTCCCAACCCTCCAGCCAGCACTAAAGACAGACACTCTCGGACCACTGCGCGAACGCCTGCGTCCGTATCAGGTCGAAGGAGCGCTTTGGCTTTTAAAAAACGCCCGCAGCGGCTCGGCAGGATTGCTGGCCGATGAGATGGGTCTGGGAAAAACTATTCAGACGCTTGCCATGGTGGAAGCCCTGCCGGGTCCGCACCTTGTTGTGTGTCCTTCATCCCTGGTCTGGAATTGGAGCCGCGAGGCGGCAGCCTTCTGCCCCAACCTGAGAGTGTTGACGATCGAAGGCGCGGGACGCTTAGAACAATTCGCCAAGATCCCGGAGCACGACCTGATCATAACCAGCTACGCCCTCTTGCGCCGCGACGCCGAGCATTACAAAGCCTTCGTCTTTTCAACGACCACACTCGATGAGGCCCAGCACATCAAAAATCCCGGCAGCCAAAATGCGCGGGCGGCGTGTGCCATCCGTTCGAAGGCTCGATTCATCCTCACCGGAACCCCGCTGGAGAACTCCATCCGAGACCTCTGGTCCCTCTTCGACTTCCTGCTGCCGGGCTATCTGGGCACGCGGAAGGATTTTCAAGACCGCTACGAAAAACCGCTGGCCGCCGGGGAATCCGCTGGAGTCTGGCCGCGATTGCTCCGGCGCGTGAGACCCTGGATGCTTCGCCGCACGAAGTCGGAAATCCTCAAGGAACTCCCGCCCAAAATCGAACAGGTCGTGCAAGTGGAGCTTACCCCCGACCAAAAGGCCGCCTACACGCAACTCCAGATTGCCGCCCGCGCCGAAGTCGACGCCATGCGCGAGTCGGGCGGAGCCGCCCGCATGAAGGTCCTCACCGCTCTCCTGCGCCTGCGGCAGGCGTGTTGCGACTTGCGGCTTCTGAATAAGGAAACCAATGCGCCCTCGGCGAAAATCGACGCTCTGCTGGAACTTCTCGGGGAAGCGGTGGATGGCGGCCACCGCACGCTCGTCTTCAGCCAATTCACCTCCATGCTCGACCTGATCGCCCCCGCGCTGGACGAGGCGGGCATTACCTGGTGCCGCCTCGATGGTTCAACCAAGGATCGCGCCACAGTGGTCGAGCGCTTTCAATCCGATCCCTCCATCTCCGTTTTTCTCATCAGCCTCAAAGCTGGTGGCGTTGGACTCAATCTCACTGGCGCGGACACAGTCATCCACTTCGACCCCTGGTGGAATCCAGCCGTGGAAGCTCAGGCCACCGACCGTGCCCATCGCATTGGTCAACAAAATGTCGTCACCTCGATCAAACTCATCGCCCGCGACACGGTGGAGGAACGAGTGCTCGAAATGCAGGCCAAAAAGAAAACGCTTAGCATGGAACTATTAGACCCCGATTCTGTTACAGGATTGAGCGCCGAGCTTGTCGGCGAGCTGATCGGGTGAAACACATTGAGATTCGGGGGAATCCCTGCCAATCTTTAGAGAAATTTTGATGAAAACATCACAAGACTCGGCTCCTCAGGCATCAACTTCCAAACCCAGCGCTTCGCAAGCCGTCGATCTCGAAGTCAAAGACGCCAATCTCATTTTCAATGCCGCTTGGCAGGATTTGGTCGATGAGGTCGGCATCGAGGGACTCCAGTTTCCGAATGAAGTCATCTGGCTGAACGGCGCTCCTGGCGCCGGCAAGGGAACCCAAACCCGCTTCATCCAAAACTATCGCAGCCTCACCGCCGAGCCGATCGTGGTCAGTTCGTTGCTCCAGAGCCCGGCTGCGCGCAAGCTCATCGATGCCGGAATGATGGTTGGCGACCGCGAGGTGACCGGCCTGCTTTTGCGGGCGCTCCTGCACCCCGAAAACCAAACCGGCGTCGTGGTGGATGGCTACCCGCGCACGAAAGTCCAGGTCCTCTGCCTGCGCCTGCTCCACGAAAAACTCAACACCCTCCGCCACCAGTATATCGGAACCCCGCTTGCGGCTCAGTTTCGCAAACCGATGTTCCATATCGTTGTTCTTTTCGTGGACGAGGCCGAATCCGTCCGCCGTCAGATTCTCCGTGGCGAACGCGCCCGCGCCCATAATGCCGCAGTGGAGGCTTCCGGAGTCGGCGAGATGGTTGAGACGCGCGCCACGGATTTGTCCGATGAGGCAGCCCGCAACCGTTACCGCACTTTTAAGGAGGTCACCTACGAGTCGTTGAAAACCCTGCGCCAAGTCTTCCACTACCACTATGTGAATGCCCACGGCACGGTGGATGAGGTGCAGCGGCGCATTCAGGACGAACTTCGCTACCAAAGCTCACTGGAGCTGGACCAGAGCACTTTCGACCGGATTTCCCGCATCCCAATTGCCCGCGAACTCAGCATCCACGCACGGCAGGAACTCGTCATGCGGTTGGACTCCTACAATGCCGAGCACCCCGACCTCTTCGAGCAATCCGTGGCCCTCATTGATGAAAAATTTATGCCCATCATCCGCCGCCACAACATGTCCGGCCGGGCTCACATCAACTCCGAGAATCCCCTGCTCGCCGACCCTCTCGTGTTGGCAATGATCATCGATATTTTTGCCGACCGAGGCTACGACACGGTCATCGACATCCGCCGCTACGAAGTCCCCAGCAAGGTGAATCCCGAGACTTGGGAAATCGAGAACCGCGAAAAGATCGTATGGCGTTTCATTGTCAACTTCCCTGGCTCGCGCATCCGGCGAGGTCAATAATGCGGGAGGGCGTTTTGCAGGGTGGCCTGAGACGACTGGTCACGCGCCACGCGTTGTTTGCGCTGCTGTTGGTCTGCGCCATCTCCTGCTTGCAGGCGACCGAAGCCAAACCGACGCTGCGAATTGGCATTCATGAGAAGCCGCCCTATGCTTTGAAAAACCCGGACGGCACTTGGACTGGCCTCGCTCCGGGGCTTTGGAAGGGAATCAGCGAATCCACGGGGTTCCCCATCGAGTTCGTCGAGGTTCCTTACGAGGATTTGATACAGCAGGTGGCGAAGGGCGAAATCGATGCCGCAGCCGGCGAGATTGAAGTTACTCCGGCGGCCGAGAAAATTGTGGATTTCACCCAGCCATTCCTGACATCAAGCCTCTGCATCGCGCTGAACAAAGTCCGTTGGGAATCCGCATGGAAAAGCGTTCTCAAGGATTTTTTTAATTGGACGATCGCCAAATATCTCATCGGCATTTTCATAGCCATGCTCGCGATCAGCCTCCTGCTCTGGTTCGCCGAGCGGCATCACGGCACGGGGCACTTTCATGGCGGCATCACCGGCATCGGGTCAGCCCTCTGGTTCGCAGCGGTCACCATGACCACTGTCGGCTACGGCGACAAAACACCGGCCACCATCACCGGGCGGATCATCGCAGTTTTCTGGATGATTTTCGGCGTGGTGCTCGTCTCGGCATTCACAGCCACAGTCACCTCCAGCATGTCCACGGCGCAGATATCAAACAGCATCGAAAGCATCTCTGATTTCAACCACCTCTCCTGTGGAACACTCCGCGGTTCCCTCTCCTCGGAAATCCTCCGCCGCATCGGAGTCATGACGCACGAATACGAAAGCATCCCTGAGGCGTTCGATGATCTGGCGGCAGGTAAAATCGAAGCCGTCGTGGGCGATCGCAACACCCTCTCCTATGTGAAACGCGAATTCGCAAGGCGAAAGCCCCCTGTTCACATCAACATTCCCTCCTTCCGCCTCCGCGAGGCCTTCCTCGCTATTCCGATCCGCGAAGGGCATCCGAACTACAAACAAATCAACGAAGCCATGCTGCAGTTTATGATGACCGGGGAGTGGATCGAACTCCTCCAGCAGTGGATCGGCGACACCGCGACCACCAGCCTCACACCCGGCTCAGAACATTAACCACGACAGTGCCCCCCATGCCCTGGCCAATCTGAATCGCTGCAGACGGCGACCGCGACGGGGGTGGTGGGTCTTCGGGCAGCCCGAAGGAAGGATCGATATTCCTTGGCCAAGCGGGCAGCTTTCCAGCACGCAACCCCTCGGCGAGCAAAGTTGCCTCCAAAAGCCCAGAGGCAGCCAATGCATGACCCGTCGTTCTTTTCATGGCGGAAATCCAAGGCAGATGGTCCCCAAAAACCCGGCGAACGCAGGAAATCTCCGCCGCATCGAAGCGGGGAGTTCCGGTCGCATGGAGCGAAATCCAGTCCACCGGCAGTTCGCCACCATCCCGGCACAAGGCGCGATTTTTCACAGCAACAAGAAGTTCCTCAAGCACGCGAGCCTCGGGATCGGGAGCCATGAGATGCCTCGACTCGTTGGCACAGCCGCCCCCACGCCATTCCGCAAGAGGCGCCACACCACGCATCGCGGCATGACTGGCGGATTCCAGAATCACGCATGCGGCACCCTCCGCCGGCAGCATTCCCGAGCGACCTGCACTCAACGGACGGCACTCGGAATTTTGCGTCACACTGCCGCCACGGCCCATGGCGGATCTCAGAACGGGTGAAACCGCAGCGTCTGCAGCCACGGCAACGACTGCATCGAGTATTCCCGAGGCAACAAGTGAAGCCGCCAGATAGAGAATCTGAGCACCTGTCGCCGACGCAGCATTCAAGGAAAAATCCGCACCACCCAGCCCGTATCGAACCGTGGCAGCCGCTGCAATCGCATTCCCTCTCCAGCGGCTGATCGAATACGGCGAAAACTTTCCGGAAGCCGCCACATCCCCCTCCATCGCAACCAACCCTCCAAGCGAACTTCCACTCACACACCCGATGGTCGGCAACCGGTGCTTCGCCCCCTCCCCGCGCAGCCGATTGCGTTCAGGCGAAAGCCCAGCAGCTTCCCAAGCGCGTTCCAGGACGGCCAATGCGAGAAGCTGATGCCGCGAAAGAATGGCAGCATCCCCCGTCTCCAATCCCGCAGCCTCCGCCAATGCTTCCGACTCAGGAAGCCTCCCCCCGACTGGCCTGTCGGCGCACAATGCCTCAAAAAGCCCTTCCACGGAATCACACCCGCCGACGAGAACGCTACTGGCTGTGATGAAAACACGGGACGAATCAGAATGGAACGACACGCCACATTGATAAATGGCGGCGCGCACCAATTGAACGCAAAAGTGAGCCTAATCCAACCATGCAAATTGATCCTATTGCCCCATCAGGAGTAAGAGCACAATCTCATCGATCTGCTTGATCAGCCGCCTGAACAACCCACGCGGGGAAGGGGTCGCGGAACCTCGCCCAATTCTCCTCGCCCATGGCGAGTTCGCGGTCGTTGAGCAGGCAGGCTTCCAGCTCGGCGAGGAGCTCTTCTTTTTCAAGGTCCTGACCGATGAAAACGAGCATCTGACGGCGATCGCCGTGGGGTTCCTGCCAATCTTTCAGGACAGAGCGCCAAGTGTCGTCGTCATCGGGCCAACTGGATTTCGGCGCGGCAGCCCACCAATAGCCGGCGGGGCGGTATTCGGCACTGCCTCCGGCTTGCGACCAGAGGCCGATCATGTTGTTGCGGCTCGCGAGCCAGAAGTAGCCTTTCGACCGGAGGAGGCCGGGGCGTTCGGTGTGAATGAAATCCCAGAATCGCTTCGGGTGGAACGGACGCCTTGCGCGGAAGACAAAGCTGCCGATGCCGTATTCTTCGGTTTCGGGCGTGTGCTCGTTATTCAACTCCCGAAGCCAGCCTGCAGAGGCTTGGGCTTTGTCCATGTCGAAGCGACCGGTATTCAGAATCATTTGCAAATCCACCTTGCCGCGCTGGGATTCGATTATTTCCGCAACGGGATTCAGATGGTGAAGGATCGCTCGCAGTTCTTTCAACTCCGCTGCCGGAACCAGATCGGTCTTGTTGATGAGAATTACATCGGCGAACTCCACTTGATCGACGAATAGATCCGAAATCGTGCGTTCGTCCTCCTCGCCGAGTGCAGCATTTTTCTCTTTCAATGATTCGCCCGCTTCGTAGTGGTCGAGAAAATTGGATGCATCCACCACTGTGACCATAGTGTCGAGGCGGGTGATATTTTGCAGACTCGTGCCCTCCTCGTCGGCGAAAGTGAATGTCTGCGCCACAGGCAAGGGTTCTGACACGCCAGTGGACTCGATGAGCAAGTAATCGAACCGGCCCTCGCCTGCGAGGCGAGACACCTCTTTCAACAAATCATCGCGTAGCGTGCAGCAGATGCAGCCATTGCTCATCTCAACGAGTTTTTCCTCCGTGCGGCTCAACTCCGCGCCTCCATCGCGAACCAACTCGGCATCGATATTCACCTCACTCATATCATTCACGATCACAGCCACGCGTAGCCCCTCGCGGTTATTCAGAACATGATTGAGAAGGGTTGTTTTTCCGGCACCAAGAAACCCTGAGAGCACTGTGACAGGGAGCTTTTGCGAACTTATTGCCGAATCATCATGGGATCGATTTTTCATAGTTTTTTAAGCGAGATCGCCGAGGTGGTTTTTGGGTTTGAAAACTCCACCCCCGCCTCGTTGTTGCATATTATTTGCAATATACAAACGCCCTGAGCAGCGCAATGCCTTTTTGCAAAAAACTTGCATTTAGGAATTACGATTCATTGCCATGAGTCGCACTCAGGTCAGTTTTTCAAGCGCAGTGATGGCTTTTAAGAAACGCTGCACTTTCGGCCACCATATAATTATCGACGGCCTCCTTGAAGAAAGCAGCCAAGTCCTCAACGGATGGCAGATTCGGCAGCAGACCTTCAAACCCAGGGTCACTCTCACTGGGTTTGCCAGAGCACAAGCGCTGGAAGGCCATATCGAGGTTTTTTAATCTGTTGGATTTTTCGAACGCTTTCTGGAACTCGTGAAGAGTGAAACCGTGGTTTTGGATGAGTGTGTAAAGGTCAAACCAATCACGCGCGTTTGAGCGTTTCGCGCAGACGAGCGCCTTCAAAGCAAAAATTTCATCGAGTTCTGCCACTCGGGGGCCGGATTCCGATGCAGAAGTTAGCAAATTCCACGCATCTCTATCTTCAGCGAAAAAGGTGATTTTGACATTTTCCTCCGTCAAATAATCCTGCTGGAAGTCGTGCAAACTCATCCCCGCATTCAGAAACTCATCATAGGCGGCGGGGTTGTCGTTGGCGGTCCACCCGGGAAATTTCCTCCTCAGAGCCGCGAGTTGACCGCTTGGTAATTTCATCGCAGGGAAAGCAAAGTCCAAGTCCTCGCTCAGGCGATGCCCGATTCGCATGCTGAGGGCACTGCCTCCAACGAGAATAAAACCTCTCAAGGCTTCTTCGTTCTCGAGTTGCCTCCAGAGCACCCGAGTGGCTGACGGCAAGAATTCATCCTTCATAGCTTGGACCCCAGCTCGATATTTTTGAGAATTCGCTTGCTGTAGGAAGAGGCTCTTTGCGCTTCCGGCGATTGCTCGCGTTCCAAGACAGTCCATTCGTGCTTCACCCGACCTAACCCGATCACGGAAACGATCTTTAAAATCTCCAAGAACCTTGGACGTAGAAGAGCAGCACGAACATAGACTTCCAACGGAGCCTTTGAATTGGACCATACAAGGCCGGGCACCGCAGCTTTGATGCGTTGAATCTCGGACATTTCCATACCCTGATGTGAAACCGTAATCTTGGGACGGAGACTTTGCCAGTTTATCTACCTTCGCCAGCTGGCGCTTTTTTCTTGGGTCTGATGATGCGCGGGTTTTTACTCGCCCGCCAATGACCGAGTCGGAAGCCTATATTACTTTGAACATGGTGCCCCGGATCGGCCCGGTGCGGGTTCGGCGTTTATTGGAGGCCTTCGGGTCGCCCTCGGCAGTGTTGGGTGCTCCGGCAGCGCGTTTGCAAGCAGTGGAAGGCATCGGCCCCGAGGCGGCGAAATCCTTGCACAGCTGGGAAAGCCATGTGGATCTTTTGGGTGAACTCTCCCTCGTCAAGCAACACGGGGCAAAAGTCGTCACGCTCGCCTCTCCGGATTACCCCGCCCTGCTGCGTGAAATCCATGACCCGCCGACTGTGCTTTATATGATGGGCGACATTCTGGAACGCGACCACCATGCGATCGGCGTCATCGGCACACGCAAGCCAACGCATTACGCCTCGGATTGCACAAAAAAACTCTCCTACCAGCTCGCGTATGCTGGCGTGACGGTGGTGAGCGGTCTCGCTCGAGGTGTGGATACCGCCGCGCATCAGGCTGCCCTCGCAGCCAAGGGCCGAACGATTGGCGTGCTTGGCAGTGGCTTGTTGGAATTTTACCCGCCGGAAAACAAGGAACTCGCCGACAAGATCGCCACCTCAGGCGCGGTGATCACCGAGTTTTCCATGCGAGTCAAAGCCGACCGCCAGACATTCCCCATGCGCAACCGGATCATCAGCGGTTGTTCCTTCGGAGTGCTCGTCGTGGAGGCTGGAGCGAGCAGCGGCGCACTCATCAGTGCCAACCAAGCCGGCGAGCAAGGACGCTCGATCTACGCGGTTCCCGGCCGCATCGACAATCCAAACGCCATCGGCTCCAACCGCCTCATCCAGCAAGGTGCCAAGCTCATCACATCCGCCGCCGACATCCTCGATGACATGGGCATCCTCTTTGCCGAAAAACCCCAACTCACTCCTGCGCGGGCGCCTGAACTTTCAGGCAACGAGGCGCAAGTTCACGCAGCCGTCGGCGACGACGAAGCCCACATCGACACTATTATCGAGCGCAGCGGCCTCCCAAGCCATACTGTTTCTGCGACTCTGTTGACTCTCGAAATGAAAAAACTCGTCCGCCAGCTCGCTGGAAGCCGGTTTGTGAGAATCTCGTAATTCAGAAGGCGCTACATTTCCGAGGCATTCCATTTCATGAAAAACACCATCCTCATCTTTGGCGACCAGCTCACTTTGCAGAACACCGCGCTGCAAGCAGGGAAGGCCGGGCGAGATGTGGTTTTGTTGGTAGAGGCGAGGGATTCCGGCCGCGCCCATAAAATCAAACGCGTCTTCCAATTTGCCGCCATGCGTGAGTTTGCGAAGACTCTTCGAGGGCACGGGTGGGAGGTGGATTACCGGGAAATGGCAGATTCGCCGAGCTTCGTCGATGCGTTGCAGGATCACCTGCGATACGGCCCGGATGAACTGCTCGTGATGGAGCCGAATAATTGGTCGCAGCAGGAAAATCTGAGTTCCATAGCTGCGAGCGGAATCCCTGTGCGGGTCACGCCAACTTGCCAATTTGTCACGCCGCGTGAGGAGTTTTTTCGTTTCGCCAAAGGGAAGAAGCGCCTCCTCATGGAAGCGCACTACCGCCAAATGCGGCAAAAGCTCGGGATCCTCATGCGCGATGATGGCGACCCCGAGGGTGGCGCTTGGAATTACGATGCTGAGAATCGCAAGACCGTGCGGGATTGGAAAAAGGACGGCGCTCCCAAGCCTCCTATGGCGATCACCGCACGGCGAAGCGAGAGCGTGATTATGGCCGAGGTCATCAGCGAGGTTGACCAATGGTTTCCTGACGAAGTCGGCCGTGCCGAGGATTGCTGGCTGCCAACCACGCGCGACGGGGCGCTTGAGGCACTGCAACAATTTATCGAAAAACGCCTCCCGCTTTTCGGCGATTATCAGGACCTCATGCTGCAGGACTCTCAGACGATGTTTCACAGCCTGATCGCCGCTCCGCTCAATCTCGGCCTGCTCCTACCGATGGAATGTGTCGAAGCGGCGGAGAGGGCCTACAAGTCGGGTGACGCCCCGCTTGCCGCCGTCGAGGGTTTCGTGCGGCAGATCATCGGTTGGCGGGAATTCGTGAACGGCGTGTATTGGCTGAAAATGCCAGACTACCTGCAATCCAACGGACTCGGTGCGACGCGCAAACTGCCCGCTTTTTTTTACAGCGGAGAGACGGAAATGAACTGCCTGCGCTGCGTGATCCAGGAGGTTAAAGACACCGCCTACAACCACCACATTCAAAGGCTCATGATCCTTGGAAATTTCCTCCTCCTCGCCGGGATCAGCCCCCAAGAGGCGCATGACTGGTTTTTGGAAATGTATATCGACGCGCACGAGTGGGTCATGGCCGCCAATGTCCTTGGCATGGCCCTTCACGCCGATGGCGGCTTCATGGCCACCAAGCCCTACGCCGGCTCCGCCGCCTACATCTCAAAGATGAGCAACTACTGCTCCGACTGCAGTTTCGACCCCAACAAGAAATCCGGCTCCGGCGCATGCCCTTTCAACCTGCTCTACTGGGATTTCTACGACCGCCACGCCGACCGCTTTGCTTCGAACCCCCGCACCAGCATGATGGTGAGTGCCTGGCGCAAACGCCAAGAGGCGGAGAGGGAGACGATACGCCGCGAGGCGGGGAAGTTTCTGGCGGGGATGACCTGATTACCCGGTTGACCGCATTGACAGTGGGGGCTGAGCTTTGTGACGGGAAGTTTGCAGAGGTGGGTTTGACGCCGCCAAGCGGGATGTAGAAGGCTTTCCGCATGGCAGAACTATTCGACAAACGCGGCGGTTTCCGGCGGCTGCATTCCTTCACCTTGGCGACGATTGTGCAGGTTGAGACCCTTCGGTTTTGCCGACGGTTTCTGACGCATGACTCGCGCGAGGCGGAGAAGAAGTTTTACGATCCGAAGGGCCGTCAATACGACCAAATGACCCAAGCCGCGCGTAGCGGGCGACAGAATATCATCGAGGGTTCGGAGCGATCCGCGACATCAAAAGACACCGAGATGAAACTCACCGATGTTGCTCGGGCCAGCTTGAGCGAACTGCGCGGCGACTATGAGATCTTCATCCTCGACCGGGAAGAACTCCCTTGGTCAGCGCACTCATCCGAGGCAAAGGCCGTGAATGCCATTTCCCTGGACGATGCGCCGTTCTCCGATGACATGGTCCACGAGTCGGCAAAACACGCCCTGGAGCAACGCAAAAAGTATGCCCGCTGGCTCGACTCCCGCGATGCCGTGGTAGTCGCAAACGCCCTGCTGCTCATCATCGGGCGGGCGCTCAATATGCTGAAAAGCCAGATCGAAGCCCAGGGAAAAGCCTTTGAAGAAACCGGCGGCTTCAGCGAACGCCTCATGACCAAACGCCTCGAAGCTCGCGAAAAAAACAAAGCGCCATCGCCGGAATGCCCACAGTGCGGCAAGCCCATGCGCGAGCGCAAGTCGGCGAAAGCCCCCTTCTGGGGCTGCTCGGCCTACCCCGAGTGCAAAGGCACGCGACCGGGAGAGGGACCTCAATGACCAGGTTGACCACATTGACGGCGCGTCAGTGAGGTCAACAAAGTCAACGATGTCAACTCACGCTGGCTTCTTCGCCGTGCTCTGAATGTAGAGCTCGCGGAGTTGCTTGAAATCCGCCTCCGCAGGCGACTGGGTCATCATCTCGACGCCACGGTTGTTTTTCGGGAACGCGATCACATCGCGGATACTGTCCTCGCCGGCGATGAGCATGACCAAACGATCCAAGCCGAGAGCGATACCGCCGTGCGGTGGCGCGCCGAATTTGAAGGCCTTGAGAATGTGGCCGAAGAGGAGTTGTTGTTTCTCCTCGTTGACGCCCAGAACGCTGAACATCTTGGATTGGAGGTCGGACTCGTGGATCCGCAGGCTGCCGCCGCCGATTTCAACGCCGTTGAGAACGACATCGTAGGCCACGGCGCGAATTTTGCCGTATTCGCCGGACTCGAGGAGGGCAAGGTCGTCCGCGCAAGGACGAGTGAACGGATGGTGCACGGCGTTCCATTTCTGCTCTTCCTCGCTCCAAGCGAGGAGCGGAAAATCAACGACCCAGAGGAAATTGAGGACGGTCGATCCTTTGAGGGTATCCAGCATTTCGGCAACGCGCAGGCGCACGCGGCCAAGGGTTTCGCAGGCGGTTTCCCATTTGTCGGCACCGAACAGAATGAGGTCGCCTTCCTTGATGGCGAGGCGCTCGGTGAGGGCAGCCTTTTCGGCATCGGTGAGGAATTTGACGATCGGAGATTTCCATTCGCCGTTTTCGACTTTGATGAACGCGAGGCCTTTTGCGCCGGCTTGTTTGGCGAGTTCCGTAAGGTTTTCGATTTGACCCGTGGTGATGCAGGCGAGCCCGGAAGCGTTGATCGCCTTCACGACTCCTCCTCCGTCAAGCGCGCCACGGAAGACCTTGAACTGCGTGTCGCGGAAGATGTCGCCGAGGTCGGTGATTTCCATGCCGAAGCGGGTGTCCGGCTTGTCGCTGCCGAAGCGGTCCATCGCCTCCTTGTAGGTCAGGCGCGGGAAGGGCGTCGGGATTTCGATGCCTTTGGTCTCGCGGAAGACGGCGCTCAGGACTTTTTCCATGAGGCCGAGGATGTCGTCCTGCGTGACGAAGGAAGCCTCGACATCCAGCTGTGTGAACTCTGGCTGACGGTCGGCGCGGAGGTCTTCGTCACGAAAGCAGCGGGCGACTTGGAAATACTTTTCCACACCGGCAACCATGAGGAGTTGCTTGTATTGCTGCGGGGCCTGCGGGAGCGCGTAGAAGGCTCCCGGCGTGAGGCGGGATGGCACGAGGAAGTCGCGGGCGCCTTCGGGAGTGCTCTTCGAGAGGATCGGCGTTTCAATTTCGAGAAACCCCTCGGAGTCCATCACATCGCGCATGGTTTTCACGACGCGGTGGCGGAGGCGCAGGTTGCGGCTCATTTGCTCGCGGCGGAGGTCGAGGTAGCGGTAGGTGAGACGGAGGTCTTCGTTGGAAACCTTATCGTCGAGCTGAAATGGCAGCACCTCAGCGGCGTTGAGGATATCGAGTGCGGAGGCGACGACTTCAATCGCACCAGTGGCCAACTTCGCGTTCTCGGTTCCAGCCAGACGGGGAGCGACTTTGCCGGTTACACGAATGACATCCTCACTGCGCAATTCGTGGGATTTTTTCGAAGCCTCGGCGTGTTCCTCAGGACGAAAAACCACCTGTGTGATCCCCTCGCGGTCGCGGAGGTCGATAAAGATGAGCCCGCCGTGGTCGCGTCGGGAGGCGACCCAACCGCAGAGTGTGACTTCGTGACCGGAGTGTTCGGAGCGGAGGGAGTTGCAATGATGTGTGCGGTAGGACATGGAAGTTTTAAGGGTTAAGTTTGTAAGTTTTAAGTTTCGAAGCCAGCGTGGTGTGATCGAGGGATTCCTCGGTGCGAGTGGAGAGGTGTTTGAGTTTTACGAGCGGCCACTCCTGGCCGACGACGATGGCGTGGCGGGCACCGAGGCTTTCGGCTTCTTGGAATTGCTTCCCGATTTTGGCGGCTTTGAGGGGGAAATCGGTGGCGAGGCCGAGTTCTCGGCAAGATTGGACGATGTGGAGCGCCTCGGTGCGGCGGGACTCGTCGGCAATGACAACATAGGCGTCGCACGAAGCGGCGAGTGCGGCTTGGAGTTGGGCGGCAGCGGCAGGCGTTTCGTCAATGAGGTGGCCGAGCACAACATCTCCCATGCCGAATCCGATGGCAGGCAGGTCCACATGGCCGTCGCTGAGGCCTTTGATGAGCCCATCGTAACGGCCACCGCCCGCCAAGGCGCGGAGGTTTTTGGAGCGGTCGAAAATTTCAAAGACAACTCCGGTGTAATAGGCGAGGCCGCGCACAATCGAGAGATCGGGCTGCACAAACCCAGTAAGACCACGCGCAGCGAGGGCCTCGAGCACGAGAGCGAAGGCCTCGGGACTGCCACCGGCGATGAAGGCCTTGAGATCGGCAACGCTGAGACCTGTCGGAGCCAATTTTGCGTTGAGCTTTTCTTCAGGCTCGCGCTCGAGCTTATCCGCACAGGCCAGAGCGATACGGGAAGCAGCTTCGTCGCAGCCGCGTGATGTCAAAAAATCCATCCAAGCCTTGCGATCGCTCAGGCGCACCACAAAGTTCTCAGCCGTGAAGCCGAACGCCCGCATGAGATCGATCGCCAAGGCGACGGTTTCGGCATCCGCCTGAGGAGAACTCTCGCCAATAATGTCGGCGTTGAACTGCAAAAACTCGCGCAGGCGTCCCTTCTGCTGCCGCTCGTGGCGGAAGAAATTTGACACGCAAAACCACTTCATCGGTTTGCGATAGTGCTTCTCGCGGGCGGCAACCATGCGCGCGAGGGTGGGAGTCATTTCCGGCCTCAAAGCCACCTCGCGGCCACCGCGATCGGTGAACGAATAAAGCTGCTCAAGAATCTCAGCCCCCTCCTCGTTCTTCTTGCGATAGAGGTCCGTGCTTTCGAGCACAGGGCCGTCAAATTCCACAAACCCGTAGCGCTTCGCCACCTCGCGCCAGGTCGCCACGATGTGGTTACGTCTGGCGCACTCCTCGGGATAAAAATCCCTGAAACCCGGCAAGACCTGCATCACGCGACGAACCTCCCTTGAACCGAAATCCTAAAAATCATCGCGGGACTCTGCCTGTTTCAACCCCTCCTGCAAAGCCGCAAATCAATTCCCACGCGCGACCGCAGGATTTCCCGCAAGCACCACATTCGGCCCTGCATCCCTCATTACCACAGCTCCGGCCGCGCAAACCGTATTGCGCCGTAGAGTGACTCCAGGCCCAATAAAGGCTCCGGCCGCGATCCAGCACCCGTCTTCGACGACGATGGGCTTGATCACGAGGTCGAAGGTTTCCTTTTTGAATTGGTGCGACCCCGTGCAAAGAAACGCCCGCTGCGAAATGCACACATTCGAGCTAATGCTCACGCGGTCGAGGCTCAGAATCATCACCTCCTCGCCGATCCAGACATGATCGCCGATTTCGAGACGCCAAGGGAAATTGATATTCACCTGCGAGCGAATCACGACAC
This sequence comes from Terrimicrobiaceae bacterium, assembly GCA_044342325.1. GTDB lineage: Bacteria > Verrucomicrobiota > Verrucomicrobiia > Chthoniobacterales > Terrimicrobiaceae > UBA967. Next base: position 22,375 of record JBIIPZ010000015.1, read on the forward strand.
CACGCCCGATTTTGGCTCCGAATACTCGCAGGACCGCACAGCGAAGGCGGGAGGGCTGGGGAAACCATGGCTCGAAAAAAATCGTCCGCGCAAACCACCACAGCACTTCCTTCCAAAAAGGAACGCCTCGGGAAAATTCAGGATTCTGGTAACGCGAAAGGTCCACGGAGCATAGATGGGTTCAACGCCAATCAACACCCTCCCCCGACTGCGGGCGATGACAAAAGCAAAGGCGCTGAAAATTTCCCCTTGACGAAAACCCGAGCCGCCGCCAAATACAAGGCATCTTATCGAGAGTGGCAGAGGGACTGGCCCTGTGAAGCCACGGCAACCGCTGAAGTGTGATGCGAAAACATCCCACCCAGGACCAGGTGCCAAATCCAGCTCGGCAAGCGTGAAAACGCTGAACCGGGAAAGATGAGAGGGATAGTTGCCAATCCGCAGGTGTCCCGTCACTCGTCCACTCTCGTTGAGGAAAGAAAATTCCGAACATGAGCGAACAACAGACATTCTTTTCGAACCTGAAATGCAGGGAGTGCGGTCGACTTTATCCCAAGGAAGCGATTCACATCTGCGAGTTTGATTTCGGCCCCCTTGAAGCCGCCTACGACTACGACCTCATTGCGAAGCACATTAACCGCGAGGTCATTGCCTCGCGTCCGCAGACGATGTGGCGCTACCGCGAGTTGCTGCCGATCGATGGCGAGCCCACCGTCGGGGCGCAGGTTGGTTTCACACCGCTCGTCAGGGCCGACCGCCTCGCGAAGCACCTCGGTGTGGAAGAGCTTTATATCAAGAATGACACGGTCAACTACCCCACCCTGTCATTCAAAGACCGCGTGGTTTCCGTCGCACTCAGCCGCGCCTGCGAGCTTGGATTCAAAGTCGTCGCCTGCGCCTCCACCGGAAACCTTGCCAACTCGGTGGCCGCCAATGCCGCAGCCGCCGGCCTCACGAGCTATGTCCTCATCCCCGCGAATCTGGAGAAGAGCAAAATCGTTGGATCGCTTGTTTACGGCACGCAGGTCATCGGTATCGAAGGCGCCTACGATCAGGTCAATCGCCTATGCTCCGAGATCGCCGGCAAATACGGCTGGGGCTTTGTGAATGTGAACCTCCGACCCTACTACGCCGAGGGATCCAAGAGCATGGGCTTCGAAATTGCCGAGCAACTCGGCTGGAAACTCCCACGCCACACCGTCATCCCGATGGCCAGCGGCTCGCTCCTCACCAAGATCCATAAGGCCTACAAGGAATTTATCAAAATCGGCGTCCTCGACGAGCAACCCTTCTCCGTCCATGGCGCACAGGCCAGCGGATGCTCCCCGATCTCCGAGGCCAAGAAGAAAAACAGCGACATCGTCAAACCCGTCTCAAAACCGGACACGATTGTGAAATCCCTCGCCATCGGCACTCCGGCAGACGGCTACTACGCCATCCGCAGCATGAACGAAACCGGTGGCAGTGCCGACGACTGCTCGGATGAGGAAGTGATTCGCGGCATCCGCGACCTCGCCGAATACGCCGGCATTTTTGCCGAAACTGCTGGAGGCGTCACCGTCGCCTGCGCCCGCAAGCTCGTCGAAAGCGGAAAAATTCCGCGCAACGAGAGCATTGTTCTCTGCATCACCGGCCACGGCCTTAAAACCCAGGAAGCCATCCACGGCCACTGCGGCGAACCCCGTGTCATCAACCCGAGCTTGCGCGAATTCGAAGCCCTCATCGCCAACGATGAGGCGGTCCTGGAGGGGAGTTTTAAGTCTTAAGTTTGTAAGTTTTAAGATTCACCGACCGAAAAACCGACACCCAAGACAAAAAAATCTCCACAACCACCTCAACTTAAAACTTAATCCTTAAAACTTAAAACACCTCACCATGCCCATACAAGTCCGCATCCCAGCCCCGCTCCGCAAGCTCACCAATGAGCAAGAACTCGTCCCCGCCACCGGCGCGAACATCGGCGAAGTCCTCACAAACCTCAACGCCATCTACCCCGGCCTCTTCGAGCGCATTTGCGACGAGAGCGGCAATGTTCGCCGCTTCGTGAATATCTTCGTCAACGACGAGGACATCCGCTTCCTGGAAGAAAAAGCCACACCTTTGAAGGAAGGCGACGAGATCAGCATCGTTCCTGCCATCGCGGGAGGTTAGTCCTTCGTCCCCTCCATGAAATCCGGTCGCGCAGCGTGCTTCGCAACATACCTCGCGCTCGCGGGCCCTCTACTCGCGAAGTCCGACAGGGCGAACGATCTCTACCTTGAAAACTGCGCCTCCTGCCATGGGACCAATGCCGATGGCGGCATGGGCGGAAGCCTGTCAGACGGTCTCTGGAAGCATGGCGGCAGCGATGCGGAGATAGCCCGCAGTATTTCCAAAGGCCTGCCGGATCTCGGCATGCCCGCCTTTCAGCAAAGCCTCTCGCCAGAACAAATCCGCTCGCTGGTCGTCTTTCTCAGGGAAAAGGAAAAGACCGCCAAAACTCAGGCCTCGCCACCTCCCCAGCCAAAAAAGGGCTCCGTCAAATCCCAGGAGCACAGCTACAAAGTCGAAACCGTCATTGATAGCGGTCTGAAAACCCCGTGGAGCCTGGCTTTTCTTCCCGATGGACGCCGTCTCGTAACCGAACGCCCGGGTGCACTGCGCATCATCGATGCCGATGGAAACCTTCTTCCCGAGCCGGTCGCAGGAACGCCCCGCGCTGTCGAGTTGGGTCAGGGCGGAATGCTGGATGTCGCCGTATCCCCAGACTTCGCGCGGGATGGATGGATCTACTTGGCTTTTTCAGATCCGCTTGAGGGTGAGAAAATGCGCGCCATGCTCAAGGTCGTGCGCGGCCGCATTCGCGATCATGCATGGACTGACGAGGAGGTTATTTTTCAGGCAGCGCCGGATTTTTACACGACTGCCGGACAACATTTCGGCACGCGAATGGTTTTCGATGGAGGGTATCTCTATTTCATCGTCGGCGAGCGCGGCGGGAAAATGGAAGTGCAAGACATCACCCGCCCGAATGGCAAAATATACCGTGTTTTTCCAGATGGCAGTATCCCTCAGGACAATCCGTTCGCTACGGACAAAAACGCCATTCCCGGCATTTGGAGCTACGGACATCGGAATCCACAGGGCCTTGCCATCGACCCACGCGACCATGCCATCTACGCCACCGAGCACGGCCCACGCGGCGGCGACGAGTTCAACCTCATTCGCAAAGGTGCAAATTACGGCTGGCCGGTCATTTCGCACGGCATGAACTACGACGGATCGCCCCTGACCGGGCTTACGGAGAAGGAGGGCATGGAGCAACCACTCGTGCAGTGGACGCCCTCGATCGCCGCTTGCGGCCTCGCCTGTTACACGGGCGACAAATTTCCCGGCTGGAAATACGACTTCTTTGCCGGCGGACTTCGTGGCGAGCTTCACCGCATTCGGGTCCAAGATGGAAAAGTCGTTGCCGATGAGATTCTGCTTTCCGGTCTCGGCCGCATCCGCGATGTGCGCACCGGCCCCGATGGTTTCCTTTACATCGTTCTCAACCAACCCGACCGCATCGTGCGGTTAGTGCCGGCGGAGTGAAAACGCTGCGCGGAGCCTTCACACTCGTGGAGTTGCTCGTTGTCTTGGCCGTAATAGCCATTCTTGCAGCGCTCTCGCTGGGGGGCCTCTCAAAACTTGGAGCCTCCTCCGACCGCTCGAAAGCCATTTCCAACATGCGCCAGATCGGGACAGGCATCACACTTTTTGCCGCTGACAACGACGGCAAACTCCCCGGCCCGCTCTGGCCCGGCCAGATGGCGCAGTTTGACCCTAACGATCCCATCAAAATGTCCGAAAGACTGCTGGGCGTTCTAGCTCCGTATCTGGGCATTCCTGTTCCCATATCTGCAAAGGTCGAACCCCTCTTTGTCCCTCCAGCCTACCGCAAGGCAGTAAGAGCATCGTTTCTCAATTCTGCCCGGACCTATGTGCTCAACATGGCGGTGCCTACCGACAACCAGATTCTCCTTCCTTGGGGCAACTGCGTTCCCACTCCCCGCCTTCCTCCCCTGAAGCTCGCCGCCATCCCATCTCAAGCGTGGGGATTCTCCGACGCCGATGCCCTCCATCCCCGAGTTGTTGGTGCCCCCTGGGCGACAAACACACCTTCGAAGCCCGTCCACACGCCCAAGCGTCTGGCTTGGTTTTTCAATGGATCCGTCGCTCCGGTCGATGACACCGCGCTGGCACTACCTTAGACGCCCCTAAAAAAAGGGTGAAAAATTACTTTTCGGTAGCCATCCTCAAATCCTCACCAACATGCAAAATTCCGTTTCACGCAAAGGCATCATCCTCGCCGGAGGATCCGGCACGCGCCTCTATCCGCTCACCATCGCCGTGAGCAAGCAGCTCATGCCTGTGTATGACAAGCCGATGGTTTACTATCCGCTGTCCGTTCTCATGCTGGCGGGCATTCGCGAGATTCTGCTTATTTCCACGCCGGAGGATTTGCCGCTCTTCCAGCGGTTGCTGGGTGATGGCAGCCAATTCGGGATCTCATTGAGCTACGCTGCCCAACCGCGTCCGGAGGGGCTTGCACAGGCCTTCCACATCGGTGCGGACTTTGTGGGGAATGCCCCCTCCGCCCTCGTGTTGGGTGACAATATTTTCTACGGGCAAAACTTCGTCGAAGCCATCGAAGCGGCTGATGCACGCCGCGAAGGAGCAACGATCTTTGGCTACCATGTCGCGGAGCCGACTGCCTACGGCGTGGTGGAGTTCGCGCCGGATGGACGAGTCCTCTCGATCGAGGAGAAACCTGCCAAGCCGAAGTCCAACTTCGCCGTGCCGGGCCTCTATTTCTACGACGACCGCGTTGTTTCCCTCGCCCGCGATTTGAAACCCTCCGCGCGAGGCGAACTCGAGATCACCGACCTGAACCGCCTCTACCTCGAGGAAGGCAAACTCCAAGTCGAACAACTCGGCCGCGGCACAGCTTGGCTCGATACCGGCACGCATGAATCCCTCATGGAAGCCGCCGAATTCGTCAGCGTCATCGAGCGCCGCCAAGGCTTGAAAATCGCCTGCCTGGAAGAAATCGCCCTGCGCAACAAATGGATCGACCAGGCGGGACTGGAAGCCCAGATCGCTCGCCTCGGCAAATCGAGCTACGGGGCGTATCTGCGCCGACTCTTGAAATAACTGCGCCCAACTTGCGAGCGCGGAGTTTGGGATTATTGTGAGACTACAAAATGCTTAAGCCTGCGTTCCATGGCGTCCTGTTGGCTCTGTCTCTTGCCGTCCTTTTGACCGGATGCGAGTCGGTTTCCTCCACCGCACAATTTTATCGCCCCTCCACCGCACGGGTCTTCACTCCGAAGCCGAAGGATTACAGCGTTCCCATTTTCTCGAAACCGCCCGACCGCCCCTACACGGTTATCGGCAGGCTCTCCTTCACCGCAAACGCCAGTTACGACTTCATGATCCGGGCCATTCAGTATAACGCACGGCTTCATGGGGGAGATGCCGCCATCATGCTGCACGAGGATACCGAGCAACGGCCCTACAACTACTATGTGCCTGGCTACACATCGTATGTGCCGGTGACCACCTACAGCTTTGGCACGGCAAACTCCAGATATTGCGGACCAGGTGGCCCCGGCCGCCGCACGGAATACGGCACCAGCACATCCACCACCTACCTTCCAGCCTTCAATCCCGGCTACATGGGCGTGGGAATGCTCACCCTGCGTTCGATCGACGCATCGATTATCCGCTACAAATAAAACCTGCCAATCTTCGGCTCGCAAATGCCCTGCCGGTGAGCGAGGCTGGCCAAAGGGATGCAGAGTTTGATTCATCATACGGGCGGGTTTCTGCCATTGGCCTCGGCGGGTATGCCGCCGATGTTTTCGCTACTGGCTTTCATGTTGGTGGGCGTGGTCCTCGCGTCCTTGGTGCTACTGAAGCTGCGTCAGTCTCTGCTCGTCGCCTATTTCCTGTGCGGACTCGCTATCGCAAATACCGGCCTTCTCGAGGCGGTGGCAGGTGATCAGGCAAGAGAAGCCGTGGCTTCGATGTCGGAGATCGGAGTCATGCTCCTCCTCTTTGTGCTGGGAATGGAATTCTCGCTCGGCGAGTTGCGACATCTTCGCCGCTATGCGTTCCTCGGCGGTTCGATTCAAGTGGGGGTCACGATGCTGGGAGCAGGACTCGCGGCGAGAATGATTTTCGGCTTGGAGTGGCCGATTGTTGCCGTAATCGCCGTGGCCTGCGCTCTGAGCTCTACCGCCATCAGCGTGAAACTCTACCACGACATGGGCGTCTCAGCGAGCTCCGGTGCCCGCTTCGCCCTCGGCGTGGCAATTTTTCAGGACATTTTTATTATCCTTTTTCTTGTGCTCATGCCCGCCCTTTTCGTGGCCGGAGGCGAAGGAAAAACTATGGGGCCGATGCTGGCACTGACACTCGGCAAGGGCGCCGCATTTATTGCAGTAGCCATCATCCTTGCGCGCTATGTCATTCCCAGGCTGCTCCGCGCCGTGGCAGATACGCGGAGTCGCGAGCTTTTCACCCTCACCGTGGCAGGACTCTGCATTGGCGTGGCATTCCTCGCCGCGTTGATGGATCTGAGTCTCGTTCTCGGAGCCTTTGTTGCCGGTCTTGCTGTGAGCGAGTGCATCTACAAGCACCGCATCCTTTCGGATATCGCGCCGATCAAGGATTTGTTCCTCACGATTTTCTTTGTCTCGGTCGGCCTCGGAATCGATCTCCGCGAGGCCATTTCTTCTTGGCAACTGATTTTGGCACTGACCGCCGGGATCATCCTCGGCAAGGCTCTCTTGATCGGACTCATCGCCCGCGTAATCGGGCTGAGTTGGCGGGCGGCGGTTTTCGCGGGCATTGGACTCGGCAGCGCGGGAGAATTCTCCCTCGTGCTTCTTACAAAAACCTCCGATTTCACGGCATGGCCCAGCGCTGTGAGCGATCCACTCACGGCAGCCATGGCCCTCTCGATGGCAATGGTTCCCGTGCTCATGCGCTTCGCCCAGCCGCTTGGAAACTGGCTCGATAAACACTCCTCTCTCCTCCCAGGCCGACCGACCTCTTCCCTACCTCCCGCCGAGCGCGTGCGCGGACTGACCAACCACGCGATCATCTGCGGATATGGCCCCGTGGGACGCCAACTCTCCTCCTCCCTCGCTGATGAAGGCATTCCTTCACTCGTCATCGATCTCAACGCCGAGGCCATCCGCGAGTTGCACAGCGATGGAAAAGCCGCCTTGTTCGCCGATGCCCGCCAACCCGAAGTCTGGGACCTCTGTTGCGTCGATCAAGCGCGCCTCGTCGCCTTCACCTTTCCCGCCACGCCGGAAATCGCAGCCGCCATACAATTCGCAAGAGAGCGCAACCCCTCTATCACGATCCTCGCCCGCACGAAATTCAGCAACGAAGCCGATAAACTCCGCAATGTTGGAACCGACATCGTCATCCTCGACGAAGCCGAAAGCGGGCACGCCGTAACCCGCGAAGGGCTCAGCGTATTCAATCTCGCAAAAACCGATTGAATCAAAGCCGACCAAAAATTTGGACGATCGTCCAAATTTTTGGCTCGAGCGGATTAGCCTGGCGGCCAGTTGAGGTGGCGTCCACCGAGGAGGTGGATGTGGAGATGGGGGACAGTTTCGCCGCCGTGGGGACCGTTGTTGATGACGAGGCGGTAGCCGGGGGGAGCTATATTTTCGCGGCGGGCGATGTCAGCGGCGGTGAGCAGGAGGTGGCCGAGGAGGCTTTGATCATCGGCTTGGGCAGCTCCGATGCGGGCGATGGTTTTTTTGGGAATGATGAGGATGTGAATCGGGGCCTGCGGAGAAATGTCGCGGAAGGCGAGGCATTGGTCGTCTTCGAAGACGATGTCGGCGGGGATTTCGCGGGCGATGATTTTTTCGAAAAGCGTCATGCGAGTTGGAGGTTAAGTTCGTGGGCTCGGTGGCTGGATGCGGCTTCGGTGCGGATGAAAGAGACGATCTCGCTCATGAGGCCGGAGCAGTCGGTGCTCCAGTGCTTGGCACAGCGGAGGAGCTTCACGCAGTCATGGAGACCGTGGATTTCCACCTGCCTAGCGGGAGATTCGAGGATTTCGCGCAGGCGCTCGTGGAGGAGGTTGAAGAAGACGAGCTCGTAGCCTGTTCCGGCGCGGCGGGCGAGGTCGGGAAGGGACAGCGTGACCGGCGGGGGAAGGGTTTCGAAGCAGCGGGCGACATCCGAGTAGCCGATGACTTGGAGCACGGACTGAACGGCTTTTTCCAAGCGGGAGATGGTGACGATGTTCTCGTCGAATTCCTGCTGGAGGTAGCTGGAGATGCTTTCGGTGACATGGGTGGTGAGCCACCATTTTTTGTAGCCGGCGACCTCGGCGGCGCGGACGACGGCGGAGGCCAGCCATGCGCGGTCGTAGTTCATCACGCTGCCATCCTGGAAGCGCACGAGCGGGTAGTTGTCACGGAGAGCTATCACTTTTTAAAAAGCTCGGCTTGGTCGGGGGTCAGAGCGACGCGGCGTCCGAGGGATTCGATCTCCTCGATGAAGTCGCCGACTTCCTGAAACTGGCGGTAGACCGAGGCGTATCGCACATACGCTACGGGGTCGAGCGCGTGGAGTCGAGCCATCACAAGGGCGCCGAGGTGCTTTGAGGAAATCTCCCGCTCTTGGCTGTTTTCAATCTCCTGCAAGATGTCTTCGACGACATGCTCCATGGATTCCAAGGTGACGGATCGCTTTTCACAGGCTTTTGCTATGCTGCCAAGGAGTTTGCTGCGCTCGAAAATCTCGTGGCGACCGTCCCGCTTGATAACACGCAATTCATTGCGCTCCAATACCTCATATGTCGTAAAACGCGACTGGCAATCGAGGCATTCCCGGCGACGGCGGATGGTGGCTCCGTCTTTGGAGAGACGGGAGTCAATGACCTTATCATCGAGGGTTCCACATTTCGGGCAGCGCATATATGTTGTATTGATGCGAGAATCGCTGGGAAAATCACCACAAGATATAGTGAGGTCAATTTTATTTTCTCAAGGAGAGTAGATTTTTTTGGGGTTCGAAGTTTTTGGAAAGTTTTCCTTGTCCGGGCGAGCGGTATTTCACAGGTTTGCACCATGCGCTTTTTGAAAACCCCACCCTTCTTCCGCTCCACAGGCAACTCGACTGCCCAGCACGGCTTTACCCTGATTGAGTTGCTGGTTGTGATCACTGTCATCGCCATCCTAGCCGGTCTAGTGCTGCAGACAGCTGGATACGTGCAAAAAAAGGCCGCCCGCAGCCGCGCAGAGGCGGAAATCGCTGCGCTGGCTGCTGCGTTGGAGAGCTACAAGGCGGATATGGGGGATTATCCGGCGGGGACGAATACTACCACACCATTCACTAACAACGCCTTTTTGAGGGCCGCACTAGCCCCCTCGAGTGGAAAAGTTTATTTTGAATTTTCCAAGGGCATGGGAACGAACGCCAATATATCGGAGCCCAACCAATCCATCTTGGACCCCTTCGGCACGGGCTACTGTTACCAGTATCCAGGGAATACAAACCGATCTGGCTCTAATTTCTTCGACCTTTGGTCAAGATCTGGAACGACTGCTGACAGCCAATCCAACCAGTGGATTAAAAACTGGTGAATAATTTACTCCCAAGACCTAACAAGAAGTTTGGTGCTGGTGTTGGTGTTCCAAACAGCCACTTTCTTCATCAAAGTTAAGCTCTCAGTTCCAGAACCTGATAGCTTTGGGAAACTATTGGTCATCCTATTATCATAATTATCATCCAATAGAATCTGGTAGGTTCCACCCCAAGGGTCTTGGTAATCTCCATTTGCGTTTGTTCCTCCCTTGCCTTTTTTCCAAGCTTGAGCTTCCAAAAATACAATGGCTCTGGAGTTGTTATTTGTCGTAGCAGCCGTGAGAGCATTCATGAGAGTGGATCCGACCGTTGTTCCTGAATTGGTAGGCAACCGACCATACTCCGTCTCATAAGCCACTACGGCGTTGGCGATCTGAACAGCTGCATTTTTCGCGGTGGTTTTCTTTGCGGAGTCCATGGCACCGCCGATGGCCGGGAAGGCGAGGGAGGCGAGGATGGCTATGATCGAGATGACGACGAGCAACTCGATGAGGGTGAAGGCTTGGGGGCGGGTGGTTTTTTTTGTGGTGGAGGTGCTCATGTGGGAAAGTTGATCTAAAGGATGGATGGCGGCAAGTTTGGAATCAGATTGGTTCGCCGACGAGGTCGTAGGTTTGGGCTCCGAGGATTTTGGCGTTGATGAAGGTGCCGACTTCAGCGGGTTGCGTGAGGATGACGCGGCAATCGACTTCGGGGGCGTCGTGTTCGGTGCGGCCGGAGTTGGGGGTTTCGACGAGGACGCGGAGTGTTTGGCCGGTGCGGGATTCGGCCATTTCGCGGGCGATGCGCTGCTGGAGTTTCATGGCTTCGCGGTAGCGTCGGTTTTTGGTGCGCGTGGGGACTTGGTTGTCCATTTTGGCCGCACGGGAGCCATCCTCCTGCGAGTAATTGAAGACGCCGAGACGCTCGAAGCGGGTTTCCTCGATAAAGGCGAGGAGGCTCTCGAAGTGCTCCTCGGTTTCGCCGGGAAAGCCGACGATGAATGTGGTGCGGAGGCCGATGCCTGGGATACCTGCTCGGATGCGGGTGATAAGATTTTCGATGTGCTCGCGCGAGGTCTCGCGGCGCATGAGCTTGAGCATTTCGGCATGAATATGCTGGAGGGGCATGTCCACATAGCGGGCCACATGAGGGTTGCGGGCGATGGCGGCGATGAGGTCGTCGCTCCAGTGCGCGGGGTGAGTGTAGAGGAGGCGAACCCAAAACTCGCCGCCGATTTCACCGATCTCATCTAAGAGGTGGATGAGCGAGGTCCCGCGCGAGGCGTCCACAGGCTGGCGCGGGCCTGCTTTTTCATCCCAGAGGTCCATGCCGTAGTAGGTGGTGTCTTGGCTGATGAGATTGATCTCCTTCACACCTTCGGCAACGAGGCTGCGAATCTCGCGCACGACGGAATCGATGGCGCGGCTGCGGTGGCGTCCGCGCATTTGGGGAATCACGCAAAAGCTACAGGGATGATTGCAACCCTCGGCGATTTTCACATAGGCGGAGTGATTTGGCGTGAGACGGAAGCGCGGGGTGGCGAAGTCGGGGATGTAGCGGGACTTTGGGGTGACGAGGTTGAGGACGCTGGATTTGTCCTCTTCGAGCACGCGGCGGAAGATAGCGCCGGCTTCTGCCACCTGATCGAGACCGATGAAGGCGTCCACTTCGGGAAGTTCGCCGACGAGGTCGGTGGAAAAGCGCTGGGAAAGGCAGCCGCTGACGACGATTTTGGCATCCGGGCGCTTGCCCTCGTTGCGCTGGCGGGAGGCTTCGAGAATGGCGTCGATGGACTCCTGTTTTGCGGAATCGATAAATCCGCAGGTGTTCACGATGAGGACATCCGCTTCGGCGGGGTCGGCGGTGATTTCAAATCCCTCGGATTTTGCGGAGCCGAGCATGATTTCGGCATCGACGAGATTTTTGGCGCAGCCGAGGCTAATCATGCCAACCCGGCGCGGGGCGACTTCAGTAGAGGAATTCATTGCGGGCGTTTCGGCCGGGGAGAGGGTTCGAATGGCGGGAGGGTGAAGGGCGTTGGCGAAGCTTTGGTAGCCGGTATGGGCGTGGCTTCGGGGAGCACGCGCACAACCTCGGGAGTGGATGCGGGGGTCGCGGACGGGCGAGGTTTGGCGGTGGGTGAGACAACGGGTCTCGGCGTGGCAGCCGGCAAGGTGGCTGAAGCATTGGCAACCGGCTGGACGCGCTCCAATTTTTTCCAGGTTTTCCAGAAATAGATTCCGAGACCGATAAGGATAAGAACCAAGAGACCGGCACCGACACCAAAGAGAAGGCGGCGAAGGGATTTGAACTGATCGCCGTGAAGGAAGGTTTGGCGTGCCAGCAGAACTTCGAGGTAGCGATTTTCAGTAGTGCCGAGTTTTTTACTGCCTGGCAGGTAATCGCGAATTTCGTCGAGCGGGACGTGCAGATAATTCGCGTAGTCGACCAGGAACAGCCGCGCGTAGGTAGGATGAGCAAAGCTGGAGAAATCGTCGGATTCGATCTGGCTCAAGCGGGACACCGAGACCCGGATATCCTTGGCGGCCTTCTCAAGCTGGATGCCGAGTTTTTGTCGGCGCGCGGAGAGGCGGGCACCGATGAAGAAATCGCTTTCGGGCTGATGGTCGTGGTGTTTCAAAATTGGCCCTCCTCGTTGAGATCGACAAGAATTTCGCGGTCCTTCGCGCCGTCTTTGGGCCCAACGATGCCGCGTTGCTCGAGAATATCCATCACACGAGCGGCGCGTGTATAGCCTAATTTCAAACGCCGTTGGAGCATGGATGTGGAGGCGCGGTTCTCCTGCCGGATGACTTCAAGGCATTTAGTGCAGAGTGCCTCGTCCTCATCACTCACATCCTCCTCGGGAATAGAGGTGCTGGTGAGTTTATCGTGAATGGTCTTATCGAAATTCGGCTCGGCTTGTTTTGAGACAAATTCCACAAGGCGGTGGATTTCCTCCTCGGTGACGAGCACACCTTGAGCGCGGGTGTATTTCGAGGTTCCGGGCGGTAGATAAAGCATGTCGCCTTGGCCGAGGAGTTTTTCGGCTCCATTTTCATCCAGAATAACCCGGCTATCGATTTTCGAGGCGACCTGGAATGCAATGCGGCTTGGGATGTTTGCTTTAATAATGCCGGTCACAACATCAGCTCGCGGCGTCTGAGTCGCCACGATCATGTGAATGCCGGCTGCACGGGCCATTTGGGTAATACGCGCGATGGCGCTCTCGACATCTGCCGGAGCGGTCTGCATGAGATCCGCCAACTCGTCGATGATCACGACGATGAACGGCATGCGGTCTGGAATGATGAGATCGTCCGAGCGCGGCACTCGCACCGGCGGAGCCATCGGCTCCTCATCGGGGGGTTCTTCTTCGCTGGACTCGAGTTCATCAGGCTCCGCAGAAGGCAACGGGTCATCGAAAGGCGCCGCAGTCTCGCTGAGAGGCTCCTCAAACACCGCTTCAGGCTCGACGGCCGGATTTTCTTTAGCGGCATTGGCGGCACTCTCGGCATCCAGTTCGGCCTGGGATTTCGGGAGCGGGCGCTCGTTGAAGGCTGAGATGTTCTTGACCTTGCACTTGGCGAAAATCCTGTAGCGCTGTTCCATTTCATCCACAACCCAGCGGAGCGCAAGGAGCACCTTTTTGGAATCTGTAACGACAGGAGTGATGAGGTGCGGCAGGGAATTGTAAATCTGCATCTCGACGACCTTCGGATCGATCATGATGAAGCGCAGTTGCTCCGGCGAGTAGCGGAAGAGAAGGCTGGCAATGATAGAATTGATGCAAACGCTCTTACCACTGCCGGTGGTTCCCGCAACGAGCAGGTGAGGCATTTTGGCAAGGTCGCCGATGATCGTGTTGCCGTAAACATCCATGCCAAGTGCGAGAGGGAGCTTTGCGGAGGATTCGCGCCAGACATCCTTTTCGAAGAGTTCACGAAGAGTCACCTTCACCTTTTTCGAGTTGGCGATCTCGATGCCAACCGTGTCCTTCCCGGGAATCGGAGCCAGGATATTGATCCTCTCGGCGCGGGTTGCCCGGGCGATGTCGCGCTCCAGCGCCACGATTTTGTCAACGCGCACGCCAACATCCGGGTAAACCTCGTAGCGTGTGATCGTAGGCCCCTTGGTTATCGTGCCAGGGGTCGCCTTAATGCCGAACTGAGCCAAGGTTTCGATGATGAGATTCTGATTGTTCTTCAGCTCCTCGCGGTCGAGGGGCTCGCGATCGGTCTCATCCGGAGCATCCAGAAGCTCCGTGCCGGGCATGACATAATTCTCGAAATGCACATCGATGAGACCGGGAGGAAACGAATCCTTCGTGTCGCGGTTGGCGCGGAGTTCCGAGAGCTTCGGCTTTTTGGAGGCGGATGAGGCCGTGGCATCGATGATTTCGGGTTCCGGCAAATCAGCTGGGAAGAGCTCCAATTCCGGCTCGGGTATTTCGATCCCTTTTTTGCGGGCTTTTTTCTCCAGCTTGTCGGCCCTTTTCTCCAGCGCGGCGCGTTCCTCCTCGATGCGTTTATCAGCCGCGAGTGTCTGCAACCGCGCCACACGGCGAGCTTCGCGCCAAGCCAGAAAGGCCTTCCAGGCGATGCGTCCATCGCGGATGGGATGGGAAGTCAGCGCATAAAGAAGGCTGATGACATAGAGAGCGAAGAGGAGAAAAAATGAAAAGCTCCCGACGAGATTGTAGATGGCTTTCCGTCCGAGCCAGAGCCCAAAGAATCCGCCCGGCCCCTCGATGCGGAGGTCAGATTTCCAATCGGTCAAAAAGATAGGCTGGAGTTGCAGGAGGCAGGCCCCAAGCAAAACCATGAGAATGCCCCACGGAACCTTGTCACGCAGGCGGTAGCCCGGCAGAAACCATTTCGCCAAGCCGTAGCCGATGGTCACCATGGCGAGCAAATAGGCAGCGCCTCCGAAGAAAAAAAGCGAATACCCGGCGAGAAGAGCGCCAAGTGGTCCGCCCAGATTCGGACTTGCTCCGACAGATCGGGCCACGCTGCTGATGATCGGTGCCCAGCCTGGAACTGAACGGGGATCGTAACTTGCCAGCGACGCGAAGAGGTAAATTCCCGAAAATAGGAGCACCAGACCGACAACAAATGCCGGAATTTTGACTGCTGTGGAGCGCTTCGCCATGAAGCGGACGACTATCGCGGACTTCTCCGAGGGTTTCAAGAAATCTGAGCCAGATGCTGCTGTTCATTTCCATATGGAAAAACGCCATCGAGCGGTTATTATAGCAGCAATGAACGGACGATCGGCAGACCTCCACCGCCTCCGGATGCCAGCCTGTGTTGCAGGACTTGCCGGGTGGGTTGCCTTTTCCCTCTCTGCCGCAGGCTCGCAAGCCGACTTTCAGGTTCCCGAGTGTCTCGCCCACCCTATTCCCTTTGAGATTTCCGAGCGGGCGGAAAAAACAGCCGAAGCCCACGCCCGCTACATGCAGGCCATTTTTGAAGAAGAAACAGAAGGCCCGGACAAGGCGCTCGAAAACAAAAAGCGCGTGCTGGCGTTGGATCCCGCCTTTTGTGATTTGGCTTTGGATGTCGCCCAGCACTATCTTCGCCAGGGAGAAACAACCGAGGCGCTTTCCGTATTGAAGGATGCCGTCAAGGCCTCGCCTCGCAATCCCTCGGCGCCTATTGCGCTGGCGAATATCTACCTTCGCCAACTTGATAAACCAGTTCTTGCAGAGAAATTTGCCGCCATCGCGCACGACATCGCGCCGGATAATTCCAGCGCCTTCGAGATTCTATGGGAAGTTTGCCGGGCGACAGGTCAAAAAAAGCGAATCGAGGGGCTTTTTCAGAAGGCGCTGAAATCCGAAAACAAAAATCCCGCATTCTGGCTGGATTTAGCCGAACTACGGATCAGGGATACCAAGCGTTCGAAGCTCCCGATTTTGCAAAGCGACTGGGAGAAAATCCTCGTGCTCGTCGATCGTGCGGCACAAACCGGCGAGAACGATCCGGAAATCCTCTCGCGCACGGCGGATTATTATTTCGCCTGCGGCGATGCAGCCAGCGCGGTCGAGCTCTACAAGGCGGCTTTTGAAAAGCAGCCATCACTTTCTGGGTTGAAGGAAAAGCTCGCGGAGTGCTACGCGCACACCGGCGACAATGCCGCTGCCGCGCGCCTACTGGATGAGGTCATTGCAGAAACCCCAATGAATCTCGCTGCCTACGACCAACTCGCCCGCATACGACTTCGAGAAAACGAACTCCCCGCCGCCCTCACAAGCATGCGTCAGGCTCTCATGGTTGCGCCGATTGATCCACGCCGCTACGAGGACATCATCCGCATTGCCCTTCGCTCTGGAGAGAATGAAGTCGCCCTTCAATATTCCGTCGAAGCAGAGAAACGCTTCCCCTACCTGACTGGCTTCACGCTCCTGCGGGCGATCTCCCTCAGCCAATCCAAGCAACATGCCGCCGCGCTCATGGCATTTGAGCGAACACTGATCGAAGCATCGAACTCAAATCCCGAAATGCTCGACCCGTCTTTTTACATGAGCTACGGCGCCGCCGCCGAGCAAGCGGGGCACTATGTGAAGGCGGCGGAACTCATCAAAACAGCAATCAGCCTCGATCCCGAAAATCCGGATCCCTACAATTTCCTCGCCTACATGTGGGCCGAGCAGAACGAAAATCTGGACGCCGCCGAGCAACTAGTCCACCGCGCACTGGAACTCGACCCGCACAACGGGGCTTATGTCGACACCCTAGGCTGGGTGTTTTTCCGCCAAGGGCGCTACACGGAAGCCGTAGCCGAACTCCTCCGCGCCGCCTCGCTTCTTGAGAAGCCCGACCCTGTGGTTCTCGATCACATCGGCGACGCCTACGAAAAACTCGGCAAAACCACAGAGGCAGTCATCTATTGGCAAAAAGCCCATGGGCTGGATCCAAAAAATCCCGCGCTTGCTCAAAAAATCGACCAGCATTCCTCAAAGGTCGCAAAGCAACCCGAGGCCCAGCCTTGATTCAGAAGACAGCTACTTGAGAATGGCGCGGATTTTTTCGGCGATGCCTTGAAAAACTCCCGCTGCCGCGCTTCCAGGATGCGCAGCCACGGCAGGACGCCCCGTGTCGCCCGACTCGCGCACGAGAGGCTCGATCGGCACCTCGCCCAGCAGCGGAATCTGAAGCTTCGCCGCCTCGCGGGAACCCCCACCCGTGCCGAAAATGTCGTAGCGTTTTCCATCCCCCGGACAGACGAAGAAGCTCATGTTTTCGACGATTCCGAGGACAGGCACATTCGTTTTGCCGAACATCGAAATGGCTTTCCGCGCATCGATGAGCGCGACCTCCTGCGGCGTGGTGACGATGATGGCCCCAGAAAGCGCCACGGTCTGAACGATGGTTAGCTGGATATCACCGGTGCCAGGAGGGAGGTCGAGGATGAGGTAATCCAAATCGCCCCACGCGACCTGACGCAAAAATTGCTGCGTGTAGCGGGTCACCATCGGCCCGCGCAAAACGGCGGGAGATCCATCATCGAGGAGGAAACCCATGGACATGAGCGAGACCCCGTGCCGCTCGATGGGGATGATGCGGTTGTCATCATCAGCCGTCGGGCGCTCGTTGGTTCCGCCGAACATGAGAGCGATGCTCGGGCCGTAGATATCGCAATCGCAGAGCCCCGTCTTGGCACCGGATTGAGCGAGAGCGAGGGCCAAATTGGCAGCGACGGTGGATTTTCCGACACCGCCTTTTCCGCTGGCCACGGCGATGACATGCTTCACGCCCTCGATCCTCGCAGGCCCCACGGCTCCGGTGGTCGAGGCAGGGGCTTGGACATCGATTTTCACAGAAACACGGCCGTCTCCGCCCATGGCTTGCAGAGCCGCCGTCGCGTCGGCGTGGATTTTTTTTGCAATGCCCGTGTCATTTGTTGAGAGCACCAGCTGCACATCGATATCCGATCCGCTCACCACCACATCGCGGAGCAAACCAAATGAAATGATATCACGCGAAAAGCCGGGGTATTTGACGGCGCTGAGAGCCTGACGAACGGAATCCTGATTGATAGAAGACATGCGTGAGATTTTGCACGGACGCGGCCGGCGGGCAAGATCGATGGATTACCAGTTGCCTCGCCTGCCTGCCGCGATTAGGTTTTTGGGCGTCAGGGGCCATGGACTGCGGACCGGCGAACCCCGCCAGGGCAGGAATGCAGCAACGGTAGTCAGCTCCTCTTTGCCGTGGTCCTCTGACACCCCTCCCCTTCCTCGGGCTTTCGGACGATTGTTACGAAATCGCAATACATGGCGGCTTGAGTTTTGCACCGCCTCTGCTCAGGTCGACGGCCGTGGAATCTGATATCGAGGCCTCAGTCATCGGCGGGCGCTATGTGATCGACCGCAAGCTCGGCTCTGGCGGAGAGGGCGCGGTTTACCTCGCGTATGACCAGCTTTTGAATCGTCATGTGGCCATCAAAAGCGTGCATACCGGTGCCGAGGCACTCACGGATGCCACGGGCGCTTTCAACGAAGCCAAGCGCCTCGCCAGCCTCCAGCATCCGAATATCGTAACGATCTTCGATTTCCTGCCATCCCACGAAAATGTGTTTGTGGTGATGGAATTCATCAACGGCGAAAGTCTGGACAGCCTGACCCAGCCAATGGAGGCGCGGGTGTTTTGGGAGTTTGCACGCCAGTGTCTAGATGCGCTCGGAGCGGCTCACTCGCTGGGCATGGTGCATCGCGACATCAAATCGGCGAATATCATGGTCACTTGGACCGAGGGCGGCGATGCAAGGGTCAAGCTGCTGGACTTCGGCCTCGCAAAGGTCATGGCGGCTCCATCCGAGCAAACCCTGGACCACGCGGGTGCATTGACCGGCTCGATCTACTTCCTGTCGCCCGAGCAACTCAACTGCCAACCGATCGACCACCGCGCCGACTTCTACTCTCTGGGCTGTGTTTTTTATCGCGCTCTCACCCTGCGGAATCCGTTTCAAGGTGCCGGCATTCCGAGCATCATCGCCGCGCATTTGCAGCACGACTTCATCCCACTCGCCGAGTATCGGCCGGATTTGCCTGCGGGCCTGTCGGCCTGGGTTGAACAGTTTTTTTCGTTCTCGCCGAATGACCGACCAGCAAATGCCGCCGCTGCGCTCGCGGATTTGGAGCGATTAAAAATTGCGCGCCCTGCAGCAAACAAAGCGGCGGCCAGGCCAGCACCGCCACAACCGGCGGTTCCGAGCAAACCAACGCGACGCTTTCCAGTGTGGATTGCAGCGGTGGTGACAATCCTGGCGCTTGCTGGAATTCTTGCGGCGGTCAACCTGAGCCAAAGCAAGACGCCGCCGCCGCAAGCTGAAGAGGGCGAGGAGCGGGACATGTTCACCGCTGGAGAGCGCACAGCAATCGCCCGCCGCGATGGAAAAACGGCAACGGTCACAGGCGAAATCGGGCAGTTCCGCGAAGAGGGCGCGCGGCGTTTCCTGACCTTCAAGGGAGCCGACTCCCACGATCTCGCGCTGTGTTTTGTGAATTCCGAAAAGGGCGATTTCTCCACGCGACTTCTCAAAACCTTCGTGGGAGAGAAAGTGACGGCAACGGGCGTTGTTTCAAAAGACGGTAAAAGATTGCTTCTGGAAGTGCCAAACATGAGTCAACTTCGCCGGCAGGTTCTGGCCGAACCACAGAACAAACCCAAAGCCCCATGAAATCTCCACTTCGCACCATCACCCGCCTTCTCGCCCTTTTCATCCTCTCGACCTGCCTTTCGTGGTGGTGGTTTAGCGGTGCCGACATGGGATGGACGAAGACCTACGTCACGATCCCTGCAACGGATGAAATCACCGGTATTTCCTATGAGGTGAAGCAGGAAAAATTCGTGCCTGGGGTGGACTTCGTCGCGGTCGGAATCGGCTTGTCTTTCGGGATTTTCGCCGCCAGCTTCCTGTTTTCACCAAAAAATCCAAAAGCCATGAAAATCCAAGTCCTCGCACTCACCGCCCTACTCGCCACCCAAGCCTTCGCCGATGAGGTCGCTTTCGACTTCAAGGATCCGAAAGGAGTCAACAATATCGTCTTCAAACTCGACGCTCCGCTGGAATCCATAAGTGGAACAACGAACGGCATCAGCGGCACAATATCCGCCGATCCAGCCGAACCAGAGGACATCGAAGGAAAAATCATCGTCGACGCCAAAACTCTCACTGTTCCGAATCCTCTGATGCAGGAACACATGCTCGGAGCCGACTGGCTCGATACGGCAAAACATCCTGAAATCACTTTTGAGATCAAGGAGGTCTTGGATTCGAAGAAGGACGGAAACTCCGGCACGGCTAATGTGAAGGGCGTTTTCACCATGAAGGGTGTATCGAAGGAAATCACCGTCCCGGTCAAAGTCACCTATCTCCCCGGCCGCCTAGCAGACCGCACCGGCGGCAAAATTCAAGGCGATCTCCTCGTCGTCCGCACGAATTTCCAAATCAATCGTGGCGATTATGGAATCAAGCAGGGTGAGAACCTCGACAAAGTCTCGGATGTGATCGACATCTCCCTCGCCCTCGCGGGTGCGGCTCCAAAGAAGTAAGAAGCCATTGAGTGCTTCCTTTACGCTCGAAGCCTCGCACGGCGGGGCACGAGCGGCGACTGTCCATACGCGCCGGGGCCCTGTCCAGACACCGATCTTCATGCCGGTCGGGACCCAGGCCACCGTGAAGGCGATGAGTCCGGACGAACTGCGTGGCTTGGGTGCGCAGATCATTCTCGGGAATACCTACCACCTCCATGTCCGCCCAGGCGAAAAGCTAATAGCCCGCCTTGGTGGTCTGCACCGTTTCATGTCGTGGGACCGCCCGATCCTCACGGACAGCGGCGGGTTTCAAGTTTTCTCCCTCGCGAAGCTCCGCAAAATCACCGAGCAGGGTGTGCATTTCCAGAACCACTTGGATGGCACACCGACATTCATCGGCCCTGAGACTTCCATGGAAATCCAACGCGACCTGGGCTCCGACATCGTGATGCTTTTCGACGAATGCCCTCCGCACCCGTGCAGCCATGAGGATGCTTCGAAGAGTCTGGATTTGACACTGCGCTGGGCTCGCCGTTGCCGGGATTGGTGGGACGCCCAACCGCCCGAAGGTCGGCCGCTTGTCTTCGGAATCGTGCAGGGCTCCTCACATGCCGACCTGCGGGAAAAAAGCGCACGAGCCCTTGTGGAAATCGGCTTCGATGGTTATGCGGTCGGCGGCGTGAGCGTCGGCGAGCCTGAGAACGAGATGTTCCGCGCCATTGAGAATGCCGTCCCTTTTCTGCCGGCGGATCATCCGCGCTACGCCATGGGACTCGGCACACCGCCGCAGATAATCGAAATGATCGCACGGGGCGTGGATATGTTCGACTGCGTGTTGCCGACGCGCTTGGCGCGCAACGGAACAGCTTTCACCGCCACAGGCACCATCAATCTCAAGAACGCGCCATTCGCCGAGGATACTGGCCCGATCGAGGCAGGGTGCGAATGCCATGCCTGCCGAAACTTTACCCGCGCCTACCTGAGGCACCTTGTGAAAGCAGAAGAAATCCTCGGCCTCCGCCTGATCTCGATACACAACCTGCACTTCTACCTCAACCTGACACGCCAAGCGCGGGAGCATATTTTGAAGGGAACCTTCCAAGCCTTTCGAGAGCAATTCGTGGCCGGATATCAAACTCGCGCGGAGTCTCAGATTTAGCCCGGGCTCAGCGCCAGAAGGCTTTCACAAAAGCGAGCCAGACCTTGTAGCGGGCGACTTTCACGCCCACGCCAAGCGGATGTTGCGCGACGAGGGCGAGGGTTTGGTTGGCGAGATCGAGTGGCAGCGCGCAGGCCGCCCGGAGGGCACGAGGATGAATGGCGGCCGTATATTCGGCGGCAGATTGCAGCAACTCGGTGACATGCTGCATTTCCACATAGAAACGCTCGTCGGGAATGTAAATGCGGCCAGCATCTGCATCCGAACGGCGGTCCCTCAGGATGTTGACGAACTGCAGTGCCTGACCGAAACGGCGGGCGAGCGGCAGCATTTCCTCAAGCGGCTTCGTGGAGTAATCCGGCACATACTTGAAGCACAGACGCGTCCAAAATTCGCCAACGCTGCCGGCGACAAGATAAGTGTATTCCCCCAATTCCTCCGGGGTCAAAGGCGCGGCAGGCGTGTCGGCGGAGGGAGCCACAAAGCGCTCCACATCGAAAATCTGGCCCTGAAGAATAATACGCCATTGGGAAATGATCTCATCGCGCTCGGGAAGAGTTTTGAGCGCGTCCAGCAGACGCGGCATGAGATCAAGCAACTCACGCTCGGCCCCGCTGAGACCAAGATCTGGAGACTTCTCCGGAAAAAGATCGGGCAGACCACGCAGAAGCGCGAGGCGCTGAAAGTCCGGCGCGGTCGAGGCGTCGGCGATGGTGTCCGAAGCCCGCGCCAGCATGTAGGCCAGAGAGAGGGCAGGACGGAGCTGTGCCGGCAGAATGCGCAGCGAGAGCTGAAACGAGCGGGCAACCCGCTTCAGCAATTTCTCGAAGGCATAGGTGTCCAATACCGTGAGGGTGAGTGGACGCGGGGTGGATTCTTTTTGATTCACAGCCAACTGCAGTAGGTTTGGGCCAATGCCCGCGAGACTTCGCTGATACGCGTCTGCGTTTGGTCGAGGTATTGATGGAGGCCCGATTGGAAAATGCTGTCCACCGTCGTGTAATCGAGCGTCGAACGCAGCATTCCTGAGAGCCTCTCGGCCTCGTTGCTGAAATGCCCACGCTCGCTGCCAGAAATACTGTGGAGCGCCTGGTCAAGCGCATCCACGCTGAAGCGGATGGAACGCGGGAAGCTGTCGTGGAGTATTAAAAAACCAGCGACTTCCCAACTAGTAACGCGCCCGTGAAAAAGCTTCAGGTAAGCTTCCATCGCGCTGCAGGAGCGGAGCACAGCCATCCACTGCGTGATGTCCACATTGCCGCCCACCCGCTCCCCGCTTGGCAGGAGAACATGGTATTTGAAATCCAGAACGCGGGATGTGGCATCCGCCCGCTCGATATACTTTCCGGCCTGCAGGAAGTGCCACCCCTCGCCATGCGTCATGGTCGCGTCGGTGATGCCTTGGAAGGAGTGAAATTGGTCGACAAGGCTGCGGTAGAAGCCGATCGGGCTTTCACGGAAAGCCGATCGGGCGCTAGGACTCTGGAGGTGGAGATAAAGGCGATTCAACTGTTCCCACACCTCGCTGGATATCTGCTCGCGCACGGTGCGGGCATTTTCACGTGCGAGCGTCACAGACGATAGAATCGAACTGGGGTTCGTTTTTTCGAATGTCACGAATTCCATCACGGTGTCGCCATTTAATTCCCCATGCTGGCTCTCGAAGAGCTCCTGCTCGGCAAGAGTCGAGAGGATGGGCCGCCAGAGGTCGTGGGCGCCATTTGCACTCTGATCCTCCGAATCGAGCACGAGCTGGATATTCACATCGAGTATGCGCGCGCTGGACTCGGCCCGCTCCATGTAGCGGCTCAGCCAGAAGCAGGAATCGGCAACGCGGCTCAGCATGCGGCCTCCGATTCGTCGAGAACCCAAGTGTCTTTGCTGCCCCCGCCCTGCGAGGAGTTGACGACCAGCGAGCCCTTGCGCATGGCGACACGCGTGAGACCGCCCGGCACAATCGTTGTTTTTTCACCCATGAGAATGTAGGGCCGCAAATCGATGTGGCGGCCTTCGAATTTTCCATCGAAATAGCAGGGCGAGCGAGAAAGGCTGATGACCGGCTGCGCGATGTATCCACGGGGATCGGCTATGATCGCCGCGCGGAATTTTTCGATTTCCTCGCGAGTGGCGCTTGGACCGATCATCATCCCATAGCCGCCACTTTCGTTGGCGGCCTTAACGACAAGATTCTCCAGGTTTTCCAAAATGAATTTCCGGTCGGAATCCACAGCCGAGAGGTAGGTCTCGACATTCGGAAGGATGGGATCCTCGCCGAGGTAGAATTTGATCATCGCGGGCACATAGTAGTAGGTCACCTTGTCATCAGCGACGCCGGTGCCGAGGGCGTTGCAGAGGTTCACATTGCCTTCGCGGTAGGCGTTCACGATGCCGGGAACGCCGAGGACAGAATCCTTGCGGAAGACGGTGGGATCCAAAAAATCGTCATCGATGCGGCGGTAAATGACATCGACTTTTTTCAGCCCCTTCGTGGTTTTCATATAAACGCAGGCGTCTTTCACCACGAGATCCTGACTGACTACGATTTCGATACCCATCGAACGCGCGAGGAAGGAATGCTCGAAGTAGGCGGAGTTGTAGATACCCGGCGTGAGCACCACCACGGTCGGATCGGGATTCCCCTGCGGAGCGACATAGCGCAGCACTTCGAGGAGTTCCTGAGGATAGCGGTCCACCGAACGCACGGCATGACGGCTAAAAAGTTGCGGGAACACGCGCTTCATGGCCTGGCGGTTCTCAAGAAGATAGGAAACGCCGGACGGGCAGCGGCCATTATCCTCGAGGACCATGTAGGTGCCATCAGCTCCTCGGATGAGATCCGATCCGCAAATGTGGATGTAAATATCATGCGGCACATCAAGCCCGACCAACTCGGGGCGGTAATGCTTGGCTGTGCGAATGATCTCCAGCGGGATCACTCCCTCCTTCACGATCCGTTGATCGTGGTAGATGTCGTGCAAAAAGAGATTCAGCGCGCGCAGGCGCTGCTCCAGCCCCCGCTCAAGCAAGCGCCACTCGTCAGCCGGGATGATGCGCGGCACAAGATCGAACGGCATGATGCGCTCCGTGCCCTCATCGCCGCTGTAAACCGTGAAGGTGATGCCTTGGTTGAGGTAGGTCTTTTCCGCCAGAGCCCGCTTGGACTCGAAAGAAGCCGTGTCCATTTCCGAGAAACGCTCCAAAATTTTTAAGTAGTGGGGGCGAACGGTCCCATCCGCCTCAAACATCTCGTCGAAAAATCCCCCAGTTTCGTATTGACCGAAAAATCCCTTCATCCTGAGTGGGAGCATTGTGGATCAACCAGCTGGAGGGAAGCGAAAAAATCAGCGTCCTGAGGAATGGAGCGGATCTTGATTATAAGGCGACTGGACGCTGTAGAATTTCGGATACACAAAACGGGAGACCGTCGAATTGGCCCGCGTCACGCCACGCACTTTGGTGAGCCCCTTGTCACGCAGAAAAATCAACGAGGAGGCAAGCAAGCCGCTTCCCACGCCGCGATTCCTGTATTCATGGAGAATCATCGGGCCGCTGAGCAGGTGATTTCCCGCGTCAGGGTTGGCATCAAGCAGCGAGGCACCGATGACACGCTGGCCGTGGAGAGCAACGATGCAAGAAGGGTCCGGCCTGTCGAAGGCTTCTTCCACATAGCGCCCCATGCCCTCTTCGAGCCTGCGGCTGATGTCCCCCCATGCGGTATCCATTGCGAAAGCCGTGAGCAAAACCTTGAGGGCCGTATCCTCCTCCGCCTTCTCCGCAGGTCGCAGGATGAGGGGTGGAACGGACGGCACAGGCAACTCCAGAGAGGCAAGCTCCCATTCAAAACAAATCCAGGAAATCATTTCAGCATATCTTCGAAGCAAGTCCGGATGAAGCGTTCAGGAGCACTGAACAACCCGGCCGCATGACCATCCCCTCCCTCACAGCGCATAGCAAATCTGCGCCAAGTCGGAAAATGAACGATCCGCGAGCCAGTGCGTATCCCAAAATGTAGCCGTGGGGTCAATGGAAAACCCCTCCAGTCAGAAAAAAACAAGTTCCCCGCGCTGGACAAAAAATGAGCCCTCCTCTAACCCTAGCGGCTCACTCACGAAAACCATGATCGACACCATCGTATCCGCACTCGGCGACAAAGCCGATTACCTCCTCAAGCATACTTCCAAGACCGTATCCAAAGATTTGCTCCACCTGCCGGGACCAGACTTTGTCGACCGCATTTTCTCATCCTCCGACCGCAATCAGCGCGTCATCAACAATCTTCAACGCATCCACAATTCCGGCCGCCTCGCCGGCACGGGGTATGTTTCGATTCTCCCGGTAGACCAAGGCATTGAGCACTCGGCCGGAGCCAGCTTCGCAAAAAACCCCGCTTATTTTGATCCGGAAAACATCGTGAAATTGGCCATCGAAGGCGGTTGCAATGCGGTTTGCTCGACATTCGGCGTGCTTGGCGCCGTCTCCCGCAAATACGCGCACAAGATTCCATTTCTCGTTAAAATTAACCACAACGAACTCCTCACCTATCCGAACGCCTTTAAGGAGATTCTTTTCGGCAAAGTGAAGACAGCGTCCGACATGGGAGCGGCGGCCGTCGGGGCCACGATCTATTTTGGCTCGGATGACGCCCACCGCGAAATCGTGGAAGTCGCGGAGGCCTTCGCACTCGCCCATGAACTCGGCATGGCCACTGTTCTTTGGTGCTATCTCCGCAACCCGGCCTTCAACATCAAAGGCGACAAAGACTATCATGTCTCAGCAGACCTCACCGGCCAGGCAAACCACCTTGGCTGCACGATCCAAGCCGATATCATCAAACAGAAGCTCCCCGAGAACAACGGCGGCTTCAAAGCCCTCAACACCGGCGGATCCAGCTACGGCAAACTCGACGAACGCATCTACACGGAACTCACCAGCGAGAACCCGATCGACCTCTGCCGCTACCAGGTGGCGAACTGCTACATGGGCCGCGCGGGCCTGATCAATAGCGGCGGGGCCAGCGGCAAGAACGACTTCAACGAAGCCATCTACACCGCCGTCGTGAACAAGCGCGCCGGCGGCACTGGCCTCATCTCTGGCCGCAAGGCCTTCCAGCGTCCGATGGACGAAGGAGCCAAGCTCCTCCACGCCATTCAGGATGTTTACCTCTGCAAAGATGTAACGATCGCCTGATCGCTCCTGACTCAAAAACACACCGGCCGCGTCGGGGTTTCAACTCCCGTAACGCGGCCGGTTTTTTGTGTTCAGAAAAATGGGGGCAGCCGGATTCGAACCGACAACCAAGCGGTTATGAGCCGCCTGCTCTAACCGTTGAGCTATGCCCCCGTGTGTTTCGAGCGGGGAGTAATATGACCACTTTTTGATTGCCGGCAAGCCTCGAGACGAAGAGCATCTCGCGACCTATGACACTCAAAGGAAAAACAGCCATCGTCACCGGGGGCAATAGCGGCATCGGCCTCTCCATCGTTCTGGAACTCGCCAAACAAGGCGCAAACATCGTCATTGATTATGTCGTGCATCCCGAAACCGCAGTGGCGCTCGAGCAACAAGTGCTCGCGCTCGGCGACAAGGCCATCCATGTGCAGGCTGATGTCAGCAAAACCGCCGATCTTCAAAAACTCGTCGATGCCGCCGTTTCAACTTTCGGACGCCTCGACATCATCGTGAACAACGCCGGCGTGGAGACCCGCACCTCCGTGCTCGACACGACCGAGGAGCAATACCAACGCGTGCTCGATATCAATCTCAAGAGCGCCTTCTTCGGCACCCAGATCGCCGCCAAGCAAATGATCGCCCAAGGTGGCGGCGGACGCATTATCAATGTCACCTCCGTCCACGAAGACTGGCCGATGCCGGGAAATACCGCTTACTGCCTCTCCAAAGGCGGCATGCGCATGTTAACCCGCACGGCCGGCTTGGAACTCGCTCCGCACAACATCCTCGTCACAGCCGTCGGCCCCGGAGCTGTGGCCACGCCGATCAACACCTCAACAATGAAGGACCCCTCCCTGCTGAAAAAACTCGACGACGCCATCCCCCTCGGCCGCATGGCCCAGCCGGAGGAGATCGCCAGCGTCGTTGCCTTCCTTGCCGGCGAGGGTGCCAGCTACCTCACCGCGACCACCATTTTTGCGGATGGCGGCATCATGCACTCCAGCCCCGGACTTTAA
Source organism: Terrimicrobiaceae bacterium (assembly GCA_044342325.1). GTDB lineage: Bacteria > Verrucomicrobiota > Verrucomicrobiia > Chthoniobacterales > Terrimicrobiaceae > UBA967. The sequence continues at coordinate 49,890 of JBIIPZ010000015.1, forward strand.
TCAAGGCCGCAGCGGAGCATCTGTGCATTCCGAGGTAACAAGAAAAAGGACTTGCTGCCGAGTGTGGTCAGACCCATTTTTAAATGCCCACAAGCGCGTTAACAGCTCAGTGGGCATGAAAAAAGGCAACGCAACATTTAGAGAGCGCCATTTTTAGAAGAAAATTTCCCGAGACGATGCCCGCTAAACAACAAACTTCCGTTGACGTCCTGATCCACTGCCCCGGATCACACGGAGCGATTGCAGACCAAGTTCACCGTCAGGCTATTGCCCTGCATGAACTTGGAATTAAAGTTCTTGTGCTTTGCAGTCCCAATTACTTGCGCACACGCCCGGCAGACTATCCGAACCTCCCCTGCATGGCCGAGGGGGCAACGCAAGAAGGCGGCCTAATTTCCAGAAAAGCGGCAAAAGCGAAGCAAACAATTTTAAATCAGTGGCTTTTCGCATGGCAGGTTTACTCCAAAAGGCCATTGATCGTGCTCACAGGCAGCCACACGGACACTCAAGCCGGCCTCTGGATTTGGCCGCATATCGTTCTTTCCAATTTTTTTGGTGTCGTTTATGCGACGAATCTTCACTTCTCGGCTCGCGACCATGCGTTCGGGCCTAAATGGTGGACCACACTCTGCGCGCGGCTTTCCTTCAGCCCGTTCCGAATCGCCGTAGCGCACAAACGCCTCTCCGGGGCCAGTCACTTGCCCCGCCACATACATCCGGTCGAAGTCCCTCTCGGCCCTGAATCCACCAAGGCGATCCATCAAAACCCCAAAACCATCCGCGCCAGCTGGAAAGTTCCTCGCGGTAAAAAAGTCTTCCTCGCCTTCGGAACGATTCGAAACCACAAGAACATCGATCTTGCCATTCGAGCCCTCAATGACAATCCGGATGTCCACCTGGTGATCATAGGCAGTGTTTCATCCCACAAGGACAAGCCTCTGAAATACTATCAAATGCTCGCCGACGACCTGGGGCTCTCGAAGCGTATTTATATTTCCGACGAATTCGTAGCGGATGAAAAACGCCTCAGCTACTTCGAAGCAGCGGACTACATCCTGCTCACCTATGCAGGATCCTTCCATTCCCAAACGGCCACGCTCACCACAGCCGTCAACGCCCGCCGCCTGGTGCTGGCTGCAAGCGGCGCAAGCCCGATGGAGGATCTCGTCAGACACTTCGGACTCGGCGTCTATGTGGAAGCGGATTCGAGCGATGCCGTGGCGGATGGCATGGCCACGCTACTCCACGGGAAACTTCCCGAACCCGACTGGGAAGGCTACGAAGCCCATGCGACTTGGGAAACAAATGTGACTCGACTGCTTCAAGCCACGGCAGACCACCTCAGTGGTAAATCCCCGGTCGAAAAACAATTCGAGGGACTCGAAGATGAGGGACTCGAAATTCCCGAACTCCTCAATGCCCGCCGCCTCCACCACCAAAAAACCCCTTCTCCGAAAAAGCGCACGGCAACCGCAAAAAAACCCGTCACTCGTAAAAAAAAGACACCCTCCACGGACGAAGTGCCGCTGAGCAAAAAAGTGAACGGTCACGCCCCCGGAGACGAGATGGAGTCTCACCCAGTCTTCCCAGGCTTCGATTTGCTGAATACTCAAAAGCCGGAACCAGCGTTGGAGCCAGCGCCCACGAGCGCCCGCAAACGAACGGCTGATCCATCGAAACCGGCCAAAACCACCAGGCGCCGCAAAGCGCCAATTAGCAAGGTCGTCGGCGCAGAGTAATTCCTGAAATGGCTCCACAAAACGGGTTGGATCCAGACGAAAAAAACGAACCCGACGGAGGGGAGAAAAAATCCCCCCTTGGAGAATGGCTGGTTAAAATCCTCCAGGTTCTCGTCACCATAGGCCTCCTCTGGTGGCTTCTCCACGATCCCGCCCGCCGGGCGGACATGGCTGAGTCCATCGCGCGGGCCGATGTGTGGTGGCTACTTGCCGCAATGATCTCCGCTGGAGCCTGCGAGTTTTTCGGCATCATCCGCTGGCAGCTTTTCCTGAAAATGTTGCACCTGCATGTTCCGCTTGCCGAAACCACTCGCCTTTTTTTCATCGGAGCATTTTTCAATCAGTTCCTCCCCGGCACCACGGGCGGGGATGTGGTGCGTGTGCTGTATCTCATGAGGGAACAACCCGAGCACCGCACGGCGGGTTTTCTCAGCGTCGCGGTGGACCGCCTCCTCGCCATTCTTGTGCTTGTCGCCATGGGCCTCGCCTTCGCTTGGGGGCGCACGGAATGGTTCGCGCAGAGCCTCACTGTCGGCAACACGATGAAAATTTTCGCCATTGTGCTTTTCACCATGGCGCTTGGCCTGGCGGCGTCCTTCGTTCTCACGAAACGCCACTTGGTCGAACGCCTCCCGCCTGGCATGCCTTTCCGCGAGGCCATCGTGAAGCTCTCCACGCTCTGGCAACTCTGCATCGAGAACCGACGCGAGGCCTTGCTGGGCGCGTTCTACACGATCCCGATGCTGGTGACATTTTTTGCGGCGTTCTATTTCGTGGCGCGCGCCTTCACGCCGAAGGTGAATTTTTTAGACATGATGTCGATCATGCCGCTTGTGACGGCTGTCTCCTCGCTCCCGATCAGCCTGAATGGCATCGGCGTTCGCGAGGCGCTTCTCGATGAACTCCTGCATGAACTCTGCGGTGTGGCCAAGGGCACCGGCATGCTGGTCTCTATAACCGGCATGGTCGTTTATCTGCTTTGGGGACTCCCGGGCGGATGGTTCTACCTCTCACGCAAACGCCGCGAGAAAGCCAAGTCCCCATGAACGCGCCGTGGTTTTCATTCAGCGTGCAGGATTTTTCCTACGCTTTCATCAGTGTGCTTCTCGAGGGCGTGCCATTCATACTCCTCGGCACACTGCTCTCCGGCCTCATCGAGCAATTCCTTCCGGCACGCGTGATGACGCGACTCCTCCCTCGCAACGCATTCGCCGCCGTCTGCCTCGGCGGGGTGCTCGGAGTCGTTTTTCCCATGTGCGAGTGCGGCATCGTGCCGGTCATCCGCCGCCTCATCGCCAAGGGCCTGCCTGTCTCCAGCGCCGTCGCCTACATGCTGGCAGCACCCATCGTGAATCCAATCACCGCCTTGAGCACCTACGCCGCATTCCGTGGACAGGGCGCAGCGGAGTTCACCGCCCTGCGACTCGGGCTCGGGTTCTTTGTCGCCGTGCTCGCCGGCCTCGCCGTGCTGAACCTCCCGATTGGAGCGGTTTTGAAAAAAACCATTCTGGAGTCTGTCACTCTCTCCGGCCCTGCGGGAGAGGGTGGACCGTCAGCCCTGCCTTTTCTTCGCAGGCTCATCGCCGCGATGGAGGCCGGAGTGCGGGATTTTCTGGATGTGATGGTCTATTTCATCCTCGGAGTTGGCGTGGCTTCGGTTTTCAGCACGGCGGTGAATCAGGAGCTTTTCCTGCCGCTGTCGCTCGATGACCGCTTGGCAGTTCCCGCCATGATGACACTTGCGGGAATCCTGTCCCTGTGCAGTTCGTCGGATGCCTTTATCGCGGCCACCTTCGTCGCCTTTCCGGCGGTTGCGAAACTGGCTTTTCTGGTGTTCGGTCCCATGATGGATCTCAAGCTGGCGTTCATTTACAGCGCCGTATTCACGCGCCGATTTGTTGCCGCCCTGGCCGTAGGGCTTTTTGTCATTATCGGCCTACTCTGCCTGAGGCTCGCAGTTGTCCTGCCATGACCGGCATCCTTTCACGATTTGCAGCCTCCGGCGTCCTCATGGTTTGGGGCATCGTGCTGAGCTACTTTTACCTCTCGAATCGCATCGCCTCTTACCTGCACCCAGCCTTTCACATCTACACCGCCATCTCGGGAGGTGTGCTGCTACTGCTCTCTTTAGCCCTGCTGCTCACCATTCCCAGCGAGTCGGGAAAACACGGGCTCTCCAACATCGGAATTTTTCCTCTCCTCCTGCTGACGATCCCTCTCCTCGCCGCGACAAAGCTCTCACCAAGCAACTTCGGCGCGACTGCCGTTCTAAATCGCGGCATGGTGGACAACATCGCCGACCTGCCAAGTTTTTCCCCGCCACTGGACCCAGCACTGCCGAATGCCGATGGCTCCGTGAAAGAGGGAACCATGATGGATCCCTCGCTCTACCTTAAAAAAAATGCCGATGGTTACATTGTGGCAGAGGCCGTCGATCTGCTCTACGCGGCGGGTGAACCCACAATGCGCGAGGATTTCGACAACAAGCAGGTCGAAGTCAGCGGCCAGTTCCTGCCTGCCCTCACGGGAAATCCACAGGGCGACCGCTTCAATCTGACACGACTTTTTGTCATGTGCTGTGCCGCAGATGCACGCCCCGTGGCGATCAGCGTCCAAACCAACCCCGCCATCGACCTGCCGAAAATGACTTGGGTGAAAGTGCGAGGCAAAGCCACTTTCCCCGTCGAAGGCGGCCGGCACATGCCAGTTATCGTTGCCGAATCCACCACCGAAACCGATGCTCCCGAAGAATCTTTCCTCTATTGAAATGAAACGCCTCCTTGCTCCACTCGCCATCCTCCTCTTCGCCACAATCGCAATTGCCCGCGCCGAACTGCAGGGAGCCTGGATTTCCTCCGTTCACAACATCAACTTCCCCTCCAAACAAGGTCTGAGCGTGGAGGAGCAGAAATCCCAAGCTGTGCGCCTGCTGAATGCCGCCAAAGGCGCCGGCCTGAATGCCGTCCTCCTGCAAGTGCGCCCCGAGAGCGATGCCCTCTACGCCTCACCACTCGAGCCATGGAGTCGATTCCTCACCGGCAAACAAGGGCAGTCGCCCGGCTACGACCCGCTCGCCTTTTTCATCAGCGAAGCCCGCAAGCGTGGTCTGGAAGTCCACGCTTGGATCAACCCCTACCGAGCCGCCGCCAATGTCTCGCACCCTCGCGCCGCAAGCCACATCAGCCGCAGGTTTCCCCAATACGCCTACCGGATTGGCACCGTCCTCTACATGGACCCAGGCGCACCCGAAGTCCGCCGCCACATCAATGCCGTCGTGCGGGATCTCGTGACCCGCTACGACATCGCCGGCGTCCACCTCGATGATTATTTCTACCCCTACCCCACGGAAAAAGGCGGCCTGCCCAACTTCCCCGATGACAAAACCTACGCCGCCTACCGCGCTGCAGGAGGGAATCTCCCCAAAGCCGATTGGCGGCGGGGAAATGTAAACGCCCTCATCCGCGAACTCAGCCAAACCGTCCACTCCACACGCCCCGGCCTCCAGTTTGGCGTCAGCCCTTTTGGCATTTATACGAAAGGCGCCCCTGCGGATGTCAAAGCCGGCGTCGATCAATACAACCAACTTTTTGCCGACCCTGTCGCTTGGATGAAAAACGGCTGGGTGGACTATCTCGCCCCTCAACTCTATTGGCGTGAGGGAGGTCCCCAAAGTTTCTCATCTCTCCTCCGCTGGTGGAGGAGCCCAGCCGTGAATCCAAGAGGCGTTCCCATCGTCCCCGGCATCGCCGTGGATCGCCTCACATCCCACGGTTGGGGAGCCGACGAGATCAGCCGCCAGCTCCAACTCGAAAAAAACATCGCCCCCCGCCCACGCGGCGGATTCCTCCTCTGGAACATCGGTGCCGTTTCAAAAAATACGAAAGGCGTCCTAGCTACGATCCGGCCGAACTAATGCCCCTCATCAGCCTTCAAACTCAGTGAAATCTTTGTAAAGTAGAAAATTCCCATTGCCAGTCAGCACTCAATAGCTATTACGGGATTGTTTGTTTCTGAGCGCTATATGAAACGCGCAGGCAAATTGGGCATCGGGGACTAATCATTTCTTTTCACAATCAAATAATGACAAACTCGCCTCCGTCCAATCTGGCACAGGCTTTAGATATCCATTCCCGCTTTGCCGTGGAACTGGCTTTCGTGGTGCCTGGTGAGAAAACAGGTCTCCTTCCCATCAACAGCTTCTTCATGGATCTTGAAGATTTACTGAATAAGGATGCGCCTGAGCCAGTTTCAAAAAGCATCGCCCTAGGTCGTGACTGGATCAACGAGACATTTGATGGCCCAGGAACATTTTCTGAAAAAACCATTAGTCTGCTCAATGAGTGGCACGGATGGTTCGGAGAGGCGCTTACCGCTTGGGATCAAGGCAAGTCCATCCCGGCGCATCCCGAGGCTTGGGCATCGGGAGAAGTGATTCCGGTTTCCGAAGTCGCTGCACCTGCCCCTCCGCCGGTAGTCGCCAAGGAGCCCGTAATCACACAGGAAAAAGCGATCGTTCTGAATCTGAAGGACGACGCGGAACTTCTCAATGAATTCCACGGAGAGTCAGTCGAGCTCCTGCAGAATATCGAACAAGGCCTGCTCGTCCTGGAGGATAATCCCAGCGAGTCGGGAACCATCAACTCGATCTTTCGTGCCTTCCATACCTTCAAAGGCGCTGCAGGCTTTCTGCGTCTCATTGCACTTCAAGACTTAGCACACGACCTCGAGTCTCTCCTCGATGCAGCCCGCCAATCGAAAATCCGCATCACCACGCCGATCATCGACATCATTCTCGCCGGTTCGGACGCCCTGAAAAACTACACTTTCCAAATCGGGCTCCAACTCAAGGGCACCAATGCCGGAAAGCCCATCGTGGTTCCTACCAGCGAACTCATTCTTCGTGTAAGAGCCGCTCTAAGAGGAGAGTTGCCACCAGAACCCACTCCCCCACAACCTACCGCTGCGCCGGAACCATCACCCGTCGCACCCCCTAAAAGGGAAACACCTGCCCTACAAGTCCAAGCGACCGAAAAGGCGCTCGAGGTGATTCCTCCAAAAGAAACTCCTGCGACCTCCATCGCAGTCAATGTCACCCACCTCAACCCGACTCCCACGGCTTCCAAAGAACCTATCGAGATCAAGGATCAGAGTTCTGGATTTGTAAAGCTCGACACCTCCAAGCTTGATGCCCTTATTGATCTTGTTGGTGAGCTGGTGATTGCACAATCCATGGTGATGCAGGATCCAGATGTCCAGAATCTCGAAAGCCGCACACTTGCCCGCAGCCTTCGTCAACTCAGCCGCACCACTTCCGAGCTTCAACGCAACGCCATGTCTCTCCGCATGGTTCCTGTGCGTGCAGCGTTTCAAAAGATGACCCGACTCGTCCGGGATATTGGGGCTCACCAAAAAAAACAAGTCCAGCTTGTCCTCGACGGCGAAGAGACGGAACTCGATCGCAATATCGTTGAAAAACTCGGCGATCCTCTTGTCCACATGATCCGCAATGCTGTGGACCACGGCATCGAGGCTCCCGCAGATCGAATGGCGAGCGGTAAGCCGGCCCTCGGCACGATCAAGCTCTCCGCATCGCACCAACGCGGCGGCATCCTCATTCGCATTCAAGATGACGGTAAAGGGCTAAATGCCGAAAAAATCCGAGCCAAAGGAATTGAAAAAGGCCTCATCGCACCGAACGCCGAACTCACTGAATCAGAAGTTTATGGCCTCATTTTTATGCCCGGCTTTTCAACCGCCGACGCCATCACGGACCTCTCAGGCCGAGGCGTAGGCATGGATGTTGTCAAAAGAAACATCGAGGGACTTCGTGGTAAGGTCGAAATCCAATCCGTTCTTGGTAAAGGCTCCACATTCAATATCCTCCTGCCACTCACTCTTGCCATCATTGACGGCCTGCTCGTGGGGGTTGGAAACGACCGCTACATCATCCCCACCATCTCGGTGCGCGAATCTTTCCGACCGAAGCCGGGCATGGTCACCACAATCCACGAGCGTGGCGCCATGGTCAGTGTGCGTGGAAAACAGACGCCTGTCCTGAGATTGGGGCAATTTTTAGGCACAACGGGCGTAAAAGCGACCACAGATGAGGAAGGCATCATTATTGTGGTCGAATCCGGCGATGCCATGCGAGGCATTCTTGTCGACGAACTCATTGGCAAACAAGAAGTCGTGATTAAAAGCTTAGGCGAAACATTCAAGGATCAGAATCTTCTGGCAGGAGCCGCTGTGCTTGGCGACGGCGCCGTGGGTCTCATCCTCGATGTTGACACCCTTGTAAAACTCTAAAAAAAACCATTCCGCAGCGCATCCATCCAACCCTAAAAAACGATGAGCATACTTGCTACCACAGATACCAAAACAAAAACGGGCCGCTATTTAACATTTAGCTTGGGGCAAGAATCCTACGGGATTCCCGTGCTTAATGTCCGAGAAATCATTCGCCTTTGCGCGATTACGCCAGTTCCAAGAATGCCCACCCATATCAAAGGCGTGATCAACCTGAGAGGAACGGTCATCGCTGTTCTCGATCTACGGGCCAAATTCCAATTGTCTGTAGGGGATTACAGTGACCGCGCCTGCATTATCGTAGTCCAACTCAACGGCCCGGATGGAAGTAAAAACCTCATGGGAGCAATCGTTGACGCAGTGGAAGAAGTGGTTCAACTCAGGGATGATACGATCGAACCACCACCGGATTTTGGTGGTTCCCCAGATACACAGTATATTATGGGCGTCACCACATCCACAGGCTCAGTAAAAACCCTCTTGGATATCGAAAAGATTTTCCTCGATGATGCATCGATTACCCGTTCTCTTCCTGACGGTTCTGCTCGTGATACAAACCTGCTCGGGCAAGGCAAATAATTCTTAGCACAAATCATTAAAAAACATGAACATCAACAATTGGACTATCGGACGCCGGATCGTCACAGGCTTCGCAACCCTGCTGATCATCACGCTGGCCCTCGGCGGATTCGCTCTGGACCGAGCTATGAGCTTAAAGCAAAATATTTTCGACTTGGGAGGCAATACAATGCCCAGCTTGAACTTGCAGGCTGCCATTTTGAATGCTGTCCAAGACAAGATGATAGCTATTCAGCAGCTCAACGATACGCTCACGCCCGAGCGCCGTGCTGCTCTCACGAAGATCCTTGCCGAGGCCACAGCCAGGGCCGTCGATGAATTTAAAAAATATGAAGCGCTCCTTTCCGATGAGAAAGACAAGGCTCTCTGGACGGAGGCGAGCAAAGCCAATGAGGAATTCACCGTTCAGATTGAGAAAACAATGGAACTCTTTAGTGCCAATGACCCTGCAGCTCTTTCCAAACATCTTCAAGGAGTTCTTGATCCTGCTTATGAACGCGCTGTCGGCGCCGTGGATGCAAATCTTAACTATAATATCGATTGGGGTCAGGCCGCAGCAAACAGAGGAGAAGCTAATGCCGACTCAGCCATTTTTTACATCTCAATCGCTCTTGGGATTGCCGCAGTGGTGGCGATCTTCGTTGCATGGCAAGTGACAAGCAGCACCAACAAAGCACTCCATGATCTTGCAGCAAATCTTGATCGCGGGTCCCTACAGACCGCTTCAGCCGCCCGCCAAGTTTCGATGGCCAGCAACCAACTTTCCTCTGGATCAAGCGAACAAGCTTCCTCCGTGGAGGAGACAAGCAGTGCTTTGGAGGAGATGTCCAGCATGATCCGCGCAACCGCCGACAATGCACAGAAGGCGAAGTCCCTTGCGAGCGAAGCCCGTTCCGAGGCAGAGACTGGAACAGGCATCATGGACGAGATGATGCAGGCGATGAAAGCAATCGACACCTCAAGCGCCGAGGTAGCCAAGATCGTTAAAAACATTGATGAAATCGCCTTCCAGACAAACATTCTTGCGCTCAATGCTGCGGTGGAAGCCGCACGGGCCGGTGAGGCTGGCGCAGGGTTCGCTGTCGTTGCCGATGAAGTTCGCTCCTTGGCCCAGCGCAGCGCTGCCGCCGCCAAGGAAACCGCTGAAAAAATCGAGGCCGCTATTGCCAACAGCCGCAGTGGCTCCATTTGCTCGACCAAAGTGGGCGAATCCCTCAAACTCATCGCAGAAAAGGTTTCTTCCACGGATTCCCTGGTCGCGGATATTGCCACTGCCGCTTCAGAACAAGCTCAAGGTATCCAGCAGGTCAATAATGCCATGAGCCAAATGGATAAAGTCACGCAGGGCAACGCCGCGAGCGCTGAAGAAAGTGCCAGCGCCGCCGAGGAGCTCGACTCCCAAGCCGAAACAATGAAAGATCTTGTCGGCGAACTCCGCAAGCTGGTCGGGGGATCATCCCATATCGAGGAAGCTCATGCGAATATTCGCACAAAGCCAACTCACCCAAGCAGCCACCAACAATCCTCGCGCCCTGCAGGCAAGGCTTCACGCTCGATCCCCATGCCGGGCGACAGCGTGGAGAGCGATGACTTCCGCAATTTTTGACAAACTCGTTTGCGTCCATGATGAGTTCCTCACAGGAAGCGCCCCTATCGGCCGAGGCTTACAGGTTTATCGTGGATCTGGTCTATCAACATAGTCGCATCAAACTCGGTAATGACAAACAAGCCCTACTAGCGAGCCGATTAACCAAACGACTCCGGAGCATTGGTTTAAACTCATTCGATGAATACTGCAGCGTCTTGCGATCCGCGCGATCGCAAGACGAAATCGAGGAACTCCTGGACCTTATTTCGACAAACCACACAAGATTCTACCGTGAACCCGATCATTTTGATTACCTTGTCGCCAAGATCCTTCCGCAGCTTATTCCTGCACTCATAGCCCGTCGCTCATCCTTGCGCGTCTGGTCAGCAGCCTCATCCTCTGGCGAGGAACCTTATACCCTTGCCATCGTTATTTCAGAATTCCTGAGGGCATTTCCAGCGGTGGATTGGCAAATTTGCGCATCGGATATCTCCAAGCGCGTCCTCGATACGGCTAAACAAGGTATTTACCGCATGGATGCAGTAGAACCCGTGCCCTCCGATTTGCTAAAGCGTTACTTCCAAAAGGGCTTTGGCGCTCAAGAAGGAAATTGCCGTGTCCGAAGCGAACTGCGCGACAAAGTGCGCTACGAGCGGATTAACCTCTTCCAGCACGAATACCCCATTCCCATGCAGCAGCATGTGATTTTTTGCCGCAATGTGATGATTTATTTTGATGTGCCATCCCGCGAGCAAGCCGTGAAACGCATGAGCCACTATCTGGCCCCCGGCGGGTTCCTCATCGTCGGCCACTCCGAAAGCCTTATGGGAATCAACCACGGACTCAAATCAATCCGGCAGGGAATCTACCAAAAACCATGATGACAGGAAAAAAAGTCCGTGTGCTTGTAGTGGATGACTCGGCTCTGGCGAGACGCGCGATTATGAACGCACTCGCCAGCGACCCGGAAATCGAAGTCGTCGGTGGCGCAGAAGATCCTTATGTGGCGCGTGAGAAAATTCTGGCCCTTGAGCCCGATGTCATCACGCTGGACCTTGAAATGCCACGCATGGATGGGCTGACATTTCTAAAAATCCTCCAAGAACACCACCCGATCCCCGTCGTCGTGATCAGCTCCCTCACCCAAGCAGGGTCTGCCAAAGCCATGGAAGCCATGAACGCCGGGGCGATTGATGTGATCGGCAAGCCGCGTGGCGACAGCAATATGGCGCACATCTCAAACTCGCTGGCATTCCATGTCAAAGGAGCCGCACGCTCCCGTCGCCGTGGGGCGGCAGAAAAGGCGGAGCGCAGGGTCGTTGCAGCGCCCAGCCCAACCACAATCGGGACTTTCTCGCCTCGCAGAGTCATTGTCATCGGAGCCTCTACCGGAGGCGTCGAAGCTCTGCGCTACCTCCTGCCACGACTCCCTAATGGATTGCCCCCCATCGTGGTCGTGCAACACATCCCCGCCAATTTTTCTCGAATCATGGCCCATCATCTCGATGAGCTATGCCCCTTCTCGGTGCGTGAAGCCATAGACGGCGAGGAACTCAAGCCCGGCAACTGCCTCGTCGCTCCTGGGGATTTTCATTTGAGCCTCGTGCCCTTTGGCATGGGCTATAGGGTGCGTCTTGGCCAATCTCCACCAGTCCACCATTGTCGCCCAGCGGTGGATATTCTTTTCCGATCCGCAGCAACCCACGCCGGCTCACACGCGGTGGCTACACTCCTCACTGGAATGGGAGTCGATGGCGCAATGGGACTGAAGGAACTTCAGGCGGCCGGCGCGGAAACCATGGCTGAATCCGAGGAAAGTTGCGTCGTGTTTGGGATGCCGCAGGCGGCCATCCGCTTGGGCGCCGCAAATCAGGTGCTCCCACTCGCGAAGATGCCACAGGCCATCCTCTCGGCGATAACTGCTAAGACCGCAAAAAAAATATGACGCCTTCCACCCAACTCACCGTCCCTCTCGCGGACACGGCAGAGCGCGCACTGAAGGAGATTTTTTCCAAGCAACTCAAGCTCTCCCTCGTGCCAGTCGAGTCTTCAGATGAGACTCTTGATTTCAAAACATTTCACACCTCTGTATCGATCACCGGAGAGCGAGTGAAAGCCTCTGTGCTCCTGCAGATTTCAGAAACCTTCGCCGCTAAAGCCACCAAAATTCTCATCGGCTGCGAAGGTCAGGGAGAGGAAATCGAGGATGCCACTGGCGAGCTTTGCAATATGATTTCCGGGCGAATCAAAAGCGAACTCACCACAGCGGGATTTCCCGGTGTTCTTGGCACCCCAACCATCACCTTCGGCTCTCGAATTGATCTTCGAGAGACAACAGGCTCGGAATTATGCAGCACGGAGTGGATCTGCGGGATAGACCGGATCAATCTTCAAATTCTTATCCATACACAACCATGAGCCTGCCAAAAATACTGAGTGTCGACGATAGCCGCACCATGCGCATGATGGTCAAACGCGTATTCCGTCCTTTTCAGTGCGAACTCTTCGAAGCCGCCGACGGCATGGAAGGCTTGGAAGCAGCCATAACCCATCAACCCGATCTCATCGTGCTGGACTACAATATGCCAGTCATGGACGGCGTTACGATGCTTCGCAAGATGCGTGAACACGATAACATCAAACGCACTCCAGTGATCATGCTCACTGCGGAAGACAGCAACGAGATTATTTCCACCGTAGCGCGACTGGGCGTCCGAGACTACATCATCAAACCGTTTGAAGACGAAAATCTCCTTTCTAAAGTATCCCGAATTATTAACCTAGAACGCAAACCAGAACCTGACCAGACCGAGGCAGTGTAACGATCCTATGAGCAACCAAGTTTCCACAGAAGCCGATTCCTTAGCTGAAATCAAACCAGAGGAAGTCGCCGATTCCTTAAAAAAGTCGGAAGTCCTAGTAGTCGATGACAGTCGCTTAATGCGAATGGTTCTCACAAAAGCACTTCAAGATTTGGGCTTTACCAATATCGAGACAGCAGTGGACGGCCGTGATGCCATCAAAAAGCTCTTGGAAAAACCTTACGACCTCATGCTGTTGGATATGGAAATGCCTGAGATGAATGGGCTTGAGGTGCTGACGAACATGAATTTCGACAGCCGCATCAAGGGCACTCCGACGATTGTCATTTCGGGAAATGAGCAGATTGACCTCGCCGTGCAGTGCATCGAAGCAGGCGCCGAGGATTATCTCATCAAGCCTCCAAACCCCACCCTCCTCCGCGCACGCGTCACGACATCCCTCGAAAAGAAACGCCTCCGCAATCTCGACAAGCTTCGCTTTGCCCAACTCCAAGCGGAAAAGGAGCTCGTGGAATTTGAAAAAGAAAAATCGGAGCGCCTTCTGCTGAACATCCTCCCCGGAGCCATCGCAGGCCGCTTGAAAGGCGGCGAGAAAACCATAGCCAACGGCCACCATATCGTCTCTGTGATGTTCGCCGACCTGTGCGGCTTTACCGCGCTCTCACGCAAGACAACCCCCGATGATCTTGTGAGGATGCTTAATGAAATCTTTACAGCTTTTGACAACATCGTGGAAAACCACCGCGTCGAAAAAATCAAGACCATCGGCGATTGCTACATGCTTGTCGGCGGCCTCCCCAACCACCGCGATGACCACGCCCATGCGGTGGCGGACACCGCCATCGAGATGGTCGGAGCACTCCAGCGCATCAACGAGAAAAACGGCACCGAGCTTGCCATGCGTGTCGGCATTCACTCCGGGCCGGTCGTGGCGGGCGTCATCGGGAAGATCAAATTCACCTACGACCTCTGGGGTGATACCGTGAATGTGGCAAGCCGCATGGAATCCTCGGGCATGCCCGGACGAATCCACCTCTCCGAACAAACCCGATCCACACTGGACTCGCATTTCCTCCTCGAGGAACGCGGCATGGTCGAATGCAAAGGTCTCGGCCAAGTGAAAACATTCTTTCTCAACGGACGCTGCTGAGCCCGACAAACTGCGGATCAAATGAAAGACAGAAAAACTTTGTCTTAGAATTTGACACACTGCAGCGGTTTGTTCAGTCTGCCCGACTCTCAATTAATCACGATGAAAACATTCTCAGCCAAATCCGAAGAGGTGAAGCGCAACTGGTGGGTCATCGATGCCGCCGGTCAGCCTCTCGGCCGCGTCGCCGTCCAGGCCGCCAATCTCCTTCGCGGAAAAAACAAAGCCATCTTCACTCCGCATGTTGACACCGGCGACTTCGTCGTTGTCCTCAACGCCTCCAAGGTCACCATCGGCGGCAAAAAGGAAATCGCCAAGA
>JBIIPZ010000069.1:0-6019 GCA_044342325.1 Terrimicrobiaceae bacterium
TCGCATGCCCCAAATATCCATCACGAAAAACGCTGAACCACTCCCAGACACCACCTCGTCCAAAAACCCACGACCGTCTCACTGCGCGATCGCCAAAAAATAATTTCGCCAATCCCGCCATCTCCATGACGCCGCTTCGCGGCTGAAGTTTGGGCCATGCCGGAGGATGGCCCTCCCACGAGTCGCTGCGGCCGACCGCTTGGAGGGGCATCGTCTCGCATGCCCCAAATATCCATCACGGAAAACGCTGAACCACTCCCAGACACCACCCCGCTAAAAAACCCCGCGACCGACTCGCCGCACGATCCCCGAAAAATGATTTTGCCAGTCACTCCATCTCCATGACGCCGCTTCGCGGCTGAATCTTGGGCCATGCCGGAGGATGGGCCCTCCCACGAGTCGCTGCGGCCGACCGCTTGGAGGGGCATCGTCTCGCATGCCCCAAATATCCATCACGAAAAACGCTGAACCACTCCCAGACACCACCTCGTCCAAAAACCCACGACCGTCTCACTGCGCGATCGCCAAAAAATAATTTCGCCAATCCCGCCATCTCCATAACGCCGCTTCGCGGCTGAATCTTGGGCCATGCCAGAGGATGGCCCTCCCATGAGTCAGCGCGCGCCGACCGCTTGGAGGGGCATCGTCTCGCATGCCCCAAATATCCATCACGGAAAGCGCTGAACCACTCCCAGACACCACCCCGCTCAGAAACCCCGCGACCGACTCACTGCGCGATCGCCAAAAAATAATTTCGCCAATCCCACCATCTCCATGACGCCGCGTCGCGGCTGAATCTTGGGCCATGCCGGAGGATGGCCCTCCCTTATTTTCTGCGGTGGCGACGGATTTCGTAGCCATCGCCGGATTCGAGGATTTCGCCGGTGTCGAAGGTATTTTCGAACTCGGGGAAGAAGGTGTCGCCTTCAAATTCGCGGTTGATGCGGGTGAGGAGGAGTTCGGTGCAGCGGGGCAAGAGGGCGGCGTAGAGTTGGGCTCCGCCTATGATGTAGAGCTGGCGGCCGTCGGTGGGTTCTGCAATGGCGTCGAAGGAGCGGAGGACAGTGACTCCGGCGATGTCAGCTTCGCGGGAGACGACCCAATTTTCGCGGCCGGGGAGCGGCTTGCCGATGGAGTCGTAGGTTTTTCGTCCCATGACGATGATGTGGCCGAGGGTTGTGCGTTTGAAAAATTTCAAATCCTCGGAGATATGCCAAGGAATGCGGCCATCAACTCCGATGATGCGGTTGCGGGACATGGCGGCGATAGCGATCATGGATTAGACAGAGATGGGGGCTTTGATAGCAGGGTGCGGGTCGTAGCCTTCGAGAGTGAAATCCTCGAAGACGAAATCCTCTAGGCGTGTGCGGGCTGGATTGAGCAGCATGCGCGGCAATGGGCGGCACTCGCGCGTAAGCTGCAGGCGGGCCTGCTCGAGGTGGTTAGCGTAAAGGTGGAGGTCGCCGAAGGTGTGAACAAATGTGCCGGGCTGAAGACCGCAGACCTGCGCGACCATGAGCGTGAGGAGGGCGTAGGAGGCGATATTAAAGGGCACGCCGAGGAAGAGATCGGCGCTGCGCTGGTAGAGTTGGCAACTGAGTTCGCCGTCCTGAACATAGAATTGAAAAAGCGCATGGCATGGCGCGAGGGCCATGAGATGGAGCTCGGCGGGGTTCCATGCCGAAACGACGAGGCGACGGCTATCGGGATTTTTTTTGATGTCTTCGACGACGCGGCCGATTTGATCGATGATAGTGCCATCCGCTCCGCGCCAGTCGCGCCATTGCGCTCCATAGACGCGGCCGAGGTTGCCTTCCTCATCGGCCCATTCGTCCCAGATGGTGACATTGTTTTCCCGAAGATAGCCGATGTTTGTCTCGCCTTTCAGGAACCAGAGCAGCTCGTGGATGATGGAGCGGAGGTGGAGTTTTTTCGTGGTGAGGAGGGGAAAACCCTGGCGTAAATCGAAGCGCTCTTGGGCACCGAAAATCGAATACGTGCCAGTGCCGGTGCGGTCGGATTTGAATCGACCCTCGTCGAGGACAAGGCGAAGGAGGCGGTGGTATTGCTGCATGGCGTGGGTGGAAGGAGCTCAGCTGGCGGGCATTTCCTGCGACGAGGGGCAGATGTCGCGGAGTTCGCAGTTCGGGCAGTCGGGTTTGCGGGCGGAGCAGCGGCGGCGTCCGTGGAAAATGAGCCAGTGGCTGAAAAGGGTCCAGGAGTCGCGAGGGAAGAGTTTGATGAGATCCTGCTCGATGCGGACGGGGTCGGTGAATTTCGTGAGGCCAAGGCGCTGGGAGAGACGGCCGACATGGGTGTCGACGACGACGCCTTCGTTTTTATGGAAGGCATTTCCGAGGACGACATTCGCGGTCTTGCGTCCCGCGCCGGGCAGTGCAGCGAGGGCTTCGAGGGTGGATGGCACTTCACCGCCGTGCTTGGCGAGTAGGGCGGCACCCATGGCGCGGATGTTTTTTGCTTTGTTGCGGTAGAAGCCGGTGGAGCGGACGAGAGCCTCGAGGTCCTCTTGAGAAATGGCAGCGTAATCGGCTGCGGTGCGGCAACGCTGGAAGAGGTCTTTCGTAACGAGGTTGACGCGCTTGTCGGTGCACTGCGCGGAGAGGATGGTGGCGACGAGGAGTTCGAGCGGGTTCGAGTAGTCGAGCTCGCAGTGGGCATCGGGGTAGATTGCGGGGAGCCTTTTCAAGAGCTCCCGAGCCATTTCAGATGCGTGGGCGGCTTGCTTCGAGGTGCTACTGGAACCTGCTGCGGCGCGGGGCATGTGAGAGGATCAATTGCCTCCGAGCGCTTGGAGGCGCTGCTTGGCTTGGTCGGCAAATTTGTCGCTCGGGAAATCCTTCACGATTTGGCTGTAGGAGGCCTTGGCGCGGGTGAGTTGCTCGGATTTCTTGGGCTTGGTTTCCTCGGTGAGCGTGGCGGCCTGCACCTCGAGGAGTTGACCACCCTCCCAGAGACCTTCGGCGGCGGCGAGAGGAACGCCTGAGTAGAATTGCGGGATCTTCATGAAGAAGTCGATAGCGGCGCCGCAATGCTCGGCCTTCTTTTTGGGATCCGCTTCGGCATTCATTTTATCCTTCATGATGTGGCCGTAGAGGAGGAAGGAGTTGGCACGGAGTTCGGCGGTGGCATTTTGTGCACGGATGATACCGCCGAGGAGCGACATGGCTTCGTCGGGCTTCTTCTGCGAGCGGAGCGACTGGGCGATACCGTAGTCGGCTTCGAGAACTTTCGGAGACCATGGATAGGTGCTCTTGAGTTGTTGGAAGAATTGGCCGGCCTCGGCGGTCTGCCCGCGCTTCTGGGCGACGCGGCCTTTGCCGAAAATCGATGTGGCCTGAGCTTCCTGAACGAGCGGCGGGGCGGCATTTGGCGCGACACCGGCGGGAGCGGGATAGTCGGTGGCGAGTTTTTCAAACACAGCCTGAGCCTCGTCCACCTTGTCGGAATCGACGAGGGCGAGACCGAAAACATCGAGATCTTTCGGACCATAAACGACCTGCGCGTTGTAGGCCTCAGTCATCTTGGCAAGGGCGCGTGGCTTGTCTTTTTCAGCAATGAAGCCGGCGAGAGCGAAGAGGATCTTGCTGCGCGCGGCGGGATCGGCGGCTTGGTCGGCCTGGGCCTGGAATGCGGCTTCGACGGCGGCATCGTCCTTCAAGCCAGAGCGAATGAGCATGCGCTGACTGGCAAGGAGGGACTGAAGCGCGGGCGAGACATCGGCGCTCTGCGGGTATTTCGCGAGGAGGCTCTCGATGGTCGTGGAGGATCCGTCGACGGCTTCCTTCCACTTCACGCGGTCGGTTTCGTTGAGAGAAGTGTAGTTCGTGGCGAGACGCTCGGCGGTGGCACGCTGGAGTTCCGAGACGGTGACAAGCGCCGAGGGGGCTTTGGCGTGGTCAGGATAACGCTCCACGAACTCGCGCCAAGTGGTGATGGCGAGGTCAACATTGCCGGCGGATGCGGAGTTCTGGCCAATGCTATTGTAGGCGAAGTAGACCTTATCGTCCTTCGGATACTTCTCAATGAACTCGCGCATGAGTTTATTGACCTCGGCGACATTCTGGGCCGCCGCGAAGACTTGGGAGCGGGAGAAGTAGGTGAAGGGTGCCGGCGGCGAGTCGGGGAATTGCTCGGCGACCTTGGTGAGCGTGGCCACACCGGCGTCGTTTTGCCCCGTGGCGATCTGGGCGTTTCCGAGGACAAAGGTGGCAAGCGGGGTGAGCGGGGTCTCGGGATTCGCCTTGAGGAAAGCCTCGAGAAGCGGAATGGCTCCGGCGTTGTCGCCTTTCTGCTGCGTGCAGGCGGCGATCCAGTAGGCTGACTCTAGAGCCTGCGGAGTGCCGGGATACTTCTCAACAGTGAGCTTGAAGGCCTTGATGGCATCATCCCACTTCGAGGTATCGCGGTAGATGTTGCCAATACCGAACTGGGCAACAACTCCGACATCAGGCGTTGGATTTTTCTGAAGGCTATCCTGGAAGGTTTTCAGCGCCTCGTCGTATTGCTTGAGGCCGAGTTGGGCTTGTGCCTTCTGCGCAACGGAGAGGCCAGAGAGACGGCCTTGAGGGTAGGACTGGATCGACTCGTCGAAGTAGCGGATCGACCCGGCGCTGTCGCCTTGGGCGAGGATCATATTACCAATCATGAAGGGCAGATTTTCCGCAATCGGCTTACCTTTATAGGTGGCTTGGAACTGCTCGTAGCCTTTCAGGGCGGGGTCCATGGCGTTTTGCACGATGTAGCCCATCGTATTGTAGTAGAGGGCGCGCATCTTGTCGTCATCGGTGGTCAGGAATGGTCCGATGTGGGTGATGACGACGCGGGATTCGTTGTATTTTCCGGCATTGAAAAAGATCTCTCCGAGTTTGAGGAGGGCCTGCGCGGTCTGATCGGGCTTGGCGCTGATCTCGGCGAGTTTTTTGAGTTCGCGTTCGTTTTCCTTATCGAGCTTGTTTTTCAGAGGAAGGTTCTTTGCACGGAGGGCGGCGATTTTCTGAGGACCATAGGATTTCACCTTCTCCTGTTGCATGGCGACGATGTCCTCTTTGGGCAGCACGGCCATGTAGGCGGCGGCGGCTTGTTCGTAGAGCCCCTTGCGGTCGGCTTCGGGACTGAATGCGGCGCGCATGAAGAGGATTTCGCCGAGTTGGAAATTTGCGTCATTCACGAGGGCGAGATCTTTTTTGCTCGTGATGATCCCGCGCAGAAGGTCCTCGGCCTGCTTGAGGAGTTCGAGGCCTTTGTCCTTGTCACCGCCGTCCTTTGTGAGTTGATCGCCGCCTTGTGTAGCGAGCGTGATGGCGAGAAGATTTTTACTACCTTCGATGGTTGGGCTAGCCGAAAACTTCTGGATATTCTCACGCAGAGTGGCTGCAGCCTTGTCGAAGTCAGAGATCTGGTATTCGCAGAGCGCGCGTCCATAAACCACCGCCTCGAGGTCAGGGGACTGGGGATACTTCGCAGCGAATTCAGTGTAGCTTTTGATCGCCTGCTCGAAAATGCCCTTGCGGCTTGCATCGGTGGGCGGAAGCGCCATGGCTTTGGACGCAAGAATCTGGGCGCGCAAGTTGTCGATCATCTGAAACTGATCAGGAGTGAGCGCTGGACCAGTTTTTGATTTTTCCAAACTGGCAAGAGCCTTGTCGAACTCACCAAGGTAAAATTGGCAGACGCCGAGTTGGATGGTAGCCGACTGGACGAGGATATCCGTGGGGTAGCCTGTGATGATGCCTTGGTAGGCTGCGGCGGCGCCTTTGTAATCGGCGTTCGAAAGCAACCCGTAGGCGGCTTCGTTTTCCTGAGCTGCAGCTTGAGACTGGGCGTGAAGCGTGCTCGGCCAGAGCAAAAGGGACATCAGAGGCGAGAGGGCAATAACGGGGAGCTTTTTCATGACGGTGTTATCCATAGCTGAAGTAGACAGATGATTCCACCCGATTTTTGAAAATCCATGGCAAGGGGGACGCTTGATTTCACCGCCATTTGCCGCGAGGTTTTCCAC